>VGDL01000001.1 GCA_016869735.1 Alphaproteobacteria bacterium
ATGTTTCGCGCGCCTGCCGCGCGCCCTGGCGCAGGAAGGCGGCAGCTTCGCCGATGTGTTGAAGCTGAACACCTATCTTTCGGATATGCGCGACTATGCCGGCTTTGATGCTGTGCGTCGGCGCGTCCTGGCGACTCTGCCCGTGCCGCCCGCCAGCACGTGTGTCGGTGGCGCCAGCTTCACCACACCGCTGACGCGCATTGAAATCGAGGCCATTGCGGTGATTGGCGCCACTGCATGAGTTTGGCCGCACGCATCGCAACCGAAGGTGCCCGCATGGCAGAAGCCTCCACCGCCTGCGGTGCTTGCGTGCAAGCCTGCCCCATGACGCGCTTTGCTGCAGGGGTGACGGAGGCCGATCCGGCCGAGGTCGCAGCCGGTATGCGTGCGCTGCTGCGTGGTGAGGAAGCATCGCGCGTTTCACTCGCCTGGATTGGTGCCTGCACGCGAAGTGCCGCCTGCAACAGCGCCTGTCCCGAAAAGCTCGATGTCGCCTTGATGATGCGCTTTGCCAGCATGCGTGCACGCGGCGCCTTGGATGGTGCGCCGCTATTGCCGGTGAAGACCGATAGCGGTTGGTCCGCCCGCGTGAAGGGCTTTGCGCGGCTTGGCCTGACACAACAGGAGCAAGCGGAATGGCTGTAACGCAACACCCCTTGCCGGCGGAGCGCGCGATATTCTGGTATGGCTGCAACCTGCTGCGCCATGGCGATGTCTTGCGCCTGACCGCACGGTTTCTGGAGGCCGTTGGCGTGGATGCCGCACCACACGGCGGGCCTTCGCATTGCTGCGGTTCAACCACGGAACATAATGCGCGCATTACCGAAGCCATGGGCCGGCGCATCGTTGCAGCGTTTAATGCGACGGGGCGCGATAAGGTGATCACCTGGTGCCCTTCCTGCCATATGAATATGGAAGATGTGATGGCACCGGAAACGCCGGCGCAATTCAGCACGACTCATGTGACGGAAGTGCTTTGGGAACGTCGCGCTGCCTTACAGAAATTGTTGGTGCAGCCTGTGCCTTTGCGTGTTTTGCTGCATCGGCATGTCGGGTTTCAGCCGCGTGTTGCGGTGAATGATCTTGTCTCAAACCTACTGCGCCTGATCCCTGGTCTGGAGTTGGTGGAGGATGAGGAAGCACTGCCCGGCCATATGTGTTCCGCCTTGACCGGCGTACCGGGTGCCCTGGCCGCAGCGCATCAGGCGAATCTGGCCGCCATGGCGCAGCATGGGGCGGATACGCTTTGCACCATATTCCATTCCTGCCATCGCGAAGCCGTTGCCTTGGAACGAGGCCGCGCCATGAGCGTCATGAATTGGGTGCATCTATTAGCGCGATCGGCGGGCTGTGAATTTCGTGATGAATACACGCATTTGCGAAATGCTGAAGACCCGCGCGCCGCCTTGGATGACGGCGCCCTGGGGCGCATCGGCGCTGATGTCTTCGCGCAATTGCTGGAACCGGAATTGCGCCGGAAGCCGGTGGTTTAGGCGATGCTGATTGCGGTGGTGGGGCCTTCCGGGGCGGGCAAGGATACGCTGATGGCCGGCGCGTGCGCCGCACTTGTGCAGGATACCCGTTTCCGTTTTGTGCGCCGCGCCATCACGCGCCCCGCAGATGCGGGTGGTGAGGATCATGAAGCGTTGCATGATGCTGAATTTGCCGCACGCGCTGAAGCTGGCGGCTTCGCGCTTGCCTGGGGGGCGCATGGGCTGCGTTATGGCATTCCGCGCGATATTGAAGATGACATGGCGGCGCGGCGCGTGGTGATTGCCAATCTCTCCCGCGCGGTGCTGCTGGAAGCCGGCGCGCGCTACCCTTTGCGGGTGCTGCACATCACCGCCCCCATTTCTGTTCTGGCGGCGCGGCTGGCTGCGCGCGGGCGTGAAACGCAAACCGATATCGCGGCAAGATTGGCGCGTGAGGTCGCGCTGCCGGATGGCTTGGATGTTGAGCGCGTGATGAATGATGCCGATGTCGCGGAGGGTATCGCGCGTGTGCTGGCCGCGCTTAACCGCGCAGCGGAAGACGCTCAAGGATTGTGAAGGGCGCACCAGGCGCGGCTTGTGTGAAAACACAAATATCCGCCACGCTGCGGGGCAAGCCCGGCGCATCGCCCAGCGCTTCAGTGGCTGCCGGTAGGATGGTTGCTTTTTCAGCGGCCGACAGGCGCCGCGTCAACGTCATGTGAAAGCGCCATTCGGCAAAAACGTAAGGATAGCCCCAGGCAGCAAGGTAGTCGCGTTGGCGCTGGCTCAGGCGTTCCGGCTTGCGGCGCGCGATTTCAGCTTCGGTCGGCGGCGCGCGATGGGCATCAAGCGCGGTGACCGCCCCATCGGCCAAGGCCTGCAGGGCAGGGCAGGGCGTCGCCTCACGCAATGCCAGGAAACCATCCAAATCCGTTATCTGAAGTGGCGGCAGAGAGAAAGGCGCGGTGCGTGCAGCAAACTCCTGCGCGGTTTCAAGTGCTGCCTTTAAGTCACCTTGGATCCGAAAGGGTGGCTTCAGCGTCGCGTGAAAACCATAGCCGCGCGCATCGGCGGTAACCTCAGTAACATCAATACCAGCAATGGCGGTCTGGGGTTTTTCCGTACCATTGACAGCATCGCGCCCCAGCCAGGCCGAGGCACGCTGATGCAATGGGTCATCAATGGCCGGCGCGTAGTAAAGCGCAATGCGGTAAGGCATCACGCAATGCGTTCCCCATCGCGCCAAACGCCACGCACCAGCGGCATATCGCCAATGCTGCGCACCCGCACCAAATCAGCCTTAAGCCCGGCAGCGAGGCGCCCGCGATCAGCAAGCCTTGCCATGCGCGCGGGCGTATCCGCCACCATGGCAATCGCCTGCGGCAGGGTGATGCCGCCCGCATCCACCGCGCGCCACGCGGCTTCCAGCATGGAAGCGGGCACGTAATCAGATGCGAAAGCCTGCGCCAAACCTTCACGCACCAAATCAGCGGCGGCGACATTGCCGGAATGGCTACCGCCGCGGACGATATTGGGTGCGCCGGCAATCACCTCCACCTTCAAATCCCGCGCCGCACGCGCAGCTTCCATGGTGACGGGAAATTCAGAAATTGTGATGCCATCAGCCAAATTACGCGCCATTTCTGATGGCGTGTCATCATCGTGCGACGCCAGCGGCAGGTTGCGATGGCGAATGCGGTCCAGAAGCCAAGTGCGCTGCTTCTCTCGCAACTCCGCACGCTGCGCCAGTAGGCTATCAATGCGTGCTTGCACCTGTGCGTCATTCCATTGCGTCTGGCGCTTGCGCATCGCGGCATAACGTACCAGGTCGCGATACTGGCCAACACCCGGTGAATGATCCATCAGGCTTACCATGACCACGCGCGGATGATCCGCCACAGGGTCTAGCGCGGGCGGCATATCCCGCGCGGGCAATTCGCAGCGCAGATGGAGAAGATGTTCACCCTTCAGCGCGCCTATATCAGCAAGTTCATCAAGATCGCGCACGCCATCCAGAAAGGTCTGGCCGCGTTCCGTGTCAAAACCAAGATCACCCAGGCAAAGCGCATCTAGAATAGTGGTGACACCGGCGGCGACACATTGCGCATCATGCGCAATCATGGCGGAACGCGAAGGCCAGCGCGCATTGGCGCGCGGCAGCACCTGGCGTTCCAGATTATCCGTGTGGACATCAACAATGCCGGGGATCAGATGATCACCTTGCAGATCAAGCGCGCCTCGCGCCTGGCTGCGGCCGGGTTGGATTTCGGCAATCAGCCCATCGCGCAGCACCAGCGTGCCATCCAGTACGGCATCGGGCAGAACAAGCCGTGCATTGGTCAGAATGGTCTCGGCGCTCATGCGGCATCCTGCATGGGTTCAACGGTGAAAACACGATCCGCCACGGCTTCCCGCACTTCGGCATCATGGAAGATGCCCACAATGGCAGTGCCAGCCTGCTTCGCTTCATCGATCAGGCCAATGACAATAGCGCGGTTGGCGGCATCCAGGCTCGCGGTTGGTTCATCCAGCAGCAGCACCGGATGGCGCGGACCAAAGCCGCGCGCAAGGTTCACGCGCTGCTGTTCGCCGCCCGAAAATGTCGCCGGGGGCAGGCCATGCAGGCGTTCGGGCAGGTTCAAGCGATCAAGTAGGGCAGAGGCGCGCGCCAGCGCATCCACCCGCGCAACGCCGCGCGCCATCATGGGTTCGGCGACGATATCGCGCGTGCTAACGCGGGGAATAACGCGCAGAAATTGCGAAACATAGCCAATGGTCTGGCGCCGCGCTTCAATCACGGCGCGGGCATCGGCGCGAGCCAGATCAAGGTCCCGCCCCTGATGCGCCAGCAAAATGCGCCCGGCGCCCGCGCCGTAATTGCCATAAAGGCACCGCATCAGCGTGGATTTGCCAGCACCTGAAGGCCCGGAAAGCGCGACACATTCGCCGGCCCGTACAGCAAGATCGACGCCACCCAGCACCGGGATGCGTGTGCCGCCTTGCAAATGCAGCGTGAAGGTCTTGCCCAGACCTTCCGTGCGGAGAAGAATTGTCATGCCGCCAGCACCGATGAAACAAGAAGCTGCGTATAGGGATGCTGCGGATCATCCAGCACACGATCCGTGAGCCCCTGTTCCACCACCTGACCGCGCCGCATCACCAGAATACGGTCCGCGAGCAAGCGTGCCGCCGCGATATCATGCGTCACAATCAGCACGGAAAGCCCCAATTCGTGCACCAGCGCGCGGATCAAATCCAATAGGCGCGCCTGGACTGAAACATCCAAGCCGCCGGTTGGTTCATCCATGAACACAAGCTTGGGGCGCGTGACAAGCGTGCGCGCAATTTGCAGGCGCTGCTGCATCCCTCCCGAAAAATGTCTTGGCAGATCGTCAATCCGCGCCGCGTCAATTTCCACACGCTGCAACCAGGCTTTCGCTTCATCGCGGATATTGCCGTAGTGCCGCGCGCCAAGTGCCATCAGCCTTTCACCGACATTGCCGCCCGCCGACACACCCATGCGCAGCCCATCCCGCGGGTTTTGGTGCACAAAGCCCCAATCGGTGCGCATCAGCCGGCGGCGTTCCGCTTCCGTCATGCCCAGCACATCGCCACCAAGGTAACGCACTGTGCCACTATCGGGCGCCATTTGCCCGGCCAGCACGCGCAGCAATGTTGTCTTGCCCGAGCCGCTTTCACCGACAATCGCCACAACTTCCCCGGCAGAGACATCAATCGCCACATCATCCAGCGCAGCAATGGCGCCGAATTTCAGATGCAACCCGCGGGCTTCCAACAAAAGGTTCATTCCGCAGCCGCCTTTGGTGCTTCCTGCCGTTCCTGGCAGTAATCCGTATCGGAACAAATAAAGGCGCGACCGCCTGCATCATTGGTGATGAGTTCATCCAAATAGCTGGTCCTGCTGCCGCATATCGCGCAAGCATGTGGCGCGCGAATGGGGCGGAAGGGATGATCTTCAAAATCCAGGCTCCGCACCGGTGTATAGGGTGGCACGGCATAGATGCGCTTTTCGCGCCCTGCGCCAAAAAGCTGCAAGGCGGCCATTTGGTGCATTTTAGGATTGTCAAAGGCGGGGATGGGTGATGGTGACATCAAATAGCGTTCATTCACCATCACCGGATAATCATAGGCTTTCGCAATATGGCCCAGCCGCGCGATATCCTCATAAAGCCTGACATGCATCAGCCCGTAATCGGCCAGGGCGTGAATGCGCCTGGTTTCGGCACGGTGTGGTTCCAGCTTGAAAAGCGGTTCCGGCTGCGGCACTTGATAAACCAGGATTTGGTTTTCGGTCAGCGGCTTTTCGGGGATGCGGTGGCGCGTCTGGATGATGCTGGCCTCACCCGTTGCATCCGTTGTGGCAATGCCGGCAACGCGGGTGAAGAAGCGGCGGATGGAAACCGCATTCGTCGTATCATCGGCGCCCTGGTCAATCACCTTCAGCACATCTTGGGGGCCAAGGATCGATGCTGTGACCTGAATGCCGCCCGTACCCCAACCGTAAGGCAGCGGCATTTCACGCGCGCCGAAGGGAATCTGGTGTCCCGGAATCGCGACCGCCTTCAGGATGGCGCGGCGGATCATGCGCTTTGTCGCTTCATCCAGATAGGCGAAATTATAGCCGGCTTCGGTCATTCCGCGGCCTCCCGCAATTCAGCCTCGGCGGCGCGGCGAATGGTCCGCAGGTTTTCAAGCTCGCTCTGGAAGTCAACGTAATGCGGCAGCTTCAGATGCTCCACAAAGCCAGTCGCTTCGATATTGTCAGAATGATACAGCACGAATTCTTCCTGCTGCGCCGGCGCATCCGCATCCTCACCCAATTCGCGCGCGCGCAGGCCGCGATCCACCAAAGCCATGGACATGGCGCGCCGTTCGCCATGGCCGAAGACCAAGCCATAGCCGCGGGTAAATTGCGCGGGTTCCGTCCGGCTGCCTTTGAATTGATTGACCATCTGGCATTCCGTGATGCCGATATCGCCAATATCAATGGCAAAGCCCAATTCGGGCGGCGTGATTTCAACACCGATATGGCCGACGCGGATTTCACCCACAAAGGGATGTGAATTGCCATAGCCGCGCTGCGTCGAATAACCGAGTGCCAACAAAAACCCTTCATCACCGCGTGCCAGGTTCTGTAGCCGCACCGGACGCGGCGCCGGAAAGCTGAGCGGTTCGCGTGTCAAGTCGCCGGGTTCTGTCTCAGCCATGCTTTCACGCTGCATCAAACCTTCGCGCGCTAGGAATTCGGTCACGCGCGGCACATCGCTTGTATCCGCCGGTGCTTCTGGTGTGGCTGGTGCGTCGCGCCCTTCGGCGGCCAGCGCGAAATCCAGCAGCCGATGCGTATAATCAAAGGTCGGCCCCAGCACCTGCCCGCCCGGCAATTCTTTATAGGTGGCGCTGATACGCCGGCGCAGCCGCATGCTACTTGTCTCGAGCGGGGCTGAGGCACCAAAGCGCGGCAAGGTGGTGCGATAGGCGCGCAACAAAAATGCGGCTTCGATCAAATCGCCCTTGGCTTGCTTGATGGCGAGCGCTGCCAGAAAACGATCATGACAGGACCCTTCCGCCATGACGCGATCAACAGCAAGCGCCATTTGTTGTTCGATCTGCGCGACACTCAATTCCGGCAGCGTTGTATCGCCACGGCGTGTTTCATCCAGCCAGGCATGGGCGGCGCTGATTGCTTTCTCGCCGCCTTTGACCGCGACATACATGATCAGCCCTCCGCCATCATAACGCTGCGCGGCAGGGCAGCGATATTGTCGCCGGCGCATAGCAGCACATCCACACCACGCGGAAAAAGCGCTTGATTGCGCGCCCAGGCCGCGACGAAATCCGCAGGTGCGCCAAGCACACGCAGCCTATGTTCGTGCTGAATACCCGGCCCTGTCAGCCGCCAGCCTTCACCCGCAACCAGCCCGGCCACTTGCAGGATCAACGTTGCACCCAATTGAGGGTCCTCATCCGTACCAATATCGGGCGCATCCAAAGAAGGCGCCGCGCCGCAAGCCAATACGAAACGCGCATCCTTGATAATGCCTGTAATGGGCGCGCCGCAGTGAAAGCGTAGCCAATCCGCAGCGGCCTCACCGGCATCATGCCATAGCGGCGTATCAGCATCCGCCAGAGCCAAAAGCGCAGCGGCGGCAGCGGTGCAGAGCGGCGCTGGCGGAGACAAGCGCGCTTCAATACATTGAACGCGCCCAGGGCGGCTCATGGCTTCCAGTATGGCGCGAAAGCTTGCTTGTGCATCCAGCACGCGATCGGCGAAGCCGGGGGTCATCTGCGTCATCGCATTGTTGCCATGGTAAAGAAATCAACGCGTGTCGCGGCGGCCTTGCGGGCCTCGGCCTCTCGCGTTGACTGTTGCCGGGCCGCGATGGGTTCAACAACCGCCCGCATGATGGCATCATGCAACGCGGCGTCCTGTAGGGCAGCGTCAATCACGGCAGCAAGTCGCGCCTTTGAATGATCGCGCCCCGCGACATAGGCATGGCCGATATGCGGGCCTAGCCGCAAGGCGCAGCGCGTCACGGTCATCTCACCAAGATTGAAGGCATCGCCATCGCCGCCGGCACGGCCACGCACCATGACCAGCCCTGTTTCTGGTGCACGGAGAATTTCGGCTTCTGGCAATGGCGGCAATGCGGCAAGCCCTGCGGCAAGCTCCTCCACCGAGGCGCGCGCGAGTGTGGACATCCATCCTTGGCGGATGTTTTGCGGGGAGGGGGGGGAGGAATGGGCCATGACGCTTGTCTAGACCTATAGACAGGAAGCCACGGCCTATGCAATATGGATATGTCATGGATTTGCGCGGTGATGGTTGAAACTTTGATGACAAAGCCTGCCTTGGCGCGCGGTGCCGGGGTTGCGCTCTGGCGACAGATCGCGACAGCCTTGGAAGCTGATATTTCGGGTGGCGGGCGCCAGCCCGGTGAAAGGCTGCCGACGGAAGCCGCCTTGACGGAGCGTTTCGCGGTCAATCGCCACACGGTCCGCCGCGCTTTGGAAGAATTGGAATCGCGCGGCATTATTCGTGTGGAACAGGGGCGCGGCGCCTTCGTGGCGGAAGATGTGCTGGATTATCCGCTCGGGCCCCGCACACGCTTTTCGGAAACCATACGCCGGCAGAATCGTGAAGCGGCGGGCCGCATTTTGCAGATCAGTGAAGTTGCCGCCGAAAATCAGGTGGCGGCGGGTTTGCGCATCCGGCGCGGTCGGCCGGTTCTCAGGGTGGCGCGGCTTGGTCTTGCCAGTGGCAGGCCGTTGGTTCTGGGCTTGCACCATTTTCCGCTGCCGCGCTTCGCGGCGCTGGCGGATGCGCTTTCGCGTCAGGCTTCCATCACTGTGGCGCTGGCGGAATGCGGTGTGCCGGATTATCGCCGTCAATCCACGCGCATCACCGCGCGCCTGCCAACGCCAGAAGAAGCGAAGCAATTGATGCAGTCACGTTCCCGCCCTGTGATGGTCGCGGAAGCCCTGAATACCGATCCAGAAGGCGTGCCTGTGGATTGGACCCTCTCATGCTATGCCGCCGCGCGCGTGCAATTGGTGATGGAGAGCTGAGCATGGCCTGGATCATTCAAGGCGGGCGGGTGCTGCGCGATATGGCGTTGCGTCATGATGATTTGTTCATGGCGGATGGTATCATCGCCGAGGATCCCGCGCGTGATGCGCGGCGTTTTGATGCCGCTGGCCTTCTTGTCATGCCGGGGCTGGTGGATATTCACGGCGATGCGCATGAACGGCAATTTCAACCGCGCCCGGGCATTGGCTTTCCGGCCGCACTCGCCCTGCGCGATTCGGCAACGCAGTTGATTTCATCCGGCATCACCACGGCTTATCTTGGCGTGACGCTTTCTTGGGAACCTGGCTTGCGTTCACGTGACGCCTGGCGCGGCATGAAGGCGGCGCTGCGGGCGATGAAAGGAAGCGCTGCCACTGATCTTCGCGTACATTTGCGCTTTGAAGCCGATAATTTTGATGCCTTGGATGATGCCTTGGGCGATATTGCTTCCGGCGATGTGCATTTGCTGGGCTTCAATGACCATACGCCAAGCATTGTGAAAAAGCTGAATAATCTGGACGAAGTCGCGAAATATGCCGGCCGCGCTGGGATGAAGGCGGATGCCTTCATGGCGCTGGCACAGCAGGTCTATGCACGCCGCGCCGAAATCCCCGCAGCGCGTGCGCGTTTGGCTGAGGCCGCCACAAGCGCTGGCATCCCGATGCTCAGCCATGATGACGACAGTATTGAACGCCGTGCCTTGTTTCGTGCCCATGGCGCGCGAATTTGCGAATTTCCCATCACGGAAGAAGTCGCGGCCAATGCCCGCGCCGAGGGTGAAGCCGTTGTGATGGGCGCCCCCAATGTTGTGCGTGGCGGCAGTCATTTGGGCTGGGCTTCAGCAGCGCCACTCGCGGAACGCGGTTTGGTGAATGTGCTGGCGTCCGACTATTTCTGGCCGGCCATGCTGGAAGCGGCCTTCATTATGGCTGGGCGCGGCGTGCTGGATTTGCCGCGTGCCTGGGCGCTCGTTTCCGCCAATCCGGCTGAAGCTTGTGGCCTTTTTGATCGGGGGCGGCTTGCTGCCGGGTTGCGCGGCGATGTGCTTGTGGTGGATGAAGCGCGCCGCGCGCCGGTTGCGGTTTTCGCTGAGGGCAAGCTCGCCTTGTTGGCGACGGAAGGCGCGGCGCGGCTTTCCTGACCGAAACTATTCCTTCAGCAGCGCCCAGAAACTCGGCGTCAGCGCTGCGGGCGCATCGCCATCTTTGAATACCGCGAAGCAATCATTGAAGAATGCGCTGAAGGCATCAGCATGGGTGTGCCCGCCACGCATCGTCTGCACCATGCCCCAAGGGTCGGTGACACCATCGGTGCGTTCGCGTAGCGATCCGGCATTATAGGCAATGGCCACCAAGGGCGGGTCGAAATGCGTCGGCAATTTGCGGCGCATCGATTGGGCACGAATCATCGCCGCGCCCGCGCGGATGGATGTGGCGGGATCAAGCAATCGCACCCGATCAATGCTGGCATCCGCCAATACGTCGCGGGCGGTTGAAATCAGCGTTTGCATCATTCCAGGTGAGACGCGGTGCGGGGTTGCCGCATCGCTCACAAATCCAGGTTCTTCGCGGATGGCGTCGGCGCGTCCGCCGGATTCCGTGCAGGCGGTCGCGATCAGCAATTCCACCGGCACGCCATAAGCCGCAGCGCAGCTTTCAAAGGCTGCGCGAAAATCGCGCCAACAGCGCGTGACCGTTTCTGGTCTGCCGCTGCTGCGCGGCGGTGCAACAAAGCCTTCCAGGCGCAGCCCTTCGGGGCTGAGCCGCCAGCGCCGCCCCCCTTGCCCCACTGGCGGCGCGCTGCCCGCCATCAGGCGTTGCACATAAGGGCGCAACATGGCGCGCCAATTTGGCGCTGCCGCGAGCCCTGATTCGGGCGTTGCCGCGCCGGTCAGCGGATGCGGCGCGGCTTCGGGGAAAAGCGCGCTCCAGCTTTGCCGGCCCACAATGCCATCCGCGGCAAAGCCTGCATGGCGTGCTTGCATGCGCCGCTGGAAATTGAGCACCGCGCGATGCGTTGCTGGGCCAAAAATACCATCGGCGCTACCCGCCAGCATGCCGGCGCGGATCAGCGCCTGCTGCACGGCGCGCACATCATCACCGCGTTGCAACGGCAGGCGGAGGCTGAGTTCGCGGGCGAGGGCCATGACAAATCCTCCTGGTTTCAAAGCTGACAATCGGTGATGCGCGCCGCACGTAAGCCTGCATCATCGGCAAGCCGCTTCAGCGCCAAATCATTCGGTTTCAGCAATAAGCCGCGATGCGCTTCCCCCAATGCAAGCTGCGCGGCGGTGCAGCGTGCGGCCTCAGGCCCGGCGGAAGGTCTGGCTGCGGAAAGCGCGGCACGGCCCCGCAGCAAGGCGCCTTCGGCATCGGCCAAGGGGGCGGCTTCCGTGATCAAATCCCGCGCCGCCGGGGCGGCCATGGCAGGGGGTAGGTTTTCAATGGCGCAGAGCCGCGCTTGGGTACGGATCTTTCGCGCGGGTAGCAGCAATTCTCCCGCCGCCTGTTCAGCCGCCTGGGCAGCGCTGGCGGCGCAGGCAAGCAGGCCCGCTGCGCGCGCATTGGCACCAGGGCAGGCGGCATTGGGGGGGCGATCGGCAAAGGCCACTGCAAGGCAGGCTTCGGCGCGCATCAAATGCAGGCGCTGGCAGGGCTCACCCCGCCCGGGCTCGCAATCAGCCACCACGGGTTCATCGGCGATGGCAGCAAGCGCCCCGACCAAGCGCTGCTTCTGCCAGCGTGCCAACTGCGCCACGGGCGCATCAAGGGCGCTGCAGGCCGCAAGACCAAGAAGCGCAGTAATGAACATGCGGATCATGGCATCACCTCCGCGATCAGCCTTACCGGATCAAGCTTTCTATCCCGCAAATGGCCGGTCAGCATGACCAGGGCTTCAAAGGCGGCGCGGGCTTCGGGTTGGCCTGCGCCTGCCTTGCCGGCTTCATCCATCAGGCGGTTCACCTGTTCCACATTTGGCAGCGCGCCAGGCGCAGGTGCCAGCGGCGCCAGGGCAGCGGCGATTTTCTCGGGCGTCGCATCGCGCGCCGAAAGATCAGCAAGCAAGGCCGTGCGGAATTCCTGCAAGCCCGCTTCAATTTCTGCTTCACCACCCGGAAAGCGCGCCGCGTCAGCGCCATATTTGGCCCAAAGCCGTGCCCCCGCATCATCCTGGCTGATTTTGCTGATCAGATCCGCAAAAAAACCAGGCCGTGCCTTCACATCCCCGAAGGCGCGGGCGAAGATCGGGCAGCTCTCCATGCGAAGCTCTGCTGAGCTTGGCGTGATCAAGCCCGCATCAAAAAACTGCGGCGCGAAGGGGACAGCCAAAACGCGTGCGCGCCAGCGCTGATATTCCGCCGCGCCGAAATGCCAGCCAAGCCCAATCACCGTCGCCACTGCCCCAATGGGCCCTAGCGCCGTGCCAGCCGGCAGCAAGGATGCCGCGCCGCGCAGCAGGGGCGCCAAGGGCTGCGCGCTGATCAAGCCCGCCAGGGCATCGGTTGCAGTCTTCAATGCGCCCTCAGCGCCGGGGCCGCTTTGCTGGCCTTCCAATGCTGCGGCGGCGTCGCGCGCCTTGCCAAGTGCCTGGCTTGCCCCTTCCGGGATCATGCCTTTGGGCAGCAGCGGGCCAAATTCATCCAACACCAAGCCGGCCACTTCGATATGCCGCGCCAGGCTGCCCTTTGTGGCTTCAATCCGCCCCGGCAGGGCAGCATCGCGCGCGGCGCCTTCGGCCTTTTCGAGTAGGGCCGCAGCCTCGGCGGCAAGGGCGCCATTGGCGCGTTCACGTTCGGCCAATTGTTCACTGGCCCGGCGGGCGTTCTGCGCATCCGCCCCGGTGCTGCGCGTGCCGAAGTAAAAGCCGAAAACGCCGGTGACGATACCATTTACATAGCCGGCAATCGCATCTGTCAGGCCCAGCGTCTTGGAAAACAGCAAAAGCGGCAGGCCGATCACGCCTACAATAAGCGCGAGCAAGGCGCGCACCGTGCCCTCCGGCAGGGCAAGCGGCAGGTCGCGCAGGCCGGCCAGCCGTTCCGGGCCTATGGCTGGGTTGGCGACCAGCGCGAAGCTGCGCGCTGCCAGCCACCATAGGAAGGCAGCAAAGCCGATGCCCACAAGGAAAATCATCATACCAATAAGGGCTGGCAGGCCAGTGGCACCGGGCGCGGCGAAGGCGGCGAAAAGCGCCTCTGGCCCCGGCAGGCCAAGCGCCACGCCCGCCCCCAGCACGGCGGCAATGGCTGCGCCGGTCAATAAAATACGCAGGGGAAGGGGCAGAATGGACAGTAATTCAAAGGCGATGGGGCGTCCCGCTGGGGCGCTTACCGTGATCTCTCCTGGTGTGGCGGGGGCGGATGGGGGCATGGGCGGGACCTCGGCTGGGCCCGGTTTTATGGCTAATTTTTCCTATTTTGTCAAGGAAAAAATGCTTAATACCTAATCCCGTGCCACCGCCTCCGCAATCCGTGCCGCATTCAGCGCTGCGCCAAGCCGAACATCATCGCCAACCGCCCAAAGTGAAAGCCCTTGCGGCAGCGTCGCATCGCGCCTGATGCGGGAGACATAGACCATATCTTCCCCCACAATCTCGGCGGGGCTGGCATAGCCGCCATCATCGCGCCGATCGAGCAAGCTGATGCCCGGCGCCTTACGCAAAGCTTCCCTTGCATCGCGTTCATTGATCGGTTGGTCGAAGGCGATGTTCAGCGCCATGCCAAGGCCAAGCATCACGGGTACGCGCACGCAGCTTGCGGCCACCTGGATATCGGGGCCGAGGAGCTTGCGGGTTTCAACGCCCATCGCCCATTCTTCCCGCGTCGCGCCATCGGCCATGAAGCGATCAATATGCGGAATGACATTGAAGGCGATCTGCTTGGTGAAGAACTGCGCTTCCGGATTGTCATTCACAAAAATGCCGCGCGTCTGGGACCAAAGCTCATCAATGCCTTCCTTCCCAACACCTGATGCCGGTTGATAGGTTGCGGCCACCACGCGGCGGACGCCGGCGGCTTCATGCAAGGGCTTCAGCACCGTGGCCAGGATCAGGCTGGCGGGCAGGGGGCAGGCAATGATCCGCCTTTTTTGAGCCTTGGCCAGCGCCTGGTCGTTAAGGCCAGCCACCACCAGCGGCACATCGGGTTCCAGGTGAAAATGCCCGGAAAGGTCTATCGCCATCGCGCCGGCAGCCGCCGCGCGCGGGACTTCAACGGCGGCAAGTTTGGCGTCGCAGGCGAAAATCGCGAGGTTCGTGCCAGCAAAATCAAACCGCGCCACATCGCGCGTCTTGAGTACGGCTTTTTCGCCCCAGGAAATCTCTGCCCCCGCCGCGCGGCCAGGGGCCAGCGCCACGACCTCGGCCCCCGCAAGGCTGGTTTCGGCAAGGCAGCGCAGGATTTCGCGCCCGATCAGGGAAGGGGCGCCAATGACGGCGATACGTTGGGCCATACGTCAGTTCCTAAAACCTTCGCCATGTTTAGCCCCAATCGCGCCAAGCCGCACGGGCCTTAACCGGCTCGTAGCGAAATACCGGCAGAATGGGGGCTGGACTCCAGGACGCGCCATGAAAGCTGAACTTCCCCAACCAGCCCTTGCTGTCACGCTTTTGCTTGCCCAACCCAGCTTGGCGGTGGCGGGTCAGGACGCCGCTGCTGGTCAAGCGCCGGGTTTTTTCGCGGGGCTTGCGGTGGGGGTTCTGATTTGCCTGTTGCTGGGCAGTTGGGCGCTTTGGCGGCAGCGCAGCATGTTGGCGGGCTTTGCCGGCAAGCTGTCTCGTTTGGCGGCGGGTGACGCCGTTCCCCCCTTCGCCGCAACCGAAGCCGATGGCCCCTGGCGCCAGATGCTGACGGCGGCCGAGGCTTTGCGGCAGCGCCCCGCGCCTGCCCCCCTGGCCCCAGCGCCGATGATTGTCCCGCCACCGGACCAATCCTTGGCCAGCCTGGCCGCCACCATTGAAGCGGAAACCGCCGCCGCGCTTGAGGATCTGGACCGCCGCGTTGCCATGCTGCGCCGAAACTGCGCTGCGATGACTGAGGCAGCGGAGGGTGGCGCGCGTGCCGCTGAGGCTTCGGCCAGCGCGGCCTCTTCAGGGCGGATCAGCGCGCAGGAAGCGTCTCGTGGCGCGGATGAGCTGGCTGGCGCGGCGGGGGAGATCGCCCAGCAAATGTCGCGGGCTGGGGAATCGACGCGCGGCGTGATGCAACGCACGGATGAAGCGCGGCGGGTTTTCGTGGAACTCACGAGCAGCGTGGATGAAATCGGTCAGGTTTCACGCCTGATCGCGGAAATTGCCGGGCAGACCAATCTATTGGCGCTGAACGCCACCATTGAAGCGGCGCGCGCCGGTGCCGCTGGCAAGGGCTTTACCGTGGTAGCGGGGGAGGTGAAGAACCTTGCCAAGCGCACAGCGCAAAGCACGGAAGAAATCGCCGGGCGCATCGCCGCCATGCAGGCTGCCGCCAGCCGCGCCTTGGCCGCCATGGATGGTATTGGGGGCGCGGTGTCCGAACTTGATGCGGTGGCAACCTCGGTCGCTGCGGCGGTGGAAGAACAATCCGCAACCACGGCTGAAATTTCCCGCGCCATTACCGGCGCGGCGGAGAATCCCGCTGATGTCGCCACCAGGATGGAGGCGCTGACGCAGGATTCCGGCAATACCGGTGAAGCTGCCTGGACCCTGCAATCGGGCGCGGATGAATTGGCCGATGCCATCGCCGCCTTCCGGCAGAATTTGGGTGAGGCATTGCGCGGGCGCCTTTCCGGTACTGATCGGCGACGCGAAGCGCGGCTTTTCGCTTGGTGTGCCGGCCAGGCTGAATGCGCGTGAAGGCGTATTGCTGGACCTTTCGCTGAGCGGTGCGCTTTTCCTGGGTGGGGCGGCGGATTTCACCGCGGGCGAGCTTAGGATTGATGCTATGGGCCCGGCCTTGGGGGTGCGGGTGGTGTCCCGTGCTGAAGGGCGTTTGCATTTGGCCTTCACCCAGCCGGAACTGGCGCAGCCCATCCTGGCGGAACTATTGCAGGAAGGTGAAAGCGCCGAAATACGCGCGGCGTGAACCCTTGCGGGTTTGCCAAGCGCGCCCATTTGCGCCATGCCGCCATTCCGCCGTTACCACGGCCTTTCAGCTTTCGGGAGCTTTGATCGATGCGTCGCCTTATTCTCTCCGCCGCCCTGCTGGCGGGTTTTGCCATCACTGCCCCGGCCTTCGCGCAGGACGCGGATGCCGGTCAGCGCGTGTTCAACCAATGCCGCGCCTGCCACACGGTTGATAAGGGTGGGCGCAACGGTGTTGGCCCCAATCTTTGGGGCATTGTGGGGCGCAAAGCGGCTTCCATCGAAGGCTTCCGCTATTCGGCCAATATGCGGAGCCTCGCTGAAGGTGGCCTGACCTGGAATGAGGAACGCCTGACCGCTTACCTCACCAACCCGAAATCAGTCGTGCCGCAGGGCTCCATGTCTTTCGCTGGCCTGCGCAATGAACAGCAGTTGAAGGATTTGTTGGCCTATCTTGCGAAGCTTAAGGATTGATGGCGGGGGCGGAAATCGCCCCTTCTCGATGGCGCCGCCTGGCTTCTGCCCGGCGGCGTTTTGGTTCAAGCACCAATAATCCGCGCATTGCTAACAATGGCGCGCATGCGGTCATTGCTGGTCGCACCTGCTTCCACAGCGGCAATGGCGCGGGCTTCGGCGGCACGCACGGCGGCGAGTTTTTCCAGCACCGCTTCCGCCTGATCCTGTGGCACCACCACCACACCATCCGCATCGCCGACTATAATATCGCCAGGGCGCACATGCTGCCCACCAAGGGTTACGGGCGCGCCCACCACCGCCGGGCCATTGGCAGCGGGTGAGGCCGGCATGATGCCGGCAGCAAAAAGCGGCAGGCGGGATGCGACAATGCCCTCGCGGTCCCGCGCCAAGCCATCCGTCACAAAGGCCGCCACCCCTTTGTTCTGCATCATGCCGGCCACTAGATCACCGATCACCGCAGTCGCA
Organism: Alphaproteobacteria bacterium; assembly: GCA_016869735.1. Classification (GTDB taxonomy): domain Bacteria; phylum Pseudomonadota; class Alphaproteobacteria; order Acetobacterales; family Acetobacteraceae; genus Neoroseomonas. Next base: position 17,062 of record VGDL01000001.1, read on the forward strand.
GTATAGGCGTCATTCGCGACCACAATCACATCACCCGCTTCGGCTTCCAGCAACGCGCCATAAACCCCAACAACATCGGCGGGATAGGCAAGCGCCGTGAGTGCCGGGCCAACAAAGACAGCATTATCCGCGTCCATCGGCTTGATCCGGTAATCAAGCGCGCCGCGCCCTTCCATGGCATCCACCAAATGGCTGGTCTGCGCGCCACGAAAGGCTTCAATCAGTGCCTTGTCAGGGCGGCGATGGCCGCGATGAATGGTGAGCAGCGGGGGATTGTCGAGCATGGCGGCCTCCGGTTTGGTTTCCCGCCATGCTTGCCTTTCAAGGCAAGCTCGTAAAGCCTCAGCCGGCGCCGACCAATCCCAAGGCATGCTCCGCAATCATGGCTTCTTCATCCGTCGGGCGGATCAGGACGCGCACGGGATCGCCAGCGCGGCCGATCTCTGGCCGATTGGCAGCATTGGCTTCGAGGTTAAGGTTGATGCCAAGAAAGCCAAGCCCGGCGCAGATGCGCGCGCGAACCCCATGGGCATTTTCGCCAATGCCGGCGGTGAAGATCAGTGCGTCAATGCCGCCGATGGAAGCAGCGAGAGCGCCGATTTCGCGGCGCACGCGAAAGGCGAAGTGATCCAAAGCGGCTTCGGCGGCTTCGGTCCCGGCGGCTTCAATGGCGCGCACATCCTGCGATACGCCGGACATGCCTTTCAGCCCGCTTTCATGATACAGCAGATGCGAGATGTCCTGCGATGTCATCTGCAAACTATCCAACATATGCAGCACCACGCCGGGGTCCAATTGGCCGCTGCGCGTGCCCATGGGAACGCCATCCAAGGCGGTGAAGCCCATGGTGGTGGCGCGGCTTTGCCCGCCTTCAATGGCGCAAAGCGAAGCGCCATTGCCAAGATGTGCCACCACCAGCCGCGTCTGGCCCAGCGCCGCATCCTCGGCGGCCAAGCGGCGCGCGATGTATTCGTAAGACAAGCCATGAAAGCCGTAACGGAGGATGCCCTGATCAAAAAACCGTGGCGGCAGCGCGAAGGTCGCGGCGGCGTGGCTTTGCGTACGGTGAAACGCCGTATCGAAGCAGGCAATTTGGGGAACGCCCGGAAATGCCGCGCAGCCGCTTCAATGCCCGCCAGATTATGCGGCTGATGCAAGGGTGCCAGAGGCACCAGCGCGCGGAGCTTTGCCATGATGGCATCGGTGATCGTGACCGGTGCGATCAAATCCCGCCCGCCATGCACCACGCGATGGCCAATGGCGCGAATGGCCGCGCCATCCAACAGCGGTGTCAGCGCTTGCAGGATCACCCCCAAAGCACCTTCATGACCCTTGGGTGCTTCGGCTGTCGTGAAATGGCGTTCCGTCAGCACCACGCCCGCAGCATCGCGCAGGATGAAGCGCGGTGCCGCGCCAATGCCTTCCAACTGGCCATCATAGCGCTGCGTTAAACTGCTTTGCTGAACAGCAAAGACCGCGAATTTCAGTGATGAAGAGCCCGCATTCAGCACCAAAAGCGCGGCCTGCTTGCCTTCAGGCGACATTGTGCAACCCCGCATCAACATAAATCGTATCACCCGTCATACCGGATGACGCGCCGCTGACCAGAAACGCCACCACGCGGCCGACTTCCGCAATATCCACGAGCCGCTGCGCCGGTGCGCGTGCCTTGGCATCCGCAATCAATTCATCAAATTGTGCAATCCCGCTGGCCGCACGGGTGCGGAGCGGCCCGGGCGAGACCGCGAAAACCCTGATGCCGCTTGGCCCAAGTTCAGCCGCCGTATACCGGACCGAGGCTTCAAGTGCGGCCTTCACCGGCCCCATGATGTTGTAGTTCGCAACAACCTTATCGGCGCCGTAATAGCTCATGGTCACCAAAACGCCGCCGGGCGCCATGATCGGTTCCGCAAGCTTCGCCCTGCGCAAGAAGGACCAGCAGGAAACGCGCATCGCCTGGGCGAAGCCATCCGCCGAACAATCAATCACGCGGCCATGCAAATCGGCGCGCGGGGCGAAGGCGATGGAATGTATCACGAAATCAAGCTTGCCCCAGTCACGCGCCAGGCGTTCAAACACCGCTTCCATTTCGCCGGGCGCTTCGACATCCAGCTTCATAGAGATTTCAGCGCCAAGCTGTTCGGCCAAGGGGCGCACATGGGGTTCGGCCTTGTCATTCAGCCAGGTCACGGCAAGGTCTGCACCAAAGGCCCGCAGCTTGGCGGCGGCACCAAAGGCAATGGAATCGGCATTGGCAATGCCCACCACCAAGCCGCGCTTGCCCTTCAGCATATCGCCGATGCGCTGATCAGGGTTCCAGATGGTGGGTAACGGGTCGGTCATGCTGCCCTCCTGGTATCGCGCTGCCTGTTAGCATTGCCGCCGCGCGCTTTCTTGCGCCGGATCATGGCGGCGCCGTGATTTCAGCAAGGGACGAAGCGGATGCGATCTATCCGTGCATCCAGCCGCGCATTCGTGTCATCCACATCGGTGCCGATCATGATTTCAAGCACCGGCGGCACCGCCCGGCCTTTGAAGGCAGCGCGCCAATCCTGAGCGAGGTCAATCTTTTCGTCGAACCATTGCTGGCGCGGGGCGGTGGCTGGGCGCAGCACATAAACCTTGCCGAGCCCGGCCACATAGGGGCTGGCAAAGGGGCGCGGTTCCTGACCCGTGCCGCCCCAGACATAGGTAATCATGCTGCGCGGCAGGCGGTGATCCCCGGCCATGGCCTGGGCCAGGGTGAATTGCGCCTTTTGCAAGAAACTCGCATCCGGAGGCCAGCCATCAAAGCCGACCGTCAGCGCAATGGCGCGGTCATCCCCGCCCTTGCGGTCCAGTGGTGTGGGCGGCGGCCCCTGATCCACCCGCCAGCGCCAATAGAGACAGGCATCCGCCTGCGCTACGGGGCGCCAGACGAAACTCGCCTGGCCTTGGCCGATGATACGCAAGCTGCCGTCGGGCAGCGCTTCGAAGGTCGCGGGCTTGAGGCCGGACCAGCCGCCCTTCTGCCAACCTGCGGCGCGCAGCGGGTCCGGCGTCGGCAGGCGTTCCGCCGGCGCGCCGAGCAAAGGCGCGAGCAGCAGGACGCAAAGGGCGCGGGCAAGAGGCGGCATGGGCTGCATATGGGGCAGCCCAGGCGAATGTTAAATATTGCGTCCCGCAAGCTTCAGGCGTGAAGCAAAACCCTTGCCCGCGCCACCAGACGATCCGTGAATGCCCCCGCGCTGCCAAGGTAACTGCTGGGGTCGGTCATGGCTTCAACCGCCGCCTTATCCAGCCGCGCGGCGATGGCGGGAATGCGCGACAAGGCGGCGGCCAGTGTAATGCCCTCGGCACGCACCGCATCGCAGGCGTCATTTACCTGATGATGCGCCTCTCCCCGGCCCAGAATGGGGGCAAGCCGCATCATCACGGCCTCACCCATGATCATGCCGTTGGTGGCTGCCATATTGGCGCGCATCCGCGGCGCATCCACTTCAAGCCCTTCGGCCAGAAAGCGCGCCTGAGCCACCGCGCCATGGGTCAGCAGAAAGGCTTGCGGCAGGGCAAGGGCTTCCGCCTGCCAGGGGCCGGTGCCGCGTTCCAGATCATGCGCCATGGCAGAGAGCATTTGCGGCACCAGCGCATGAACGCCGCGCGCTTGCGCCAGGATATATTCGCACGCGATCGGGTTGCGCTTTTGCGGCATGGTGGAAGACCCGCCGCGCTTTGGCACATGCGGTTCGGCCACTTCGGCCAATTCCGTTTGCATCAGCAGCATCACATCCGTGCCGATCTTGGCAAGGCTGCCGCAAAGCACGCCAAGCCAGCAGGCCACTTCCGCCACGCCATCGCGCGCCACATGCCAGGGGATATCCGCTTCGATCAGGTCAAGTTCGCGCGCCAATTCCCGCGCCACCGGCAGGCCCTGATCACCAAGTGATGCCAGCGTGCCGGACGCACCACCAAAGCCAAGGCGAAGCACGCGCGGCCGCAATTGTTCAAGCCGTTCCAACGCCGTGATCAGTGGATTGACCCAAACCGCCACCTTACAGCCGAAGGTCACCGGCAAGGCGTGTTGCAAATGCGTCCGCCCAGCCATCACCGTTCCGCGATGCTGTGCCGCGAGCGCCGCAAACCCCGCAATAGTCGCGCGCAAATCCGCTTCAATCAGCGCGAGGCCATCGCGGATTTGCAGCACCAGCGCGCTATCCATGATGTCTTGCGTGGTCGCCCCCCAATGGGTCCAGCGCCCGGCATCGTCCCCGGCCAATTTGGAAAGCTGATTGACCAGGCCAACCACCGGATAGCCCGTATTGCGCGTGGCTGCGGCAAGCGCGGCGCGGTCCAGCGCCTCGGCCTGAGCAACGCGGGTAATGGTGGCGGCTGCTTCCGCCGGGATGATCTCAAGCCTGGCCTGTGCGCGCGCAAGGGCGGCTTCCACATCCAGCATTTTTTGCAAATAGGCGTCTTCGCCAAAGGCGGCGCGCATGACATCGGTGCCATAAAGCGCGCCGAGCACGGCGCCGTCAGCGGGGTTCACGGGCATGGTCAACTCCCCAAACCCGGCGCCGCGCGCCGGGCGGCAAGGCTTGTGGGTTTTACGCCGCTTCGGGCGCCGGTGCTGGCTTGGCGGGGGTAACCACCTCCGCGCCGCTTTCATTCAAATCGGGCGTGATGGTTTGCGCTTCGCCGCGATATTCCGGCTGATCGCCGCCTTCACCGCCATTCGGCCCTTCTTGGCCTTCCTGACCGTCCTGCGGCTGGTAGCGGCGCTGCTGATATTGCTGATGCTGCATCGCGGCCTGGTTCATGGCGTTAAGGATGCGGAAGTAATGCTCCGCATGCTGGAAATAGCCTTCCGCCATCACGCGATCCCCGCCGCTGGTCGCATCGCGCCCAAGCTGGAGGTATTTTTCGAAAAGCTGTTGCGCCGTGCCGCGCAGCCGCAAATCCGGCCCGTTCGAATCAAAAACGTGGTTGCGATTGAGCGGCTGGCCGCCACCCTGGCCGCCACCCCCGCCACTATGGCGGAACTGGCCGCCCCCACCATGACGGTGACCGCCCCGGCCGCGCATGCGCTTCATGTTCATCTGTATTGCGTTTCGCTATTCCGCATTCGGCATTTCCGGGGCGCAGCGGGCCAAGGCCCTGGGATACGTCCTGAATTCCGAGTCTGTTGCATCCAAACGGTGCCGAAAGGACCGGGCAAATACCCATAAGGCTTTTCGGGATCAGGGAGGGGAATCGAACTTCCTCGCCTCACCGCAAAGGACTTGTAGCGCCTCAGCCCCGCCGCGCCAAGGGCAAAATCACGCGCCGCGCAGCACAAGGGCGCGTGGCACCCCACCCAGATCGGCTGAGCAGGCTTCGGGCGTCAGGCCGGCTGCCCTGCCCAGGGCTTCCACTGCCGCCTGCTGGCCGGCCCCCAATTCCAGCACCGCTATGCCCTGAGGCGCCAAAAGCCGCGGCAGATCGGCAATGATGCGCCGATAGGCTGCCAAGCCATCCGCCCCGCCATCAAGCGCCGAGGCCGGTTCATGCCGCGCCACTTCCGGCATCAGCCCAGGGATGGCTGCGCTTTCGATATAGGGCGGGTTGCAGAGGATCAGGTCAAACCGCCCGGCGAGTGCCGCCGCCCAATCGCCAGCCAGGAAGTGCGCCCTTGCTGCCAACCCCAGTCGCGCCGCATTGCGCGCCGCTAGAGCCGCCGCTGCGGGTTTGAGGTCAATGCCAATCCCGTTTGCGTCCGGAAATTCACTCAGCACCGCCAGCAGCAAGGCCCCGGTCCCGGTGCCAAGGTCCAGCACGCGCAGCGCCGCGCCCTTATCCGGGCAGGCTGCCAGCGCTGCCTCCACGAGCGTTTCGCTATCGGCGCGCGGGATCAGCGTGGCGGGGGAGACTTCCAGATCGAGCGTCCAGAAACCAACGCGCCCGGTCAGATAGGCGAACGGTTCATGCGCGACACGCCGCGCGAGCAAGGCAGCGAAATGCTGCGCCTTGTCTGCCGGCACCGCCGCGCGCGGATCGCGGAGCAGCGCTTCTTCGGACGTGTCTAACACATGCGCCAGCAGCCGGCGCGCTTCCAGGCGTGGTGCTTCAATCGCCGCGCCGCGCAGCCTTTGCCCGGCCTGACAGAGAAAAAAGCCAATCGTGCCGGCAGGATCGGCGCAGGGCGCTTCCTTCACGCCGCTTCCGCCGCGAGCCGCGCCGCCTGATCTTCGGCTATCAGCGCATCAAAGACATCATCGAAATCACCCAGCATCACGCGGTCAATCTTATGCAGCGTGAGGCCGATGCGGTGATCCGTAACGCGGCCTTGCGGGAAATTATAGGTGCGGATGCGTTCAGAACGATCACCGGTGCCGACCTGGCTCCGCCGATCCGCAGCACGCGCCTGATCAACGGCATTGCGCTGCTGTTCATAAAGCCTAGCGCGCAATATCTTCATCGCCTTGGCGCGGTTCTTGTGCTGGCTTTTTTCTTCCTGCATCGCGACCACAATGCCGCTTGGCATGTGGGTGATGCGCACGGCGCTATCGGTCTTGTTCACATGCTGCCCACCGGCACCCGAAGCGCGATAGGTATCAATGCGCAAATCCTTGTCTTCAATCTGCACATCCACTTCTTCCGCTTCCGGCAGCACCGCGACGGTCACGGTGGAAGTATGAATGCGCCCCTGTGTTTCCGTGGTGGGCACACGCTGGACGCGATGCACACCGCTTTCGTATTTGAGCCGCGCGAAAACTCCGCGCCCGGCGACCTCAGCCGTCGCGCCCTTGATGCCGCCCAATTCATTTTCGTCGTAATCCAGCACTTCAAAACGCCAGCCGCGCCCTTCCGAATAGCGCTGATAGGCGCGGAACAGTTCGGCGGCGAAAAGCCCGGCCTCATCCCCGCCCGCCGCCGGCCGGATTTCCAGAATGGCACTGCGTTCATCCGCCGCATCGAGGGGCAGCAGCATGATGCGGATTTCATGTTCCAGCGCGGGCACGCGTTCCTTTTGCGAGAGCCATTCGGCTTCTGCCAATTCGTGCATTTCGGGATCGGCCAGCATGGCCTGGGCTTCATCGCGCGCTCGTTCAGCCGCGCGATATTCAGCGTATTTTTCAACGAGCGGCTCAAGCTCTGCTAATTCCTTGCTGAGCGCACCAATATCCGCCCCCGGCGCGGTGGAGAGCATATGGCGCAGCTCCTCCGCACGGGACAGCAGCCGATCAAGGCGGGATGGCAGGCTCATTTCAGCCGGGCGGGGATATCCGCGAGTGCCACGCTTTCCTGCGTGCCGGCATCCAAATCGCGCAATTGCGCGACACCGGCGGCGATTTCGGCCTCGCCCAAAATGACGGCGGCGCGGGCATTGATGCGATTGGCGCGTTCCATCCGCCGCTTCAGATTGCCGCGATAGGCAATCTCGGCCGCGATGCCGGCGCGGTGCAAGGCACCCAGCATATCAAGCGCGGGGCCTTCCGCTTCATCGCCAACCGGGATCACCGCCACCGGACGCGGCGCCGCGGGACTTTGCGGCAGCAGCATCGCCAGCCGTTCAATGCCCGCCGCCCAGCCGACGGAAGGTGTCGGCGGCCCGCCCATTTCCTCAACGAGCCCGTTGTAGCGCCCACCCGCCATCACAGTGCCCTGCGCGCCGAGCCTTTCGGTCACGAATTCAAAGGCGGTGTGGCTGTAGTAATCGAGGCCCCGCACAATGCGCGGGTTTTCGCGGAAGGGGACGCCAAAGCGCGTCAGGTGTTTCTTCACGGTGCTGTAGAACGCTGCCGCTTCGGCGGTGAGATGGTCACCAATCAGCGGTGCGCCGGCGACAATGGCGCAATCCGTCTCATCCTTGGAATCCAGGATACGCAAAGGGTTTTTTTCAAGGCGCACGCGGCTGTCATGGCTCAGCGCATCGCGATGGGCGGTAAAATAGGCAACCAGCGCGGCGCGATAGGCATCGCGCGATGGCGCATCGCCCAGCGTATTGATTTCCAGCACCGTGCCTTCGGCGATGCCGAGTTCCTGCTGGATATGCCAGCCGCAGGCAATCACCTCAGCATCGGCCAGCGGTTCTGCCGCGCCCAGGATTTCAATGCCGATCTGGTGGAATTGCCGATAGCGCCCCTTTTGCGGGCGTTCATAGCGAAACATCGGCCCTGCATAGAAAACCTTGCGCGGCAGGTTGGATTGCGTGAGGCCGTTCGAAACCAGCGCGCGACACACACCCGCCGTCATTTCCGGGCGCAAAGTCAGGCTTTCCCCACCGCGATCGGTGAAGCTGTACATTTCCTTGGAGACAACGTCGGAGGTATCGCCAAGCCCGCGGGCAAAGACGCGCGTGTCCTCAAAAATGGGCGTCGCCCATTCCTCAAAACCGTAAAGGGCGGAGATGCGCCGCGCGACTTCGGCCACCGCATGGTGGCGGCGGAATTCCTCACCGATCAGGTCACGGGTGCCACGGGCGGGCTGCAATTGGCTGGACATGACTAGCCTGTATCGCCGGGCGGGCGCCCGGGGCAAGGGGTAAGGCGCGGCTTATTCCGCCGCGCGTGCTGCGTCTTCCGCCGCCTTCGCCGTCCGAAGCTGGGCGGCCTTGGCTTCTACAAGGCCCACAATGTGATCCACCATTTCCTCGGTCCGGATCGTGTGGTCGGTCTTGCCGGCGCTATAGACCATATGTGTGCCAGCGCCGCCGCCGGTCAGGCCGATATCGGTCATCAGCGCCTCACCGGGGCCATTCACCACGCAGCCGATGATGGAAAGGCTGATCGGCTCAACAATATGCGAAAGTCGCTCCTCCAGCTTTTCCACCGTGCGGATCACATCAAAGCCCTGGCGCGCGCAGCTGGGGCAGGAAATCACCTTCACCCCGCGATGGCGGAGATGCAGCGATTTCAGCAATTCCCAGCCGACCGAAACCTCTTCCTCCGGTTCGGCAGACAAAGAAACGCGCAAGGTATCGCCAATGCCGGCCCACAGCAGGGACCCAAGGCCGATGGCGGATTTCACCGTGCCGGTGCGCTTGCCGCCCGCTTCCGTGATGCCAATATGCAAGGGATGATCGCAGGCTTCGGCCAATTGCTGATAGGCGGCGACGGCCAGAAACACGTCCGATGCCTTTACGCTGATCTTGAATTCGTGGAAATCTTCTTGCAGCAGATGATCCGCATGCCATAGCGCGCTTTCCACCAAAGCTTCCGGATTGGGTTCGCCGTATTTTTCCAGCAAATGCTTCTCAAGGCTGCCGGCATTCACGCCGATGCGGATGGAACAGCCGTGATCGCGCGCCGCCTTGATCACTTCCTTCACGCGTTCCTTGGACCCGATATTGCCTGGATTGATCCTGAGGCACGCCGCACCCGCCTGCGCGGCTTCAATCGCGCGGCGGTAATGGAAATGGATATCGGCCACGATCGGCACATTCACTTCGCGGACAATCTCAGCCAAGGCCGCCGTTGCTTCCTCGGTCGGGCAGGACACGCGCACAATATCAACCCCGGCCAATTCGCTGCGGCGGATTTGCGCAATCGTCGCCGCCGCGTCTTCGGTCGGCGTATTGGTCATGGTCTGGACGGAGATCGGCGAACCGCCCCCCACCGGCACGCGCCCGACATGGATCAGGCGGGATTTGCGGCGCTCGATCTTCTGGTAGGGACGATAGGACATAAGGCGGACCCCAAGCGTGGTTTTGTCCCGCGATTATGCCGGGGCTTTCGCCGCGCCGAAAGCCTTGAAACGCGTCAGGGCCGTGGCGGGGTGGGCAGCGCTGGTGCTGCGGGCGCTGGGCGCGGCGCTGCCGGCGCAGGCGGTGCCCGCAGCCGGTCTGGCTCCAGCGCGATATTGCGCCGCACGCCAGGGCCGCCGAAGGGGTCCACTTCCTGCCCATCCAGCAGAATGTCCAGGTTTTCGGCCTTGCCCGTGGTCAGCGCGATCCCTGGGCGATTGGGAATTTCGACGGTTTCACCAGCACGCAGCACGCGATCCGTGATCACCCGATTTGCCGGATTATCCCTGATTTGCACCCAGCTTTCGCCCTTGGCGCGGATCACGATGCGCGGTTTGTCGGGGTCTATGCGCGGGGGCGGTGGCGGCGCGGCGACTGGCGCCGGGGCGGCAGGTGCGGGCGGTTCCGCAACCGGGGCCTTGGGCGTTTCCGGAGAAGCGCTGGCGTCAGCCGCGCTTTCCAGCCGGGGCGGCAGCGGCGGCACGCTATCCACCACCCGCGCACCGCGCCCGGTCCATTGATACCAGGCGATGTAACCCGCCAGTGCAATTGCGACCCCAATCGCGGCCAAAATACCGGTCGGGATGCCACGGCTGGGCACTGGTTCCGGGAAAACCAATTCGCCCGATTTCGTCACCGCCGTGCCGGATACATCCCGAAAGCGCCGCACCGCATCATCCGCATCCAACCCCAGGGCCATGGCGTAAGACCGCACGAAACCAACGGCATAGGCAGCACCAGGCAGGTCCTTCACCCGCCCTTCCTCAAGCGCCATCAGATAGCGCTTATTGATGCGAAGCTGGGTCGCCGCATCCTCAACGCTTACGCCAAGGGCGATCCGCGCCTCACGCAGTTCCTCGCCAACGCGGGCGGCTTCCTGGACGGCATTTTCGGTGCGGGCGGAGCGCTTCATGGGCTTTCCTGCGGATCAGACGGCTGCGACGGCTGAGCGCGCCATTATCGCTTGTGCGGCCTGATCGCGCAATTCAGCGATGATTTCAGCGGCGGATTGTTCGCCTGTAACCATGCCAACCGATTGCCCTGCCATGAGGGAGCCATTTTCGACATCGCCATCAATCACGGCACGGCGCAGCGCCCCGGCCCAGAAATGTTCGATATCAAGCTGCGCGGCTTCCTTCGTCAGTTCGCCCGATTGGAAGCGACGAATGGTCTCGGCCTGATGTTCCAGGAAGCGCTTGGTGCCTTGATTTTGCAGGGCGCGCACCGGGATCACGGGGAAGTTTTCATCCAATTGAATGGTCGGCATGGCATCGCGCGCATTGCCGCGGATGAAGGCCTGCTTGAAATTGGCATGCGCGATGGATTCCCGCGCACAGACAAACCGCGTGCCGAGCTGCACGCCAGCGGCGCCCATTTCAAGATAGGACAGCATTGCCTCACCGCGGCCAATGCCACCCGCCACAAACACCGGCACATCACGAATATGGGGCAGGATTTCCTGCGCCAGAACGGTCAGGGAAACTGGCCCGATATGCCCGCCCGCTTCGCTGCCTTCAATCACCAAAGCATCCGCCCCGGCGCGGATCAGGCGCTTCGCCAGCGCAAGCGCGGGCGCGAAACAGACAACCTTCGCGCCGCCGTCCTTGGCCTTTTTGATCACGGTGCCCGGCGGAATGCCGCCGGCGAAAACAATGTGGGAAACGCGGGCCGCAAGGCAGGTATCCACCAGCTGATCCAGCCTTGGGTGCATGGTGATCAGATTGACGCCGAAGGGCTTGCTGGTCAGCGCCTGCGTGCCCACGATTTCCTCCGCCAAGCGCGGCGGTTCCATCGCCCCGCAGGCAATCACGCCAAAGGCGCCGGCATTGGAAAGGGCGGAGACCAAATGCCTCTCACTGACCCAGGACATGGCGCCACCCATGATGGCATAGCGCGCGCCCAGAAACGCCGCGCCACGCGCCATCAGCCGATCAAGCTGCGCCAGGGCCTTGGTCATGTCGTCACTCATGCCGGCGCATCCAAACCATAGGCCGTGTGCAGGGCACGTACCGCAAGTTCGGTGTAGTCAGCGCTGACCAGCACGCTCACCTTGATTTCGCTGGTGGAAATCACCTGGATATTGATGCCCTTTTCGGACAGCGCCTTGAACATGGTGGTCGCAACCCCGGCGTGGCTTCGCATCCCAATGCCAACCACGCTGATCTTGGTCACATCCGGGTCAGCCAGCAGCGCTTCATAGCCAAGATCGCTGCGCGCCTTTGCCAGCACATCCTGCGTGCGGGCGAGATCAACCTTGCCGATGGTGAATGTCATGTCCGTGCTGCCATCGGCGCCAATATTCTGGACGATCATGTCCACATTCACATTGGCCTTCGCGAGCGCGCCAAACACGGCAGCGGCCACACCGGGCCTGTCCGGCACACGGCGGAGCGTGATCTTGGCGTCATCGCGCGAATAGGCGATGCCGGAAACGACGGGCTGTTCCACGATTTCATCCTCATCAACCACGAGCGAGCCTGGCTTATCCTCAAAGCTTGAGAGCACCTGCACGCGTACACGCTGCTTCATCGCAAGTTCGACCGAACGCGTCTGCAAGACCTTGGCGCCAACGGAAGCGAGTTCAAGCATTTCCTCATAGGAAATGCGTTCCAGCTTGCGCGCGCGCGGCACGATGCGCGGGTCGGTCGTGTAGATGCCATCCACATCGGTATAAATATCGCAGCGATCTGCCTTCACGGCGGCGGCGATGGCGACAGCCGAAAGATCGGACCCGCCACGGCCAAGGGTGGTGATGCGGTTGCGCGAGGGCTCAATGCCCTGAAAGCCCGCCACCACCGGCACTTGGCCTTGCTGCATGCGTTCAATCAGCGCGGCGCCATCAATGCTTTCAACCCGCGCCTTGCCATGCGCCTGATCCGTGATGATCGGCACCTGCCAGCCCTGCCAGGAACGCGCATCAACGCCAATCGCTTGCAGCGCAATGGCGGTCAGGCCGGTTGTGACTTGCTCACCAGTTGCGACCACAGTGTCATATTCGCGGGCATCATGCAGTGCCGAGAGGTCCTGGCACCATTTCACCAACTGATTGGTGACGCCCGACATGGCGGAGACCACGACAGCGACTTGATGGCCGGCATCCACCTCTCGCTTCACGCGGGCGGCGACATTGCGGATACGATCCAGATCAGCGACTGAGGTGCCGCCGAATTTCATGACGATACGGGCCATAGAAGGCTTTTTTCCCTGGGCGGGGCGGAAAAGGAATGGCCGGCGGTTGCACCGGCGCGCGGGGCGGGACAGATACCGGGGGGGCCGGGGACGCGCAACCCACCCCGAAGGTTCAGCGCAAGAAAGGGCAGCATCTTGGCGGAAGCAACGGCGCTTGAGGCGGAAATCGCCAAATTCGACGCGCTCGCGGCGCGCTGGTGGGATCCGAATGGGCCGATGAAGCCGCTCCATCGGATGAACCCGGTGCGTATTGGCTGGATTGCCGAAAGGCTGGCCCTCGCCCATGGCCGCAAACCTGCGGGGGCGGCGCCTTTGGCGGGGCTTAGGGTGCTGGATGTGGGCTGCGGGGCGGGGCTGGCTTCTGAGGCACTCGCCCGGCTGGGTGCCGAGGTCACAGGGATGGATGCCGCGCCGGAGGCCCTGGCCGCCGCCCGCGCCCATGCTGCGGCGGGCGGGCTGGCGATTGATTACCGCCAGGGCGGGCCGGAGGATTTGGCCGAGGAAGCGGGCAGCTTTGACGCGGTGGTCTGCCTGGAAGTGATTGAACATGTGACGGAACGCGCGGCCTTCCTGGCCGCTTTGGCGCGCGCCGCCCGGCCTGGGGGGATGGTGTTTCTTTCCACGCTGAACCGGACGCCGCGATCCTTCCTGATGGCGAAACTCGGGGCCGAATATCTGCTACGGCTGCTGCCGGTGGGCACACATGATTGGCGCATGTTCGTAACCCCGGCTGAGCTTGGCACGGGGCTGCGCGGAACGGGGTTGCGCGTGGCTGATTTGGCCGGGATGGAAATGGGGCTTTCGGGCGCCTGGCGCATCACCCGCGATACGGGGGTGAATTACCTGATGATGGCGGAGAAGCCGGGTTGAGTGTTTTCAAGCCAAGTGGAATCACTTGGCGACTCGGAAAACACGATCAAACAAAAGCTTAGTGCGGTTTCCGTGAACTGGTGTGAACGGGAACCGCACTAGACATCGCCAATTCTGAAGGCATCGGCGATGCGCCGGATGGTGCCATCGGCCGCCACCAGCATGACATCAAAGCGCATCCCCGCCGCGCCATGGCCGGGATTGGTGGCAAGCCAAGCCTCAGCGGCGGCGACCAGCCGGGCGCGTTGGCGCGGGCCAAGGGCGAAGGCGGCCTCCGTCAGCGATGGCCGGGCCTTCACTTCAATGAAGGCGAGCAGGCCGTCGCGTTCGGCGATCAGGTCAATTTCGCCGGCTTCGGTGCGGCATCTTTGGGCAAGGATTTGCCAGCCCTCGGCGGTCAGCGCGGCGGCGGCGAGGGCCTCGGCATCCTGCCCCGCCACATAAGCGCGCCTGCCTCGTAACAGGCGATGGGTGGGTGGGGTTTGGCGGGGCATGGGGCTATTGTGGCGCAAACCAGCAGGCCCGCACCATGATTCGTTTCCTCCTTTCTCTTGTCATCCTTCTCTCGGCGCTGCCCGCCGCCGCGCAACCGGCGCAGCGCCATATGGTCGTGGCGGGCCATCCTTTGGCCGTTGAAGCCGGGCTTGGCGTCTTGCGGGATGGCGGCAGCGCGCTTGATGCCGCGGTGGCTGTGCAGGCGGTGCTGACGCTGGTGGAACCGCAATCCTCCGGCATTGGTGGCGGCGCCTTCATTATGTTCCGCCGTGCTGCCGATGGTGGCATGGAAGCCTGGGACGGGCGGGAAGCCGCGCCCGCCGCCGCAACGCCCGCGCTGTTTCTCCGTGATGGCCGGCCCATGCCCTTCCTGGAAGCCATGGCCAGCGGGCGGGCTGTTGGCGTGCCGGGGGCGCTGCCGGTGCTGGAAGCAGCGCATCGCGCCCATGGCAAGCTACCCTGGGCGCGGCTGATGGAGCCCGCCATTCGCCTGGCCGAGGGAGGCTTCCCCGTCAGTCCGCGCCTTGCGCGTGAAATCGCCGCCGATACGCTGCTGCTGCGCCGGGACTCTGGCGCTGGCGCCTATTTCTTCACCCCCGATGGCGTGCCCCTGCCGGTCGGGCATCGGCTGCGCAACCCGGCCCTGGCTGAGACCCTACGCGCCGTGGCGCGTGATGGCGCGGCGGCGCTGCAACAGGGCCCGATTGCGGAAGACATCATCGCCGCCATCCGCAACCACCCGACCAATCCGGGCGTCATGGCGCTGGAAGACCTCACGCGCTACCAGCCGCGCCAACGCAGCGCCCTTTGCACGCCTTATCGCGGTTTTCGGGTGTGTGGCTTTCCGCCGCCATCTTCGGGTGGGGTCGCGGTCGCGCAAATCCTTGGCCTGCTTGAGCATTTCGACATGCCGCGACTAGACCCGCGCGGGGTGGATGCGGCGCATCTGTTTTCGGAAGCCGGGCGCTTGGCCTTTGCTGATCGCAACCTGTTCGTCGCGGATGCGGATTTCGTGCCCGTGCCGGTGCAGGGGCTGACGGACCGCGCCTATCTGACCGCACGCGCGCAATTGCTGGGTCGGGACCGCGCCATGCAGAATGTGCGCGCCGGCAATCCGTCCTGGCGGGAGACATCGCTCGCCGCGCAAACTCAGGATTATGAAGCCGGCACCAGCCATATCGCCATTGTGGATGGTGCGGGCAATGCGCTTTCCATGACCACCACGATTGAAGCGATTTTCGGCGCGCGGATCATGGTGCGGGGCTTCTTGCTGAACAATCAGCTCACGGATTTCAGCCTCACGCCGGAAGCCAATGGCCGGCCCATCGCCAATCGGGTGGAGCCTGGCAAAAGGCCGCGGTCATCCATGGCGCCATCCATTGTGCTGGATGCCTCGGGCGTGCTGCATGCCGTGGTGGGGTCCCCCGGCGGGTCGCGCATTATTGGTTATGTCGCGAAAACCCTGGTGGGTTTGTTGGATTGGGGCCTGTCGCCGGAAGAAGCTGTGGCGCTGCCCCATATGGGCAGCATGGGTGGGCCGGTGGAATTGGAACAGGGCACGCCGGCCGCCGCGCTTGCCCCGGCGCTGCGGGCGCGCGGGCATGAGGCAACAATCCGAGAAATGATTTCGGGCCTGCAAGTGATCAGGGTGACCAATGGCGGGCTGATCGGCGCTTCCGACCCAAGGCGAGAAGGGGTGGCGCAGGGGGATTAAGGCGCGGCCGAGGCACGTGGCGTCACTCTGGCTTCAAAGGCGTGCAGAAACCAGAATTTAAAGTTTTTTGGCAAACAAAAGAGAACAGAAAACGAACCGCAATTTCATATTAAAGACAATAATTGTTGAGTGACATAGAATGCGTCCTGTGGGACTTAGGCAGGATGTTCATGATCAGGAAGGCTGTCATTTTGGCGGGCGGGCGCGGCACGCGCCTTGGCGCGGAAACCCAGCTTCGCCCGAAGCCCATGGTGGATATCGGAGGTCGCCCGATCCTGTGGCACATCATGAAATCCTATGCCGCGCATGGCATCAGGGATTTCGTGATCTGCCCTGGCTACAAAGGCCAATTGATCAAGGAATATTTCCTGAATTACCGCGCCCATTCATCGGATCTGACGCTGGATCTGGCCTCTGGCAGCGCCTCCTGGTTGACCCCGCCGGCCGAGGATTGGCGCGTGACGCTGGTGGACACTGGTGAGGATACGCAAACCGGTGGCAGGCTTGGCCGCGTGGCGCAGCATTTGCGGGGCGAAGAAGGCTTCTGCCTGACCTATGGCGATGGTGTTTCCGATGTGGATATCGGGGCGCTGATTGCTTTTCACCGTGCCCATGGCCGGGATGCGACCGTCACTGCCGTGGTGCCGCCCGGGCGCTTTGGTGCTTTGGAACGCGCGGGCGATGAGGTGCGCGCATTCACCGAAAAACCGCCCGGTGATGGTGCCACCATCAATGGCGGATTTTTCGTGCTTTCGCCGCGCGTGCTGGACCGTATTGATGGCGATGATTGCGTCTGGGAACAGGCGCCGTTGCGGGGCTTGGCGGCCGATGATCAGCTGCGCGCCTTTGACCATCGTGGCTTCTGGCACCCGATGGACACGCCACGTGATCGCGATGTGCTGGAAGGGCTTTGGCAGGATGGCGCAGCTCCCTGGAAGCAATGGTGATGCGCCAAGCCTCCGTTCATTTCTGGCGCAGCAAGCGCGTTCTGCTGACCGGCCATACCGGCTTCAAGGGGGCTTGGCTTGCGCTGCTGCTGGAACGGTTGGGCGCTGAGGTCACAGGCTTTGCATTGGCGCCGGAAGCGGGGCCTTCGGCTTTTGTCGCGCTACGCCCGGCCATCACGTCGCGCATCGGTAATCTGCGCGATGCGGCGGCGGTGCAGGCAGCGGTGCAGGCCGCGCGGCCTAAAATTGTTTTGCATCTTGCAGCCCAAGCGCTCGTCGGGCGCGGCTATCGCGACCCGGAAGGCACCTTCGCCAGTAACCTCACCGGCACCATCAACCTGATGCAGGCTTTGCGCGGCGCCGGCGCCAAGGCCGCGCTGATCATCACCAGCGACAAGGTCTATCGCAACAACAATCAAGGTCGCGCCTTTCGTGAAGATGATCCGCTTGGCGGGCATGATCCCTACAGTGCCTCCAAGGCAGCTTGCGAAATCGCGGTTGCGTCCTGGCGCGCGAGTTTCGGCGCCGAGATTGGGGGCATGGCGACGGCGCGCGCCGGCAATGTGATTGGTGGCGGTGATTTCGGCGCGGAACGGTTGATCCCTGATCTGGTGCGCGCGCGCATCGCGGGTGAAACGCTGGTCATCCGCCGCCCGGATGCCACGCGCCCCTTCCAGCATGTCTTGGATGTGCTGCGCGGATATTTGCTGCATGCGGAAGCGCTTTGGGAGGGCAGCGCGCCACAGGCGCTCAATTTCGGCCCGCGCGATACTGAAATCTCGGTCCGCCGCGTGCTGGAACTTTATGGCGCCGCCGCTGGCGCGCCGATTGCGTGGGAAGCCGCGCCCGCACCGCCCATGGAAGAAGCGCAGCGCCTTGCCTTGGATAGCGGCCTTGCCATGCAAAGCCTGGGCTGGGCGCCGCGCCATGATGCCGCCAGCGCCATCGCCGCCACGGCGCGCTGGTATGAAGCCTGGCGCGGCGGCGCCGATGGCCGCGCCTTGGCGCTGGCCGAAATTGAGGAAGCGGTTTCACCATGAACACCCAGCCTGCATGCCGCCCCATCACCGCCTGCCGCGCCTGTGGTGGCGCCATCAGCGCCATGTTCTGCGATTTGGGCGCGACACCGCTCGCCAATGATTACCCGCTGCCAGATTCTGCGCCGCTGCCGCGCTATCCGCTTGCAGCCGTGGTCTGCGGTACCTGCCGCATGGTGCAATTGGATCACGTGGTGGAAGCCGAGGCGATCTTCACTGATTACGCCTATTTCTCCTCCTTCTCGGAGAGCTGGCTTGATCACGCCGCGCGTTATGCTGGCGCGATGCGTGAATGCCTTTCGCTTGGTGCGCAAAGCCTCGTGGTCGAAATCGCGAGCAATGATGGCTATCTGCTGCGCAATTTCGTGGCCGCCGGCATCCCTTGCCTTGGGGTGGAGCCTGCCGCGAATGTTGCCGCATCAGCCGTGGCGGCTGGCGTGCCGACCGAAGTGCGCTTCTTTGGGCGCGAAGCCGCGCAGGATATCGTGGCGCGGCGCGGCCATGCGGATTTGGTGATTGCCAATAATGTGCTGGCGCATGTGCCGGATGTGGTGGATTTCGCTGCCGGCCTTGCGCATCTGGCGGGATCGCGTGGCGTTGTTACCATTGAAGCGCCGCATCTGCTTTCCTTCGTGGATGGGGTGCAATTCGATACGATTTATCATGAACACTATGCCTATTGGTCGCTTTATGCGGAGGAACGTTTGCTCCGCGCCCAGGGCTTGCGTGTTTTTGATGTGGAAAAGCTCACGACCCATGGAGGTAGTCTTCGCTATTTTGCGACCGCCGATGCATCACGCGCGGATATGCCAGGCCTGGTCGCAATGCGCGCGGAGGAAGCCAAGCGTGGCATCGCCAATGATGTCTTTTATCAGGGGTTCAATGCGCGGGTTGCGGCGACGCTGGCCGCTTTCAAGGCGTGGCTGGCGCAATGCCGCGCGCAGGGGCTGAAGCTTGCCGCCTATGGCGCGGCGGCCAAGGGCAATACCCTCCTGAATGCGGCGGGGGTGACGGCCGCGGATTTCATCGCGGTTGCGGATCGGAACCCAGCGAAGCAGCAGCGGCTTTTACCCGGCAGCGCCATCCCGATCGTTACGCCTGAGGCGCTGCTGGCGCTGGCGCCGGATGTGATCCTGATTTTGCCGTGGAATCTGGCCGATGAAATCACCGGCCAATTGCGCCTGGCAGGCTACAAGGGGCGGCTGGCGACTGCTCTACCCGAACCGCGCTGGCTATAGCGCGGCTTGCATCAATTCGCCGGGCGCGGCGCGCCAGAATCACCAACACCGAGCGCTTGCGCCATGCTTTGAATGGCCTCGCGCTTCGCTTCCTCACAGGCGGAAGGGGTCAAGACGCCTGAGGTGCAGGCAGCGTCGATATCGGTAAGGCGGCGGGCAAGAAGGGCCGCGGGCGAGGGGGGAGGCGTAACGGGATCGACCACACTTGCCTTCACTTGCTGCGTGACACCCCTCAGCGCCGCAACCACATCCGCGCCGACCCAATTGGTGACAGGCAGCAAGGGAACGATAATGAACAGAATACCCGCGATGGCGCTCACTGAGAAAATCGGCGTGGTCATGACATTAATGGCCGCTGAAATCAGCGGCACCATGGCTACTGCAAACGCCGCACCGCCTTCCATCCCGACGGCTTGTGCCGCGATGAACACACCAATCGCGAGAACCGCGCCCGAAAATATCCTGAATCCCATAATATTCCTGCCATTTCGAGAGTAGATGTTCTAAATCACAAATTATCGATATAATATCTTATTATTAACAAAAATACAACTCGTTTTCCCGATCCTTGATAATCCTTAAGCCTTCTGGATAGCCGGATCCTGGCGGTCATAGCCCACCGCCAGTGGCGCCTGACCTATCGCCCCATTCGGGCAGGGTTGTTCATGGTGCTGGTCGAGGTTTCGGAAAGGCTTGGGCGCCCGATATTGCCGAATAAGGCTTGCAGCATGTTCCGTTCTGTGCCCGGCACTGGGGTTTCGCGGGATACCATGCCCACATTTTGCCCGTCCTCGGGCTTCAATTCGCGGATATCCTGCACCACGCCGCGACGATCAAAGCTGATCGCCACCACAACACGGTCGCGCAATTCCAGGTAACGCCCGGGCATCAACTGGGTATTGCCGCTGATGTAGTACCAATTCTCCTCATCGAAGGTGCCGCGCGCCGTGGGCGGGCCCAGCAAGGCCAGCACATCGCCACGGGTCTGCACCCCCTTGGTGACTTGAGAAAGCCTCTCCGCATCCACGCGATTGCCGCGCGGCACCGGGGGCGGGGCCAGTCTATCACAGGCGCCCAGCGCAAGGGCAGCCAGAAGGACAAAGGCGCTTATGCGGCACTTGGCGCGCAATTCTTCAGCCATATCGCGGTTCCCAGCCCAAGACGCCCCGTTCAAGATTGACCATTCGCCGCTCCGGACCCATGTCCTTTGTCCTCGATAGCCATCCCCGGCCTCTGGGGTCAACCACTGGCTTCCGGCTTTGGAACAGGATCAATGGGTCTGCTGAGCGCCTTGCGCCGCCCGCCGCATGAAAGAGCGGGCTTTATTCTATACGGCGCGGCCGTGGCTGCCGCGCGTGCGCCCTTTTTCTACGCCGATCTTGGCGTGCGCGACTCGGTGGAAGGCCGGCTGGACCTGATCCACCTTCATGCCGCGCTGCTGGTCCGTCGGCTTAGGCGAGATGCCGATAAGCGCGGCCCCGCCCTGGCCCAGGCCGTTTTTGATGCGATGTTTTCCGATATGGACGTCAATCTGCGGGAGTTGGGCGTAAGTGACCTGGTGGTCGGCAAGCGCGTGCGCGGGTTGTGGGAAGCGTTTCACGGGCGCGCCATTGTCTATGAAGCCGCCTTGGATGCTGATGATGATGCCGCCATGGCCATAGCCCTGGCCCGGAATGTCTGGCGGGAGGATGCCGCCAGCCCTGCCGCCAAGCGCCTGGCCCGGATTGCCTCTGCCCAGGCGAAACATCTGCAATCGCAAGAATTTGCCACGCTTTTGGCCGGGCAGGTCCAATTCCTGGCGCCGGATGCCCTTGGCCATGCTGCCTGAATTCTCCCGCCGGCAGCTTCTGACCGAACCGCCCCAGGCAGGGGTTGAAGAAGTGCTGGAAGCAACACCGTTGGAATGCGCCGCGCTTGCCGGGCGCTTTGGGATTGAAGCCTTGCGCCATCTCAGCGCGCGCTTCACCCGCAAGCCCTATCCGGGTGGCGGGCTGCTGCTGACCGGGCGCATCAGGGCCGAAGCGGTCCAGCTTTGCGTCGTCAGCCTTGAACCGGTGACCGAGCATCTGGACAAACCCTTCACCCTGGTTGTGCTGCCACCCGATGGCACGCCTTCCGAAGACCCGGATGGGCCGGATGAAATCGAAGTTGATGCGACCGGCCACTTTGACCTGGGCGAGGCCCTGGCCGAGGAATTGTCGCTATCGCTCAATCCCTATCCGCGCGCTGCCGGGGCGCATTTGCCGGCAGGCTTGGAATTGGAAGCAGCGCCTGAGGAAGCACCGCGGAACCCCTTTGCCAAGCTGACCGCGCTGCGTGGCCCCAAAGCCTGAATAGCCCCGTGCTTGCACCCATCTGAGGGTGGTGCTAAATGCCCGCCCTTGTTCAAATCCACAGTTACGCTTGAGTGAAAGAGACCCGGCGCCATGGCCGTTCCGAAAAAGAAGACTTCGCCTTCCCGCCGCGGCATGCGCCGCAGCCATGAAGCGCTTTCATCCTCAGCGCATCATGAATGCGCCAATTGCGGTGAGCTGAAGCGCCCGCACCATGTCTGCTCCCATTGCGGCTATTATGATGGCCGTGAAGTGGTGGCGGCGGATCGCCTGAAGCCGGCCGTCCGGCTCTGATTCCGCACATCCCAGGGCGCCGAGGCTCCCGCGATGGCTGATACGGGTTCCGCCTTTTCCCTGGCAATTGATGCCATGGGCGGGGATGCGGCGCCCGAGGTTGTGCTTGATGGTCTGGAATTGGCCGCCGAGCGTCATCCACAGGCGCGGTTCCTTCTATTGGGCGATGAGGCACGCGTGGGCGGGGCTTTGGCGCGGCGCAAGCGGGCCGCGCGCGCCTGCAGCCTGCGCCATGCGCCTGAGGTGATTTCGGGCGACCTTAAGCCAACAGCGGCATTGCGTATGCGCGGGTCTTCCATGCGCATGGCGATTGATGCGGTGGCGGCGGGGGAAGCTGCGGGCGTGGTTTCTGCCGGCAATACCGGGGCGCTGATGGCGCTGGCCAAAATCGTCATCAAGACCATGCCGGAAATTGACCGGCCCGCGCTGGCCGCGATTGGTCCTTCCGTGCGCGGTGATGTGGTGCTGCTTGATCTTGGCGCCAATGTGCAGTGCGATGCGCGCAACCTGGTGGAATTTGCCATCATGGGCGATGCCTTTGCGCGTGTGGCGCTTGGCCTGACGGCGCCCAGCATTGGCCTGTTGAATGTGGGCAGTGAAGAATTGAAGGGCGATGATCGCGTGCGCGCGGCCGCCGAAATTCTGCGCGATTCGCATGTGGGCGCGCAGTTCCGCGGCTTCATCGAAGGCCATGACATCACCGCTGGCACGGTGGATGTGGTGGTGACGGATGGCTTTACCGGCAATGTCGCGCTGAAAACGGGCGAAGGCGCGCTGAAGCTGATGCGTGATTTGCTGCGCCAGGTTTTCACCAGCAGCGTGCCCGCCCGGCTTGGTTATTTGTTGGCGCGCCCCGCCTTGGATCGGCTGCGCGAATGGATGGACCCGCGCCGCTATAATGGCGCGATCCTGCTTGGGCTGAATGGTGTGGTGGTGAAATCCCATGGCGGGACAGATGCTCTTGGCTTCGCCCATGCCGTGGATGTGGCCATGGATATGGTAACGCATGGCTATAATGATCGCATTCGGGATGGATTTGACCGGCTTGCGGGCCGCAACAGGCTGGCGCCTTCGCCAAACTGATGTAGCTTAGCGCCATGGTCATGCGTGCGTTGATCGCCGGCTGCGGCGGCTACCTTCCCCCTTTGCGGCTTTCCAATGATGAATTGGCGGCGCGTCACGGGCTTGAAACCTCTGACGCCTGGATTCAGGAACGTACGGGAATCAAATACCGCCATGTTGCCGCACCGGATGAAGCCGCTTCTGATCTGGCCGCCGCTGCCACGCGCGCGGCACTTGTGGATGCGGGGGTGGAGGCTTCCCAGGTGGATGGCATTATCGTTGCCACCACCACCCCGGATTCGGGCTTTCCCGCAACGGCTGCACGCGTTCAGGCCAAGATTGGCGCTGGCGCTGGCTTTGCCTTTGACATCACCGCAGCCTGCACCGGCTTCATCTATGGGCTTTCCATCGCTGAGGCGATGATGCGCGCGGGCCATGCCCGCCACGTGCTGGTGATTGGCGCTGAGGTCTATACGCGCATCATGGATTGGACTGATCGCGGCACCTGCGTGCTGTTCGGCGATGGCGCCGGCGCGGTGCTGTTGAGCGCGGGCGAAGGCGCGGGCACCAATCAGGATCGTGGCCTGCTATCCACCCATCTGCACGCCGATGGCCGGCATGGCGATATTCTGTTCGTTGAAGGCGGCGCCGGTTCTACGGGCGGGCCTGGCCTTTTGCGCATGGCCGGCAAGGAAGTATTCCGCCACGCGGTGTCCAAATTGGCGGCGGTGGTGGATGAAGCACTGGCCGCCAATGGCCTCACCCACGCCGATATTGATTGGCTGGTGCCGCATCAGGCCAATCAACGCATCATTGAAGCCATGGGCAAGAAGCTGCATTTGCAGCCCGAACGCGTGGTGGTGACGGTGGATCGCCACGCCAATACCTCAGCCGCATCCATCCCGCTGGCGCTGGCGGAAGCCCGCGGCGATGGGCGCATCAAGAATGGCGATCTGGTGGTGATGGAAGCCATTGGCGGGGGGCTGACCTGGGGGTCCGCGATCGCGCGTTTCTGAGATTTCATGAAGCGGGCGGTTGACGACAGCGCTTGAAGCCGGTTTGCTGTAGCTAACAGGGATAATCTGGGGGCAGGGTCAATGGAAACCATCACGCGGGCCAATCTGGCCGAAGCGATCTATGCTGAGGTGGGGCTTTCGCGCAATGAAAGTGCTGATCTTCTGGAATCGGTGCTGGAACGCATTTCCATCGTGCTGGAATCAGGCGAATCGGTGAAGATATCCTCCTTCGGAACATTTCTGGTGCGCCAGAAGGGCCAGCGTATTGGCCGCAACCCAAAGACCGGTGTTGAAGTGCCGATCCTGCCGCGCAGGGTTCTTTCCTTTCGTCCGTCTCAGGTCTTGAAGGCGCGTATCAATCATGAAGAAGTGGAAGACGAAGCATGAGCGATACTGATGATGCGGATGAAAAGGGCCGTCCACGCAAGGCGCCAACGGCCTTTCGCACCATCAGTGAAGTCGCCGATGATTTGAATATTCCGCAGCATGTCTTGCGTTTTTGGGAAAGCAAATTCCCACAACTGAAGCCGCTGAAGCGCGGCGGTGGGCGGCGCTATTATCGGCCTGAGGATATTGCGCTGCTGAAGCGCGTGGGCGATCTGCTCTATAATCAGGGCTATACCATTAAGGGTGTGCAGCGCTTGCTGCGTGACGGGACCGATGAAGGCCCGGGGCCTGTGGCGCTTGAATTGCCCTTGGGTGATCCAGCGCCTGTCAATGAGGCTCCCGAAGCCTTGGCACTGAAGGCGGCGCTGGCCGAGCTTGAAGATATTGCGCGCGCTTTGCATCGCCTGGCGGCTTAGCGTTTGTTTTCCGGAGCCGTGTCGTAAGGGGTGGCAAGCCAGGATTTTGGGTGCTAAGCAAAACTACGTCGGAGCGTAGCGCAGCCTGGTAGCGCATCAGTCTGGGGGACTGGGGGTCGTGGGTTCGAATCCCGCCGCTCCGACCATTTTCCAAAATTAGTATCGGGAATTGGCGTTTGGCCCCATCGCATGGGTCAACGGCGTGACTGAAGCCCAGCCATCCTGTCGCGCAGCACTGCCCCGCCTTTCTGCGCCATGCGCGCCATCGCCCCTTGGAGTGTATCGGGATCAGGGCTAGGCTCCCGCAAAAGGGCTGATGGCAATGGGCCCCTAGCCGGAGGAGAGCTTCATGACATTCATGTTGAAACGTCGCACATTGGCGCGTCTTGGTTTCGGGGCGGGCGCTGTTCTGGCTGCGCCAGGTCTTGCACGCGCACAGGGAGGTTTTCCGGAACGCGTGGTCGAAGTTGTGACCCATGCCGGCGTTGGCGGGGGTACCGATATCACCGCGCGCATGATGATGGTGCAGGCGCCGAGTGAATTCAAACAGGAATTCGTGGTGGTCAATCGCACCGCCGGCAGTGGCGCGCAGGCGCTGCAATATCTGGCTTCAAAGCCCGCCGATGGGCATACGATTATTCTGGTGACGCAGACCCATTTGCTGACGCAAATCCGCAACCGCAATGTGCCGCAATTTTCAGAACTTGTGCCGCTGGTGCGTGCAACCGATGATCCGCAGCTTGTACTGGTGCGGCGCGAAAGCCCCTTCCGCACCGCGGCTGACCTTGTCGCCGCCGGCAAGCAGCGTTCCTTGCGCTTTGGGGGCACGCATGTGGGCGGCGTTGATCACATCGCGATATTTTCCTTCGGGCGCGCGGCGGGCATGCAGCAGCCAACCCTGGTGCCCTTCCGTGGCGGCGGAGAGATTGTGATCAATCTGGTTGGCGGCAATACCGATTCAGCCCTGGTCAATCCGGCAGAAGCTGAAGCGCAGCTGCGTTCCGGTGAAGTGCGCCCGCTGCTGGCGCTTTCCGAAAAGCGGCTTGCGGGTTTTCCTGATCTGCCAACCGCGAAGGAAGCTGGGATTGATTGCGTTGCTTCC
Source organism: Alphaproteobacteria bacterium (assembly GCA_016869735.1). GTDB lineage: Bacteria > Pseudomonadota > Alphaproteobacteria > Acetobacterales > Acetobacteraceae > Neoroseomonas. The sequence continues at coordinate 42,862 of VGDL01000001.1, forward strand.
ACCGTGCGCGGCTTTTGTGTGCTGCGGGGAACGCCGGAAGACCGCGTGGCGCGATTGGAACAAGGGTTGCTCCGCGCCATGTCCGGCCCGATCTTCAAGACTTATCTGGAAAATACTGGACAATCGCCCGATAGCGTTGTGGGGCGTGCTGCCTGGGGCGCTCAGCTTCAGGCCTTCCATGAAAGCGGGCGGGAAGCGCTGCAGGCGCTTGGCCTACTGCGCTGATGCGCCCTGCGCGCAACCCCAATCACGCCATCGCCGCCAGCATCGCGGCGGTGGCCTTCGCCGCCATTGCCGCGACCTTCACCTTTGAACCAGTACCGCCCGGCCTGCCGGGGCTTGGCGCGGTGGAGTTTCCGCGCCTGGTTTCGGCAATTCTTTTTTTGCTGGCGTTGATTCTTGGGCTTACCGCGGCATCGCCCACGAGTGAGGATGATGCACCGCGCATTTCATCCCGTGCCTGGTTGATTTTTGCGCTTTGCCTTGGGTTTCTGCCGGTGATGGAGATTGTTGGGATGATCCCGGCGATCCCGCTATTCCTGCTGGTGGTGGGGTTGCTTTGGGGGGGCACGGCTTGGCCCACGTTGGCGCTTTCCGCGCTTGGCATGGGTATCGCCATTTGGATCATTTTTGTGAAGATTTTCCGCCTGACCCTGCCCAAGGGCTGGCTTGTCACCTTGCTGGGGTTTTGACTGATGGAAGGGTTTTTGGGCGGGCTTGCCATTCTGGTTGATCCCTGGGTCATGTTCATGGTGTTTCTTGGCACTGTGCTCGGGATTTTTGTGGGTGCGCTGCCGGGTATTTCGGGCAGCACCACCATTGCGTTGATGCTGCCAATGACCATTGCCATGGGGCCCATTCCGGCGATTTGTTTTCTGGGGGCGATTTATTGTGCGGCGAATTTTGGCGGGTCCATCACCGCCATTATGGTGAATGCGCCGGGCGATCCTTCGGCGAGTGCGACCGCGCTTGAAGGTTATAAGATGGCAGAAAAGGGCCAGGCTGGTTTGGCGCTTGGCATGTCTGCGGTTTCTTCGGCGATTGGCGGCATATTCTCGATTTTTGTGCTGATCATCGCAGCACCCTTGCTGGCGCGCGCAGCCTATTCCTTCGGGCCACCGGAATACTTCGCACTCGCCGTATTTGGGCTTTCAATGTGCGCAGCGATTGGCGGCGATAGCGCGGTGAAGAATTTGATTGCCGCGGCACTTGGTGTCCTGATTGCGACTGTCGGCATGGATCTGACCACGGGGGTTGAACGCTTCGCCTTTGGCATTGATGAATTGGCCGATGGGATCAAATTTGTTCCTGTGCTGATCGGGCTTTTCGCGGTGGGCGAAATGCTGGATCAGGTTGTGCGCCGGGCTGAGAAAGCGAAGATCATCGCCATGGATGCGGCGCGCGTGCCGGGCATGGCGGAATTTCGCAAATGCAACCGATCCATCTGGATTGGCAGCGGCATTGGCACCTTCATTGGCGCCTTGCCGGCGCTTGGTGCCACGACGGCAGCGCTGATTGGCTATAATGAAACGCGCCGTTGGTCCAAGCATAAGGAGGAATTCGGCAAGGGCAGCATTGAAGGTGTGGCGGGGCCTGAGGCTGCGAATAACGCCGCAGTCGGTGGTTCCATGGTCCCGACACTCGCCTTGGGTATTCCTGGCAGTGCGACAACGGCCATTATTTTGGCCGCGCTGATTGTTCAAGGGGTGCGGCCAGGGCCGCATCTTTTCACGGAACAGCCGACCTTGCTTTACGCGGTATTCGCTTCAATGCTTGCGGCCAATCTGTTCTATCTTGCGCTTGGGCTTTACATGGCGAAGTTCTTTGCCCGGATTTCTTTGGTGCCGCCGGCAATTCTTTGGCCTTTCGTATTCGTGCTTTCCATCATCGGTGCCTATGGGCCGGACCAATCCATGGGCGATGTCGTCATCATGCTGGTGGCGGGGGTGGTGGGTTTTCTGTTCCGCCGTACCGGATTTTCGCCCGCGCCCTTGATCATGGGGCTGGTGCTCGGGGGCAAGATGGAAGAAACGCTCAAGCAATCACTCATCATCTTCGGCGATGATGTCAGCATGTTCGCTACACGCCCGATTGCGATGGCGCTGCTTTCTATCACCGCCATCGGGCTATTTTGGCCGCTGATCGCGCGGTTTTGGCGGATGCTTGGCGTGCAGCGCTGAACGAATTCAGCGCTGCGTTGGGTAGTAAAGCGCCACGGTATGCGTGGCCTCAGCGAAAATGAGCCAGCGTTCCACCAATAGCCCGGCGATGGCGCTGGCGGCGCCAAGCAGGCCCAAAACCATGGCCGCGCCACCGCCCAGGATGATGGCAAGGCAGAACATCAGCGCCGGCAATGCGAAACCGAGCAGTAGTGCGATGCTGCGGAGCTTCGCCGCATGCACGCGGCCCACGCGAAACGCCATCTCCCGCAGCAGGTAATTGGCTTCGGTATGCGGGCTTTCCAGCGGGCGCACCTTGCCGATGAAGCCAAGGCCGGTGGCGCTTTCGCGCGTGCTGCCGGCGGGTGTTGCATCCACACTCGCCCAATAGGCACGCTTGAACATCAGCGCTGCCAGACCAAGCGCGGCTGCAACCAAGGCAGGGAAAAACCCGCCGCCCCAGAAAATGGCGAGCATCGCGAGCAAGGATACGCCGGAGAAACTGGCGAACAGCAAATAGCCCGGCGCCACCATGGGGTGATGCCATTCCTTGATCGGCTTCAAGGAGGCATAGATCATGCCCGTGCAATAGACCGTGACAGCGGCGCCGAGCGCGGAGAGCAAGCCTGATGGAACCATCAAGGCGTTTTCGCCATGCGCGAGCGCGATCAGAAACACTGTTGCCGGCAGAAAGGTCAGCACGGCAGCGACGCCTTCCCGCGAGAGCCAGGAAGACCGCCATTGGCTAAGTGCCCGCCAGGCGCGCTCCGGCCGCCCCAGATGCAGCAGCGATGAACAAAGCCCCGCCGTGATCAGCGCGAGTGCGATGATGGCCGCGGTCGCGCTAAACATGCTGCTGGCGGGCAAAATGCCAAGTGGCTTCAGAACGCCAAGCCAGAACAATAGGCCATAGCCCGCACCGGAAGCCACGGTGAAGAAAATGATCGAAGGGGCCGGTTTCATCGGGAAAGCACCTTATCCATCCAGCGCAGCAGCGGATTGGTGATTTGGCTTGGCAGCGGCCCGGCTTCCTTCGGTGCTGTCTTCACCTGGCTTGATGCCTTGCGCGGCGGCAGATAGCGATTGACGGGCTGATAGCCCATCTCCGGCATCAGCTCATACCCGCCGCGTTCGGCAACAAGCTTGGAGACATCGCTGTTTGGATCACCAAGATCACCGAAATGCCGCGCATTGGCGGGGCAGGTGGAAACGCAGGCCGGCACGCGGCGGTCTTCCGGGATGGTTTCGTTGTAGATGCGGTCAACGCAGAGCGTACATTTCTTCATGACGCCCTGGTCTTCATCCAATTCGCGCGCACCGTAAGGGCAGGCCCAGGCGCAAAGCTGGCAGCCGATGCACATATCGGTGTTCACAAGCACAATGCCATCTTCCGCGCGCTTATATGATGCGCCGGTGGGGCACACCGTCACACAGGCCGGCGTTTCGCAATGCATGCAGGAACGCGGGAAATGCACCGTGCGGCCTTCATCACCATCGCCGGCTTCATAGGCATGCACACGGTTGAACCAAACGCCTTCCTGCGCGGCGGAGTAAGGTTGGTGATCCGGCAGCGGCGCCATATGGCCGCTGGTGTTCCATTCCTTGCAATTTGTCGCACAGGCATGGCAGCCAACACAGGTATCCAAATCAATCACAAGGCCGAGCTTTCTCGCGCCCGGAGTGGGTGTGGGCAGGGATGTCATGGCTTTTGGCCTCCTGCATTGAAGCGCAGAATTTTGGGTGGTTCGGGCATATTGGGTGGCGGCGTCAGCGCGCTTGGATGGGGCGCGGTGATGCCTTCCTCACCGGACGCGCATTTTTTGATGTTCACGCGCAAATCATACCAAGCAGCCTGACCGGTAATGGGATCAGCATTGGCCAAACGCGGGCCGGTTTGTGCGGGCAGCCATTCGCTGATGACGTGATTCAGCAAAAAGCCACGCTCGGCTTCCGCCGCATCGGGGCTCAACATCCAGGCGCCGGCGCGTTTGCCAATCGCGTTCCAGGTCCAAACCGTGTCCGGGTTGACACCTTCCATCAGCGTCACTTGGCCTTTCACGCGGCCATTGCGGCTTTCGACCCAGACCCAATCATCCTGCGCAATGCCCATGGCTTCGCCCTTGGCGCGGCTCATATACAGGCGATTGGCGCCGTGGATTTGCCTGAGCCAGGCATTCATTGAACCCCAGGAATGATACATCGCCATGGGGCGCTGTGTGACGGCCGAGAAAGGAAAACCTGAGATATCATGCGCTTCCTGTCCAAGCGGCGCATACCAGATGGGCAGCGGGTCGCAATAGCTGCGCACACGTTCGCGCAAGGCTTCCGGTGGTTGCTTGGCGCCATGGCCTTCCGCCGCCAGGCGGAATTTCTGCAAGGGCTCTGACCAGATTTGCAAGACAATCTGATCAGACTTGCCAATCAGCCCCATCGCCTTGGCATTTTCCAGATAAAGCTTGTTGGAATGCTTGAAGTAGCTTTCCTCAGCGGAAAAATTATGCCGCCAGAAGCAGCCATTTTCGATATAGCGCTGCAATTGATCCGGGTTGGGCTTGCCGACACCCTTCGCGCTGCCATCCTCACCGCGCCAACCGGCGAGCGGACCCACACCCGGCATGCGTTCGTGATTGACGATGTAATCGGCGTAATCCTTGAAGCGCGCGCTGCCATCTTCCTTGGTGAAGGCAGGCAGGCCAAGCCGCGCGCCCAATTCAATCAGCACATCCTGGAAGGGCCGCACATCACGATCCGGCTTCAGCACGGGCTGGCGAATGGCATCGCCCGGCCCATGAGACGATCCAATCGGACGATCCAGAATGGAAATGCAATCCCAGCGTTCCAGATAGGTCGTGTCCGGCAAAATCAGATCAGCATAGGGCACGGTTTCGCTGAAAAACGCATCGGAATAGATCACGGTAGGGATGACGTATTCGCCGGACGCATCCTTGGCCGTGAGGCATTCGATGGTTTCCAGCGGATTCATGGCACTATTCCAGGCCATATTCGCCATGAACATGAACAGCACATCAATCCTGTACGGGTCACCCTTCGCGGCATTGCCGATCACGGTATGCATCATGCCATGCAGACCAAGCGGCGCCTCCCAGGAGAATGAATGGTCAATGCGAATGGGCGAGCCATCATCATTCACCAGCAAATCATCCGGCCCATGGGTGAAGGACAGGATATTGCCGGCCAGCGGCGTATTGGGTTTGGAATTCTTGCCCGCGGGGCCCGGGCCGGGCGGAATGGGCCGCGGGAAGGGCGCCTTGTAGCGCCAGGAACCAGGCGTATCGATGGCGCCCAGCAGCATTTGCAGAATATGCAGCGCACGGCAGGTGTGAAACCCGTTGGAATGCGCGCTGATGCCGCGCATGGCATGCAACGCCACCGGGCGGCCGACCATTTTCTCATGCCGACGGCCAAGCGTATCCGTCCAAGGTTGATCGAGCGTGATGGTCTGGTTGAAGGCAACATCGGCCATTTCAGCAGCAATGCGGCGAATGCGTTCCGCATCCAGCCCGCAACGTTCCGCGACCGCTTCCGGCGCATATTCGGCACCCAGATAGCGTTCCGCCATCAAGTGAAATACTGGGCGCGCTATGCGGCCATCCGCCAGCGTGAAATCACCGACCAGCACGGGGGAAAGATCCGCAGCGGCGGCATCCATGGCACCCTGCGCGCGATCCCAGGCTTGCGGCTTGCCATCGGCATCACGCACGAAAAGCCCATCATCTGCGCCGCCCGGATTGCGCACCACAAGCCAATGCGCATTGGTGTGGCGCACCAGGAATTCGGAATCCACCCAATCATGGCGCAGCAATTCATGGATCAGCGCCATGACTAAAAGCCCATCCGTGCCAGGGCGGATACCCACCCATTCATCAGCCACGGCAGAATAGCCGGTGCGCACGGGGTTGACGGACACTACCTTTGCATTGCGCTTTTTCAGCGCTGCCAGGCCGGTCTTGATCGGGTTGGAATCATGATCCTCAGCGACACCCAGGATCAGCAGATACTTCGCGCGTTCCCAATCAGGCTCGCCAAATTCCCAGAAGGAACCGCCAATAGTGTAAAGTCCGCCAGCCGCCATATTGACGGAACAAAAACCGCCATGCGCGGCAAAATTGGGCGTGCCGAATTGCGCCGCCCAAAACCCCGTGAGCGATTGGGATTGATCGCGTCCGGTGAAGAAGGCCAGACGCTTCGGGTCTGTTTCCCGCACTTTCTTCAGCGCGCTGGTGGCGATCTCCATCGCCTCATCCCAGGAAATTTCGGCATAGTCGCCAGAACCGCGCGGCCCAATCCGCTTCAACGGGGCCTGCAAGCGCGCGGGGCTATATTGCGTCATGATGCCTGCGCTGCCCTTGCCGCAGAGCACGCCCTTATTCACCGGATGGTCGGGATTGCCTTCAATATAGCGCACCCGCCCATCCTTCAGATGCACGCGAATGCCACAGCGACAGGCGCACATATAGCAGGTGGTGGTTTTCACCTCATCGCCGATCGGCGCCGAATAGGCGATCCGGTCCGTGGTGCTGCCATCTGGCATACGTCATTCCTCCGCTTTTCCAGGAAAGAGTAGCCCATGGCGGGGTGGCCCTGCAAAGGGGGTGGGGCGGCTTTGACGCGTGAAACCCTGGGCCTTAGCCTTCCGTCCAAGAATTGGAGAACGGCCATGAAACTGCCAACGCATGGGCGCTATCAGCATAGCGCCATCCCCCATCGCCCCACCTATGAATGGCCCAATGGGGCGCGGCTGGCGGTGGTGCTGTGCAATAATATCGAAGCCTTCGCCTTTCGTGCCGGGCTTGGCAGTGACAGTACCGGCGCCGCCGCGCCGCAATCCCAGCGCAATTACGCCTGGCGGGATTACGGCAATCGCGTGGGGCTTTGGAACATGCTGGCGATGTTCGATGAATATGGCCTGCCTTGTGCCCATAATGTGAATGGCCTGGTGCTGGATACCTGCCCGGAAATCGCCCCCGCGCTGATGAAGCGCGGCGATGAATTCATTGGCCATGGGCGAACCAATGCGGAACGCCAGGATATCCTGTTTGAAGATGATGAACGCCGGCTGATTGCCGAAAGCCGCGACGCCATCCTCCGCCATACCGGCAAGGCACCAGATGGCTGGCTTGGCCCATATATCACGCAATCGGCGACAACGCTTGATCTGCTGAAGGAAGAAGGTTTCAGCTATGTCATGGATTGGCCGGCGGATGACCAACCCTTCTGGATGACAACGCGCGCCGGGCCGATGCTTTCCGTTCCTTATTCAGTGGAATTGAACGACAGCCCGATCATGGTGTTTCGCCAGCAGGCAGCGCGTGATTTCGCCGATATGGTGGTGGATCAGTTTGACGAAATGCTGGATCGGTCGCGCGATATGCCGCTTGTCTGTTCCATTGTGCTGCATCCTTTCATCATCGGTCAGCCCTTCCGTCTGCGCCCCTTCCGCCGCGCCATGCAGCATATACTGACGCAGCGCGAAAAGATTTGGCTGGCCCGCCCCGGCGAGGTCGCGCGCCACGCGGCAAGCCTGCCCAAGGGCATTGTGCCGGGGTCGGAGCTGCTGCCATGAACCGCAATCTGCCCGAGTGGCGTTCCCTGCTTTATGTGCCCGCCAGCGAAGAACGCTTTGTTGCCAAGGCGCATGAACGCGGCGCGGATGCGATTATTCTTGATTTGGAAGATGGCGTGGCGCCGGATGCCAAGGTGCCCGCGCGGGCAGGTTTGGCGGCTTCAGCGGCCAGCGCGCGACGCAATGGTGCGGATATTGTGGTGCGCATCAACCGCCCGCTGCGGATGGCGGCGGAGGATATAGCGGCGGCGGCAGCGGCCGGCGCGGATGGGCTGATTTGCACCAAGATGATGGGGGCGGATCATGTGCGCTTGCTCTCAGAACTCGCGGCCGAATCGGAAATGGCGGCGGGGCGTGCGGTGGGCTCGCTGCGCTTCATTGTGCTGATCGAAGATGCCGCGGCCTTGCGTCATGCGGATGCGATTGCCGCGGCTGATCCGCGCATTGTGGCGCTGGGTGTTGGTGGTGAGGATTTGGCGACCGATCTGGGTGCTGAACCCACGCCGGATGCGCTGGATTTGCCGAAGCGCCTTGGGCTGATTGCCGCGCGTGGCGCGGGGATTTTGCCGCTCGGCTTCATCGGCACTGTAGCAGGCTTGAAGGATCTGGATGGCTATCGGGCCATGCTGCGCCGGTCGCGTGCGATTGGCTTTGCCTGCGCGTCCTGCGTGCATCCGTCTCAGGTCGCCATCATCAATGAAGAATATGGCGCGCGGCCTGAGGAGGTTGCGCGCGCCAAGAGGCTTGTTGCGGCTTTTGATGCCGCGCTGGCGGAAGGCAAGGGCGCGGTCGCCTTTGAAGGCGATATGATTGACAAGCCGATTGTGGAGCGCGCGAAGAAACTGATCGCGCGCGCCAAAGCGTGATCCATGTTGATGGATCACACTTTGGTTTTTTTGAGCGGCTGATTCACCGCTCCGGCCTTCAGCCTCCGCGGATCAGGCGCTAGACCACCGCTGTCATCCCGCCATCCACGTAAAGCAAATGGCCATGCACAAAGTCTGACGCGGGGGCGGCGAGGAAGACAGTGGCGCCCACCAGTTCTTCCACCTTGCCCCAGCGTCCGGCGGGGACGCGCTGGCAGAGCCAATCGCTGAAGTCGGCGTTTTGTACCAGCGCGCTAGTGAGTTCTGTGCCGTAATAGCCGGGGGCGACGCCATTCACATTGACGCCGTGTTTGGCCCATTCGGCGCAAAGCGTGCGGGTCAGCATCCGCAGCGCGCCTTTGCTCGCGGCGTAGGGTGCGATGGTGGGTCGGCCCAATTCGCTTTGTACGGAACAAATGGTGATGATTTTGCCTGCGCCGCGGGAGACCATGCGTTTGCCGGCGGCCTGGCAGCAATACCAGACGCCGTCGAGGTTGGTGCCCAGCACTTCGCGCCAGGTTTCGGGGGGCATTTCGGTGGCAGGCGCGCGGCGCATGATGCCGGCATTGGCGACGAGGATATGGATTGGCCCAATGCTGCTTTCCATTTCAGCGAAGGCGTCCTCCACGCTTTGGGGATCGGTCACGTCGAAGGCGCGGGTGATGGTTTCGATGCCCGCGTCTTGGAGTTTTTTGTGGGCGTTCTGCAGCCTTTCCGGATCGCGCCCATTGATGATGACGCGTGCGCCCGCCTCTGCGAGCCCCTTTGCAAGTGCAAAGCCAATCCCCTGACTGGACCCTGTCACGAGCGCTGTTTTTCCCTTTAGGTCGAATAGCTTGTTCATCCGCGTATCACCCCGCCATCACGTAATTTCTGAAAATGCGCCGCGCCCAAAGCCGGTTCCAGAATTTCGGCATTATGTTCCCCAAGTTTTGGCGCAGGCCGTGCCAAAATCCCCGGTGTTGCGGAAAGCCGCGGCACCATCCCATGCATGGGCAGCCAGCCGCCGGGCATATCCGCGTCAGGCACTTCGATCAGCGCCTCGCGTTCAATCGCGTAGGGGTCCTTATCCAGCATTTCGGTATCCATGATCGGCCCGATGGTCACACCGGCCTTGTCGAAATGCGCGAGGTTTTCGGCCATGTCGAGTGCGCCGATGAAGCCGCCGATGATGGCATCAAGCTCCTGCCAGTTTTTCACGCGGGCTGGGTTATTGGCGAAGCGAGGGTCGGTGATCAGCGCTTCCTGCCCGATGGAGCGCAGCAGTTTTTCCGTCATGCCTTGCGTCGAAGCCGAAAGGCAGACCCAGCCGCCATCCTTGGTGCGATAGGCGTTGCGCGGCGATGTATTGGTGCTGCGGCTACCGGTGCGGGGTTTGCGTTTGCGTGTCAGGCGCCAATTCGCCACTTGCGGTTCCAACACGCTGAACAGTGGCTCAAAGAGCGAGATATCAATCACCTGCCCTTGGCCGGTGGCTTCGGCGTGGCGCAGCGCGATCATGGCGGCGGCGGAACCATAAAGCCCGGCATAGGCATCGCCCATGAACATCGGCGGCAGCACCGGTTCACGGTCTTCAAACCCATTGATGGCGGCGAAGCCCGAATAGCCTTCGACCAAGGTGCCAAAGCCTGGCTTGTGGCGATATGGCCCATCTTGGCCCCAGCCAGAAACCCGCGCGATCACAAGCCGCGGATTGGCGGCAAGCAGGCTTGCGGGATCAAGGCCCATGGCTTCCAGCACGCCGGGGCGGAAGCTTTCCACAAGTATCGCGGCATCGCGGGCCAGGGCGCGCACGGCGGCGATCCCTTCTTCGCTTTTCAGGTTCAGGCAGACGCTTTTCTTGTTGCGGCAGATGGTCTTCCAACTGGTCTCCACACCGCCGACGCGCCAGGCGCGCAAGGTATCGCCTTCGGGCGGTTCCACCTTGATCACTTCCGCGCCGTGATCAGCGAAAACCTTGGTCAGGATATTGCCGGCGACTAGGCGCGAAAGGTCAATGACGCGCACGCCATCCATCGCACCTTTCGCGTTGGGGTCGAAATTCTTGCGATGCATGTCGGCCATGAAATCAATCCAGCTTGATATTCGCCGCCGCCGCCACTTCGCGCCAGCGCGCGAGTTCTACGCGCAGGATTTCGCTGAAGGCTTGCGGCGTGGTGGGTGATGGGCGGGCACCTTCGGTTTGCAGCAGCTTCGCCATTTCCGGATCGCCCAAGGCAGCATTGGCTTCCGTATTCAGGCGCGCAAGGATTTCGGGCGGCAGGCCGCGCGGCGCAAAAAGCCCCCACCAGATATCGCTTTCATAATCAACGCCGGCTTCCTTGACGGTGAGGCCGGGGGGCGCGCCATCCGGCGCACCTGGCGCGGTATAGGCCAAAAGCCTAACGCGACCTTCGCGCACCACGCCGGCGGCGCTTGGCATGGTGGTGATCAGCACGGGGATATGGCCGGCCACCAAATCCGTCACGGCGGGCGGCATGCCGCGATAGGGCACATGGGTCATCTTGATGCCCGCGCGCAGGCAAAAATATTCCGTGACGAAATGATTGATGCCGCCAGGGCCGGAAGAACCATAGTCAATCGCGCCCGGCCTTTCGCGCGCCATACGCACCAGATCAGCCAAGCTTCGCGCCGGGAAATCCGGATGCACCAGCACAATGAAGGGCGATCGCGCAAGCAAGGCGACGGGCGTGAAATTCTCCAAAACGCCCCAAGGCACGCGCTGCGTGATGGAAGTTGTCGCAAAGGATGAGGAGGATACCATGAGCGTATAGCCGTCGGCGGGCGATTGCGCGACAGCGGTGGCGCCAATGGCTCCACCTGCGCCGGCGCGATTGTCAATCACCACGGGCTGGCCAAGGCGGGCTTGCAGGCGCTCCGCCAGGGGGCGCGCGACCACGTCATTGGAACCTCCGGGCGGGAAGGGCACCACGATTCGAACAGGCCGGTTGGGCCAGGGCGCCTGGGCGAGCGCTGGCGCGGCAGGCGGCGCAGCGGCTGCCAGCAAAAGGGTGCGGCGGGGCAGGGAAGGGGTCATCAGGTGCTCTCCTGGAAGGCAAGGGCTAGCAGCTTCGCCTATTGTAGCGCTTCTGCGAAGCGGGCTTGCCCCTGTTCAGTATTGGCGGCATTGGCCATCATGCGGTTTCCAGGAGGGAATCAGGATAGCAATGGCCGATGACAGGCCTTTCAGGGAATGGCCCTTGGAACAGCTCGCCGAACATGCGGCGCAGCACAAGGATGATCGCGTCCTGCTTTCCCAATTGCTGATTGAAACAGAACGCCGCCCAGGCGCGCGCGCCAAGCTGATTGCACGGCGGATTGAAAATTCCCTGACGAATATTCTGACAAAGCTGCCAGGCCGTGGCGCGCCGCCTGAGGAAATGCGCCGCTACCTTGCCATTGCTGCGGAAGAAATCGCCGTACTGCGCAAACGCTTGCAGGATGCGGAGCATGATCTGAAGAAGCTGAAGGAAACCCCGGCCGATGGCAGCCCCCATGCGCGGGTCTACCTGACACCCAATGCGCCGCTTTGGCTGATTGTGGAGGTACGCCGCGCCTTTCGCCGCCGCTACCACCCGGATAAGCAGACCGATCCGGTGAAGCGCCAGAATGCCGAAGAAATCTTCAAGCGCGCGGAGGAGGTTTTTGAAAACCTCCAGGGCCGCGAAGAAAACTGAATGAGCCCTGTCAGCCGAGCGTCTTCGCGGCGGCCAGCACTTCCGCCGCATGGGCTTCGGGCTTCACCTTGCGCCAGATTTTAACGATCTTGCCATCGGCACCCACCAGAAAGCTCGATCGCTCCATGCCCATGTATTTCTTGCCATACATGGATTTCTCCACCCAAACGCCATAGGCCTCGGCCGTCTTGTGTTCGGGGTCTGACGCCAAGGGGAATTCCAGCCCGTATTTCTTGGCGAATTTTTCAATCGGCGGCATGGCATCGGGGGAAACACCAATGACCGTCAGGCCAAGCTTGCCAAGCTGGGGCAGAGCTTCCTGCACGCCGCAAGCCTGCTTGGTGCAGCCCGGCGTATCGGCCTTCGGATAGAAATAAAGCAGAAAGGGCTTGCCCTTCAGGGCGGCTGAGGAAACCTCCTGCCCGCCGCTGGCCGCCATTTTGAAGGCGGGAGCCTTTTTGCCTTCGGCCAATTCGCTCATGACTGCTTCCCCTGATCCAGCCGGCCAAGCCGGGCTTCGAAAACTTGGCGCACCAAGGCGCCGCTGGATGCCATCTGTGCGCGCAGCCCCGGAAGGTCAACGGGTGGCGTCGCGCAAAGTGGCCCCGCAACACGCAGCACGGCGGAAGCGGCGGGTTCGGGCAACCGATCCTCGCGCCAGGGGCCAAGGGTCAGGCGTAGAATACCACTGATGCCGCGCCAAAGCCGCTCAGCGGCGATCAGCGCCTCGGCCTCGGCGCTATCCAAGGCGTCGATTTTCGCCAGATTGGCGATGGCGATGCGCGTGGTGGTGGCCAGCACTTCCGGGTGGCGCGGGGCATGGCGCAATTGCAGCGCTTGGGCGATGAATTCCACCTCCACCAACCCACCGGGGCGAAGCTTGACATCCCACGGCCCGTCGCCGGGCAATTCGCGCAGCATGCGTTGGCGCATGGCCAGCGCATCGGCAATGGCGGTCTTGGTCTTTTCGGGATTGGAAAGTGCCGCACGAATGGCCGTGCCGATGCGCCGCGTAAGCCCCGCCGGCCCCGCCACCACACGGGCGCGGGTCAGCGCCATGCGTTCCCAACTCCAGGCATCTTCAGCCTGGTAGCGTTGAAACGCGGCAAGTGAGACGGCGACCGGCCCCTTCGAACCCGATGGCCTGAGGCGCATATCCACCTCATACAGCTTGCCCTCGGCCCCTGGCGCGGTGATGGCGCCGACCATTTGATGCGCAAGCCGCGTGAAATACTGAATGCTGGGCAAGGGGCGGATTGGCGGCGCGCCGCGCTTGGCCTTGGCTTCGCTCCCTTCGGCATCGGCGGCGTGATCATAAACCAGGATCAGATCCAGATCGGAACCGGGCAGCATTTCCCGCCCGCCAAGCTTGCCCAAAGCCACCACGGCAAGCTGGCCACCCTTCACCACGCCATGCCGCGCGGTAAACTCCGCTGTCACGTGCGGCAACAGTGATGAAATGGCGGCATCGGCCAAGGCGCTGCGCGCTTCGCCTGCCGCATCGGGGTCTATGCTGCCTTCAAGGGTTGCGGCGTCAATGTCGAATTTGCCTTCCTGCACCAGCCGCCGAGACGCCTCCATCGCCTCCTCAAAATAACGCGCTTCCTTCACCAAGGCGGGCAGGGCCAAGGCAGCGCTGCCAATGCCGCCCCCGGCCCCCACCAGCAGCCCCTCAAGTGCAGAGGTGTGGTGCGCCAAATGATCTGCCAGTTGCGGTGCGGCGCCCAGAATGCCGGCCAAGCGTTCCAGCATGGGCGGGTTGTGCTGCAAAAGGCTCAAGACCTGCACGCCCGTTGTCAGCCGGCCAAACAAGGCATCCAGGCGCATCAGCGCCGCATCCGGTTCGCGCTGCTTGGCGAAGGCCGCGAGCAGGCTTGGCATCAGCGCGGTCAGCAATTCGCGCGCGCGTTCGCTGCGAATGGCGCGCGCATGGCCGTGATGCCAGCCGCGCACAGTGGCCGCGATACTGCCGGGATTGCCATAGCCCATGGCGCGCAATGTCGCGATGGTGGCGGGGTCATCCTCAACGCCGGTGAACACCAAATCGCCCTGCACCGCATCGGCGGCCAGCGTTGGTTCGGCTTCAAACATGCGCCCGTAATGCTGTTCCACGCGGCGCAGATGATGCGCGAATTCCTCGGCAAAGCCGGCGGTATCGGCGTAGCCCAGGAAGGATGCGATGCGCGCAATCCCTTCCTCATCTTCCGGCAGCCGATGCGTCTGCCGATCCGCCACCATTTGCAGCCGATGTTCAAGGCGCCGCAGGAAGCCATAGGCATCGGCCAGGTCAGCCGCGGCGCGGCGTTCGATTTTGCCGGCGGCGGCAAGGGCGGAAAGCGCGCCGAGTGTGGTCGGGTCTCGCAATGCGGGATCGCGCCCGCCCCAGATCAATTGCAGCACCTGGGCGGTGAATTCGATTTCACGAATGCCCCCCCGGCCCAGCTTCACATCATGCCCGGCCAATTGCACCGTATCATGCGCGCCCTTCGCCCCCTTATGGGCGTGGATTTGCCGCTTGATGGAATGGATATCCGCCACCGCCGCGAAATCCAGGTAACGGCGCCAGACAAAGGGGCGAATTTCGCGCAGGAATGCCTCACCGGCGGCACGATCCGCCGCCACGGGCCGCGCCTTGATCATGGCGGCGCGTTCCCAATTCTGGCCCATGCTTTCGTAATAGGCGATGGCAGCAGGGATCGAGACCGCCAAGGGGGTTGCCGCCGGATCGGGCCGCAGCCGCAAATCGGTGCGGAACACATAGCCATCCGCGGTGCGTTCTTCCATTAATCGGACCAGGTCGCGCGCAATCCGCACATAAATCGCCTGGGCGCGATCCGGGTCCTGCGCCGCCGCCGGATCGTAAAGCACCATCAGATCAACATCGGATGAGTAATTCAGCTCCCGCGCGCCAAGCTTACCCATGCCAAGAATGACCAGGCCCGATTGCCGCCCGATGGATTTGGCATCCGCCTTGCCGCCACCGGTATGGCGCAAATCTCCCCGCGCCGCGGCATCGCGCAGCAGATGGGCGCAGGCGGTATCAATACTCAGCTCCGCCAAGTCGGAAAGCGCGCCAGTCACGCGATCCAGCCCCCAAAGCCCGCGAATATCGGCAAGCCCGGCCACCAGCGCCCCCTGGCGCTTGGCCTGGCGCAGCAAGCTTGCCAAGGCTGGGCGCGGTGTGGCGGGGTCCAGCCGCATCAACGGGTTTATGGCACGTTCAAAAGCCTCATCAGGGCCGCGTTCGGCCATGAAAAGCAGGGTGGGTGACTCACGCACCGCCAAATCGGCTAGATAGGGGCTATGACCCCCAAGCGCTTTCAATATCGCCGCGCCATCGGCGCTTTCGGCAAAGCGACGCTCCGCATCCCCCTTCTCGGTGAAATGCGCCCGGGCGAGGGCAGCGGCGGGCTTGTCGAATCCGCGGGGCAGGGGGAAAGCTGCTGGGGCAGGGGTCATGGGGGAATAGGGAAAGAGTGAGGCGGGTCGCAGGTCAAGCGGGGCGGGGGGTGAAGCTGCTGGCCAGAGTCTGCCTGACCTTGGCCTTGCTGGCTGGGCTGGCGCTTGGCGGCGCCGTCTGGCGGCTGGAACAGGGCCCGATCAGCCTGCCCTGGCTTGCCCGTCATGCCGAGAGCTTGGCCAATCATGCGCTGGCCGATCAAAATATTGTGATTGGCGCGGCGGAGATTTCCTGGGCGGGCTGGCGGGACGGGCATCGTTCGCCGATTGCCGTGCGGTTTTCCGATATCCGGCTTTCTGACAAGGAAGATGGGCTGATTGCCGTGCTGCCGCGGGTGGATGCGTCACTTTCCGCGGGCAGCCTGCTGCGCGGGCATATTGCCTTGCGCGGGCTGGAATTGCGCGGGCTTAGCCTGATCGCGAAGCGGGACAAGGCCGGCGCACTTTCGCTTGGATTGGCCGGAATACCAAAGGCCGAGCCCTCAGAAGCCGCAGCGGGTGAACTTGATGCCCTTGCCGAGATCATCACCGCCTGGCTGGCGCCGCCCAATGAAGAAACCGCGCTTTCGCCGATCCGGCGCATCGCGCTTGTCGATACCCGGCTGGCGCTCTCTGATGAGGCTTCCGGGCGGGTGGTGAGTGCCAATCTTGCTTCCCTTGTCGTGCAACGCCGCGCCGCTGGCGGGTTGGAATTGGCCGGGCGTGCCATGCTGGAATTGGCGGATCAGCGCATTCCGGTGGTGATTGCCGGCAATCTGGAACAGGCACTTTGGCGCGGGGAGGCATCACTGACCGCGCAAGGCATTCGCCCGGCAGTATTGGCTGGGGCGAGTGCGGAATTGGCACCTTTGGCGGCGCTGGAAACTGAAGCGGAAATCACCCTGATTGCGCGTTTCGCCGGGGCGCCGCGGCCGGATTTGCTCGTGGGGCGGCTGCGCACCGGTACTGGGGTTTTGCACATCCCGAATGATGGTGGGGATTTGCCCTTCGCCGCCATCCTATTGGATGCGACCTTGGGTGATGACGTGGTGCGGGTGGAACGCTTGGCTTTTTCCCCGCAGCCTTCCCCGCGCCCTGGTGCCACCCCACCGCCCGAGGTTTCGGCAGCTGGTGAGGCGCGTTTGCGGGCGGGTGTCTGGGATGTGGCGGCTGATGTCAGGCTACGCGGCTTGGATATTGCCGATCTGCCGCATTACTGGCCGCCAAGTGTTGCGCCCAAGCCGCGTGAATGGCTGGCGGAAAACCTGACTGCTGGCATGTTGCGCGAAGGCAATTGGCGCCTTGCCGCGCGGATGGGTGCGGATGGCAGCGGCGCGGAAGTCACTGAGATTTCCGGCATGGCGCGGGCGGATGGTGTTACCGTCCATTGGCTGCGACCCATTCCGCCTTTCCAAGGCGTCAGTGGAGAGGCACGTTTTTCGCTCGATAAGATCGATATTTCAGCGACCAGCGGTCAGCAATCCGGCACGGATATTGTGGCCGATGGCGCGACGGTTTTGATCAGTTTCGCAACCGATCCGGAAATAACGCGGGTTGAGGCACAGCTGCGCGGCCCGCTGGCCGAAGCCTGGGGCATTCTGCGCCATCCAAGGCTCAAGATTTTCGAAACTCGCCCGCCGCCGATCAATGACCCAACCGGGGTGCTGGAAAGCGGGACGCTCAAACTTGTCTTTCCGCTGATCAAGACGCTGGATATTGAAGAAATTGATATTCAGGCAGAACTTGACGTGCGCGATTTGCGCATCCCGCGCATTGCCTTTGACCGCGATCTGGAACGGGGCGTTGCGCGCGTTTCGGTCACCAATACCGGGCTGACGGCAACGGGCACTGGCGTGCTTGGCGATATTGAAGCGCGCATCCGTCAGGAAACAGATTTTCGCAACGGCCAGGCCAGTGACATTGTTTCGCGTGAAATCATCTCAGCGCGCGCCGATGCGCGGCAATTGGCAGCACTTGGGCTGGATGGCAGGCCGCTATTGGAAGGCCCGGTGCAGCTTGATGTGCGGAATGAAACCCGGCGCAACGGGCAATCCCGGCTTGCGGTGCGGGCTGATTTGCGCGCGGCGACGCTAAACCTTGAACCCCTGGCCTGGAGCAAGCCACCCGGCACCGCCGGGAATGCCGAAGCCATGGTGCTGATGCAGGGCGGCGCGGTGACGCTGATTGAAAGCTTCCGCATCGAAACGCCGGATGCGCTTATGCGTGGGCGGGCAAATGAGGTCCGCCAGAACGTCCCGCAGCGGATTGAACTGACCAGCGCAACATTGGGGAGATCGCGTTTCACCGCTGAACTGCGCCCGCCCGCAACGCGCGCCGGCGGGCAATGGGCGATCAATCTGCGCGGGCCGGTTTTGGATTTGGCGCCGGCGCTTGGCGCCCATACAGCGCCCGACAAGCCCGCCGAGGAAGGCGCAGCCGCGCGCATTGCGGCGCGCTTTGATCGTGTGTTGCTGCCGCATGGGAAGGAAATTGCGGGGCTGGAAGCCGCACTCAGGGTCAATGCCTTTGGGGTTATGCAGCAGGCCAATATCAGCGCCCGCTTGCAGGAACGCGGCAGTTTTACGCTGAACATCACCCCTGATGGTCAGCGCCGCGCGCTGGGCCTAACCAGCGACAATGGCGGCGAATTGCTGCGCAGCTTTGATGTGCTGAAAACGATCCAGGGCGGCAAGCTGACGGTCACGGCGCATTTTGAAAATTCGCGCCCTGGCGCGATGCTCACCGGGGATGCGGTGCTGGAGGAATTTGTGGTGCGGGACGCGCCTGGGCTCGGCAAGGTTTTGCAAGCCATGACGCTTTACGGGCTGGTGGATGCGTTGCGTGGCCCCGGCCTGAATTTCTCCCGCGCTACCATGCCCTTCAGCCTGAGCCCGGAGGCTTTGGTTTTGCAGGATGCGCGGGCCTTTTCATCCTCGCTCGGCGTGACGGCCAAGGGGCGCTTGGATCGCGTGCGGGATACGGTTGACCTGGAAGGCACCATTGTGCCCGCCTATTTTTTCAATACCTTGCTTGGGCGTATTCCGATTTTCGGGCGTATTTTCAGCCCGGAAGAAGGTGGCGGCGTATTCGCCGTTTCCTATCGCATGCGCGGGCCGATGAATGATCCGCAGACCAGCATCAATCCGCTGGCCGCGCTAACACCGGGCTTCCTGCGCGGTATTTTTGGCATTGGTCAGGAACCGGCGGGGCAGGCGCCGCGGCAATAGGAAGGGGTGCACGCCAAGCGGCTTCGCTTGGCTTGAATTGGACAAAAAAAGGGCGGCCCCGAAGGACCGCCCCATTTTTCGCAAGCTGCGATGGATCAGAAATCCATCCCGCCCATGCCGCCACCGGGCGGGCCACCGGCCGGCGCCGACTTCGGCTCCGGACGCTCAGCCACCATCGCTTCGGTGGTGATCAGCAGGGAGGCGACAGAAGCCGCATCCTGCAGCGCGGTACGCACAACCTTGGTCGGGTCAATGATGCCGGCCGAAACCAGATCCTTGTACTCGTCCTTCTGTGCGTCATAGCCATGCGTATAGGCATCGCTCCGCAGCACTTCACCCGCGATCACCGCGCCGTCCTTGCCGGCGTTTTCAGCGATCTGCTTCAAGGGCGCCTGGATGGCGCGGCGGATGATTTCAATCCCCACCTGCTCATCATTGTTGGCACCCTTGAGGCCGCCGAGGTTGGTCGAAGCGCGCAGCAGGGCCACGCCACCACCCGGCACGATGCCTTCCTGCACGGCAGCGCGGGTCGCATGCAGCGCGTCGTCCACGCGGTCCTTGCGTTCCTTCACTTCCACTTCGGTCGAGCCACCAACGCGGATCACGGCAACGCCACCGGCGAGCTTCGCCAGACGTTCCTGCAGCTTTTCACGGTCGTAGTCCGAAGTGGTTTCTTCGATCTGCGCCTTGATCTGCTCGCAACGGCCGGAGATCTGGTCCTTCGCACCAGCGCCATCAACGATGGTGGTGTTTTCCTTCTCGATCCGCACGGTCTTGGCGCGGCCGAGCTGCGCGAGTGTCACGCTTTCGAGCTTGATGCCAAGGTCTTCGCTGATCACTTCACCGCCGGTCAGGATCGCAATGTCTTCCAGCATTGCCTTGCGACGATCACCGAAGCCAGGCGCCTTCACGGCCGCGATCTTGAGGCCACCGCGCAGCTTGTTGACGACCAGGGTCGCCAGCGCTTCGCCTTCCACATCTTCGGCCACGATCACGAGCGGACGGCCGGACTGCACAACCGCTTCAAGCAGCGGCAGCATCGGCTGAAGCTGGGACAGCTTCTTTTCGAAGATCAGGATGTACGGATTGTCCATTTCCGCGATCATCTTTTCCGCATTCGTGATGAAATACGGGGAGACATAGCCGCGGTCGAACTGCATGCCTTCAACGACATCAAGTTCGGTCTGGATGGACTTGGCTTCTTCAACCGTGATCACGCCTTCATTGCCGACCTTTTCCATGGCCTGGGCAATCATTTCGCCGATCTCGGATTCGCCATTGGCAGAAAGCGTGCCAACCTGCGCCACTTCGGCAGAGGTGGTGATCTTCTTGGTCTTGGCTTCCAGTTCGGCCACGATGCTGGCGACGGCTTTATCAATGCCGCGCTTCAGATCCATCGGGTTCATGCCGGCGGCAACGGCCTTGGCGCCTTCGCGCACAATGGCTTGCGCCAGCACGGTCGCGGTGGTGGTGCCATCGCCAGCAAGATCATTGGTCTTGGAGGCGACTTCGCGCACCATCTGCGCGCCCATGTTTTCGAACTTGTCAGCCAGTTCGATTTCCTTCGCGACCGTCACACCGTCCTTGGTGATGCGGGGCGCGCCGAAGCTTTTGTCGATAACGACATTGCGGCCCTTGGGGCCGAGGGTCACTTTTACGGCGTCGGCCAGGATGTCCACACCGCGGAGCATACGCTCGCGGGCCTGGGCGCCGAACTTTACGTCCTTAGCAGCCATGTTTGCGTGTCCTTTTCAGGTTCTGATTGGAAAATCGGCGATCAGGCAGCCAGGATGCCCATGACGTCGGATTCCTTCATGATCAGGAGCTCCTCGCCATTCAGCTTCACTTCGGTGCCGGACCACTTGCCGAACAGGATGCGATCGCCAGCCTTGACGTCGAGCGGACGAAGATCGCCCTTTTCGTTCAAGGTGCCGGCGCCCACGGCGACGACTTCGCCTTCCTGGGGCTTTTCCTTCGCGGTGTCGGGGATGATGATACCACCGGCGGTCTTTTCTTCCGCATTAACGCGGCGAACCAGAACGCGGTCATGCAGGGGACGAAATTTCATAAGGTCCTCTCCTGAGCCTCGGGTTGATGACGGCTCGCTCTGGGAAGCCTGACCGGTCACCGGGGGTGCCCCGGCCGTTAGCACTCCCCCCAGAGGAGTGCTAGCGATGTAGGCCGGGCGATCCGGGGCGTCAAGCGGTTGGCAGCACTCAAAATGCGCTAGTGCTAACACATTGATCTCAATTATTTTTCTTGCAAATCCCCGGAGTCCTTGTGGCAGGCTTCCGATTGGCCCCGGCGGGTTGGCCCGCTGCTTGGGCTTGGATATGGCAAGAGGAAAGGAAGATGAGCCTTAAGCTTCAGGGGTTGGAAAGCGTGGTGCGTATCCCGGATTGGCGCCTGACCACGGCTGAATTGGTCTATCATCTGCCCGATCATCCGCATGTGCTGCAAAGCTTCATTTGGCAAAAGCTGGATCGGGCGCCGGATTTCCCGGAGCTGGACCGGTTCCTGGCGTTTTGGCAGCGCGAAATTGATGGGCCGTTGCATTCAGTCCGCGTTGCCTCGGCCGCGCTGACGCGCCCGGCGGAGCTGCGCTATGCCAATGGGGTGTTTACGCTGCACTAAAACCCCTCGACACTGGGTGGCGACGACGAAGGGGGCTTGAGCGACCATGCGCCACATCCAGCAGCCTGGCCCGCCGGGGCCTCAGCGCATCATCGCCCATCCGGTGCGGGCGCAGGCGATTGACGCGGAATTGCCACGCGGCGCCAGCCTGCTGAGCGCATTGCATGATTTGGCCCGCACCCATGGGGCAGAAGGCGGGTGCCTGAACCTTTCAGGCGGAGCGCTTGGGCCATTCGCCTATGTTATTCCGGCGCTGGCGCCGGACCCGTCCCATGCCGCCTATTACAGCGATACTTTCCGCCCAGCCGGCACCACGCGGCTTGATGTCGCTTCGATCACCGTTGGTTTTCGCGATGGCGCGCCTTTCTTTCACTGCCACGGCTTTTGGACCGAAGCCGATGGCTGCGCCGGTGGCGGCCATATGCTGCCGGAGGAATCCATCATCGCCGTGCCCATTCGCGCGCAAGGCGTGCTGATTTCAGGTGCTCGGTTTGAAGCGCGCCAGGATGCGGAAACCGGCTTCAAGCTTTTCACGCCGGTCGCCACCTCGCCGCCGAGTGCCACCAGTGCCAATGGCATCGCGATCCGGCTTTGCCCCAATCAGGACATCACCGCAGCCCTTGAAGCGGCGGTGGCGAGCGCTGGCTTCGGTGCGGCGCGGCTGCATGGCGGTGTCGGCAGTATTATTGGCGCGCGTTATGCCAATGCGCCGCCCGTGCATAATTTCGCGACTGAAATGCTGATCCGCGATGGCCTGATCCGCCCCAGCGCCACGCGGCTTGACGTGGCGCTGGTGGATCTGACCGGGCAGTTGAGCGCAGGCGTACTCACGCCCGGCGATAATCCCGTGCTGATGACGCTGGAAGCGGTGTTGACGCCAGACTAAAGGTATTTGCCGCGCTCCAGAATCTCGAGCGCATATTCCTTATAGGTGATGCCGAGTTCCTCGGCGCGCGCCAGACGCCTTAGCGCAATTTCCCTCGGCGGGGTTTTCCAGGCGCGCTTATGCGCGCGGCGCCAATGCCAGGCGCGCCAGGATGCATTGACATCCTCTTCCTCATCCAGCGGCGGGCCGCCATTATGGCGTGGCGCTGGTGGCAGCATGTCAGATGCCACTCTCGGGCGGCATGGTGGCGGCGAAGGAAGCGCGGCCTGATGCGCGGTCAAACCAGGTGGCAAGGCCGGGCAGGCTGGCGCGCCACTGCCACACGCGGTGGCGCCTTTCGCAATAGCCAAGCACGGCCAGCAGCGCGAGGAAGCCGGCATCAGGCGTAGCATAAACGCCACGCGCAACATCATCTTGCAGCGCGGCGGCGATGCGCGCGGCGCGAGTTTCCTCCAAAGCAATCACGCCCGGTGATCTTTCATGCACCGGCCGGCGCAATTCGCGGTTCCAGACTGCGATGCCATCCAGCATGCCAAGCACGCGGCCATAAGCGGCAAGCCGCTTCCAGCCATCCGCGCCATCACCCAAAAGGCGTTTTCCCGGCGATACGAGACTATCCAGCACCAACAGAATGGGCGTGGTTTCTGTGACTGTGGTGCCATCCGCCAGCACAAGCGATGGCACGCGCCCAACCGGGTTATGCGGCAACAGCGTGGATGCCGGATCGCGCAATGTGGATTCGGTGAAGGCAACGCGGCCTTCAAGGCCAAGTTCCAGCACGGCCATGCGGGCGATGCGGGCATAGGGCGAACCGGCGGAATAAAAAAGCTGCATGGGAAAAGGCTAACCCGTTACGCCGCGCCTGACGAGAGGCTGCATTTCACCGCGGCCTGCAGCGCATTTGCCGGGCCGCCACCCACTTCCACTTGGCTTGAAAATGCTTCGCTTTGGGGTAAACCCGCGCCCATGAACGCGAAGACCCCCTATGATCCCGCCGCTGATGGTTGGACGGATTTCGTCTGGCATGAGGATGGCTTCCCCGCTTTGGTTGGCCCTTTTTGGCAGAAGACCGTGGATGGGCGGCGCCTGCATGGGCTGCTGGTCGAAGAAAAGCACAGCAATATCCATGGCATTGTCCATGGCGGCATGATTTCTACCTTCTTGGATCAAACCCTTGGCCATACGGTCTGGGAAGCCGCAGATCGCGGGCCCAATGTCACCATTCAACTCAATCTGCATTTCATCTCCGGCGCCAAGCAGGGGGATTTCCTGATCGCGGAAGGTGAGGTGATGCGCGTGACGCGTTCTGTGGTGTTTGTGCGCGGGCGCCTGACGGCGGGCGATAAGTTGATTGCCCATGCCGATGGGGTTTGGAAGCGGCTGGGGACGGGGTAGGGAAGATCATCGGGTTGCGCGCGGTGGCGCTGCCTGCAAAGCTTTTGGGAAGTGCCGCCCATCAGCGCGGCAATTGATCCGGGAGAACGCCATGATCCGCCGCCGCACCCTTCTCGCCGCACCCTTGGCCTTGGCCGCCGCCACCCAACCTGCCGCCGCGCAATCTGGCGCCGCCTGGCCCGCGGGGCGCCCCATTCGGCTTGCGGTTGGCTTTCCGCCCGGCGGTTCAGGCGATTTTCTGGCGCGCACGCTGAGCGAGCCTTTGGCGCGCGAATTGGGTGGCGCCACCATTATCGTGGATAACCGCCCCGGTGCCGGTTCCAATATCGCCGCTGAACATGTCGCGCGGACTGAGCCCGATGGTTACACCATTCTGCTCGGCGGCAATTTCACCCATGCGGTGAACCCGGCCATGTATCGCCGCCTGCCCTTTGATCCCATCAATGATTTTACGCCCATCACGCGGGTGAGCGACCTGCCCTTGATTATCGCCGTGCGCGCGGATGCGGGCATCAATAACCTTGCCGATTTGGCAGCGCGGATGCGCGCGCAGCCGGGGCGCTGGAATTACGCCACGCCGGGCATCGGCACGCCAAGCCATCTGGTCGGCGCCAAGCTTGCGAAGGTAACCGGGCAGGATATTACGCATGTGCCTTTCCGTGGGGGCGCGCCTTCCCTGCAAGCCGTGCTGGCGGGGGATGTGCAAATCCTGGTGGGCACACCGCCTGTCGCCTTGCCGCAAATTCGCGCCGGCACGCTGAAGGCACTTTCGCTCAGCACGCGCTTGCCATCGCCGGTCATTCCCGATGTGGCAGGCAGTGGCGCGGCGGGGTTGCCCGCGCTGGATATCACCGGCTGGTGGGGCGTTTGGACCGCGGCGCGTTTGCCCGCGCCCATCAGGGACCGGCTATTCACGGCCTTTCGCGCTGTGCTGGCGCAGCAGCCCGTGCAGGCGCGCTTTGCGCAGGAAGGGCTGCAAGCGCTGCCGAGTGAAAGCCCGGAAGAATTTAGCCGCTTCGTGCGGGCCGAAATGCCGATCTGGGCGGAAATTGTGAAGGATGCCGGCGCGACGGCGGATTGATCCCTAGTTCAGGCATAATCTGGCGGCGATTGCCTTGAAGCGCTTGCGGCGCAAGACTGCGGCCTGCGTTTCGGAGGAAGCCCATGGATCAAGCCTTCATCCCCGCCATTTTCATGCGCGGCGGTTCCAGCAAAGGCGTGTTTTTTCATGCGCGCGACCTGCCCATGGATCGCGCCGCTCGGGACGCGATTTTCTTGGCGGTGCTGGGCAGCCCTGATCGCTATGGTCGGCAATTGGATGGCATGGGCGGGGGCATTTCTTCACTTTCCAAAGCCGTGATCATTGGCCCGCCGACGCATCCAGATGCCGATGTGGATTATCTGTTCGCGCAAGTCGCGGTGGATAAGCCCGTGGTGGATTGGTCAAGCAATTGCGGCAATCTATCCTCGGCTGTCGGCCCTTTCGCAGTAGATGAGGGGTTGTTGCGCGTGGCGGATGGGGAAGCGCTGGTGCGGATCCATCAGGTGAACACAAAGCGCATCATCCATGCGCGCTTTCCGGTGCGTGGCGGCAAGGCAGTGACAGGCGGCGATTTCACCATGGCCGGTGTTTCGGGTGCTGGTGCGCGCATCAGGCTCGATTTTCTGGCGCCCGGCGGCGGCGCAACCGGGCGCCTGCTGCCAACAGGAAACGCGCAAGACCTGCTGCACCATGAAGGCCGCGCTTATGCCGCAAGCCTGATTGATGCCGCCAATGCCTGCGTGTTTCTGGATGCGCGCGATTTGGGCCTGAACGGCACGGAAAGCCCCGAGATGATTGAAGCGGACCCCGCGCATATGGCGCTGCTGGATACGCTGCGCCGCAAGGCGGGCGTGATGATGGGGTTGGCCGCAACACCGGAAGCGATTGGCTTGGCCTTGCCAAAAATCGCCGTGGTGGCGCCGCCTTCGGCATATGCTGCCTTGGATGGTGCGCGTTACGGCGCTGGAAGCCATGACATCGCCGTGCGCATGATTTCGATGGAACGCGCCCATCGTGCCGTGCCGCTCACGGGCGCGATGTGCCTTGGGGTCGCCAGCCGTATCTCAGGGACCGTGCCACATCGCCTGGCGGGGCCGCCCGCGCGCGCCGATGAAACGCGGGTTGCGAATCCCTCTGGCATTCTCTCAGTTGGCGCTGAAGTCAGCGAAAATGCCGCTGGCTGGCATGCGGAAAGCGCTGTGGTATTCCGCAGCGCAAGGCGCCTGATGCAAGGCGCGGTTGCTGTGCCGGCGGCGCTGGTTTGATTGGCCTTGGGTGAACATGGAAATGATGCGCAAACCTGCCTTTCTGCTGCCGCGCGGCGCCTGCGATACGCATGTGCATATCTGGGGGCCGTTTGATCGCTTTCCTTTGGCCAAAGGCGCGCCCTATACGCCGCCGGAACGTAACTTCGATGATCTGATGGCGTTGCATCAAAGGCTTGGCGTGGAACGCGCCGTCATTGTGCAAACCACCGTCTATAAGGCTGATAACCGCGCCATGCTGGATGGCATTGCACGCAGTGCTGGCCGCTGGCGCGGCGTGGCGCTGATTGATGAATGCTTTGATGATGCCGCGTTTCGCGCCTTGCATGAAGGCGGTGTGCGTGGCGTGCGCTTTGGCTTTGTGAAGCATTTGGGTGGTGTGCCGGATTTGGCGCTGGTACGTCGCACCGCCGCGCGCATTGCAGCGATGGGCTGGCATTTGGTGCTGCATCTGGATGCCGGGAATATCCCTGAATTTCTAGAATTTTTCGGTGAACTCAACCTTCCGGTGGTGGTGGACCATATGGGGCGTGTCCCGGTGCGCGATGGCTTGGAACAGCCCCCGTTTCGCATTCTGTTGGAATTGCTGAAGCGCCCGAATTGGTGGGTGAAGGTATCCGGCGCGGAACGTATCTCTGAAACCGGCCCGCCTTTTGCGGATGCAATTCCCTTCGCACAACGGCTGATTGCGGCGGCGTCTGATCGCGTCTTGTGGGGCACGGATTGGCCGCACCCCAATGTGCGTTTCGAACCGGATGAGGCGGATTTGGTGGATTTGCTGCCAAGCTTTGCTGACGCTGCGGCGTTGCAGCAGGTTCTGGTGGATAACCCTGCAAGGCTCTATGGATTCCTATGATTGGAGTGAAGACTATGCAGGACCGAACGAACGGACCACTTGCAGGTATTCGTGTGCTTGATCTTTCCTCGGTCGTGGTGGGGCCTGTCTGTACCGGTGTTCTCGCGGAACATGGGGCAGAGGTGATCAAGCTTGAAAGCCCGGGCGGTGACTTGCTGCGTCAGCTTGCCGGCAAGGGGCGCTCACCCGGCATGAATGGCAAATTCCTCAATTTCAATCGCGGCAAGAAATCCATCGCACTTGATCTGAAAGCGCCTGCCGGGCTTGCGGCGTTGCATCGCTTGGCCGCGACGGTGGATGTCTTTGTCAGCAATATCCGCCCGGATGCGCAAGCGCGGCTTGGCGTGGATGCGGCAAGTCTGCGTGCCATCGCGCCCCGTCTGATCCATTGCGCCATCACGGGTTTCGGCTCCGGCGGGCCATATGCCGGCAGGCCGGCCTATGACACGGTGATCCAAGGGGCTGCCGGTGTTGCGGGCTGTTTTGAAGCCTCCACCGGGGAACCGCGCTATGTGCCGATGCTGGTGGCTGATCACACCGTTGGGCTGATTGCCGCGCAGATGATAGGCTTCGCGCTTTATCGGCGTGAGAAAACCGGCGTGGGTGAGGCGATTGAAGTGCCGATGTTCGAAAACATGGCCGCCTATGTCATGATGGAACATCTGGGCGCCATGTCCTTCCGTCCCGCGCTTGGCCCGCCAGGAGATCACCGGGTGTTGAGCCCCGATGCGCGGCCCTTACCAACTTCCGATGGCTATATCTGCATTTCCGCCAATACGGATGCGCAGGCCCATGCGTTTTTTGATGCGATTGGCCGGCCTGAATTGAAAACCGATCCGCGCTTTGCCACCATCGCCGGGCGCACCGCCAATACGCGCGACTATTTTGCCATTCGCGCGGGTGGGTTGAAGGGCAAAACCTCCGCCGAATGGCTGGCGATTTTCGATAGGCTGGATGTTCCCGCCTCACCCTACAACACCATCGCGGGCCTGCTGGATGATCCGCATTTGCTCGCGGTTGGCATGGTGCAGGAAGAAGAACACCCGACCGAGGGTGCAACCTATGCCATCGGTCAGCCGAATCGCTTTTCCGGCGGTAATGCGCTGCCCGGGAGGCCAGCGCCGCGGCTTGGGCAGGATGGCGCGGCGCTTTTGGCCGCGGCTGGCATGAAGGCGGCAGAGATTGATGCTTTGAAGCGCGATGGCGTGCTGCTGGAAGCTGAATGACGACCATAAATACAAGGAATGTTCCATGACCCGTCCCTTTGAAGGCATTCGCATTATTGATGCGACGCATGTTCTGGCTGGCCCCTTCGCGGCCTATCAACTGGCGTTGCTGGGTGCCGATGTTATCAAGATTGAACACCCTGAAGACCCGGACCAAAGCCGCGTCAGCGGCGGCGATTGGGATCTCAATCGCGCCGGTATGGGGAGTTATTACCTGACCCAAGGATCAAACAAGCGCAGCATGACGCTTGACCTGAAACAGGAAGCTGCGCGCGAGATTTTCCGCAAACTGATTGCGGGCGCTGACGTGCTGGTGGAAAATTTCCGCCCTGGCGCCTTCGCGGCTTTGGGCCTGGGGTATGAGGATTTGCTGAAGACCAATCCGCGGCTGATTTATTGCTCCATCTCGGCCTTTGGTCATGGCGGGCCGCGTGGTGAGCAGACCGCTTATGATCACGTTATCCAAGCGACATCGGGCATCATGGCTTGTACTGGCACGCCTGAGGTGAACCCGATCAAATTCGGCGCCCCGGCGATAGATTACGCCACCGGCACCATGGGCGCCTTTGCCTTGTCCGCAGCGCTGTTCCAGCGCGAGAAAACCGGGCGCGGCCAGCATATTGATCTTGCCATGCTGGATGTCGCGATGATGATGATGGCAAGCCATGTCACATCCTATGCGCGCAGCGGCAAACCCGCGCGCCCGCGCGGCAATGATCATGAATATGCGACGAATAGCTGCTATCAGACTGCAGATGGGCTGGTGATGATTGGTGCGAGCAATCTGCGCCAACAACGCCGACTTTGGCATGCGCTCGGCAGGCCCGATATGGCGAAGGATAGCAACGAAGCGCGCCACGCTGACCGCGCAAATGAAGCCGCCACGCTGGCGGAGTTGTTGAAGGCCAAGAGTGCTGCCGAATGGGAAAGCTACTTGCAGGCGCGCCATGTGCCAGCGGGACGGGTGCGCAACCTTGCTGAATCACTCGCTGATCCGCAGATCAAGGGGCGCGGCGTGGTGCATCACTTTGAAGCCGCGCCTGGTGTGACAGGATCATTCTCGGTCCCCGTCGCGGCATTTGGCTTTGCGCATGGCGGGCCGCGCGTGGATACGCCGCCGCCACCGCTTGGCGCCGATAATGATGCCATCCTGGCTGAACTTGGTTATGATGAAGCCGCACGCGCTAAACTGCGCGCCAGCGGCACGATTTGAAACAGGTGCAAAGCATGACCCAATTCACCTTCGACCACATTCATCTGCGTAGCCCCGATCCGGAAGCGACTGCGGTTTTCTATGAACGCATGTTCGGTGCCGAGGTTTTGCGTTCCACCCAGCAGGGCGAACCGCGTGTGGATATCAGGCTTGGCGGGCAGATTATTTTTATCGCGCCCATCAAGGGCGATGATGTGGCGCCACCGCCCAGCATGCCGTATCGCGGACTTGAACATATCGGCCTTTCAGTCACAGGAATTGATCATGTGGTGGCGGAATTGAAGGCCAAGGGTGCTGAATTCACCATGGAGCCAACGTCCATCCGCCCCGGCATTCGCATTTGTTTTGTGCGCCGGCCGGAGAATGTCGCGATTGAATTGCTGGAACGCAGCGCCTGAAAACTCTCGTCATTGGCGCGGGTCCCGCCGGCTTGATGGCGGCGGAAGCTGCGGTGCAAGCCGGCGCCACCGTGATGGTGGCCGATCACATGCCATCGCCCGCGCGCAAGCTGCTGATTGCCGGGCGCGGCGGGCTGAACCTCACGCATTCCGAAGCGCTGCCACATTTTCTGAAGCACTATGGTTCGGCGGGGGCGCATCTTGCGCCGCATATCTGCGCCTTCCCGCCCGAGGCTTTGATCGCCTGGACTGAGGGCTTGGGTCAGCCTTGTTTCATTGGCTCTTCTGGTCGGGTTTTTCCGCGTGCCATGAAGGCATCGCCGCTGCTGCGTGCCTGGATGGCGCGATTATCCGCGCTTGGTGTGCAACTGGCCACGCGCCATCGCTGGCTTGGCTTTGCGGCAGATGGTGCGGCGCGTTTCGCCACACCGGAGGGTGAACAACAAATAAAAGCCTCAGCCATCATTCTGGCACTTGGCGGCGCTTCCTGGCCACGGCTTGGTTCGGATGGTGCCTGGCCCGCGCTTTTGCAGGCCATCGCCACGCGTCCCTTTGCGCCATCCAATATGGGCTTCGCCATTCCCTGGTCTGATCATCTGCGCCAGCGCTTCGCAGGTATGCCACTCAAGCGTATTGCACTTTCCTTTGATGGGGCCACGCAACGCGGTGAGGCAATGATCACCGAAGCAGGCATTGAAGGCGGCGCTGTCTATGCTTTGAGTGCCTTGTTGCGCGATGCGCTGCAACGGCAACACAGCGTTACGCTACATCTTGATCTTCGGCCTGATGTAAGCTTGGCCGATCTGCGCGCACGGCTTGCGGGCAGGCGCGGCAGCCTCTCGCTCACCAATCATCTCCGCCGCAATGCAGGGCTGGCACCGGTAGGAATTGCGCTGGTGCAGGAAGCGCTGAAGGCCGGTGCAGAACAAGGCGACCTTGCGGGTCTGGTCAAGGCGCTGCCCTTGCAGGTGACAGGCTGCTTCCCCATCGCGCGCGCCATATCCTCAGCGGGTGGGCTTTCCTGGGCGGAGCTTGATGAAAACCTGATGCTGCGCCGCTTGCCGGGCGTTTTCGCTTGTGGCGAAATGCTCGATTGGGAAGCGCCAACGGGGGGCTATTTGCTGCAAGCCTGTTTCAGCACAGGCCGCGCTGCTGGCCTGGCGGCGGCGCGGTATATAACTAGATGTTCATAGTATCTAACAACAGGGGATGACCATGGCGGAATTTGACCTTGTGGTACGTGGCGGAGAGGTTGCAACCGGCTTCGGCACGACGCGCTGCGATATCGGCGTGAAGGATGGCCGCATTGTGGCGCTTGGCGAAAAGCTTTCCGATGGTGCGCGTGTGGTGGATGCCGCCGGGATGCTGGTGCTGCCGGGCGGCGTGGATAGCCATTGCCATATCGAAGAACCCTCTCGTGGTGGCTATGCCAGTACCGGGGCGGCGGAACCGCCTTTGGTCGTAAATGAGGAAAGCTTCGCCACTGCGTCCAACGCCGCCTTTGCGGGTGGCACAACTTCCGTTGTCTGTTTTATTCCTCAATGGAAAGGACGTGGCGTTTGGGAACGCTATACGGATTACCGCGCCCGCGCCGCGCGCGGCATGATTGACCATTCCTTCCATCAGATCATCAGCGACCCGACTGATGTGGTGATGGATCAGGAAGTGCCGCGCCTGGTTGCGGAAGGTGTACGCAGCCTCAAGGTCTTCCTCACCTACGAACCCTTGCATTTGAATGATGCGCAGTATCTGCGTGTTCTCACCAAGGCGCGCACCCTGGGCTGTCTAGTGACGGTGCATTGCGAAAATTATGAGGCGATCAATTGGCGCACCCATGAATTGCTGAAGCATGACATGACAGCGCCGAAATACCATGCCTGGGCGCGCCCACCCGTGGTGGAACGTGAAGCGACGCATCGCGCCATTGCACTTGCTGAATTGGTGGATCAGCCGATTCAGATCTTCCATGTCTCCTGCGAAGAAGCCGCCGAAGAAATCGCGCGCGCCCAGGCGCGTGGCGTGAAGGTATGGGGTGAAACCTGCCCGCAATATGTCAGCCTGACCGCTGCCGATATGGATCGCCCCGGCTTTGAAGGCGCCAAATTCATGTGCAGCCCCGCACCGCGCAGCCGCGCAGAACATGAACGCGTGTGGGAAATGATCAGGCGCGGTACTTTGGATGTGATCTCATCCGATCACTGCGCCTTTTCCTTTGAAGGCGATCGTGGCAAGCGCCAGAATGGTTCGGATGCGGTGTTTCGCGATATTCCAAACGGCATACCGGGTTTCACCGCACGCCTGCCGATCATTTTCAGCGAAGGTGTTTCCAAGGGCCGCATTAGCCTCGATGAATTCGTGCGGCTTACCAGCACCAACCCCGCGCGCTTAATGGGATTGGCACCACGCAAAGGTGCCATTGCTATCGGAGCGGATGCGGATTTGGCGCTTTGGGATCCCAAGAAGAAAGTCACCATCACCAATGCGTTGATGCAGCACGCGATTGACTACACGCCCTATGAGGGGATGGAGGTCACCGGCTGGCCGGTCATGACCATCCGGCGTGGTGATGTGGTGATGCGCGATGGCAAGGTGCAGGCCGAACCGGGCACTGGGCGCTTCCTGCCGCGCGGGCCATACGCCATGATCAAGCCACGGGGAATCACGCCTGATGGGTTTGATCCCGCGCCGCCGCCAGCACACTAAAAACCAAGCGGCGCGGCGCTGGCATCACCCGCGCTGCGTCACCTGCACGCTTGCTTCAAGCCCAAGCGCTGCGGCCAAGGTTTCAAGCCGCCGCAACACGCTTTCACCCGCGAAAACACCGCTGCCCTCAATCAACCGCAGCACCAACCGTCCGCCGCGGCGTTCCAAGGATGTGCCTGCAAGCAAGACCGTCGTGCCACCTGATAGCGTATAGGCCAGGCGAAATGCTGCACCTAAAATCTCCGCGCGCCGTAGCGTTCCCACATCCAACAGCAGCCGCGCGGAAGGCAGGAAGGGCGCCTCAGCCTCAGCCTCGTAGCGAAGCGCTGCGGCAAGCGCCAGGAAGGCGCGGCCATGATGGTCAAAGCCCACACCAGGCTGGCGCAATACACGGAAAAACGCGTGTTCGGCGCGGTAATCAGGATGATCATGGCTGCCGATATCGCTCACCCAACAGGCAGCTTCGCGCAGGCCCAGCGCAAGCGGCGTTTCATCTTCAAACAACGGCGCAGTCCAGGCGAAAAGTGCGGGCGGCATGGTCTGGTCTCGCCCGAAACGCAGTGACATTTCATGCGCCGCGGCCAGCAGCGGATCGCGCTTGCGTTCTGCTGTATCAAGCAGACGCGCATACCAGCCTTCCCGCAGCCCATTGGCGCTGAAGATTACGCGGCGTGCGCCGCTCGCGCGCAGCAAGCGGCGCAATACCAGGGCGGCAAAGGGCAGATCCGCCAGGCGTTTGCTTGGCGCGCCTGCCATCCGTTCCAATGTGCGCCGCGTTGCCGCCATCAATACGCCCGACAAATCGCGCGCTTCTTCGCGCGTCAGCGCGTAATGATGCACGATGGAAAGCGGATAGCCGGTCTGTGCCATGTGCATGCGGGCCATGGCGCGCCAGGCACCACCCACAAGATATAAATCCCGCCCGGATGCGCCATGCACCCAGGGCATACGCGCCAATTCTTCCGTGACAATCGCGCGCGCTTTGGCGGTATCGCCCTTCGCGCGATCCGCCAGCCGAATGGTGCCAATGGGCAGGCTGCCGGTCTTGCCTTGCTCACCCTGATGGAGTTCCACCAATTCCAGGGAACCGCCACCAATATCGCCGAGCAGCCCATCCGCGCCGGGAAAGCCCAGCAGCAAGCCACCGGCGGAAAGGCGTGCTTCCTCATCACCTGTCAGGATATGGATCGGCACGCCGGGCAGTTTTTCATTGAGCGCCGCAACAAAGGCTGTCCCATTGGATGCGTCACGCACGGCGGCAGTTGCCAGAACTTCGATCGGCGCAGCCCCCATGGCGCGTGCTACTGCGTGGTAGCGCTGCATGATCGTGATCGCCTGCTCAACTGCATCGGCATTGAGCTGCCCCGTATCATGCAATCCACGGCCAAGTCCCAGCACCGCCTTTTCATTGAAGATAGTGACGGGGTTGCGCCCGCGTCCTTCAAAGACAACCAGGCGCACGGAATTGGAGCCCAAATCAACCACACCGCAGCGGGTGGCCGTGATTTCCGTGTCCGATGGCGGCATAAGCAAAGCGTCGTCCATCAATCCTGCTTCACGCGATCCTGCCGCTGGCGGCGCGGTGCACGCGCCAGCGCACTGCCACGCCCCGAAAGCGATGGATTGGTCATGAAATACTCATGCGCCGAGACGCCATTCTCCGGCGCTTCGATCCGCGCCCAATGCCCATCCGGGCCAAGCTGCCAGCTTTGCAGCGTATCCTTCAGGTTGATGACCATGATCTGATCCAGCACCTGCGCATGCACCGTCGGGTTTTCCACCGGCACCATGGTTTCCACGCGCCAATCCATATTGCGCGCCATCCAATCGGCGGATGAGATATAAACCTTGGCGCGGCGCGATGGCAGCCGATGGCCATTGCCAAAAACATAAATGCGCGAATGCTCCAGAAAACGCCCGACAATGGATTTGACGCGGATATTGTCTGAAAGCCCCGGCACACTTGGGCGCAGGCAGCAAATGCCGCGCACAATGGCATCCACCTTCACGCCAGCCTTTGAAGCCGCATACAGCGCATCAATCAGCACCTCGTCCACCAGCGAATTCATTTTGATCCAAATTGCTGCTGGCTTGCCTTCCCGGGCGAAGGCGATTTCCTGGCGGATCATCGCAAGCAAGGCCGGGCGCGTGGTGAGGGGTGAAAAGGCAAGCTTTTCCATCGTCTCAGGCCGTGCATAGCCGGTCATGTAATTGAACAGCTTGGCAGCATCACGCGTCAGCGCCGGATCGGCGGTGAAATAGGAAAGATCAGTATAGATGCGCGCCGTGACGGGATGATAATTGCCCGTGCCAAAATGCGCGTAGGATCGCAATTGCTGCCCTTCGCGCCGCACCACCAAGCTTACTTTGGCATGCGTCTTCAGTTCCACAAAACCATAAACCGTCTGCACCCCGGCGGCTTCCAATTCGCGGGCGAGCGCGATGTTGCGTTCTTCATCAAAACGCGCCTTCAATTCAATAATGCCGGTGACGCTTTTGCCGGCCTCGGCCGCTTCAATCAGCGCCTTGGCAATCGGGCTGTCGCGCGTGGTGCGATAAAGCGTTTGCTTGATCGCGATCACATTCGGATCACGCGCTGCCTGCCTGAGGAATTGCACCACTACATCGAAGCTTTCGTAAGGGTGATGGACCACAATATCTTTGGCACGAATGGCGGCAAAGCAATCGCCACCGAAATCCAGGATGCGTTCGGGAAAGCGCGGCGTATAGGGTGTGAACAGCAGATCAGGCCGATCATCCACAATCAATTGGGTCAGATCAGAAAGCCCAAGCAGCCCATCCACGACAAATACTTCAGACCTTGACGCATCCAATTCCTCAGCGACGAAATCCAGAATATCGGGCGGCGTATTGGCGGTGACGGAAAGCCGGATGGCGCGGCCACGCCGGCGGCGCTTGAGCGCGCTTTCATAGGAACGCACTAAATCTTCGGCTTCTTCTTCAAACTCCACGTCAGTGTCGCGGATCAGGCGAAACAAACCATTTTCCGCCATGATGAAGCCGGGAAACAGCCTGTCCAGAAACAGCAGAATCACATCTTCCAGCAACACGAAGCGCATCGCCCCCGCACCGCGGCGCGATGGCAGGCGAATGAAGCGTTGCACCTGCGGCGGCAGCGGCAGAAGGGCGCGCATGGTGCCGCCATCTTCCTCCCGCACCAGCTTGAACACCAGGCAGAGCGCCAAATTCGCAATGAAGGGAAAGGGATGCGCGGGGTCCACGGCAAGCGGTGTCAGCACCGGAAAGACACGGTCCATGAACCATTCTTCCAGCCATACCTTATCGGTATCTGTCAGATCGGGCCGATCCACCACCATCAGATGCGCTTCACGCAGCTTGGCGCGCAAATCCTGCCAAGCGTGCTGCTGGCCATCAATCAGTGCGCGCGCGCGATCATGGATGGCGGCAAGCTGT
The DNA here is from genome assembly GCA_016869735.1 of Alphaproteobacteria bacterium. Classification (GTDB taxonomy): domain Bacteria; phylum Pseudomonadota; class Alphaproteobacteria; order Acetobacterales; family Acetobacteraceae; genus Neoroseomonas. The sequence goes on from VGDL01000001.1 coordinate 78,866, forward strand.
TGCGCCGGCGTCAGCCCATCAGGTGAAGGAGAGACCACACCCGCGCGATCCTGCCCCACCAAACCCGCGACACGCACTGAATAAAATTCATCAAGGTTATTTGCCGAAATCGCCACATAGCGCAGCCTTTCCAGCAGCGGGTGGCGCGCATTGCCGGCTTCTTCCAAAACGCGCTGATTGAAGGCGAGCCAGGAAAGTTCACGATTGCTAAAGCGTGCCGGGCTTTCCGCCAGCGGGAAGGCTTCGATATCGGGCATGATGTCGCTCATGCCGCAAAGCTATAGCAGAGGTGCCGGGGAAGGCGAGGGGATGCGCACGCCTGTCTCAGAATCATCATATATCCCGTGATCTTCCAGCCATTCGGCCAAGGCAATGCGTGCCAGCGGGCGCGTGATCCGCCCACCAAAGCCAAGCGCCGCATGGTCCAATCGCGCTACAGCCTCAGCCAGGCTCGCTGCATCGCGCGGCAGGCGCATGAGCAGCCAGGACTGCATTTCTGCGTCAAGGCGCAATTGCCGATCAGCGAGAAATTTACTGAGCAAGCCGCGCAGCAATGCATCGGAAGCGGGGCCAAGGCCCACCGCCTGGGTCGCGCGCAAACGGCTGACGAGATCCGGTAGGCTGATCTGCCAGCGTGCCGGCGCTTCGCGGCCTATCAGCAAAACTGTCTCGCCACGTTCGGCGCAAAGATTGATCAGGTGCAACAGCGCAGCCTCATCCGCCACGCAATCGGCATCATCAATCACGCTGCCCTGGGGGGCGGGGCTGGGCAGGCCGCGCAAGCCCATGCCATCCAGCCAGCGCCAGCCAAAACGCGCTGCCGCCGCGCGCGCCAGATGCGTCTTGCCGGACCCCGCTTCCCCATACAGCGCCAGCCGCCCAAGCGGCCAGGCTTCCGGCTTGGCGAGCCATCCACGTGCGGCTGCATTGCTTTCATCAGCGATCACGTCGCGCGCATCAGAGGATGCCGCAACAGGCAGTGGCAGGGCCAATTGGCGCATCATTGCCCGGTCCGCGGTGGGTCGAGATAAAGCGGGCTTTCCAGATAGCGCCTGAGCCAATAGCGCGTCACGACGCCAATCGCCGCTGCCATGGGGACCGCGAGCAGAACGCCCAGAAATCCGAACGCGACGCCGCCAGCAAAAAGCGCAAAAATCACCCAAACCGCGTGCAATTCAACCCGATTGCCGAGCAGATAGGGGTAGATGACATAGCCTTCGATCCCTTGGCCAATTACGAAAATCGCCACAATCACCAGCACTTCCTGCCAGGACCCGAATTGCCCGATCGCGAGCAGCACGGCGGTCGCGAAACCGGTCATGGAACCGACATAGGGAATGAAGGTCAGGAAGCCAGACATGATGCCAACGGTAATGCCAAGTTCCAGCCCCGCGAAATGCAAGGCAAAGGCATAGAAAATGCCAAGACCAAGGCAGCACAGCAATTGGCCGCGCAGCCAGGCGGAAAGCACGCGGTCCGTATCACGCGCGATTTGCCGGATCACATTGGCGCTGCGGCGTGGCAGCCAGCTTTCCATGCGGGTCAGCATCGCCTGCCAATCGCGCAGCAGATAAAACGCAACAACGGGGGTCACAACAACGAAGGTGAAAACGCTGAACAGCGCAAAGCCGCCGCCAATCAGCCGTGTCGCGGCACTGCCCAACCAGGACAGCATGGACGCGGCCTGATTGATGGCCAGGTCACGTAGCCGCTGATCAAGCATGTCCGGCCCAAGCGTTTCTTCAAGCGATGTCAGCAAATCCCGCAAGGCCTGACCAACCCCGGCAATATAGGCCGGCAGCCGCTGCACCAGCACGCCAATCTGCGCCAATATCAGCGGATAGAGCAGGAGCAGCGCCATCAGCGCCAAAGCCGCCAAGAACGTCACCAGGATGAAGGCGCCAACGCCGCGCGGAATGCCAAGCCGCGCCAAGCGTGTCACCAGCGGATCAAGAAAATAGGCAATGGTCGCGGCCAGCACGAAGGGAGTTAGAATTCCCTGAAACAGCCAAAGGCAGAACAGCAGCGCAATGCCGCAGCCCAGAAACAGCGCCCAACGCTGGCCACGTGTCGCGCTGCGCGGCGCGGATGGTGGCGGCGTGACGGGCCGCGCGCTGATCGGGGGGCGTTGCTCGATCATGCTGTCCAGCCAGCGGTGCGCCTTGCGGCTTGCACAACATAAGCAGTGCCGGAGGCAAAGGTGGTCGCCGCCACCAGCCAGATCATCACTTCCAGCAACAGCGGCGTGGCAAAACCGAAGCTGGCCAGAAACAGCACCAAGGCCGCCAGAAGTATTTGCGCCGCCGTATTCGCCTTGGAGATGAAAATTGGCTTGATGCGCGGTGGCAGTCCCACGGCCCATAACACAAGCACACCGCCCACGATCAGCAAATCACGAAACACCACCAGAATCGCCAGCCAATCCGGCAGCACACCAATCGCTGCCAAAGTCACATAAACCGAAACCAGCAGCGCCTTATCCGCGATGGGATCAAGCACCGCGCCAAGCTGGGACCGCGCATTCCAGGCACGCGCAATCCAGCCATCCAAGGCATCCGAAATCCCCGCGCCAATGAAAACCATAAAGGCCAGATCAAGCCGGTGCTGCAACATCAGCCAGACCGCCGCCGGCACGGCGCAAAGCCTGCCGAGCGTGATCAGATTGGGCAGGGTGAAAAGCCCTGCCCCCGCCAGATTCGGCGGCGCATGCGGCATGCGGCGAAGATCAGGACCGTCCGGCAAGGCCAAGCCGCCATTGATCATTCTGCGCGCCCGTGCCGCGCGTCAGCTGCAACCCGTGCTGGCCAAAGGTCTCCGGCGCAAGGCCAATGGGCACGCGCAGCCCAAGGTTCAGTTGCGCGCGGTCTATGGTGATGGCCATGACATCAAGCTTCGCGCCAGCCGCCACCAAGCGTCGGCGAATTTCCAACCATTCATTGAGCGTTGTGTAACGCGCCGTCGCTTCCAATGATCCCAGGATCGGCGTGACAGGTGTCATGCTGATCGGCGCTTCGGAAGCGGTGCCGGAAGGCAGTGTCGCGGCGCGCACCTCGGCGCCTTCGGCGAAGCTTTGCACCGCATCAGCATCGAATTGGATCGTGAGGCGCCCAGTATAGCGCTGCGGGCCAGTGGTTTCCTGTTCAATCACAATGGAACGCACCATGCGATCAAGCTCTGCATCGGTCGGGCGGCGCGGCGCATTCACCATGCCCTGAATGCGATCCCAGGCAGTGCGGCGCCCGGCGGCAAAGGCGCGTTCTTGCGCCACCACGCCGTTCTCCGCGGTCGCTTCCGCCGCCACATTGCGCTGCGTGAGCACGCCCATATCGCTGAATTGCGCCAGGGCAGGCAGGGCAGCAAGGCTCAGCCAAAAGCTTGCGCAAGCCGCCGCCACATGTTTCCTTCCCGCCCATCGCCAGACGTGGCATTTTGACATCAAAGCCTTCCCTTCCCGGTTGCGCGGGCTATAGCACCTGCGCAGTGTATCAAATCGGAGGTCGCCCTGACCAGTTCCAATCCCCAAAGCCTCACCTACCGCGATGCGGGCGTGGATATTGAGGCCGGCGACGCCCTGGTTGAAGCCATCAAGCCCCTGGCGCGCGCCACGAACCGGACCGGAGTCATGGGCGGCTTAGGCGGTTTCGGCGCCCTATTCGACCCGAAGGCGGCGGGCTTTACCGACCCCGTGCTGGTATCTTCCACCGATGGGGTTGGCACCAAGCTGCGTGTGGCGATCGAAGCGGGCATTCACGATAAGGTCGGCATTGATCTGGTGGCCATGTGCGTCAATGACCTGGTGGTGCAGGGTGCGGAGCCGCTGTTTTTCCTGGATTATTTCGCAACTGGTAAGCTTCGCCTCGATCAGGCGCGGGCGGTGATTGCGGGTATTGCGGAAGGCTGCCGGCAGGCGGGCTGTGCCCTGGTAGGCGGTGAAACCGCCGAAATGCCGGGGATGTATGCCGCAGATGATTATGATCTGGCTGGGTTTTCCGTGGGCGCCGCCGAACGTGGGGGGCTGCTCCCAGCTGGCGTGGCGGCGGGCGATGTGCTGATCGGCCTTGGGTCATCGGGCGTGCATTCCAACGGGTTTTCGCTGGTGCGGCGGATTCTGACCGCGCGTGGCCTGACGCTGGCCGACCCCGCACCCTTCGCGCCCGGCCAGAAGCTCGGTCAGGCGCTGCTGGCGCCAACGCGAATTTATGTGAAGCCGCTGCTCGCCTTGCATCGTGCGGGCTTGCTGCATGCGGCGGCGCATATCACCGGTGGCGGGCTGCCGGGCAATCTGCCGCGCGTGCTGCCAGCGGGGGTGACGGCGGTGCTGGAAGCCGGAAGCTGGCCCGTGCCGGCGGTTTTCGCCTTCCTCGCCGAAGCGGGGAATGTCAGCGCCGATGAAATGCTCCGCGTCTTCAATTGCGGGCTTGGCATGGTGCTGGCGGTGCCGGCTGCGGGCGCGGAGGCAGCCACGCGCATGCTGACCGAAGCCGGTGAGGCGCCGTTCCGCATTGGCCATCTGGAAGCCTCCGCCGGGCCGGCCGGCATTCATATCCAGAACCTGCCCCAGGCCTGGCCGCGCGCATGAAGCGGAAAAGGCTCGGTCTGCTGATCTCCGGGCGCGGGTCCAATATGGCGGCGATTCTGGCGGCGGCCGCGCCGGATTACCCGGCAGAGCCTGTTTTGGTGCTGTCCAACCGCGCCGATGCGGCGGGGCTTGAAGTTGCCAAGGCGCGCGGCGTCCCGACAGCGGTCGTGGAAAGCCGCGCCTTCAAGGGGGATCGCGCCGGATTTGAAGCCGCGATGGAAGCGGTATTGGGCCAGCATGGCGTTGAAATCATTGCGCTTGCTGGCTTCATGCGGGTGCTGACGGCGGATTTCGTGCGCCGCTGGGAAGGGAGGTTGATCAATATCCACCCATCCCTGCTGCCGGCCTTTCCAGGGCTTGATACCCATGCGCGCGCCTTGGCCGCCGGGGTGCGCTTGCACGGCTGCACAGTGCATCTGGTGACCGCCGGCGTGGATGAGGGGCCCATCATCGCCCAGGCCGCCGTGCCGGTTTTGCCCGATGACACCGAAGCAAGCCTCGCCGCGCGGGTATTGGCGGCAGAACATCGGCTCTACCCGGCAGCGCTTTCCTGGCTGGCGGCGGGGCAGGTGCGGTTGGCAGCGGGCCGCGCCGTGATCACGGGCGTGGATTCTGCTGTTGATTCGCTGCTGAACCCCTTGCCGCGCGCGGCTTTGCTTTCTACACAGTGTTCCAAGGTTTGAGCGTTGGGGAAAGCCATGGCTGAGAAAGAACATTATGATTTCGTTGAAGTGAGCTCCGCCGATATCCTCGCGGATCGCAGCCATGGCTGGGACGGCTTCACCCGCTTCGTCACCTGGTCCACCGGTGCCATTATTGTGGTGCTGGCGCTCATGGCGTTTTTCCTGGTCTGACGCCGGTCGCGTAACGGCAATGAAAAAGGGGCGGATGGACCGCCCCTTTTGGTATCCGCGCTTGGCTGGCGCCGCGTTTATTCAGTCAGATTAGGCACCTTGCCAGGCCGGCCAAGCAGCCAGCCCTGCATGGCATCGCAGCCGGCTCTTTCCAGGGCGCGCAGCTGGGCCAAGGTCTCCACACTTTTCGCTACCACAATGGCCCCCAAAGCATGGGCGGTTTCCACCTGCCCGGTTGTGACGGCCAAGGCCCGGCGGGCCGATAGGCTTTCGCCATCCAAGCCGGCGCATAGGCTTGGATGCAGCTTCACCATGGGGAAGGGAATGGCGCGCAGGGCAAAGATAGTGCCGCGCGCCACACCGAAATCATCAAGTGCCGCGACAACGCGCAGCCCGCGCAGCCCAGCCGCCAGATTGGCCGCCGCATCATGCCAGAGTGAGACCGCATTGGCCGGCAATTCCACCGCAAGGCCACGCGGATCCGTATCCGCATCATATAATGCGCGGCGCATCAGGGCGGTGCCATCGCCGCGCAAAAACGCCTCAGCGGTGATATTGACGGAGATATAGGGAGCGGAACGCGGCCAGCGCGCCCTGATGCGACAGGCTTCTGTGAAGACCCAGGCATCCAGCGCCGCCGCAAGCCCCGCCTGCGTGGCCGCATTCACCGTTTCCATGGCAAGGATGGGGCCAAGGTCGGGATGGACCCAGCGCAGCAGCGCCTCATACCCCGCCGTTTCCAGGCCATTGGCGCTGCAGACCGGCTGAAGGTCCAACCGAAGCCCCGCACCATCATTGGCGAGCGCTTCGGCAATGCCCCGGCGAAGTTCAGCCGGCGAATGGGCAAGATCGAGCCCCGCCGCCGCCCGATCCCCTTCGAAGCCGAAACCCTCGCTCATGCCCGCACCCTCAATCGCTTGAGGGCGCAGTAAACACCAGAACTGCTTACGCGCTGGTTACCGCCAGGGCGGGAAGTGGCAGCCGATCAGGCGAAGATTTCGCTGCCGGCGAAGAAATAGGCAATCTCGATCGCGGCATTCTCGGTGCTATCAGACCCATGGACTGAATTCGCTTCAATGCTTTCCGCGAAAAGCTTGCGGATCGTGCCCGGCGCGGCATTGGCGGGGTTGGTCGCACCCATCAATTCGCGGTTGCGGGCAACGGCGTTCTCGCCTTCCAGCACCTGCACCACCACGGGGCCGGAGATCATGAAGGACACCAGATCCTTGAAGAAGGGGCGTTCACGATGCACGCCATAGAAGCTTTCCGCCTGGGTCTGCGTCATGTGAATGCGCTTTTGCGCGACAATGCGCAGCCCCGCATCTTCGAACACCGCATTGATCTTGCCGGTCAGATTCCGGCGCGTGGCGTCCGGCTTGATGATGCTGAAAGTGTGTTCGATGGCCATGTCGGGCAACCCCTGAATGTCTTGAAAAGGAAGGGGGCGGATAGGCGGGATGGGCGGCTTGCGCAAGCCCTGCCGGGTCATTCCCGATAGGCAGCGATCAGGAATTCCTTATTCCCCTCTGGCCCCGTGATGGGGCTTTCGGTGACGCCGAGCACCTGCCAGCCGGGCAGGCCAGCCCACCAATCGGTGATCATGGTGCAGATGGCGCGATGCAGCGCGGGGTCGCGCACCACGCCGCCCTTGCCGACTTGGCCGGGCCCCGCTTCGAATTGCGGTTTGATCAATGCCACCGCAAAGGCGCCCGGCGCGCAGAGTGTGAGCGGCGCGGGCAGGATGGTGCGAAGCCCGATGAAGGAAGCATCGCAGACCAGGGCGCCAACTGCTTCCGGGAGGGCGGTACTGTTCAAATAGCGGGCATTGGTTTTCTCCAGCACCACCACGCGCGGGTCCTGCCTGAGCTTCCAGGCCAATTGGCCATGCCCAACATCCACGGCATAGACCTTGGCCGCGCCGTGATGCAGCAGCACATCGGTGAAACCCCCGGTGGAGGCGCCAAGGTCAAGGCAAACTCTGCCTTCCGGCTTCAGCCCGAAATGCGCGAGCGCATGGGCCAGCTTGAGCCCGCCGCGCGAGACCCAAGGGTGGTCCTGACCGCGCACTTCAAGCGGCGCACCATCGGGCAGCAAATCACCCGCCTTTTCCACCCGCTTGCCATCGGTGAAGACCTTGCCGGCCAGGATCAGCGCCTGGGCCCTGGCGCGGCTTTCCGCCAAGCCGGTTGCGACCAGCAACAGATCAGCGCGCTGTTTTGGCGGGCGGGTCATGCCTTTGAGTTCCCATGCGGTTTATCCTGCGTCAAATCATTAGCCTGCCAAGCCGTTGGCTGATACCATGAAGCCTGTTTCAATGCCGAAAGCCAAGCCGCATGATCGAAAAACTGGCCAGCACTACCTTGCCAAGCCAACATTTGCGCCTGAAGCATTGCCGTCATGGCGTGATGCTTTACAGCGCGCGGGACAAATATGTTGGGGGCTCACTTGATCGCTATGGTGAGTTTTCCGAACTTGAAGCACAGCTTTTCACCGGCCTGATCAAGCCAGGCATGCTCGTGGTGGAAGTGGGCTCCAATATCGGGGCGCATACCGTGCACCTTGCCAAATTGGTTGGCGAAAATGGTGGGGTTGTCGCCTTTGAAGCGCAACGTGTGATTTTTCAGATGCTCTGCGCCAATCTGGCGCTGAACGGCATTGAAAATACCGATGCCAAATGTATGGCCGTCGGCGCAGCTCCAGGAGAAATCATGGTGCCCCGGGTGGATTACCGTGGCGACAATAACTTTGGCGGCATTCCGCTTGGCGGGGATGATGGCGATCTGGTTGAGATGATTGCCATTGACAATCTATTGCTGCCCGCCTGCCACATGATGAAGATTGACGTTGAAGGCATGGAAAAGCAGGTGCTGGAAGGTGCGCGCCAGACAATCATGCAATTCCGGCCCTATCTTTATGTCGAAGATGATCGGCCTGATCAGCATGCCGAATTGATCGCGACCCTTCTCGATCTTGAATATCGAATCTGGTGGCATCAACCTTGGTTGTACAATCCCGGCAACCTTGCTCGTGATAGTGAAAATGTCTTTCCGGGACTCGCCTCCATGAATCTGATTTGCCTGCCGCCCGAGACAGCGCCTGAGGAGATCGAGGGCGGTGTTGAAGTGAAAAGTGCCGCTGAACCGCACCCTTGGCAGCGGTAGAATCGTTTCAAGCCAAGCAATTCGCTTGGCTTGAAAACTCTTTGGCCGTTACTCAACGCCGAGTAGTTCAACCTCAAAAATCAGCGTCGCATTGGGCGGAATGACGCCGCCGGCGCCGCGCGCACCATAGCCGAGTTCTGGCGGGATGATCAGCGTGCGCTGCCCGCCCACCTTCATGCCGGCAAAACCCTGATCCCAGCCGCCAATCACATGGCCAGCGCCGAGCATGAAGGAAAAGGGCTCCGCACGGTCGCGCGAACTATCAAATTTGCGGCCCTTGTTTTCCGGCGCGGCGGCATCGAACAGCCAGCCCGTATAATGCACCGTGATGTGCTGGCCCGGCGTGGCTTCGGCCCCGGTGCCGAGTTTCGTGTCAATCATGGTCTTCTCCTGTTGATCATCTCACAAAAGCAAGGCCCGAGGGCTTGCACCCTCGGGCCTGATCAGTTGCGCCCTAAGGCGGCTTATTCGGCCGCCTGATCGAGCTTTTCCAAGACCCGCGGCGGGGACATGGGCAGCGCGTAGAAGCGCTTATGCGTCGCGCGATAAATGGCGTTGGAAATTGCACCCAACGGCGGCACCAGCGGCACTTCACCAACACCACGCACGCCTTGCGGGTGCTTCGGGTTGGGGATTTCCAACATCACCGCATCCAGCATCGGCAGATCTGAACAAACCGGCATGCGGTAATCAAGGAAGGCGGGATTATCCACCTGGCCCTTGGCATTGTAGATATATTCTTCGTTCAGCGCCCAGCCGATGCCCTGCGCCGCGCCGCCCTGCATCTGCCCTTCAACATAGGCTGGATGCACGGCGCGCCCAACATCCTGGAAGGAGGTGTAGCGCAGTACCTTCACGGTGCCGAGTTCCGGGTCCACTTCCACATCGCAGATATGGGTCGCGAAACCGCCTTCGGCGCCGGTCGTGTTCAACTGCACGCCGGCACCGATCGGCCCGCCGGTTTCCGTTGCCTTGGCGGCGATTTCCTTGAGGCTCAGCGGCGGGAATTGCCCCGCATTGGCGCCCGCGGGGCGCGCTTCGCCATTGTCCCAAATCACCGCTTCGGGGTCGATCTTCCAGATCTTCGCCGCGCGTTCCTTGAGCTGCGTGATGACCTTTTCCGAAGATTGCGTCACCACCATCGCGGAAGCGAACAGAACGCGGCTGCCGCCGGTCAGGTTGGAATAGCCAATCGTCGCGGTATCGCCGATCAGCACGGATACGCGCTTGTAATCAATGCCAAGCAATTCCGCCGTGATATTGGCGATGGATGCGCGGGAGCCACCGATATCCGGATGTCCGGTGGTGACAACCACATTGCCATCTTCCGTGATGTTCACCTGCGCGGAGCTTTCACCACCGGCATTGAACCAGAAGCCGCTGGCAACCCCGCGGCCCTGATTGGGGCCAAGCGGTGCGTTATAATGCGGATGCGCCATCGCCGCTTCAATGGTTTCCTTGAAGCCGATACGAGGGAAAACCGGGCCATGCGCGGCCTTGGTGCCTTCCTGCGCGGCGTTCTTCAGGCGGAGCGCGAGGGGGTCCATGCCAAGCTTTTCGGCCACTTCATCTAGCACGCATTCCACACCGTAAGCGCCAATCGGCGCGCCCGGAGCGCGATAGGCGGCAACCTTTGAACGGTTGGACACCACATCAAAGCCCAGCGAATGCACATTCGCGATGTTATAGGGCGCGAAAGCACAGCCCGCCGCACCGCGAATGGGCGAACCTGGCAGCGCGCCGGCTTGCAGGTAGAAAGTGCCCTGCGCGGCAACAATGGTGCCATCTTTCTTCGCGCCAATCTTGACGGTGCTGAAGGAGCCCGAGGTCGGGCCCGTCGCGCGCATCACTTCTTCGCGCGTCATCACCATCTTCACCGGGCGGCCAGACTTCTTCGCCAGCAGCAGCGCCACCGGTTCCAGATAGACAATCGTCTTGCCGCCAAAGCCGCCGCCGATTTCCGCCGGAATGGCACGAATATCGCTTTGCGGTAGGCCCGTGAGGTAGGAACACATCGCGCGGACCATGAATTGGCCCTGGCTTGAACTCCACACCGTGGCCTTGCCATCGGCAACACTCACCAGACAGGCATGGGTTTCGATATAGCCCTGATGGACAGGCGCGGTGCGGAAGCTGCGTTCCACCACCACTTCGGCCTCCGCAAAACCAGCATCCACATCACCAAGCTTGTGTTCCAGCTTGCCCGCAATGTTGGAAGGCTTGCCATCAAACTTGATGAAATCATGCAGGATCGGTGCATCGGGCTTGATCGCGTCTTCCGCGTCAATCACGAAGGGCAGAACCTCATATTCCACTTCGATCAGCTTCAGCGCCTCGGCCGCCACCTTTTCGGAAATCGCGGCAATGGCGGCAATCGGGTGGCCATGGAACAGCGCCTTTTCGCGCGCCATGATGTTGCGGCACATCCAGCGCATATCCTGAATGCCGAGCATCACCGATTTATCAATCGGGAAATCCACCACATCCTTATGCGTCACCACGGCCTTCACGCCGGGATGCGCTTCCGCCTTGGCGGTATTGATGGAAATGATGCGCGCATGCGGGTGCGGGCTGCGCAGCACCTTGCCCCAGATCATGCCGGGCATATTGGTATCGGCGGCATAGGCAGCGCGGCCCGTCACCTTTTCCGCACCATCGGGACGGATCGTGCTTTTGCCGATCCATTTGTTGGACATATCGTTCATCAGGCGGCCCCCCTCATTTCAGCGGCGGTTTCAAGCACGGCGCGAACAATCTTGTCGTAACCCGTGCAGCGGCAAAGGTTGCCGGCCAGGCCGAAGCGCACTTCGGTTTCGGTCGGGTTCGGGTTTTTCTCGAGCAGCGATTTCGCGGCAATCAACACGCCCGGCGTGCAGATGCCGCATTGCAGCGCGGCCATTTCCAGGAATTTGCGCTGCAGCGGGTGCAGATCGCCGCCCTGCAACATGCCTTCAATGGTGCCGAGTGACTTGCCTTCGGATTCCACCGCCAGCATCAGGCAGGCGCAAACCAGGCGGCCATCCACGGTGATGGAACAGGCACCGCAATCGCCCGTGCCGCAGCCTTCCTTGGCGCCGGTCAGGCCAAGCGGGCCGCGCAGCGCATCCAGCATGCTGTCATGCGCGTCGCACAGGAACTCCATGGGTTCCCCATTGATGGTCGTGGAAACATGCATCTTGGACATGAGATCAGCTCCGGCTGGCGCGTTCGGCGGCGATGGCAACGGCGCGCTTCAACAGCACGCCGGCAACCTTGGTGCGATAGGCAATGGTGCCGCGCTTGTCATTGATGGGGCGGCAAGCAGCGCTGCAAGCAGCGGCAGCAGCGGCCACCGCAGCGGGTTCAAGCCTGGTGCCGACCAGCGCCTTGCCAGCGGCTTCCACCAGCATCACGACCGGCGCCACGGCGCCAAGCCCAACGCGGGCGGCGGTGCAAACGCCATCCTTCATCGTCAGGCTGACACCGCAGCCCACCACCGCGATATCCATTTCCGTGCGCGGAATCATCCGCAGATACGCATCGCCTGAGCTGGCGGGGCGCGCGGGCAGGGTGAAGCTCACCAGGATTTCACCGGGGGCGAGGTTGGTCTTGCCGGGGCCAGCCGGGAAGGCTTCCACCGGCATTTGCCGGCGACCATTCGGGCCCTGGATGGTGACTATCGCGCCAGCGGCGACCATGGCCGGCACGCTGTCACCGGCGGGCGAGCCATTGCAGAGATTCCCACCCGGCGAGGCGCGGCCCTGCACCTGCTTTGACCCGATCAGGTTCACCGCTTCCAGCACACCCGGCCACACCTTCCCGAAGCGAGGATGGTCGGAAAGCGAGACCGCAGACACAGCCGCACCAATCGTGAAACTGCCATCGGCATCTTCAGTGATGCGGTTCATTTCGCCGATTTTCTTGATATCCACGATCAAACCGGGTGTCGCGACGCCGGCGCGCATCTGCACCAGCAGATCCGTCCCGCCCGCCAGAATCCGCGCAGCCCCCTGGGCCGCTGCGAAGGCGCTGACCGCTTCATCAAGCGTCCGCGGCGCCAAATATCGAGTATCCGTCATGAGCGTTCCTGTCGTCCTTGCCATGCTCTGGCACCCCGGGTCAGGGGGCCATTCTTCCTCAGGCACTTAGAGTGGAACAAGGCTATAGGGACGCGCAAGATCGGCATAGCCCCCGGCCTGCAATTGGGCGTTATGGTGGAGGGCAAGGCTTGGATGGCCGGGAGGTGGCCAAAAAAAAGCCCGCCACAAGGGGCGGGCTTCGCAGGGCGCGCGCCTTCAGGCGGCGAGTTTCACCTCACGCCCGGCGGGTTGGATCGCTGCCTGGACCGCCGCAATGAGCCGATCCACCGCCGCGATGTTTTCCGCATTCTGCGCGAAGGCAAGGCCGATGCGCCCGCCTTCCGCCAGCACCACGCGTGCTGGCAAGGCCGCCCCGGCACCCGGCAGGGCAAGTTCCACCATCATGCCGGGGGTGAATGCACCATCGCCCATCAGGCTCGCGCCATTACGCGCGATTTCAATCAGCCCGGCTTCCTGGGCATTGCCACCCTTGGACGCGATGAGCAGCGAAAGACCACCACCATCGACCCTTTCCCAATCGGTGCGCATGCCAGTCAGGAAGCCATCCACCTGTTCACCCAGGCGCCCAGTGACATCGGCAACCGTCTCGGCCGCCACCTTCACCGTGCCGCTGGATGTGCGCGCCCCTTCGGCCACATCGGAAACCTCACGCATCGCACGCGCGGCTTCGTCATTCTGTTTCGCAACGGATTGCACGCTGGCCGAGATATCGCGCGTCACCGCATCCTGTTCTTCAACAGCGGCGGCAATCGCGCCGGCCACGCCATTCACGCGCTGAATGGCATTGGCCACTTCCTGCACCGCGCCCACCGCGTCGCCGGTTGCGGCTTGAATGGCGGTGATCTGTGCGCTGATCTGTTCTGTCGCGCGCGCCGTTTGTGAGGCCAGCGCCTTCACTTCGGATGCCACAACCGCGAAGCCCTTGCCGGCATCGCCAGCACGCGCCGCCTCAATTGTGGCATTCAAGGCGAGAAGATTGGTCTGGCCGGCGATATCCGTGATCAGCCGCACCACATCGCCGATCTGATCAGCCGATTCAGCAAGGCCGCGTACGGTGGCGCCGGTGGCATGGGCGCGTTCCACCGCATCCTGCGCCGCACGCGCCGCTTCCGCCACCTGGCGAGAGATTTCGGTGACAGAGGCGGTCATTTCCTCGGTCGCCGCGGCAACAGCGGAAAGATTGCTGGAATTCTGCTGCGCCCCTTCCGCCGTATCAGCCACGCGATTGCGGGTCTGTTCCGTGGCGGAGGCCATAAAGACAGAAGCATCACGCATGCCACTGGCGGAGTCGCGCAGCCGATCCATGATGGTGGCAACCGAACCACCGAATTCCTGCGTTAGGCTTTCCACCATGGCCTGGCGCCTATCCCGTGCCGCGCGTTCAATGGCGGCAGCCGCTTCAAAGACGGCATTGGCTTCGGCCTGCTGGCGGAATTTCTCCAGCGCTTCGGCCATGGTGCCGACCTCATCACTGCGGCCACGGCCAGGGATTTCCAGCGCGGTATCGCCCTTGGCCAAACGGCCCATGGCGCCTGCCATTTCCGTCAGCGGATTGGCGATGCGCCGCGCCGCGATCAGGGAGATTGGAATGGTCAACCCAAGCACCGCGAGTGCGGCGAAACCGATGATGGTCAGCACCTTCTCCATCGCCGCATCGAAAGCGGCGCGCGGCAGGGCAATCATCATGGCGGCAGAGGCATTGCCGCTCAAATCCCTAAGCGGCTGAACGGCCAGCACATACGCGCCACGGCCCGGCAGCACGAGTTCCAAGCCAGCCATCGCCTGACCGTCCCGCTGCGCCGTCACCAATGCTTCGGGCAGCGCTTCCATGGTGAGGCCTTCAACGGTGGAGGTCACCAAACGGCCTGCGCCGAACAGCGCCGCTTCACCGCCCACAACCTTGCCAAGCTCGGCCACCACTGCCGGCGTCAGCCGCGTTGCGACCTTGAGCGTGCCGATGATCTGGCCCGCCTGATCCTTGACGGGCAGCGCCGCGCCAGTGGCGAATTGACCGGACGAGGGCGAAACCTCACTGCCCAGCATGCCATTGCCCTTAAGCGCAGCAGCCACATCTGGCAGGCGGGATTTGTCATCCCCCACACGGTTGGGATCATGCCCGCGCATGATGACGCGCCCGCTTGTATTGGTGACTTCCAGAACGGAGACCGTGGGATCAACGGCGCGCATGGCGGCGAAGCTTGGCACCAGGATTTGCCGGAGCCGCGCGGCATCGCCGGCGGCCAAGGCGGCGATCAGATCAGGCCGCTGTGCGAAGCTTGCCGTATAGCCGGCCATGCGTTGTGCCGCATCTTGCAAATCACGCTCGGCAAGGCCAATCGCGCGTGTCAGCGCCTGCTGCATCTGGGCCTGATGATCATTCTTGACCGCCCAGAAGGCGCCGAAGGCAGCCAGCAGGGCTGCGAAAATAGCGGGCACGAGAGCGAGCATGAGCAAGCGGGGGCGCAATCCCGAAAAACGACGCGCAGTGGTGGCCATGAAAATCCTCCAGCAAATGGCGCTCCATCATCGCCGGAGGGGATGAAAAAAAGTTTCAGTTTTGTGACACGCGCCGAAGATTGCCTATAATTTAGCTAAATCGCCGCTTCCCGCAGCATCATCCGCGCATCGCCATGCCAAATCTTATCAAATCGTTGAAGCCAACGATCTGCCTGGGTTTCTCCGCTGGCTAGAATTGCATCAAGCGGGTCAAGAAATAGCCCCTCATCCAGACCACGTGCGTTCAGCCCATCACGCGCAATCGCCAGTACATCGCGGCCAACATCGCGCAAGCTGCGGCCCTGGATGGTTGCGGTCAGGCCTTCGCGTGGCACGGCTTCACGCAGCGCGCGGATTTCAGCGACACTCCAGCCCCGCGTCAGCGCACGCGCTGCCTTTTGTGCGGCATCATCATAGATCAGCCCCACCCAGAAGGCCGGCAGCGCATTCAGCATGGAAGGCGCGCCCGCATCCGCGCCGCGCATTTCCAGGAAGCGCTTCAACCGCACATCGGTGAAGACCGTCGTCACATGATCCGCCCAATCGCCTATGGTGGCGGATTGGCCAGCAAGCTTTTCTGCGCGGCCTTCCAAGAAGGCACGGAAGCTCTGCCCCGCCGCATCCAGCCATTGGCCATCGCGCATGATGAAATACATGGGCACATCCAGCACCCATTCGGCGAAGCGTTCAAAGCCAAAGCCATCTTCAAACACCACGGCAGGAATGCCGGTGCGGTCCGGGTCCGTATCCGTCCAGACCCGGGCACGGAGGCTGCGATACCCGTTCTTCTTGCCCTCAGAAATTGGTGAATTGGCAAACAAGGCGGTGGCGAGTGGTTGCAGCGCGAGGGACACGCGCAGCTTTTCCACCATATCCGCTTCATCGCCGAAATCGAGGTTCACCTGCACCGTGCAGGTGCGCAGCATCATATCAAGGCCCATGGCGCCGACGCGCGGCATATATTGGCGCATGATCGCGTAGCGACCTTTAGGCATCCAGGGCATATCTTCGCGTTTGGCGAGCGGACGAAAGCCAATTGGCGCGAAGCCAAGGCCCAAGGGGGCAGCGACTTCCCGCACCTCATCCAAATGCTGCAACAACTCAGCGGAAACGTCGTGCAGATTGGGCAAGGCCGCGCCGGAAAGCTCAAACTGCCCGCTCGGTTCCAGGCTGACGGAAGCCGCACCGCGTTTCAGGCCAATCGGGTTGCCGCGATCCAGAATGGGTTCCCACCCCTTTGCCATCAGCCCTTCCAACATGGCGCGAATGCCCTGAGGTTCGTAGGGCGGTGGCGCGTAATCCGTCAGGCGGAAGCCGAATTTTTCATGCTCGGTGCCGATGCGCCAGGCGGATTTGGGCTTGCAGCCGGCAGCGAACCATTCCGCCATTTGGCGGGTGGAGGTGATGGGGGTGGGATCGGACTCGCCGGGATTGGACATCAAAACCTTCCAGGGGCGCCGCCGGGACGGCGCAAAACGTAATCAGGACCAGTCACCCGCCAGGGCGGCGAGGACCGAAAGCCCCGCAACCGCCGCCGTTTCCGCCCGCAGGATGCGGGGGCCAAGGCCGATGGTCTTAACAAAGGGGTAGCTTCGGGCGGCGTCAAGTTCAGCGGGGTCGAAGCCACCTTCCGGGCCAATCAATAGCCCAAGCGGCAGTCGCTGCCCAGCAAGGGCTTGCGGCAAGGCGCGGGCGCCGGCGCGTTCCGCCGCCACGAATAGCGGCGCGCCATCCCAGGCCGCCAGCGCGGCGTGCAGGGGCGTGGCGGCATGGATCACCGGCAGGCTCAGCCTTTCACATTGCTCCGCCGCGCCGCGGGCAATGGCGGCGAGCCGCGCCTGGTTCACCCGATCCGCCACGGATCGCCGCGTCAGCACGGGATGGATGGCGGCAACGCCCAATTCGGTCGCCTTTTCCACCAGCCATTCCATGGCATCGCGCTTGAGCGCGGCCACCATCAGCCGCAGATCAGGCTCCGGCGCCGGCGCGCGGCTTTGCGCTTCCAACGCGATGCGGCAGCGATCCTTCCTCAGTGCCGTGATCCGCCCCGCCCATTCGCCATCCTGTGCATTGAAGACCGCCACGGCATCGCCCACGCCACGGCGCAGCACGGCGCCCAGATGATGCGCTTGGCCGGGCTCAGCCTCAATCTCAAGGCCGGCGGCAAGGTGGGTTTCAAGATACAGGCGCGGGGTGGACATGGCGGGGTTCCATACCTCTTTATAGGCTAATGTCTGGCTATACCGATATCCGCACCGGCGGCTGGGTGGCGCGCCTGCCTGCCGGCTTTCGCCCCTATGCGCTGCTGATGCGCCTGGATCGGCCCATCGGGTCCTGGTTGCTGTTTCTGCCGGGGCTTTGGGCTTTTGCCATGGTGGCGCCGGATTGGCGCCAGGGGCTGTGGCTGACCGCCTTGTTCGGCCTTGGGGCAGTGCTGATGCGCGGTGCGGGCTGCGTGGTGAATGATTTGTGGGACCGGGATTTGGACCGGCAGGTGGAACGCACGGCGGGGCGGCCGCTTGCTTCCGGGGCGCTGCGGGCGCGGCATGCCTTGGTGTTTCTGTTGCTGGTGCTGGCGGCGGCCTTGCTGATCCTGCTGCAATTGAACCGCGCCGCGCAGTTATTGGGCGTGGCGTCGCTGCTGCCGGTGGTGCTTTACCCGCTGGCCAAGCGTGTGACGGATTGGCCGCAAGCGGTGCTGGGCGTCATATTCTCCTGGGCGGCGCCCATGGGCTACGTGGCGGTGACGGGCGGGCTGGATGCGGCGGCCTTCGCGCTTTGGGCTGCGGGATTCTTTTGGATCCTTGGCTATGACACGATTTATGCGCATCAGGATCGGGAAGATGATGCTCTGGTGGGCATAAGGTCATCCGCGCTGCTCCTGGGCGAAAAAACGCGACCTTTCCTGATCCTTTGCTACGGGCTGACCATGGGGCTGTTGGCGCTGGCCGGCTGGCTGGCGGGGCTGGCGCCTTGGTATTTGCTGGGCCTGCTACTGCCCGGCGCGATGTTGGCGCGGCAGGTGATCCAGCTTGATATCGCTGATCCGGCGCTTTGCCTTCGCCTGTTCAAGGCCAATCGCGATGTTGGGCTGGCGATTGCCGCGGCCTTTCTGTTGGGCCGGTTGTGACGGCAGAGGAATTCGTCGCGGCGCAAACGGTGGTGTCTCGCGCGCCCTTGGTGCCGGAAATCGCGCTGCATTTGGCAAATGAGATCACGCCGATCTGGCAGGCGACCGAAGCTTGGTTGGCCGAACAAAACATCGAACCGCCCTTCTGGGCCTTTGCCTGGCCAGGCGGGCAGGCCCTAGCGCGCGTAGTGCTGGATGACCGGAAACTGGTGGCCGGCAAGCGCGTGCTGGATTTTGCCGCCGGCTGCGGCATTGCCGCCATTGCCGCAATGCAGGCCGGCGCGGCAGAAGTTGAAGCCGCCGAAATTGACCCGCTGGCGCTAGCCGCCGTGCGGCTGAATGCAGCCTTGAATGGCGTTGTAGTGGCAACGCCGCCCGGTGATGTGGTGGGCGCGCCCTGCCGTTGGGATGTGATTTTCGCGGGTGACGTCTGCTACGAAGCGCCGATGACCGCGCATATCCTGCCCTGGCTGCGCGGCCTTGTCGCGGCGGGGGCAGAGGTGCTGATCGCCGATCCGGACCGCGCCTATTTGCCCAAAGCCGGGCTTGAACCGGTGGCGCGCTACATCGTGCCGACCACGCGCGAATTGGAAGATCGCGAAAGCCGCGAGGTCACCATCCATCGCTTGCGCGCGTGATGCGCTTGCGGTGCGCGCCGCTATCGTTGCAGGCTTACTGAAACATTCAGGAGGACCCCATGGCCGCTTACGCCCACCCGGACGCGATTGTCAGCACCGCATGGCTTGCGGCCAATCTGGGTGATCCCAAGCTCCGCATCTTCGATTGCACCACCTATCTTTTGTATGAGACCGGCACGGGCCGCCCCTATTCCATCAAAAGCGGGCGAGAGGATTACGATGCTGGCCATATCCCCGGCGCCGGTTTCCTTGATCTGCAGGGCGAGCTTTCCGATCGGTCCGGCCGCTTCAACTTCACCATGCCCGCGCCGGATGATCTGGCGGCGCGCCTCGCAGCGCGCGGCATTGGCGATGATACGCGCGTGGCGCTGTATTCCCGCAAGACCCCGCAATGGGCGACGCGCGTATGGTGGATGATGCGCGCCATTGGCTTTGACAATGCTGCGATATTGGATGGCGGGATTGATGTCTGGGTGGCGGAAGGCCGCGCGATTGCCACGGCTGAAACCCGTTATGCCCCCGCGACTTTACGCGCCAAGCCGCGGCCTGGCTTGTTCGTTGGGCGGGATGAAATGCTGGCCGCGATTGGCGATGGCGGCGCTTGTTCCATCAATGCGCTGGCGCCTGATCTGCATAGCGGGGAGAACCCGCGCTATGGCCGGCCAGGGCGCATCCCCGGCAGCGTCAATCTGCCGGCGGCATCCTTGTTTGAAGCGGGCAGCTTCAAGCTGAAGGCGCCGGATCAGGTGGCCGCCGCCTTCGCCGCGATTGGCGCGGATAAGGGGAAGCGCAAGCTGATCTATTGCGGTGGCGGCATTGCCGCGACCCTTGATGCCTTTCTGCTGTATCAGCTGGGGCATGAGGATATCGCGGTTTATGATGCCTCAATGAATGAATGGGCGAAGGATGCCGGCCTTCCGATGGAGGTGGGCTGAACTTATCGCGTCGCCTGTTCCAAAAACCGCAGCAGCGCCGCCAAATCTTCCGCGTTATCCACGCGCTGCACCGGCATTTTCGTCCCCGGCGTCACCACATCCGGCCCGCGCGTGAACAGATCACCGATGGTGGCCGCATCCCAGATGATATCCCCGCGCGCCAAGCGTTCCGAATAGGCATAGCCGGGCAGGGACCCAATGCGCCGGCCAAAAACGCCGTGCAGATGCGGGCCTGCCATTGGGCCGGCATCGGGTGTGAGGGCATGGCAGGCGCTGCAGGCGCGAAACACCTGCGCGCCATGGGCATCCAAGCCCTGCGGCAATTCGGTTGCGGCGGGCGCGGCGATGGGGCCAATGGCGCGCCCGCTGACGGCATTCCAGCGCCGCACTTGCCGATCAGCGCCACCAGTCCAAAGCAAGCGCCCATCTGGTGCGAAGGCCACAGACCAAACGGGCAGGCCGGGGCCTTCCAGCGTGTGCATCAGGCGCGCTGTCTCCAGCCCCCAGATGGTCACATTGCCGCCAAGGGACGCCACGGCCAGCCGTGCGCCCGTGGCATCAAGGCTGAGTGCCACGATGGGCCGCGCGCCCGCTTCCACTTCGCGCATGGCGCCATTAGGCGCGATCAGGCGGAGCACACCATCCACACCGCCGGCTGCGAGGCCGCCATCAGGCAGGGCGACAAGGGCATTCAGCGGCAGGCCAACTTCAGCGATGATCTGGTTGCTGCCATCGGTGGCCCAAAGGCGGATGGTGCCATCAAAGCCCGCGCTGATTAGCGCGCCATCGGGGCGGAAGGCAACGGCATTAACCTGCCCGCGATGCCCTTCCAGGATTTGTGCGCTGCCATCGGCAAGGTTCCAGAGCCGCACGGTGCTATCCCAAGCGGCCGAGGCCAGAACCCCGTCTCGTGCCGCAAGCCCCGCGATTTGCCCGGTATGCCCTTCCAGGATTTGCGCGGGCGCCGCACCAAGCCCTGGCGCCCAAAGAGCAATGCGCCCGCCTTCGCCGGCGCTGGCAATCCGCCCATCGTTCAGCAGGGCCAGCGCATTCACGCTGCCGCGATGCCAGCGCGCCACCGCACGAGCCTGGCCAGCGCGCACGTCCCACAGGATTACGGCGTGATCGAAGCCGGCAGAGACAAGGTGCTGCCCATCGGGCAGGGGCAGAACGGCGCGGACCGGGCCTCCATGGCCGGACAAATCCTGCGCCAGCGCGGGGGCGGCGAGCAGCAGGAACACCCAAAAAAGCCGCCGCATCACATCACCACACCGCCGCTGACATGGATGGATTGCCCGGTGATATAGCCGGCGTCCGATGAGGCAAGAAAGGCGATGGCCGCTGCCACGTCATCTGGCGTGCCGAGGCGCTTTAGTGGAATGCGCGCAATGATTTCCTCCCATTGCGCCGCCGAAAGCGCAGCATGGGCACCGGGGTCTTTTTGCGTATAACCAGGCACCACCGCATTCACCGTGACCTTCGGCGCCCATTCAATTGCCAGCGCGCGCACCAGCGCTTCCACGGCGGCCTTGGCGGCGGCCGAGGCGGGTAAAATGGTGACATCATTGCGAAAAAGATGCGCGACAAAGGAAGAAACCGCGATCAGGCGCGGATCACTTCCCGCCGCCAAATGCGGCGCGGCAGCGCGCGCCAAGCGCAGCAGGCTGAAGGTGATGGCCTCATGGCTTTTGGCAAAGCCGGCATCGGTCAGCGCGGCGATGGGTGTGCGATCAGCAAAGCCAGCATTGGCGACCAGCACATCCAAGCCCCCAAGTGCTGTTACCGTTTCCGCGACCAGCCGCGCCGGGGCCTCGGCTTCGGTAAAATCGGCGAAGGCTTCGGTGACTTGTGCGCCCTTGTCTCGTGCGGCGGCGGCGACCCGCGCCAAGCCTGCGCGATTGGCCCTGGTGTGCAGCAGCAGCGCCACGTCAGGCGCGGCCAAGGCGCGGGCAGAGGCAGCGCCAATGCCGCTGGCTGCCCCAGTGATCAGAATGCGTCTTGCCGCCATGTTCCCGCGCCCTTCCTGTCTCAGTGCAGGATAGGCCAGCGCGGCGGCATTGCCAGCCCCGCCCGCGCGCCCCATCCTGGACCGAAATCAATCATCCAAGGACATGCCAGATGACACTGACCGTGCTTGAACCGGAAGGGCTCTATCCCGAGACGGATTTGGAACAACGCATCATGGGGCCACGCGTGCGTATCCTGCAGGGGGCGTGCAAGGCATCCCTCGCGGAATTGCCCGATGAGCTTTGCCAACAGGCGGAAGGCTTGATGACGCTGAGGATGGCGGTGCCGGCGGATCAGATTGCGCGTTTCCCGAAGCTCAAGGTCGTGATCCGCATGGGGGTGGGGTATGATAGGGTGGACCGTGCGGCCTGTGCGGCGCGCGGCATCAAGGTCTGCAATGTGCCGGATTATGGCACGCAGGAAGTGGCGGAATTCGCGGTGCTGATGGCGCTTGGCCTGCGGCGCGGTTTGACGCTCTATCACGACACACAACGCGGCCCGACGCCCGCGAAATGGGCGGTGATGCCACACCCGGCAGTGCGCCGGCAGGAAGTGCAGACCTTCGGTATTCTGGGCCTCGGGCGCATCGGCACGGCAGCGGCCCTGCGCGCCAAGGCGCTTGGCTATCGCGTGGTGTTTTATGACCCGGCTTTGCCGAATGGATCAGACCGCGCCATTGGCGTCACGCGCTGCCGCACGATGGATGAAATGCTGGCGCAGGCTGATGTGCTTTCCATCCATTGCCCGCTAACCCGCAAAACGCGGGGTTTGATTGGGGAGCGTGAATTGCGCCTGCTCCCCAAGGATGCCGTGGTGGTGAATACGGCGCGCGGCCCCATTCTGGATATTGATGCGCTTGAACGCGTGTTGCGCGATGGGCATGTGGCGGCTGCGGGGCTGGATGTGATCCCGGTCGAACCGCCAGTGGAGCCGGTGCCTTCGCTGCTGCAAGCCTATCGCAACAAGGAAGAATGGTTGACTGGCCGGCTGATCATCACGCCGCATATCGCCTTCCATACGCCGCAGGCCTGGGATGATATCCGCTTGAAAAGTGCCGAGACCATGCGCGATGTGCTGGTGGAAGGCTTGAACACCAATGTCATCCCGCCTGAATCGGATTGACAAGGCGGGCTGATTTTTGCCCGGCGCGGCGCTATAAGGGCGACAAGAACACAGGGGGTTTCCGATGAATAGACGCACCATGCTGGCCGCGCCCTTGGCCGCGCCATTGCTCGCCGCCGCCGCCACCGCCCAAGCCCAGGCGGCGTTGGTGACCGAGGAATTCATGATCCCCGCTGGCGATGCGGGGATTGAGTTGTTTTTGCGGAACAAGCGCCCGGAAAACCTGACGAATTTTACCCCGGCGCGAACCGTTCTGTTTGTGCATGGCGCGACCTATCCGGCGCATACGGCCTTTGACCTGCCCTTGGGTGGGCTTTCCTGGATGGATTACATCGCGGGCCAAGGGTTTGACGTTTGGTGCCTGGACATTCGCGGCTATGGCCGCAGCACCCGCCCGCCGGAAATGAGCCAGCCGCCCGAGGCCAATCCACCCATCGTGCGGGGTGAGACAGCTGTGAAGGATATCGGCACAGCTGCCGCCTTCATCCGCGAAAGGCGCAATGTGGCGAAGCTCGTGCATATCGGCTGGTCCTGGGGCAGCACGCTGATGGGCCGTTTCGCCGCCGATAACCCGGCGCTGGTGGAGCGCCTCGTGCTTTTCGCGCCGCCTTGGCTGCGGGATGGGCCGAGCCTGGCAGCCGGGGCGGCACCTGCCACACTTGGCGCTTATCGGACCGTAACGCAGGCGCAGGCGCGGGAACGCTGGATGGCCGGCGTGCCGGAAGGCAAGCGTGCGGCCCTGATCCCGCCTGGCTGGTTTGAACATTGGGCGGGGCTGACCTGGGCAACCGATCCGGAAGGCATGCGGCGCAATCCGCAGACGCTGCGGGCGCCGAATGGCGTGCTGCTGGATAGCCGGGAATATGCGCAAGCCGGCCGGCCCTTCTGGGACCCGGCCAAGGTCACGGCACCCACGCTGCTGGTGGTGGCGGAATGGGACCGCGATACACCACCCAGCATGGCACTCGCGATTTTCCCGCTGCTGACGAATAGCCCCGGCAAGCGGCTGGTGGTGCTGGGGGAAGGCACGCATACGATTATCATGGAACGCAATCGCGGTGCGCTGTTTCAGGCGGTGCAGAGCTTCCTGGCCGAAGCGGCGGCCTGACGCCCCATTGCGGGCCACCCCATGCTAAGAACCGCGTAATCGATTCGGAGAATTCATCAAATGTCCAGAACCGCCCTCGCCCCCGGCATGGTTGTTGATCGCAACCTGGCGCTTGAACTGGTGCGCGTCACTGAAGCGGCGGCACTCGCGGCCTCCCGCTGGATTGGCCGGGGTGACAAGAACGCCGCCGATGGCGCTGCGGTGGAAGCCATGCGGAAAGCCTTTGACACTGTCGCCATCACCGGCACGGTAGTGATTGGCGAGGGCGAGATGGATGAAGCGCCGATGCTCTATATCGGCGAAAAAGTAGGCCTCTACGCCAGGACCGGCGGTGGGCCGGAAGTAGATATCGCGGTGGACCCGCTGGAGGGCACTTCCATCACCGCCAAGGGCGGGCCGAATGCGATTGCGACTGTGGCGCTGGCGGAAAAGGGCGGCTTTTTGCACGCGCCGGATATCTACATGGACAAGCTCGCGGTCGGGCCTGGGTTGCCGGACGGCATTGTGGATTTGGATGCGAAGCCTGAGGAAAACCTCCGCGAATTGGCGCGCGCCAAGAAATGCGACATTGGCGATCTGATGGTCTGCACGCTGGATCGTGACCGGCATAAGGACATGATCCGCGCCTGCCGCGCTGCCGGCGCGCGCATTATGCTGCTGGGTGATGGCGATGTTTCGGGCGTGATTGCTGTGAGCCAACCCGAAGCGGGCGTGGATATCTATATGGGCTCGGGCGGGGCGCCGGAAGGTGTGCTGGCGGCGGCGGCCTTGCGCTGCAT
This sequence comes from Alphaproteobacteria bacterium, assembly GCA_016869735.1. Lineage (GTDB taxonomy): Bacteria > Pseudomonadota > Alphaproteobacteria > Acetobacterales > Acetobacteraceae > Neoroseomonas. The sequence goes on from VGDL01000001.1 coordinate 103,754, forward strand.
TGGTGGGCAGATGCAAGGCCGGCTGATGTTCGAAAATGAAGAACAAATCGCGCGCGCCCGTGCCATGGGCATTACCGATCCCAATCGCAAATACAGTGTCGAGGAAATGGCCAAGGGCGATGTGATGTTCGCGGCCACAGGTGTGACAAGTGGCGCCATGCTGCGCGGCGTGCGGCGCTTTGCGGGCGGGGCCTATACGCATTCCATCGTCATGCGGTCCAAATCCGGCACGGTGCGCTATGTGGAAGGGCATCATAATTTCGCGCGCAAGCCCAGCGCCTTTATCGCTTGATCAGGGCGCGTCTATTTCATGGGTGACAGCGCGCTGACCGGGCCCGTATTGGGTGTCACGCGCAGCCTGACCGGGCGCAGCTGGCAATGGCGCGCGGGCGATGCGCGGATTGGGCTTGGCATCGCGCAGCGTTTGGAATTGCCTGAGATGCTGGGGCGCTTGCTCGCGGCGCGCGGCATTGGCCTTGATGATGCGGCGGATTTTCTGGAACCCAAGCTGCGCGCGCTCATGCCGGACCCGGCGCGCCTGGCCGATATGGAAGCGGCAGCAGATCGCATCGCGGTTGCGGTGCGCTGCGGTGAGCATGTCGCGGTCTTTGGCGATTATGATGTGGATGGCGCCTGCGCTGGCGCGCTGATGACGCGGTTTTTGCGTGATCTGGGCTGCCAAGTGACAGCTTACGTGCCGGATCGCATCAAGGAAGGCTATGGGCCGAATGCGCCGGCCATTGCGGCACTTTGTGATGCCGGCGCTTCGCTGATCATTTGCGTGGATTGCGGTATTGCCGCCGCTGCCGCCTTGGCCGCCGCCGAAGGCCGCGCTGATGTTGTGGTGCTGGATCATCACAAGGCTGAAGGCGTGCTGCCGGCGGTATTGGCCGTGGTCAATCCCAACCGCTTGGATTGCCCATCGGGTTTGCGGCATATCTGTGCCGCTGCGGTGGCGTTTCTGGCGGCAACGGCAAGCTTGCGCGTGTTGCGCCGCGCGGGATGGTTCACGCGCCGGCAAGAACCCGATCTGCTCGCGCTGCTCGATATCGTTGCACTGGCGACAGTGTGCGATGTCATGCCACTCACGGGGTTCAATCGCGCCTTGGTGGCGCAAGGGCTGAAGGTATTGGGCAAGCGCGGGCGGATTGGCCTGGCGGCGTTGCTGGATGTCGCGGGGCAGAAGGATATGCCAAGCGCGCATACGCTCGGCTTCATGTTGGGGCCGCGCATCAATGCCTCTGGCCGCATTGCGGAAGCGGATTTGGGCTTGCGGCTCTTGCTGTCCGAAGATGCGATTGAAGCGCGCGCCATGGCAGAAAAATTGGATGAGGTGAATAAGCGCCGGCAGGAAGTGGAAGGCGATATCCTGGGTGCCGCAATCGCCATGGCGGAAGCGCAAGTCAAGGCTGGCCATGCCGTGCTGCTGGTGGCGGCCGAGGGCTGGCACCCCGGCGTGGTTGGCATTGTCGCTGGGCGCGTCAAGGAAAAATTCAATCGCCCCGCTTGTGTTGCGGGTATTGCGGGTGGCATTGCCAAGGGATCTGGCCGTTCTGTCACGGGCATTGATCTTGGGGCAGCGATCATTGCCGCGCGGGAAGCGGGTTTGCTGGAAACCGGCGGCGGGCATCCCATGGCGGCGGGCTTTTCCTATAACGCCGCGAAGGGCGAAGCCTTCCACGCCTTTTTGGAAACCCGCCTGGCCCATGCCGCGCACCTGCCGAGTGCCGCGGATTTATTGGTGGAAGGCGCCATCACCGTGCCGGCCGCGACAACAGCGCTGGCGCAGGATATCGGGCGCCTCGCCCCTTTTGGTGCAGGCAATGAGGAGCCGATTTTCGCCCTCGCCCGCGCACGCGTGGTGCGCGCAGATCGTATCGGCAAGGAAGGCGCGACCATCCGCGCCTTTGTGGAAGGCGAAGGCGGCGGGCGGCTCAAGACCATTTGCTTTCGCGCCAAGGACGGACCCTTGGCTGAGGCTTTGCTTTCACCGGATCGTACGCCATTGCATTTATGCGGGCATCTGCGGGCAGAAAGCTGGAATGGCGATGTCAGCGCTGGGTTTCAGATTGTGGATGCGGCGCGGGTTTAATCAGTGATCTTCAATGCTGCGGCCAGATGATCGGCGGCAGGCGCGTCAGCGGGATTTGTGCCGCGCTCATCACACCATTTTGCAGGCTGATCGGAATTTCCGCGACAGGCGGGCCGCCATTTTCCGGGCGCCGCGTCAGCAATGCGACCGCGAATTTGGTCCCATCCAAAGCGCGCCGCTGAATAAGGCCAGACCGCGCCAGGCTATCCAGCGCCGCATTCGGGTTTGTCACGGAAAGCGTGCCTGCCAAGGCCGGCTGCAAAGCGGCATCAAGCTGCGCGGAAAGCCGCATCCCGGCATCCAAATCCCCCCAGGACAGGCGCAAATGGCGCACATCAAGCTTACCCTCCGAAGCCTGCCAGGCGTCCAATTGCTCACGCAGGCTTGGCAGCGCCAGAAGATTGCCATGCACCGCGCCATCAAATTCAAACCGCGCTAGCCGCAGGCCAAAAGCAGTTAGCGCTGGCGTGCCGAGCCAAGCCTGGGGCAGGGTGGTATCCTCGGCGGCGAATTGCAGCGTGAAGGTGGCTTCCGCCATGCGCGCCCAATTCGCATCCATGCCGATCCGCTGAATGGCCAGATTGCCATCCGGGGTCTGCGCCACCATGCCTTGCAGCAGCGCATTGGCCCGGCGCGGCGGCTGCCCTGCTTCCAGCGGTAGCAGGGCGATGAAGCGTTCGGTGGTGAAGGGGATGCGCGTGGCGCCAAGCCTGAGCGCCTGTGGGCCGGTTGCTTCCAGCCGCAGCGCATCGGGCAAGGGGAGCGGCGTGGCAAGCGTGAGCGTCTGAACTTCCCATCCCATGCCCTGGCCAGAGGTCTCATCCCCAGGTGTTTCGATCGCAAGGCGCGGAATGGTCAGCCGTGCGGCAAAGGGCCAGCCGCCACGTTCCGGGATATCGTGATTGATGCTCCAGCCCTGGGCACGATGCTTGATCACCCAATCGCTGAAACCCTCGGCCAGCGCCCCCGTGGTCCAGCGCCACAGCAGGCTTTGGCCGGCCACCAGTGCGGCCAGCAGGATCAAGACACCAAATAGGATGCGCCCAAGAATTGGCGCGCGGCTGGACGGGGCTTGCTTGGCGTTCATGCTGGGCGCCGATATAGCGAAGAATGAATGCGCCCGCCATGACAACCGATATCGCATCCCTATTGGCCCTGGATGGGGATTTCTACGTCTTTGCCTATGGTTCGCTGATCTGGCGGCCAGGCTTTGACCATGAAGCGCGCCATCCGGCGCTGCTGCGCGGTTTTCATCGGCGCTTCTGTTTGTGGAGCCATCGTTATCGCGGCACGCCGGAACGCCCTGGGCTGGTTTTGGGGCTTGATCGTGGCGGCGCCTGCCGTGGGGTCGTATTTCGTGTGCCGGGCCGCGCCGCGGCGGAGACGCTCGCTTATCTTGATGCGCGCGAATTGCCTGATGGCGGAGAGGTTGTTTATCGGCGGCGGCTTTTGCCCCTGACCTTGCTTGATGATGTCAGGCGCGTGCCGGCCATTACCTATGTCGCGAACCGGGCCTGCCGGCTTTATTGCGGCAAGCAACCCGCCGAGGTTTTGGCGCGCGCGATTGATGCGGGCCATGGGCAGATGGGTTCGAACCGGGATTACCTGTTCAATACGCTGGATCATCTGGAGGATATGGGTGTGCGTGACCGCGCATTGCAGGCGATTGCGGCGCTGGTCGGACGATAGAGAAACATCATTCACATAACGTTTTAGAAATTCATTTTATTGCGGCGCGCAGGCGCTGCTGGCAGGGCGTTTTTGGTACAGGCAAAGCCGGGTGACATGATGAACGTCACGCTTTTCATCAGATTGCCATCGTAAATTTTCCACTAAAGATAGAATGGCAAGATAACATTTCATTAAGAAAATAGCTGCGATCTCTGTGCATCCTAACAGGGATGAACCTGGGAAATTTTATCAGGCAGTCATTCCGAGAAAATTAATCACATCATGCGAAATGTTTGGCGAGGAGCAAAAAATGTCTTCCAGCCAAACCCAGGGCGATGCGACAGCATTCAATACGGCGTCGGGCAAGGCCGTCAGCGGTTCCGGTGATCCTTCGGCATCCACCAGTGCTCCCCCGGCGCTGAGCTTTGGTGCAAGCCAGGTATTGTACCAGGGCGCCATCCTTACTTTGGCGTTGCCCTTGCCCACCATCGGCACGAATGCCGATGACATCATCATTCTGGTCGGTCTCAACGATGATACCCTATTGGGCTTGGGGGGGCAGGACACACTGTCCGGTGGGGACGGTATTGATTTGATATTCGGCGGCAACGGCAATGATGTGCTCTATGGCGGAGACCGGCCGGATTTTCTTTTTGATGACGCCGGTGACGCTACCCTGATTGGTGACGAGAGCGATGATATCCTCTACGCCGATAATGAGGCTGGCATTAATGGTGATGGCGCGCACCACAACAATCTGCTGCTTGGCCTTGCCGGTGATGACACATTGTTCGGGTCGCTTGGCAGGGATTCGCTTGACGGTGGCGATGGCAATGATGTCTTGCACCTTGGCGCAACGGGGGATGTCCTGACAGGCGGCGCCGGCGCAGATGTTTTTCAGATCAATCTTCAATTTGTCCCAGCCAGTGAAGAAAGAGTTTTTGCATCCGATACCATTGCTGATTTCTCCGCCGAACAAGTTGATGTCTTATCCTTTGGATTGACAGGCGGCATTCTGAACGGTGTTGCCGGTCCGGCACCTTTGATCTGGCGCGGCGTCATGAATTCTCCGGGCGGCGTGGAATTTGGCCTGACGCTGCCGGTTGGTGATCTGGGTTCCGGTTTCTTGCAGGCCTGGTTCATCGCGGATGAGGCACCCGCGATTGTGCCAGGTGGTTGGCTTACGATTGACCTTGATAGCGATGGCCTGCTGAGCGAACAGGACTTCCTGTTGCGCGTGAACATGCCGCTGGATCATGCGGCCAACCTGCATCTCCATACGACGGCGGGTAGTTTTGGCGGTATCGCTGGCGATGCGCGCGATAATGTTCTGGCCGCCTTGACTGGGGATTCATGGATTTTGGCCTTGGCGGCAGCGACATCCTTTTGGGTGGCGTAGCCAATGATCGGCTTCTGGGTGGGGATGATCATGATATCTTGTCGGGCGGCGATGGAGACGACCGGGTATGGGGTGGGGCGGGCAATGACTGGGCCTCGGGCGGCGCTGGCAATGATGCGCTTTACGCCGAAGACTTTGTGGGCGGCGCAGTGGAAGATGGCGCGGCAAGCAATATACTCGCTGGTGAAGCCGGGGATGATTCGCTGTTCGGCGGCGCAGGCAGTGATGAGCTAGGGGGAGGCAGCGGCCATGACCTTCTCTATGGTGGCGACAATATGGATACGCTCCAAGGCGATGCCGGTAATGACACGCTGATAGGTGGTGAGGGTGACGATATCATTGCCGGCGGTAATGGTGTCGATAGTGTTGATGCCGGTGTGGGGAATGACCGCGTCATCCTTGCGGATAATCTGGATTACCTGGACGGTGGTGAAGGCTATGACTGGCTGGTCATCAATCAAGGCGTTTTTGTAGAACTCGGCGCAGCAGACAATCAGATTTCGAACGGCGCCTGGTTGCGGCCAGCGTTACGCCGCTTGCTGCATTGCGCCTGTTGGGTGATGGGGCGCGCTGCCGATGCGGTGGTGGTGGCAAAGGACGGCCTCGGCGCCCCCTTTGGCGGAGAGGCCCGCGTGGTGAAGGTACGCAATTACCCGCTGGGCGCCGTTTTGCCGCGCACCCATGTGCCTGGCCCCGCGACGCTGGTGCATCTGGGCGCGCTCAGCCGCGCGCGCGGCGCGATGCAAATACTGGACGCGCTGGCACTTTGCCCACCCCAAACCCGGCTTTGCCTGATCGGCCGCTTTACCGATGGCAGTGAAGAAGATTTCTGGAGGCAGGCCGAAGCGCTTGGCCTGCGGGCGCGCATCACGGCCTTGGGCTGGTTGCCGCATGAAGATGCTTTGGCCGCCGCTTCACGCTGCGACATAGCGCTTATCCTGTTCCAGCCGGGGGCAGAAAATCACCGCCTTGCTCTGCCGCATAAACTGTTTGACGCCATGCTGGCCGGGCTGCCGGTGATTGCCTCAGCCGAGGGCGTAGAGGTTGCGGCCGTGATCCGTGAAGCTGCCTGCGGCGCCTTGGTGGATGCTGCGGATCCCGCAGCCATCGCGGCAGAGGTCGCGCGCATGGCGGACCCGGTGCGGCGTAGCGCTTTGGGCCAAGCGGGGCGCCGGGCCGCGATGGCGCGTTTCGCTTGGGCAGGTGAGGCGGCGCGGCTTGTGGCGCTTTATGGTCGGCTGACAGGCTTCATACCGCGCCCCATGGCCTGAGCGAAGTGAGGCGATTCCACCGCGCGCCATTCTCGGCTAGGAAGAAGGGGTGACGCGCGGCCCTTCCCATCGGATTCTGCTGAATCTGGCCCTTGATGGCCTGATTGCCCTGCTGGCGCTGCTGCTGGCGGTATGGGCCATTGCGCCGCGCAACTGGCCATCTGGCGCTTGGTGGGCGGTGGCCGCACCGGGCGCAGTGCTGGCCTTGCTTGCTGCTGGCGCCGTGTTGCGGCTGCCGCAGCAATATTGGCGTTTTGTCGGCTTGCGCGATTTGCTCGCGGTGGCGGGCGCGGCCCTGGGCGGGGCGGTAATGTTCTGGCTTGGGGGGCAGATGCTTGGCGGCTGGCAGCCGGCAAATCCGGCCTTTCCGGTTATCCACGCCCTGCTGCTCGGAGTGCTGCTGGTGGGCGCACGCGTTTTGGCACTCATGCAGGCGACACGCCATGCCGGGGAAGCCGCCGCCGATGCGCAAGCCGTGCTGCTGGTGGGCGCGGCGGAAGGCACGGATCTTTTTATTCGCGCCCTGGAACGCGATCGGCGCGCGCCGTATCGCGTGATTGGCATTCTCTCGCTCCGGGCGCGGCAGGCGGGGCGGCGCATGCAGGGGCATTTGATCCTGGGCACGGTTGAAGAAGCCGATGCGGTGCTGGATCGGCTGCGCACCGAAGGCCGCTTGCCTGGGCTGATCGTGCTTTCGGGCCCGGATATTGAAGGCCCAGCGCTGGAAGCGCTGTTGGATGCGGCGGATCGGCATGGTGTGCCGCTGCGCCGCGCGCCGGCGCCAACGCGGCTTGATCCGGCGGGCAGTGACGCCACGCGCCGCGTTGAATTGCGCCCGATTTCGATTGAGGATTTGCTCGATCGTCCGCAAGTGCCGCTGGACCGCGAAGGCATGGCGCGGCTGGTGCAAGGCCGGCGTGTGTTGGTCACCGGCGCGGGCGGGACGATTGGCGGTGAATTGGCGCGGCAGGTGGCGGCGCTTGGTCCGGCGATGCTGGTCTTGCTCGATCACGGCGAATTCCTGCTTTATGAAATTGATCTGGAATTGCGCGAAAAGCACCCCGATGTGCCGCGCCGCGCCGTGCTGGCCGATGTGCGTGATGATGCGCGGATCAGGCGCTTGTTTGAAGATATCAAGCCCGAATTGGTCTTTCATGCGGCGGCGCTGAAGCATGTGCCCATGGTGGAAAATGATCCGCTTGAAGGGGTGCTGACAAACGCGTTTGGCACGCGCGTGGTGGCGGAAGCGGCGCGTTCTGTCGGCACCGCGGCGATGGTGTTCATTTCCACCGACAAGGCGGTGAACCCGACATCGGTGATGGGTGCATCGAAACGTTTGGCGGAGATGTATTGCCAGGCATTGGATCGTGAGGCGCGGCATGGTCGTGCTGGGATGCGCTGCATTACGGTGCGCTTTGGCAATGTGCTGGGGTCGACCGGGAGTGTGGTGCCGCTATTTCGTCGGCAATTGGAACGCGGTGGGCCGCTGACGGTCACGCATCCCGATATGCGGCGCTATTTCATGACGGTGCGCGAAGCGGTGGGTTTGGTGTTGCAGGCGAGTGTTGTTGGCACCACCGATCCCAAGGATCAGCCGCCGGAATTGGCCGAAGGCGGTATCTTCGTGCTGGATATGGGCCAGCCGGTGAAGATTGTTGATCTGGCGCGGCGCATGATCAGGCTTGCGGGGCTCCGCCCTGATGAGGATGTGGAAATCCGCTTCACGGGGCTCCGCCCTGGTGAGCGGCTTTATGAGGAATTGTTCCACGGCCAGGAACCACCACGCCCAACCGCCTTTCCGGGGCTTTTGGTGGCCACACCGCGCACTGCGGATGCGGCCTTGGTGGGCCGCGCGATTGATGAAATGGCGGCGGCGGGGCGGGCTGGAAATGCGCGGCTTGCGCTGCAACAATTGGCGCGGCTGGTGCCGGAATTCGCCCATGCGCCGGAAGGCACCGCGGCAGCAGGGCCGCGGTGACACGCCGACGTTTTACCGCCTTTTTTAATCTGCTTGACGCAAACCGCTATCCCTGATTAACTCGGCATATTTATCGGCCTCTGCCTTCACATAGGCTCTGAGGGCTTGGCGGTTCAGATAGCGAATGGGGTGGCCGGCGCGCGTCATGCCCTCAATCACCGATGGTGTGCGCAGCGTTTTGCCGCACGCCTCATCCATCCGGGCCACCATGGCTTCCGGCGTGCCAGGCGCGGTGAAAATACCGGTCCACAGCGGATAGACCAGATCAAGCCCCTGTTCGCGCATGGTCGGTGTATCCGGAAAATCTGGGGAGCGTTGTTCGGCAAATACCGCTACCGCATGCAGCCCGTATTGTTTCACAAGATTGGCCTCGGCGGTCAGCATGGGAACGGTGCCGGAAAGCATGGCCTGCACGCTATCGCCCGAACCGCGGAAGGGGATGTGATTCATCTGTATCCCGAAGGCGCGCGACAGCCCTGTCATCGCCAAATGCCCAAGCCCGCCAACGCCGCCTGAGGCATAGGGCAATTGCCCCGGATTGGCCTTGGCGCGCACGACAATATCGGCAACCGTCCTGATGCCCGTTGTGATTGGTGTCATCAGCGTGGCTGGCGCTTCCGCGACCAGACAGACGGCGGTGAGTTGATCAGCGCGATAAGGTGCGCGCGCCATGAAGCTTGGCTGGATGGCGATGGGCGCCATGGAGGTCAGTAGCAATGTCTGCCCATCGGGCTTGGCGCGCACCACCTCTGCCGTGCCGATGGTGCCTGTGGCACCGCCGACATTTCGGATCACCACTTGCGTGCCCATGGCTTCGGTAAATACCGGCTGGATCAAGCGCCCGATGATGTCGGTGCCGCCGCCGGCCGGCCAGGGGATGATCATTTGCACTTGGGCGGCGGCCGGCGCGATGCCAGCCCATAGCGCAGCCAGGGCCAGTGCGGCCTTCGACACATACTTCATAGCCGTGTTTCCTTCCCATGACGGCACTTTGCGTGCCTTGATGGAAAGCTTGGACCGGGCGGATTCGCGAAGGCAAGAAAAAACCGATTGGCGGGCGTGGCCTGTCAGAATTTTAGGTCTGGCCTTTCACAGCAACCTTTACCCCTTCCCACCGGCATTGACCGCACTGCCCGCGGCCATCGGAAATGCGGCGAGGCTTTTTTCCACCAGATTGGGCAGGCCGTTTTGCAACTCGGCGATTTTCACCAAATCGCGTGCCACACAGGCTTCTTCCAGCGATGCCGCAATGGAACGCAGCGCCGCCGCGCCAAAAGTCCCGGCAGCGGATTTCAGGCCATGCGCTTCTTCTTCAATCACGCTGACATCATCGGTTGCGATCAGCCGTGCCACACGCGCGCGGGTTTCTTCGGCAAAAACGCCAATCAGGCGCGGCAGACGCCCTGGCCCGACAGCGGCGCGCAATTCCTGCAAGGTGGTATGGTCAATCAGCGTCGGCCCGGCAGGATTTGGTTCGTCCACCGCCGCGCGGGACCGACGCGGGCGGCTTTCCAGCATGTCAGACACGGCTGAGAGCAGCGCGGTCAGATCCATGGGCTTGGCGACATGCGCATCCATGCCGGCTTCAAGGCAGCGCGCTACCTCATCGGGCATGGCAGCGGCGGTCATGGCGATGATCGGCACGCGCCCGGCCAAGCCTTCCAGGGCGCGAATCGCGGCTGTCGCGGCCAGCCCATCCATGCGTGGCATGCGCACATCCATCAGTACCAAATCATAGGCAGCGGTGCGTGCCGCCCCCAGCGCTTCTTCCCCATCGCGCGCCAAATCCACCGCATAGCCGGCCTTGCGGAGAATGGCTGCGGCGACAAGCTGATTGGCTTCCCCATCCTCTGCGATCAGGATACGCCCGCGCGCGCCCGGCAGCGGCTTGGCGAGGGCGGGCTTGGGCAGAAGCGTGCTGGGTGGACGGCCAGATTCCGCAATGGGGCGCAGCGGAATCTCAAAGGAAAAGGTTGATCCCTTGCCCTGGGTGGAAGCGAGCACAATGCGCCCGCCCATCAGCCCAACCAGCCGCTTGCAGATCATAAGGCCAAGGCCAGAACCGCCATAACGCCGCGCGGTTTCTGGCCCGCCCTGGGCGAAACGCCCGAATAGCCGCGCCTGCACTTCAGCCGGCATGCCAATGCCCGTATCGGCGACCGCGAAACGCACCTGACCTTGTGTCTCGGCGCGTTCAACCCGAATGCCAACGCCACCAATCGCTGTGAATTTCACTGCATTATCGGCAAGGTTCAGCAATACTTGGCGAAGCCGCCGTGCATCGCCAATCACGCGGGCGGGCAGAAGGGGGTCAATGCTGGCGGAAAGCCGGATACCCTTTTCAGCTACCGATGGCGCCAGCAGATCAAGCACTTCGGCGATGGGTGCGGCCAGGTCGAAGGCTTCTTCTTCAATCGCCAAATGCCCCGCTTCAATGCGCGACAGATCGAGCATTTCATTGACGGTTGCGAGCAACAATTCGCCGCAGCGCCGCGCGGTTTCCGCATAGGCGTGCTGTTCGGCGTCCAGCGTTGTGTCCAACAGCAATGATATTGTGCCCATCACGCCATTCATGGGCGTGCGGATTTCATGGCTCATGAAGGCAAGGAAGTCGCTTTTTTCGGCATTGGCGCGTTCTGCCGCACGCCGGGCGCGTTCCGCATCGCGGGCGAATTGCTCACGCGCGGAAACATCATGTTGGATGCCGAAGATGTAGCGCACTTCGCCGTCATCGCCGAAAATGGGCGAAAGATGCAGTTCATTGACGAAGCGCGATCCATCCTTGCGGTGATTGACGATTTCAACATCCAGCGGCTTGCCGGTTTCAATCGCTTCGCGGATCAACCTGATGTGGCGCGGATTCGTGCCCGGCCCTTGCAGGAAGCGGCAATTGCGCCCGATCACTTCTTCTTCCGCGTAGCCGGTGATGCGATAAAACGCTGGATTCGCGAAAATGATCGGGCAATCGGGCAGGTTCGGGTCACAAATGACAATGCCCGTTGGGGTCGCAAGCACGGCAGCGCCGAGCACGCCCTGCAAGGGCGAAGGCAGATGGGGAGTTAGGCTATTCGCTGTAGGAGACGAGCGCTTCGAATGGGACATCGAGCTTCCTCCTCCCGCCAAGAAAAGACAGTTCAATCAGTGCGGCAGCGGCCGGCACCACGGCGCCAGCATGGCGCAGCAGGGTAATGCCGGCGGCCAAAGTGCCACCCGTTGCCAGCAGATCGTCCAAAATCACCACGCGTTGGCCGGGGCTGACGGCATCGGCCTGCATTTCAATCCGGTCCGTGCCGTATTCCAGCGCGTAATCAAGGCCGATACGCTCCCCCGGCAGTTTGTCGCGCTTGCGGAGCATGATGAAGCCAAGCCCCAATTCCAGCGCCAGCGGTGCGGCAACCAGAAAGCCGCGGCTTTCAATACCGGCAAGAAGATCGGGCTTATGCGGGCGGATCGCGCGCGCCATACGCGCCATGGCAATTCGCCAGGCGGGGCCGTGCCGAAGCAGCGTTGAGATGTCATAGAAAAGAATGCCCGGCTTTGGAAAATCCGGGATGCCGCGAATATGCGCCTTTAGGTCCAATTGGTCGTCTGTTTCTGTCACGTTCTGCTGCTGTCTTGGTTGCGCCATGCCCAGCACCCATCGGTAGGGGCTTGCTGAGCCTTTCCGGTGGGATCATATCAACGTTACATTCGAAATGTCTAGTGAGGTTGACAGTCCTGGCAAAATTTCCGGCCCAGCCCTATCTACCAGCCATGTCCAAATCCATGCTCGCCGGGATAATCGGCGTAACCGGCTTTCTGTTCTATGTGGCGGCAGTCATCATCCTTGCGGATCATGTACTTGGCACGCATTGGGTGTTTGAATTCGTCTATTTCGCGCTGGCCGGGATTGTCTGGGTCTGGCCTGCCAAGGCGCTGATTATCTGGGGCGCCAAATGATGCGATTGGTCGGAGTGAGAGGATTCGAACCTCCGGCCCCTGCGTCCCGAACACAGTGCTCTACCAGGCTGAGCTACACTCCGAGGCCGACCGTGACATTGACACCGGCTATAGCGGGCGGGGGTGAAGGCCGCAAGCGGGTGGGGCAGGGGGCGATGGGCCCTGGGCCGTTGCCAAGACCCGAAATTAGGGCTTCGATAGGCGATCAAAACCAGTTTGAAGATTCTTGGAGAGTGACATGAAATTTTTGAAATCTACCATGATTTTGGCATCCCTGGTCGCCGTGACCGCGCCGGCCTTGGCCCAGGGTGATGTCATTACCGCCCGCCGGGATGGCCTGAAGGGCGTGGCTCGTCACATGGAAGGCATCAAGGCCGTGGTGGATCAGCGCGGTGACCCGCGTGGGACCGGAATGGCGATTGCTGACATGATCAGGTTTTTTGAAGGGTTTCCCGCGCGTTTTCCCGCTGGAAGTGGTTCGGGTGAGACCCGCGCCCTGCCCACCATCTGGACTGATCGCGCCGGCTTTGAAGCGGCCAATGGAAATATGGTGACCCAGCTTCGCGCCCTGCAAACGGCCGCCAATGCTGGTGACCAAACCGCCTTTGGTGCTGCTTTTCAGCAAACCGGGGCTACTTGCGGTGCCTGCCATCGGCCCTATCGCGGTCCGGCCCGCTGATCAGGCCAAACCGCGAAGCCGACCGATCGTGGTGATGGCCTAAAAAAAGCGGATAAACAGGAAAACCGCCGCCCCGGCTATCACCAGAAAGCCAAGAGCGAGTCGGCCGGGGGCAAGGCGTGGCGGTCTGGTGCCCTCTGGCAGCAGCTTTTCGCCGGTCAACATTGGCATCACCAATTCATGCCCCTTGAAAAGCTTATAGAGCATGATCGCCAGCACATGCAGCGCTATGGCGAAGACCAAATAGCGCTGCGCGGCCAGATGCCAGGCAGAAAGCGATTCTTGGGTGGCTTCCCCCACCTTCAACGCCAATGGCCCATGCTGTGAATAGCTGAAACCGGGATCGTGATTCGCGAAAAGCCCAGTAAGCCCTTGCGCCAGAAGCAGGGAAAGCAGGATCAAAACCATCCAGCCCCCGGCCGGGTTGTGGCTGGTTTCCGTGTCTCGGTCCCGTTTTGCAAACCCCGCCAATTGCCGAAGCGCCGCCAAGGGCGATTTCAGGAAATGGGCAAAGCGCGCATTTTCTGATCCCCAAACCCCCCAAAGGATACGAAACAGCACCAGCGTCAGGATCGCGTAGCCGGCGATGTAATGCAGCCCCCAGGCGCCAGTTTTGCCGCTGGCATAAGATAGGCCGACAAGCAGGATCAGGGTCCAATGGAACAGCCTGACGGGGCGGTCCCAAATGCGGATTCGGGTTATGCGCGCGTTCATGTTCACCTGCCGGTTGACGGTGGGACGGTTGGCCATGTTGCAGGCCAATGACAAGACACTTAAAAGCCTTAAGCAGATTGAAAGCCCTGGGCGGATTTTTCATGCCATGTGTGGCGCAATAGGGAGAATGCAAAATGCAGGGTCGGAATGCGGGCGGTGGCGCCGCCGGGAAGCTGATCTTCCCAACGGTGCTGATCCTGTTGGCTATACTCGTCTTTCTTGGCTGGCGCGGCGTTTTTTCCCCAACCCCCAGTGATGTGGCCGGTGCTTCACGCGGACCCTTGAGCGAAGCGCCAGCCGGGGCCGCCGGACCGGCGGGCTCGGGTGAAGCCACGCGGCCTGCGATTCCCGCAGCGCCGCCGCCGCCTGACCTCGTTACCCAAAGCACCGAGGCCGCCCGCCCTGACCAAAATGCCGCGCCCCCGGCGGCTGCAATGGTCCCGCCACGCTTTGACGTGGTGCGGGTTGGGGCGCGGGGCAGCGCGGTGATTGCAGGGCGTGCCGCGCCGGGCGCGGATGTGATTGTGCTGGCCGATAATGGCCGGGAATTGGGCCGCGCACGCGCGGATCGGCGCGGAGAATTCGTGATCTTGCCGGCTGATCCGCTGCCACCGGGCGCGATTGAACTCAGCCTCCGCGCGCGACTCGGTGATCAGGAAATCACCGGGCCGGATACGGTGGTGCTTGTGGTGCCGGACACTGCGGCGCAAATCGCCGAAGCCGCGCGCCCCGCGCCGGCGACCGAAGCTTCCCCCAGCCCCCAGGCCCAGGCTGCAGAACGCCCGGCGCAGCAGGCGCAAGCCGCGCCCGCCGCGGCAGCAGAACGCCCGGCCCAAGCTCAAGCCCCAGCCCAAGCCCAAGCCCAAGCCCCAGCCCCTGCGCCGACCGGACCGATCGCCGTGCTGATCCCGGGCCGATCCGAAGCCGCCGCCCCGCGCTTGTTGCAGGCGCCGGCACCCACGCCTTCTGACAGCGCGCCGTCACGGCTGAGTATCGATTCGGTGGAATATGACCAAAGCGGATCCATGCGCTTTGCCGGCAGCGCGCCCCCTGGCGCCAGGCTCAGGGTTTATGTGGATGACCAGCCTATTGGCGAATCGGTCGCTGATGCGCCTGGCCGCTGGGCCCTTCAGCCCGCCAGCCAGCCAAGCATAGGGCGGCATCGGTTGCGGGTTGACCAAATCTCACCCGCTGACGGGCGGGTGCTGGCGCGCGCCGAGGTTCCATTCCAGCGGGAAGAACTTCCCGCTGAAGTCTTGGCCCAGCAGCGCATTGTCGTGCAGCCGGGCAATAACCTTTGGCGCATTGCCCGCGCGACCTATGGGCGCGGCGCGCGTTACACGGTGATTTATCAGGCGAATAAGGACCAGATCGCTGATCCCAACAAAATCTATCCGGGTCAGGTCTTTGCGCTGCCCGCCGCCCAGCCGGCGCCGGCGGCTTCAAGCCGGTCCAGATAAGGATCGAGCGCGAGGACAAAGCGCACCAAGGCCGCGACCAATTCAGGCGAATTGGTCGGCGACACCAGCGCCAAATCAGCTTCAAAGCGAATCCGATGATCGGGCGTGAGACCCATGCTCCAACCTTCGGGCAGGCCCGGGTTCAGCGCCGCCAAAGTGGTGAAACTGTTTTGGCGCAAATCCCGCCCTTCAGTGGTGGAGGGGATGCGCGCGGCATCGGTTTCCACCACCAGCCCCTCGGTGCTCAGCTCTGCGCGGCAGCGGCGGCCGCGCCAGTCAAAGGTGAATTCCAGAGGCCTGTCTGCCAGCTTGGGGGTCAGGCGGCCTTCGGGGTCTATGGCCAGAGGGCCAAGGGTGATTACATCCATGGCCCGCATTATTGTGCAATTTTAGTAAAAACACTGTAAGCGAGGGCGCATGGCACTCGGACAAAGTCTTCGTATGGTTCTCGCCCGGCCGCATCCGGCGGCGAGACCCTTCCTGATTGGTGGCGCGGCAGTGGCGCTGCTGGGCGGCGCGCTGCTGGGCAGCTTCCTGTTTTGGCTTGGCGTGGCGTTCACGCTGTTCTGCCTTTACTTCTTCCGCGATCCGGAACGCATGCCCCCCGCGCGCCCTGGCCTGGTGCTGGCACCGGCGGATGGGCATGTGGTGTCTGTCATGCCGGCCAAGCCGCCGGTGGAATTGGGCATGGGTGAGGAAACCCGCTGGCGTATCGCGATTTTCCTTTCGGTCCTTGATGTCCATGTGAACCGCATGCCCTGCGATGGCACGGTGACGCGCATTGCCTATCACCACGGCAAATTCCTGAGCGCCAATCTGGACAAGGCAAGTGATGAGAATGAACGCAATGCGCTTGCGGTGCGGCTGCCCGATGGGCGCGATATTGCCGTGGTGCAGATTGCCGGGCTGATCGCGCGGCGCATTCTGTGTGATGCAAAAGTGGGCGATGTGGTGCAGGCGGGTGATCGCTTTGGCATTATCCGCTTCGGCAGCCGGACGGATATCTATCTGCCGCCGGGCGTGGAACCCATGGTCGCCGTGGGCCAGACCATGATCGGTGGCGAGACGGTTTTGGCGGAGTTGCAGGCGCGATGAGCAACGCCCCGCAAAATGCGGCGCCGGAAGGGCGGATGCGGCGACTGCGCCGGCGCTTTCGCCCGCGCACGCGCCCGCGTTTTGAAGGGCAATCCTTCAATCGCCTGATTCCGAACATCATGACCATGCTGGGGCTGTGCTGCGGCTTGGTTGCGATCCGTGCTGCCTTTGAAGCGCGCTTCGCCGAAGCCGCGGTACTGATTGTGGTGGCCGGCGTGATTGATGGGTTGGATGGGCGGCTTGCACGCCTGCTGAAAGCGACATCCCGGTTCGGGGCGGAATTCGATAGCCTTGCCGATTTTCTATCCTTTGGGGTGGCGCCCGCGCTGGTGTTGTATCTTTGGGCTTTGCAGGATTATCGCGGGATTGCCTTCGCACCTGCCTTGCTGTTCGCGGTTTGCTCCTCACTCCGTTTGGCGCGCTTCAATGCGGCGCTGGATGTAGGGCCGGCGCCAAAGCCTGCCTATACCTATAATTTCTTCACTGGCGTGCCCGCGCCGGCAGCTGCGGGCTGTGCGCTTTTCCCGCTTTTCGCGGGGCTGTTTTTCACGCAAATCAACATGCCGATGCTGGCGGGTATCATGCAGAACCCTGTCTTGGTTGCCGGCGTTTTGATTCTGGTGGGCGGGCTGATGGTGAGCACGCTGCCCACTTGGTCCTTCAAGAATTTCAAGGTGCCGCGTGCCGCCGTGCTGCCGCTGCTGCTTGGCGTTGGGCTTTATACCGCGCTGTTGTTCGCTGAACCCTGGGGCGCGCTTGCCATGGCGGGGATTATTTATCTTGGCATGTTGCCCTTTTCGCTGCGGTCCTATTTGCGACTGAAGCAGGAAGCGGAGAGCATGCTGGAACCCGTGCTGGTCGCCGATAATGGCAAGGGAAATACCGCGCCCTGATGCTGCGCGGCAGGCTTGAATTGCCTCTGGGGGGGCAGCGCATCAGCATCTCAGGCGGGCCCTTTGATGCCATGCCGGAAGGCGCGCGTGGGCTATGCCTGGAAGCCGACGCCGCGCGCATTGGCGAGGCCGAATGGCGGCTTGATGTGCCGGATTACGGCGTGCCGGATGATGCAGCTTTGCGCGCGGTATTGACGCAGATGCTGGCAGCAATGCGCGCTGCCCCTGATGGCGCCTATCACATCGGGTGCAAGGCAGGCATCGGACGTACTGGCACTGTCATGGCTTGCCTAGCCATCATGGCGGGCGCGGCAGAGGGCGACCCGGTTTCATGGTTGCGCGCCGCCTATTACCAAGGGGCGATTGAAACGCCTGGGCAAGAAGAGTTTGTCCGTCGCTTTGCGCGGTGATGCTTGGTCGCTTAGCATTTCTGAAAAATCAGGAGAAACGTGATGCCCCAAATCCTCGATCCCCAAACCATCGCCGATTATGATCGGGATGGCGCGGTGGTGATCCGTGGCGCCTTCGCGCCGCATTGGGTGGAGCTGCTCGCCGCCGGGGTTGAGCGCAATCTGCGCGAACCGGGTCCCTTCGGCAAACGCTATACGCCCGAAGGAAAGCCTGGCATGTTCTTTGGTGATTACTGTTCTTGGCAGCGCATTGCGGAATATGAGGCGTTCTTGCGCCATTCCCCCGCCGCCGCCATTGGCGGCGCGCTGATGCAAAGCGGCAAGGTCAATCTGTTTCATGAACATGTGCTGGTGAAGGAACCAGGCACGGAAGAACCAACCCCTTGGCATAATGACCAGCCCTATTGGACGGTGGAGGGCTGGCAGGTGTGTTCGCTTTGGATTCCACTTGACCCGGTGGCGCGGGAGAATGGCGTTGAATATGTCGCGGGGTCACATCGGCGGGGCGAATGGTTCAAGCCGAAGCGCTTTGCCGATAGCGCTGACCATCCTTCCGATGATCCGCGCTTTCTGCCGGTTCCAGACGTTGAGGGAAACCGTGGCGACTACACGCTGCTGGGGTGGGATTTGCAGCCTGGCGATTGCGTCGCCTTCCATGGGCTGACGTTGCATGGCGCGCCGGGCAATCGCAGCGGCAAGCTGAGGCGCCGCGCGGTCTCCGCACGTTGGACCGGCGATGATGCGGTGTTCACGCGCCGCAAGGGGATAGAAAGCCCGCCCGCGCCGGCGAATGCGCCGGCGCATGGTGCCGCGATGGATAGTGAGGTGTTTCCGGTGGTTTGGCGGGCGGCTTAACCCACCAACGCCACCACCAAAAACCCAAGCCCCGCAACACTCGCCGCCGCGCCCATTGCGGGGCGCAGCCATTGCGCGCGCGCGCCCTGCCTTGCCAGCACCATGGCACCAAACATCAAAGCGCCTTGGATCACGGCAAGCCCGGCCAGATAGGCGATGATCGGTGTTGCTTCCGCGCCGATCACGGCTTCCGCAAAGGCATGGCCATGGAACAGCCCGGCCAGGGCGAAACCCGTCAGCAGCGCCGCCCCCGCCATCAGCACTGAAGCGGCGACCAAAGCCTCGGTCATGCCAAGGCCAATGCCGGCCATATGGAGCGCCAGCCCCGCCATACCGGCGGCCAGGAACGCGGCAATCGCGCGGAAAGCTTCATTGCGCGGCAAGGCCGCCGCCAACACGCCGGCCGTCAGCAAAAAGGCCAAATGATCCAGCCCAATCATCGGATGGCCAATGCCGGAGGCAAAACCCTGCCAGAGCGTTTCCGGCATCGCGCCACCCATCGGGTGGTGCGCGGCCGCGGGCAAAGGCAGCAGGGCCGTCAGGCTCAGGGCGAAAAATTGGCGGCGTATCCTAGTCTCTCAAAACTTCTCCCCGTCATGCTTGCCGCTTCGGGGCCGGGATGCAAGCGGCACGCGGTTGGACCGGCGGGGTGGAGCCTCTATATCCACATCGTGATCAAACTTCCCCGGATTCTCCTGCTGCTTGGCCTGCTGCTGCTGGCTGGCCCCGCCTTTGCCGCCTGCGCCGATTCCCCCGCGCCTGGCGTGGAATGGCGGCGCTGCCTGCTGGATGGGGTTGACCTGACAGGGCGTGATCTGACGGGGGCGACGCTGCGCGATACCTCCTTCGCGCGGGGGCGTTTTGTGGAGGCCAAGCTGGCGGGGGTTGATGCTTCCGATGCGCGCTTCGGCTTTGCCGATTTGTCGCGTGCCGATCTGACCGGTGCCACGCTCCGCAGCACTGATCTGACCCGTGCCGTGCTGGCGGGCGCCACGTTGAAGGGTGCGGATTTGCGGCGCGCCACGCTGTTTCGCGCTGATTTGCGCGGCGCGGATTTGACCGGGGCGGAGCTTGCCGGCGCCAATTTTTCCGGCGCCGAGCTCGGCGGGGCGCGCTGGCTGGATGGGCAGAAGATTTGCGCTGCCGGGTCCATCGGGTCCTGCCAATGAGTGATGCGGATTACCTTTCGCGGCTTAATGTCGAACAGCGCGCGGCGGTGGAAGCGCTTGATGGGCCGCTTCTGGTGCTGGCAGGCGCGGGCACCGGCAAGACCCGTGTGCTGACCACGCGATTCGCGCATCTGCTCCGCAGCCGCAAGGCTTTCCCATCTCAGGTATTGGCGGTGACCTTCACCAATAAGGCCGCGCGCGAAATGCGTGAGCGTGTGGGCGCGATGATGGGTGAGGCTGTGGAAGGGCTATGGCTTGGCACCTTCCATGCACTCACCGCGCGCATGCTGCGCCGTAATGCGGAACTTGTTGGACTGAATTCGAACTTTACCATCCTGGATACGGATGATCAGCTCCGCTTGCTGAAACAGGTGATGGAAGCCGAACATATTGACCTGAAGCGCTGGCCCGCGAATGGGCTGATGGCGATCATTCAGCGCTGGAAGGATTGCGGCCTGACGCCGGATGCCGTGACGCCGGCTGAGGATACGGATTACGCCGCCGGGCGCGCGCGCAGTATCTATGAGGCATATCAGGCGCGGCTGAAGGCGCTGAATGCCGCCGATTTCGGTGATTTGCTGCTGCATGTGGTGACGATCCTGCGCGGGCATCCGGAAGTGCTGGCGGATTATCAGCGGCGCTTTCGCTATATTCTGGTGGATGAATATCAGGACACCAATCTGGTGCAGTATTACTGGCTGCGATTGCTGGCGCAGGCCCATCGCAATATCTGCTGCGTCGGCGATGATGACCAATCCATCTATTCCTGGCGCGGCGCGGAGATTGAAAACATCCTGCGCTTTGAGAAGGATTTTCCCGGCGCGCAGGTGGTGCGGCTGGAATCGAATTACCGTTCCACCAAGCCCATTCTGGCCGCCGCATCCGGGCTGATTGCACATAATACCGGCAGGCTCGGCAAAACCCTGCGCCCCGGGCGCAATGATGCGGAAGGGGAGAAGGTGCGCGTTGTCTCGGTCTGGGACAGCGAAGAAGAAGCCCGCATGGTGGGGGAGAGGATCGAAGCCGCGCGGCGTTCGGGTGAATCCTTGGGGGAGGTCGCCATTCTGATCCGCGCCGGTTTTCAGACTCGCGCTTTTGAAGAACGCCTGATTACGCTCGGCCTGCCCTATCGCGTGGTGGGCGGCGCGCGGTTTTATGAGCGTCAGGAAATCCGTGATGCCATGGCCTATTTCCGCGTGGTGGCGCAGCCGGCGGATGATCTGGCCTTTGAACGAATTGTGAATCTGCCCAAGCGTGGGCTTGGCGATACCGCGATGCGGGAGATGCATGCGCTGGCGCGGGCGGAAGCCGTGCCGCTTGCCATTGCTGCCGGGCTTGCCTTGGAAAAGGGCGTGATCAAGCAGGCCAAGGCGCGCGCTGCCCTGGGTGAATTGCTGGAAGCCTTCGCGCGCTGGCGCGCCATGTTGCCCAATGAAGGCCATGTGGTGATGGCCGCAACGCTGCTGGAAGAAAGCGGCTATACCGATATGTGGAAGCAGGATCGCAGCCCGGAAGCGCCGGGGCGGCTTGATAACCTCAAGGAATTGCTGCGCGCCATGGCGGATTACGAAACGCTGGCCGGGTTTCTGGAGCATGTCTCGCTAGTGATGGAAAATGACGAAGCGGCAGAAGGGCAGCGCGTTTCGATCATGACATTGCATGGCGCGAAGGGTTTGGAATTTGATCGGGTGTTTTTGCCGGGTTGGGAAGAAGGCGTCTTTCCATCGCAGCGCAGCCTGGAAGAAGGCGGCGAACGCGCCTTGGAAGAAGAACGGCGCCTGGCCTATGTCGGCATCACGCGCGCGCGGCGCTTCGCGGTGATCAGCCACGCCGCCAATCGGCGCATTTACGGCAATTGGCAGGCTTCCATCCCATCGCGCTTTTTGGATGAATTGCCGGCATCCGAGATCAAGCTGGAAGGCAATGCCGCGCGGGAGATGCGGAGTGCGAGTGTCTTCCCGGCCTCAGGCGGCTTGTATGGCCAGCGCCCGCGCGTGATCGAAGCAGCCGCCTGGGAAGTGAAGGAACGCCCCACGAGTGCCACGCGTTATGCGCCGGGTGATCGCGTCTTTCACCAGAAATTCGGCTATGGCGAGGTGACCGGCGTGGATGATGATCGGCTTGATATCCGTTTCGACAAGGCCGGCGACAAGCGCCTGATTGATCGTTTTGTGGAGAAAGCCTGATGCGCCCTGCCGGCCCTGATAGTGCGGGCGCGCTTTCCCGCCGCCGCGCCGAACCGCTTGAAGCGCTCAGCATTGATGGGCTGAGTGAGGAAGCGCTGCCCTTCTTCGAAGCAGCACTGCAACAGGTTTGCGGCACCGTCGCCTATTTCCGCGATGAGCCGAGCGATACCTGGCGCGTGGAAGGCGTGCGCGAAGCCGGCGCGGGGCAGGAGGCGCTGGAAAGCGCCTTGGCCTTGGCGGCGCTGGTCGCGGGTATTGCGCCGCCCGCGGTGCAGATCGCGCCGGTGGAAGCGGATGGCTGGCTTGCGCGCACGGTGCAGGCTTTTCCGGAACAGCGCATTGGTCAGCGATTCCTGATACGCCCGACGCATGTTGCGGATCGGCGCTGTTTTGATCGGCTGGTGTTGAAGCTGGATGCGGGTTTGGCATTTGGGTCGGGCGAACATGCCTCCACGCAAGGTTGCCTGATGGCGTTTGAAGCCATCGCGCATCGGCGCCCGCGGCGCGTCATGGATTTGGGCAGTGGTTCGGGCATTCTCGCCATGGCGGCGGCGAAGCTGTTGCATGTGCCGGTGACGGCGACCGATATCGAACCCTGGTCCGTGCGCATTTGTGTGGAGAATGCGCGGCTGAATGGGCTGTCGGCACAGATGCGCGCGCTATTGGCGGATGGCTGGCGTGATCGGCGGTTGCAGGGCAAGCGTTATGATCTGATTTTCGCTAATATCCTGGCGCGCCCGCTTTGCGCCATGGCGCGAGAATTGGCGGCGCATCTTGCACCGCAGGGAACGGCCATTTTGGCCGGGCTTCTCGGTACGCAGGCGCGCATGGTGCTGGCGGCGCATCGCCGTCAGGGCCTGGTGCTTGAACGCAGAATAGATGTTGGGCCTTGGACTAGTTTAGTGCTTAGAAAGCGGTGATCAGAACCCCCGACTGAAGGGCCAATTTTCGGTTGCTGAGATGAAACGAAATGCATTGGCATTGGCTTCATAAGCGCGTTTTGCGATCATGACGTCTACAAAGGCCGTCTCCAGGGCTTCCTGCCCTTGAATGGCGGCAATGCCGGAACCGATGCCCTCTCGTGGGATGGGCGGGACATAAACAGGCCGTTCTGGCGCTGCGGTAGTATTGGCAAGGCGTATTGCCGCCATTTCCAGACGCTCCACGGCTCGCTGCATGCCGCTCAGCGTCGCATTCATCGCGGCATTGATGCCGCCGGGGATGGTTTTCGTCATGAAGCTAATCTAGCCGAGATTCGTAAACAAACTTCTGAAGAACAGACACCTGTGGTGGAAATTTACGCCCACCCCTCAGTTTTTTTGGTTCACTCAGCAGCAGCGCGCCGATCAAGATGCTGGCGCAGCCTTGGCATCACTTCTTGCGCAAGGCGGGCCATGCTCTCAGCTTCCCAGGCGGCATTGGGGCCGGACCAATCAAGGCCGGCCATCAGCACATGGCCATAGGGGCCGGCTTCTTCCCGCAGCGCAATCAGCTTGTCCAAAACGGTGCGCGGGCTGCCGGCGATCACGCAGGCATCAATCATATCCTCAGCCGTTGCGGCGTTATGGTCCATGTCTTCGCGCGGCGTCATGGTGGCGGCGAGGCCGGCGCGTTTCGCGAGGCTGCCCAGATATTCGAAGTAATAGCGGGTGGCGCCTTCAGGTGCGGTGGCGCGGGCGCGGGCTTCGGCATCGGTCGCGGCAATCACGAAATTCCGCGCCATGCGCCAGCGCGCGCCATCGGGCGCCTGCCCGGCTTCGCGAAGGCCCGCAGCAAAGCTTTGCCAATGGCCTGCCAGGATTCGGTGCGCCACGAAATTGGCGCTGATCACGCCCCAGCCGCGCTTGGCCGCCAGCGCCACGCCCTGCGAATCCTTGGACCGGGCGGAGACATGAATGGAAGGCCCACCCGGCTGGAAGGGTTTGGGCATGAAGCCCACACCATATTGCGGCAACACATTGCGCGAAATCTTCACCGGCCAGGTCTCGCTACCGACATCATAGGGTGGTTCGGCGGCCCAGATGCGCTGGATGGTCTCAATCGATTCGATCATGCGCTTGCCGCGTTCCTTGGGCTCAATATCGCCGAACAGCTCAAAATCCGAAGAAAGCCCGCCAGCGCCAATCCCCATCATGAAGCGGCCCTGCGCCATATGATCGAATTGCGCGACTTCCGCCGCCACAATGGCCGGGTGGTGGTTCGGCAGGTTGATCACGCCGGTGCCGAAAGTCAGGCTTGTCCGATGCACCAGCCCCGCCATGAACATCAAGGGGGAAGCGATGGGTTCCGATGTGGCGGAGAAATGCTCGCCCACCCAGACCTCCTGAAAGCCAAGGCGGTCAGCCAGCAGGGATTTTTCCATATCCTCTGCCAGGGTTTCATGCATGGGCCGCCCCGGTGGATGGAGCGGCATCATGAACAGTCCAAGATGCATGCGGCGCTTCCTCAAGTCGTTTCGGGCGATGTTGCTCGCCCTTGTAACTGAATCCTAAGCCAAGGCCGCGCCAAAGGTGAAGGGGGGGTGGGCCTTGCCAGGGGGCGCTTCTGCCCTGATGCTCCGATGGTGACCCCATCCGCCAGACTTGCCACGGCGATCGAGCTGCTCAGTGCGCTCGAAGCCCAGTGCTTTGCCCCTAATGCCCGTCGCCGCCCCGCCGATGCGGTGGCGAGCGATTTTTTCCGCACCCGGCGTTTTATCGGTGGGGGGGATCGGCGCAGCATCAGCGAATGGGTCTGGGGGGTGGTGCGGCAAAGGCTGCGCTTTGATTGGAACCTGGCGCGGCTGCCGGCTGAAGTGACGCCGCGCCTATTGCTGATGGCCTATCTGGTGCTGGTGGCGCGCTGGACGGAAGCCGATATCGCGCGCGGGTTTGACGGGGAACGCTATGGCGCCGCCCCGCCCAATGCTGGCGAAGCCCGCGCAGTGCGCATCATGGCCGGGCGGGAATTGCTGCACGCGGATATGCCGGATTGGGTGCGCTTCAACCTGCCGGAATGGCTGCTCGCGGATTTCAAGGCGCGTTTCGGGGCGGATTTGGCTGCCGAATCTGCCGCCATGGAACAGCCGGCAGCGCTTGATCTCCGCGCCAATCTGCTGCGTGGCACGCGCGCGGAAGCCGCTGCCGCGCTGGCCGCCGAGGGCATTGCCACCGAAGCAACACCTTATTCGCCCTGGGGGCTCCGCGTGCCTTCCCGCCGACCTGTCACTGGCACGGCAGCCTTCAAGGGCGGCTTGATCGAAGTGCAGGATGAAGGCAGCCAATTGATCGCGCTTCTGGCGGATGCGCGGCCTGGAATGCGGGTGGCCGATTACTGCGCCGGCGCCGGGGGCAAGACGCTGGCCATGGCTGCCACCATGGGCAATCGGGGCAAGATCACGGCCTGCGATACCTCGGCCCCCCGGCTGGAGGGGGCGGCTTTGCGCTTCCGTCGCGCTGGGGTGGATAATGCGGAGAGGCATTTGCTGGAGCCTGGGGACCGCTGGGCCAAGCGCCGCGCCGGCAGTTTTGACCGCGTTTTGGTGGATGCGCCCTGCACTGGCACCGGCACTTGGCGGCGCAACCCGGATGCGCGGCTCCGCACCCGGCCCCAGGATTTGGCCGAGCTTGTTGCAGTGCAAAACGACATTCTCGAAAGAGCAAGAGAATTGGTGCGTCCGGGCGGCAGATTGGTCTACGCTACCTGTTCCGTATTGCCGGCAGAGAATGAGGAGCGGATGGAAAGCTTCCTGGCAAGCCACCCGGAATTTGCGCCAATCACGTTGGAAGCGCTTTGGCCTGCGCTCTGCCCCGATGTGGCGCAGCCCTGCGCCGGGCCATGGTTGCGCCTTTCCCCGGGCGCGCAGGGTACGGATGGTTTCTTCTGCGCTGTGCTGGAAAGAAAGCCATGATCGCGATCCGCCGCGCCCGTGCCAGCGACGCCGCCGCGATTGGCGCGCTGCATGTCGCGGTGTGGCGCAGCGCCTATGCCGGCATTCTGCCTGATGCCTATCTGGCTTCGCTTTCCGCGACGCGCTTGGCTGCCGCCTATCAACGTGACATGTTCGACCGGCGCGGCGGCTATGCGGTTTTTGTCGCGGTGGCGTCCGGTGATGACGCGCCGGAAGGCAGCGCGCCGGATCAGGCGACGATCATTGGCTTTGCCTCTGGCGGTCGATCCCGGCGAGAGGGGCTCGCGGATGGGGAGGTCAATACCATTTATCTGAATGAGGATTACCGGGATCGCGGCACCGGGCGGCGCCTGATGCGCGCAGCGGCGGCGCATTTGCGCGTGGTGGGCTGCCGTTCGGCCATGGTCTGGGTGCTGCGCGACAACCCCACCCAATGGTTCTACCGGCATCTGGGCGGGCGTGTGGTGGCGCGTGGCCAGACCCGCGTGGGCGGCCAGGCTGTGGAGCAGGTGGCGATGCTGTGGGAGCCGATTGATACGCTGCTGGCCGCCACTGCCTCGGCGCCGGAGGCCTGAAGCATTTTCAAGCCAAGTGGACCCACTTGGCGGCTCGGAAAATGCGACCAAGCCTGAAGCATTTTCAAGCCAAGTGGGCACACTTGGCGACTCGGAAAATGCGACCAAACAATCCCTAACTTGCCCCGAGGCGCGGCTTGTGGTGCAAGCCCGCATGGCCCTTGAACCGCAAGACTCCGCCCGCCGGCACGATCATGTGCTGATCCTCGATTTCGGAAGCCAGGTGACGCAGCTGATCGCCCGCCGCGTCCGGGAATCCGGCGTTTATTGCGAGGTTTGGCCCTTCCATCACGCGCCCGAAGAACGCATCCGCGCCTTTGCGCCGCGCGGCATTATTCTATCCGGCGGGCCGGCGAGTGTGACCGAAGGCGAAAGCCCCCGCGCGCCGGAAGCGGTCTTCACGCTTGGCGTGCCGATTCTGGGTATTTGTTACGGCCAGCAAACAATGGCGGCGCAATTGGGCGGCTTGGTGGAGCCTTCCGATCACCGCGAATTCGGTCGCGCCTTTGTGGAAGTGACGGATGAATGCGCCATCACGCGCGGCTTCTGGGCCAAAGGCGCGCGTGAGCAGGTGTGGATGAGCCATGGCGACCGCGTGACGAAGCTGCCGCCTGGCTTTCGTCCCGTGGCGGTGAGCGAAGGCGCGCCCTTTGCCGCCATTGCCGATGATGCGCGGCATTTCTACGGCGTGCAGTTCCACCCGGAAGTGGTGCACACGCCGCATGGCGCGGCGCTGCTGAAGAACTTCACCCATGAAGTGTGTGGCTGCGCCGGCGATTGGACCATGGCTGGCTTTCGCCAGGAAGCGGTGGCGCGCATTCGCGCGCAAGTGGGGCAGGGGCGCGTGGTGTGTGGGCTTTCCGGCGGTGTTGATAGCTCGGTCGCTGCCGTGTTGATCCATGAGGCGATTGGCGATCAACTGACCTGCATTTACGTGGATCATGGCCTGATGCGCGCGAATGAAAGCGAACAGGTTGTTGGCACTTTCCGTGACCGCTTCAACATTAAGCTGATCCATCGCGATGCTTCCGATATGTTTCTGGGCCAGCTTTTCGGTGTGACGGACCCGGAGGTGAAGCGCAAAACCATTGGGCGCCTTTTCATTGAAGTGTTCGAAGAAGAACAGAACAAGCTGGGGGGTGCGGATTTCCTCGCACAAGGCACGCTTTACCCGGATGTGATTGAAAGTGTCTCAGCTACTGGTGGGCCATCCGTCACGATCAAATCGCATCACAATGTCGGCGGTTTGCCCGCGCATATGCGCATGCAGTTGGTCGAACCGTTGCGCGATTTGTTCAAGGATGAGGTGCGCGCGCTGGGGCGTGAGCTTGGCATTCCTGAAGAAATTGTGGGCAGGCATCCCTTCCCGGGGCCGGGCCTTGCGATTCGCATCCCAGGCGAGGTGACGCGCGAAAAGGCAGATTTGCTGCGCCGTGTGGATACGGTGTTCCTGGAAGAAATCCGTAATGCCGGTTTGTATGATGCGATCTGGCAGGCTTTTGCGGTGCTGTTGCCCGTACGCACCGTAGGCGTGATGGGTGATGGGCGGAGTTATGACCAGGCCTGCGCATTGCGTGCTGTCACCAGCACGGATGGCATGACGGCGGATGTCTATCCGTTTGATATGAGCTTCCTCAATCGCGTTGCGGCGCGGATTGTGAATGAGGTGCGCGGGATCAATCGCGTGACCTATGACATCACGAGCAAGCCGCCGGGGACCATTGAGTGGGAGT
>VGDL01000002.1 GCA_016869735.1 Alphaproteobacteria bacterium
GCAATGGCTGGTGCTTCCCCTGGACCGTCACGGCGCAGGCCGGCTTGCATGTGTGTCTGCGCGCTGTGCGCGGCGCTGATATGTGGCGCCTGATGGCACAACATGCGGTGACCCATATGTGCGGCGCGCCGATTGTGATGGCAACCTTGTTGGCAACGGCCGCGGCCGATAAGCGCGCGCTTTCCCATCAGGTGCAATTCGTCGTGGCCGGCGCGCCGCCGCCGGAAGCGGTATTGGCCGCCATGAAAGAAGCGGGTTTTGCTGTCTGCCATGTCTATGGACTGACGGAAGTTTATGGCCCCGCCGTGGTGAATGAATGGCACAGCGAATGGGATGAGAAACCCGCGCCGGAACAGGCCGCGCTGATGGCGCGCCAGGGTGTGCGCTACCTCGCGCTTGAAGGGCTTGATGTGATGGACCCCGAAACCATGGTGCCCGTCCCCGCGGATGGTGCGACGATGGGGGAGGTCATGATGCGCGGCAATGTTGTCATGAAGGGCTATTTGAAGGATGCCGCCGCCACGCAATCCGCCTTCGCGGGCGGGTGGTTTCATACCGGTGACCTCGCGGTGAAATATCCAGATGGGTATATTCAGCTCAAGGATCGGTCGAAGGACATCATCATCTCGGGCGGGGAGAATATCAGCAGCATCGAAGTGGAAGATGCGCTGTACAAGCACCCATCGGTTGCCGTGGTGGCGGTGGTGGCGAAGCCCGACGAGAAATGGGGTGAGACACCCTGCGCCTTTGTGGAATTGAAGCCCGGCATGGCGGCAACGCCCGAGGGGCTGATCAATTTTGCGCGCCAGCATTTGGCGGCCTTCAAGCTGCCGCGGCATATTGTCTTTGCGGAATTGCCGAAGACCTCCACCGGCAAGATCCAAAAACATGTGCTGCGCGCTGAGGCGCGGGCGCAGTAGGAAACAGCCGATCATGCAGGAATTTCATGGGGTTTTTCCCTATCTGGTTTCGCCCATGGCACCAGATGGTACGGTGTTGGAAGGCGAATTGCGCAGGCTGGTTGATCATTTGATTGCATCCGGCGTGCATGGGCTGACACCTTTGGGCAGCACGGGTGAGTTTGCTTATCTTGATTTGGCGCAACGGCGGCGGATTGTGGAAATTGTCGTCTCCCAAACCGCGGGCCGCGTGCCGGTGGTGGCTGGCGTTGCGGCAACGACGATTGCCGATGCCGAACGCCAGGCGCGTGATTACGCGGCGATTGGCGCGGATGGTATCCTCGCCATTCTGGAAGCCTATTTCCCGTTGAATGATGCAGCGGTGGTTTCCTATTTCACCGCCATTGCGGATGCCACTGAATTGCCGACGGTGCTTTACACCAATCCGAATTTCCAGCGTTCCGATCTTTCCCTGCCGGCGATTGAAAAGCTCTCGCACCACCCGCGCATTTGCCTGATCAAGGATGCTTCCACCAATACCGGGCGCCTACTGTCCATCATCAACCGCACGCAAGGGCGGATCGGGGTTTTTGCAGCCTCTGCGCATATTCCGGCCGCCGTCATGCTGATTGGCGGCAAGGGCTGGATGGCGGGGCCGGCTTGTGCCATTCCGCGCGAAAGCGTGCGGCTTTATGAGCTTTGCCGCGCCGGGCGCTGGGATGCGGCCATGGCGCTGCAACGCGCGCTGTGGCGGGTGAATGAACTATTCGCCGAGCATTCGCTTGCCGCCTGCATCAAGGGCGCCTTGCAAATTCAGGGTTTTGCCGTTGGTGATCCTGTTTTGCCGCAAGCGCCACTGTCGCCCGAAGGGCGCGTCGCGGTCGAAGCCGCGCTCAAGCTGGCGGCGGAGGCTTTCGCCGCCGCGCCCAAAATCTGAGGGCCTGAGCATTCCGCAAAAGCGCCTGCCCTTCATCCTGGGCGCGATGGCGGCCATTGGGCCGTTTTCGATTGACATGTATCTGCCGGCGCTGCCGATGCTGGGCCAGGCGCTCGGCACCACGGCGGGGGCGGCGCAGGCAAGCCTTGCGGTATTTTTCCTTGGCATGGCGCTTGGGCAAATTTTTTACGGGCCGATTGCGGATCGTTACGGCAGGCGCCTGCCGCTCTTTATCGGGCTTGGGGTTTATACCGTAGCATCGCTGATGTGTGCTCTCGCGCCCAATATCGAAAGCCTGATTGCGGCGCGGCTGATGCAAGCACTTGGCGGTTGCGCGGGCATGGTGATTGCGCGGGCCGTGGTGCGCGATGTTGCCGATGAACGCGGCGCGATCCGACTGATGGCGCGCCTGATGCTGGTGATGGGGGTGGCGCCGATCATCGCGCCCATCATCGGTGGTGCTTTGCTGGGCGTGATCGGTTGGCGCGGGATATTCCTGTGCCTTGCGGCTTATGGCGCGATGTTGTTGTTGGTGATTGCGCTTTTCCTGCCGGAAACCTTGGCCCCCGAACGCCGCCGCCGCGATGGCCTGCGTCAGGTCTTTGGTGTCTGGCGGCGCTTGCTTGGTGATGGCTATTTCATGGGCCATGCGCTGGCGGGTGGCCTCGTGATCGGGGGGATGTTTGCCTATATCGCGGGATCGCCCTTTGTCTTCATGGAATTATATGGCGTGCGGGCGGAGGATTACGGGTTTTATTTCGGTGCCAATGCCATCGGCATCATGCTGGTTGGGCAAGTCACGGCGCGGCTGGTGGATCGCGTGGCGCCGGCGCGCATGCTGACGATCGCGCTTTCCATCAGCGCGGTATCGGGCCTCGCGCTGCTTGCTGTCACCACCACGGGGTTTGGAGGCTTTGCTGCGATTGTCGCGGCCTTGTTCGTTTATGTTTCCATGATCGGTGCGGTGATGCCGCTGACCGCGGCGCGCGCCATGGCACCGCATGGCGCGATTGCGGGCAATGCCTCGGCTCTCATGGGCACGCTGCAATTCGGTGCGGGTGCGCTGTCGGGTGTCGCACTCGGCGCGCTGCAAAATGGCACGGCCTTGCCGATGGCGCTGGTGATCGCGCTTTGCGGTCTGGGCGGCTTTGTGGTGCGGCGCTTATTGGTTCGGGGGACCTCATGACAAGCGAAATCTTCTTCACCAATCGCAAGGAAGGGGCGGCCACGCCCGATATTTCCTATGTGGTAACGCTTTACCAGAAACTCAGCTTCCTGCCTTTTCTTTGCGCGGGGCTTGAGGCGCAGCGTGGCGGAATGCGGGCGGAGTTCATCTTCATTGATGATGGCTCCAGCGATGGCACGCCGGAAGCCTTGCGCGAACGCATCGCGTCTTGGCCCGAGGTATTGATCATTCGCCAACGGAATACCGGCCCGGCGCCGGCGCTCAATCGCGGCCTGGCGCTGGCGCGCGGGCGCTACATCAAGCCCATGGATGGGGATGATATTCTACTGCCTTGGGCATCAGAATATCTGTTGAAGGCCATTCTCAGCACCAGTTCAGGCGCGTCCCTGGCGAAATGCGATAAGGAACAAACCTACTTACCAGAAGCAACAAATCCCACCATGGTATGGGCTCTTTCGACGCCGCAGAACTTGTCTTTCAAAGCCGAAACATTACTCACAAGAAGCCTTCGCCGTGCACAATCGTCGCCATCCCATTGGTTGTTTGAAGCTGCACTGCTTCCACGAATTAAGGGATCTGATCCTGGCGTTTTTATCCAGGATTACTCACTTGAATTGGAAATTGCTTTGAACAGTCAGGTTGCGATTTGTACGGCAGCGATGCTTATGACACCCGCCTCTGCCCCCGGTCGGCTTTCCGATAATGAGGGCCAGATCCTGCACGACATCAATCTGGCGTTGCTGCGCTTTTTGCGCCGCCATCCAGAATTGCCGGCAAAGCTCCGCCGCTTTGCGTTGCAACGCGCGGTGCAGCGTGCGGCAAGCTGGGCCTTTCGGCGCGGCGGCGCAAATTTGCTGCATCCGTTATCACTGTTGCGTGCGCCGGCAGCGCTTGGCTTGTTGAAGCCTGATCTGGCCCTGCAAAAGCAAGTTTGTGACGTATTTCGCGCCACGCATCCTATTCGGCTGATGCCGGGCGGCGATGAAGCTTAGAATATTCGCCTCACGTCATTTTCTTGCCCAGTGTCCAACCGCCATCCACCGTCAGCACCGCGCCGGTGGTGAAGGAGCTTTCCTCGCTCGCCAGGAACATCATGGCATTCGCCACTTCATGGGTTTCGCCGGAACGCCCCATGGCGTGCAGTTCTTGGATCTTCCGCGCGACATCCGCATCCTGGAAATAGCGTTCTGTCATGGGCGTGCGGATCACGCCGGGTGCCACAGCATTCACGCGAATGCCACGCGGCGCCAATTCCATCGCCAGCGCCTTGGTCAGCCCCACCACCGCATGCTTCGATGTCACGTAAGCGACGCGTTCCGGTGTTGCGACCAAGCCGAGCGTCGAGGCGATATTCACAATCCGTCCAGGTTTGCCGAGTGCAATCAGCCGCCGCGCAAAGGCCTGTGAGGGCAGGAAGCTGCCGGTGACATTAATACTCATGGTGCGCTGCCAATCCTCAAAGGAAAGATCGAGCAGCGGGCTGATTTCACGCACACCCGCACAATTCGCGAGCACATCCAGCCGACCGAGTACCGCTTCCGCGCCCGCGATGAAATCGCGTACCGCATCGGGCTTCACCACATCCAGCACAAAGGGATGGGCTTCGCCATCGCGCTTACGGATATCGGCGGCCGTCGCTTCCACTGCCGCCTTGTCAATATCGGCAATCGCCAACCGCGCGCCTTCTTCTGCGAAGGCGATCGCCAATTGGCGGCCTATGCCGCTGGCGGCACCCGTCACCAAAACGCCTTGATCCTGGAACCTCATCTGCATTCTCCCTGAATATTATGCCGCGATCAGATCAGCGGCTTTTTCGGCAATCATGTTGGTGGCGGCATAGGTATTGCCGGAAACCATGGTGGGCATACAGGAAGCATCTGCCACACGCAGCCCCTCAATCCCAATCACCTTCATGGAAGCAGGGTCCACCACCGCCATGGGATCAATCCCCATTTTGCAGGACCCGATCGGGTGATAGGTGGTGGAACCGGTGGCGCGCGCATGGGCCATCCATTGCTCATCGGTTTGCACGGCGGGGCCAGGAAAATTCTCGGCCACCACGTAATCGGCCAAAGGGCGTGTTTGCAGCAATTGCCGCATGTATTTCATTGCTGCCAGCAACGCATCGCGGTCCATCTGATCCTGCAAGTAATTCGGCTGAATCTCCGGCTTGGCGCGCGGGTCCGCCGAAAGCGCCTTAAGCCAGCCCTTGCTTTCCGGGCGGAGCTGCGAACAGCCAAGCGTCATGCCCGCCCGCGTATCCAAATCCGTCACACCATAGCGGCCGGTCGGGTAGCTGGCCGGGGCGAAGTAAAGCTGCATATCAGGTGTCGCCAGCCCTTCGCGGGTTTTCATATAGCCGCCGGCATGGCTTGGGCTCGCGGTCAGGAGCCCTTTGCGCGTGAAGGCATAGCGCAGCACTTCCATCGCCAAACGCAGGCCGCGCGATCGTTCATTGAGCGACCCGGCACCCTTCACGAGTGCGGAAACACGCACCGCGTAATGGTCGCGCAGATTCTTCCCCACACCCGGTAGCGCATGGACAACATCAACGCCAATGCCGGCAAGCCATTCCGGATCACCAACGCCGGAAATTTGCAGCAGTTGCGGCGTATTGATCGAACCACCCGAAAGGATCACATCGCGCCGCGCGCGAATGGTAATCGGCGCGCTGCCTTCCTGGGTATAGCGAATGCCAACCGCGCGCTTGCCATCAAAGACAATCGCCTCCGCCAGCGCGCGCTGGATCAGCTGCAGTTTGGGCCGCGACAAGGCAGGACGGAGGTAAGCATCAGCCGGGCTCCAGCGCCGGCCACCGCGCATCATTTGCTGATAAAGGAAGGTACCTTCCTGATTGCCGGAATTGTAATCCGGCGTGCGCGGCAGGCCGAGCGCCTCATTGGCCGCGATATAGGCTTCCGAGAGTTCATGCGGGTCGCGCTGATCTTCGATGGAAAGCGGCCCATTATTGCCGCGCACGGCGGGATCGCCACCGCCATTGCCGCGGGTCTCGGCGCGCTTGAAATAGGGCAGCACATCATCCCAGGCCCAGCCGCGGCAGCCAAGCTGCGCCCACATGTCGTAATCGGCAGATTGGCCGCGCACATAAAGATGGCCGTTGATGGAACCCGAACCGCCCAAAACCTTGCCGCGTGGGAAAGGGATTTTGCGATTATCAATGTAGGGACCGGGCGCGGTTTCATAACCCCAATTCAGCTTCGGATTATAGACAGTCTTGTTGAAGCCGGCTGGGATTTTGATGAAGATGTTATTGTCCTTGCCGCCGGCTTCCAGGATCGCGACGCTATGCTTGCCCGAAGCGGTCAGCCGATTGGCCAGCACGCAGCCGGCGGCACCGGCGCCCACAATCACATAGTCGAATTCTTCCATGGCCCCTTCCCATTTCAACCTTTTGAGAAAGGCTAGGCCGGGTTCGCGTGATCGGGAAGGGCTAATCCTCTTCTTCTTCCGGGGTGACGGCGGCTGGAATCGCATAGGCTTCGGTCATCCAGCGGCCCAAATCCACCTGCCGGCAGCGATCGGAACAAAAGGGGCGCTGTTCTGGCGCGGGGGCGCGGCCACAAATCGGGCAGCGCGGGCGGCGCGGTTTTTTCTCGGCGTCAGGCACGCGGCACCTCTCGTATCTGGGCTGTGCCGGATGCAACGCCGCGCAATTCTAAGGCTCGGCCGGTCAGCGCGGCGTATTCATCGAGCGCGCCCGGCAAGTCGCGCAAGCCGGCGATCACCTCTGGCCGCGCTTCCAACATCAGGCGTTCCGCAGGGCGCGCTGCGGCATCTCGTGCGGCCTGACGCAAAGCGGCCAAGCCTTCCGCCAAGCGCGTGTGCAGGATTTCGGCCATGGGCGGGTGGATGCGGTCGCGTACCATCTCGATCAAGCCAAGCCCGGTCAGCCCCACCAACCGAGCAAGCTTATCCGGCACCAGCGCAGCGCGCAGCGGTTCCAGCAAAGCCTGCCGGCGCTTGGGCGAAAGCCCCGCCACATCAAGCAAAATGGCGCCCGAGAGGTTCCGCAGCCTGATCTGCCGCGCAATTTCCGGCAAAGCGGTTTCATTGAAGCGCGCCAGGCCATCGCCAGCGCCGCCGCTATCCACATCAAGCGCCGTCAGCGCGCGCGTGGTTTGGATATGCAGCACACCGCCGCCCGGCAAAGGCACGGTGCTTTCGGTTAAGGCGGCAAATTCGCCTTCAATAGCCTCATCAAATACCGCGTCATGCTGCGCCTGTATGCGATCCCCCAGCGCGGCACGCAGCCGCGCCACCAGCGCCGCGCCGGAGACGCGTATCACCGCATGCGGATAGCGCGCGGTTAGGCGTTCGGCGGCACATGGCCCGCGCGCCACCAAGCGCGGCGCGCCTTGCGGTGCGGCGGCGATCAGCGCGGCTTCGGCATCCGTAAGCAACGCGGAAAGCCTTGGCCCCTTGCCCGCTTGCGCGGCGCGCGTCACGCGCAAGCCTAGAATTTGCCCTTCCTGCACGGCCTGTCTGATCGGCTGGCGCGGCGCGCTCGCCGCACTTTCCGGCAGGAAGCCGGTTTCATTGCCCGCCAGCGCCACAAAGGCGCCCGACATGGCGGCCGAAATCGCCACCACCCGGCCGCGATGCAAATCGCCAACCCCATCAGGCCACGCCGGGCGTTCCACCCAGGCTTCCGTCAGCCGCCCACCCAGCAGCAGCGCGGTCCGCACCTCGCCCGGGGAAGATTCCGCCAGGATCAGGGCTTCAGCCATCCGATCCCTCGCAGCATTTGCGCGGTTTCGAACAAGGGCAGGCCGACCACATTGGAATGGCTGCCCGAGATGAAGCGCGTGAAGGCCTCCGCCCGGCCCTGAATGGCATAGGCGCCGGCCTTGCCCTGCCATTCGCCGGAAGCGATGTAGTCTTCCATCTGCGCTTCGGTCAGGCGCTGGAAGGTGACATTGGTTTCCACCAGGCGCTGGATCCTCCGCCCATCAGGGAGCGCCAGCACCACGCCCGTGGTCACGCAATGCCGGCGGCCGGACAGCAGCGCCAGGCAATGGCGCGCCTCGGCCTCGGTCTCGCCCTTTGGCAGGATGCGCCGGCCAACGCCAACCACCGTATCTGCCGCCATGATCAAGGCACTTTCGGCCAAGGGCAACACCGCTTCCGCCTTGGCGCGTGACAGCCTAGCCGCCAAGGCGCGCGGCACCTCGGCCTTCAAGGGCGTTTCATCAATATCGGTCGCGATCACGCGCGCGGGCGTAATGCCAAGCCGCGCCAGCAAATCCAGGCGGCGGGGGCTGGCGCTCGCCAATACCAGCGGCAAGCGCGCGGCATCCATGGGTGCGGCTTTACTTGAAGCGGAAGGTGATGCGGCCCTTGGTCAGATCATAGGGCGTCATTTCAACATTGACGCGATCACCGGCCAGCACGCGAATGCGGTTCTTGCGCATCTTCCCGCTGGTATGCGCCAGGACCATGTGGTCATTATCGAGTTTCACGCGGAACATGGCGTTGGGCAGAAGCTCCACCACCTCTCCGCTGAACTCCATCATATCTTCTTTGGGCATCGGGCCTCAATGGTAGGGCGCAAGGCGCGCCCGGGTTCAAGAATGCGGCGCAAAATGATCCTATGCCCCCGCCGGGTCAAGCGCGATCCCGGCGCGGGCATGATTTTGGCAGCAAAACGGGGCGAAAGCGCTATTTTGAGAGCGCCACCATGTAATCCGCTTCAGTCTTTTCGCGCATTTCGGCTTCGGTCACGCCGGGGGCGAGTTCCACCAGCTTCATCGCGGCCGGGCCGCGCCGGGCGATTTCAAACACGCCAAGATCGGTGATCACCATATCCACCACGCGGCTGCCCGTGAGCGGTAGGGCGCATTGCTTGAGAAGCTTGGGCTTGCCGCCGGCCGTGTGTTCCATCAGCACGATCACGCGCTTGACCCCGGCGACGAGGTCCATGGCGCCGCCCATGCCCTTCACCATCTTGCCGGGGATCATCCAATTCGCGAGGTCGCCATTTTCCGCCACCTGCAAGGCGCCCAGGATGGAAAGATCAATATGCCCGCCGCGGATCATGCCGAAGGATTGCGCGGAATCGAAGAAGGAACTGGTCGGCAATTGCGTGATGGTCTGCTTGCCGGCATTGATCAGATCGGCATCCTCTTCGCCCTCATAAGGGAAGGGGCCCAGGCCCAGCATGCCGTTTTCGCTTTGCAACTGCACATTGAACCCGGCGGGGACGTGATTGGCGACCAGTGTCGGGATGCCGATGCCAAGGTTCACATAGAAGCCATCTTGCAATTCGCGCGCCGCACGGGCGGCCATTTCATCGCGGTTCCAGGCCATGGTTTTTCTCCTTATCCCTGGGACTCGGCGCCGGCCGCAGCGGCGGGCGCGTGCTTGCGGACAGTGCGCTGTTCAATGCGCTTTTCGTAGCCGGGCGGGCAGGTGATCATGCGTTTGACGAAAATGCCAGGCGTATGGATGTGGTCCGCATCAATCTCTCCCGGCCGGACCAGATGTTCCACCTGTGCGACGGTGACGCGCGCTGCCGTTGCCATCATCGGGTTGAAGTTCCGCGCCGTTTTTCGATAGACCAGATTGCCTTCATGATCGGCCATATAGGCGTGGATGATGGCAAGGTCGGCCACAATGCCGCGTTCCATCACATAGGTTTCGCCATCAAATTCCCGCGTTTCCTTGCCCTTCGCGACTTCCGTGCCAACGCCGGTCTTGGTGAAAAAAGCGGGAATGCCAGCACCGCCGGCGCGAATACGCTCGGCCAGCGTGCCTTGCGGGTTGAATTCAATCTCAAGCTCACCGGCCAGGTATTGCCGGGCGAATTCAGCGTTTTCGCCGACATAGCTTGAAATCATTTTGCGGATTTGGCGGGTCTTCAGCAGCAGGCCAAGCCCCGCATCATCCACCCCGGCATTGTTGGACACCACGGTCAGTTCTTTCACGCCGGAATCGCGGATGGCTTCAATCAGCAGGGTTGGAATGCCGGAAAGCCCGAAGCCGCCGGAATGGATCACCATGCCATCGCGGAGCAGGCCCGAAAGCGCTGCCTTGGCGTCTGGGTAGATTTTTTTCATGCGCTGAACCCCAATGCTTGCCGTCTGGGGCTGTCTAACGGCTGTTTTGCGCTGCGGGAAGGGCTGACGCCGCGAATCGCGGCCCATGCTATAAGGCGCCATGTCCGCCGCCCCCATCACCGCCCCGCGCCCGGCCATTCGCCTGCTGCCGGAAACCACCGCGAACCGCATCGCGGCCGGTGAGGTGGTGGAACGCCCGGCCGCGGCCCTCAAGGAGATCGTCGAAAACGCCTTGGATGCCGGGGCCAGGCGCATCGCCGTGACCCTCGAAGGCGGCGGGATGGACCGCATGCTTGTCGAAGATGACGGCATCGGCATGGGGCCGGATGATCTGGCGCTGGCCGTGGAACGGCACGCCACGTCCAAATTGCCGGAAGAAGCGACGCTGTTCCGCATCGCGACCCTGGGCTTCCGGGGGGAGGCTTTGCCTTCCATCGGCGCGGTGGCGCGGTTGGCCATCACGTCTTGCCCGCAAGGTGGCACCGCGCATCGGATCAGCGTGGAAGGCGGCGCGAAGGGCGATGTCACGCCGGCTTCCGGCGCGCCGGGCACACGGGTTGAGGTGCGGGATCTGTTCTTTGCCACCCCGGCGCGGCGGAAATTCCTAAAGCATCCCCGCACCGAGGCCGAACATGCCGTGGAAGTGGTGCGCCGCCTGGCGCTGGCCTGGCCGGAGGTGGCGTTTCGTGTGGAAAGCGATGGGCGGGAACTCCTGTCCCTGCCCGCCACGGATCAGAATGACCGCATCAGGCAGGTGCTGGGCGCGGATTTTGCCGCCGCTTGCGTGCCGGTGGAAGCGGTTTCCGAGAGGCTCGATATCAGCGGGCTTGCCGCCCTGCCATCGCATCACCGGCCTACCACGCTCGGCCAGCATCTGGTGGTGAACCGCCGCCCGGTGCGTGACCCGCTGCTGCGCGTGGCCTTGCGCGTGGCCTATCGCGATGTGATCCCGCAGGGGCGCCACCCCGTCGCCGCGCTATTCCTGCAAGTGCCGCCGGAGACCGTGGATGTGAATGTGCATCCGATGAAGACCGAGCTTCGCTTTCGTGACGGCGAAGCGGTGCGGGGGGCCATGATCTCCGCCTTGCGTAAGGCGTTGGCGATTGGGGCCGGGACGGTGGTGGCGGTGCCCTCGCTGGCTGGTGCGGCGCCCGTGACCGGCTTCAGCGAAGCCTTGCCCGTTTTGCCCCAATCCATGCCGCGCCCGCCGGGGCTGCCGCAGCCGCGACTGCCCTTGGGCTTTCGCCCGCCGAGCCTGCCGCCGCCGCCGGCTGCCACGCCGATGGATGCCGCGCATCCCCTGGGCCGTGCCGTGGCGCAGATACTGGACACCTATATCATTGCCGAAGCGTCGGATGGTTCGCTGGTGCTGGTAGATCAGCACGCCGCGCATGAACGCCTGACGCATGAGGCACTCAGCGCGCAGCTGCTTGAAGGCGGCGTGCGCGCCCAGCCTTTGCTGGTGCCGGCGGTGGTGGATATGCCGCCTGCCGATGCTGCGCGCCTGCTGGGCGCGGCGGAAGCCTTGGCGCGGCTGGGGCTGGAAATTGAGGGCTTTGGCGCCGGCGCGGTGCTGGTGCGAAGCCTGCCGGCCTTGCTCGGCGCCGCCGATCCCGCGCCGCTGCTGCGCGACATGGCCGAGGAATTGGCTGAAGACGCTGAAAGTATCGCCCTGGAACGCAAGCTGGATGCGGCGATTGCCAGGCTTGCCTGCCATGGAAGTATTCGTGCCGGGCGCAGGCTTAATGCCGCCGAGATGGATGCGCTGCTGCGCCAGATGGAAGCGACCCCGCGCGCTGCGACCTGCAGCCATGGCAGGCCCACGGTGTTGAAGCTGGATGCGGCGGCTTTGGAGCGCATGTTTGGGCGGCGGTAGTCAATAGGAATAGTTTAACGTGAAACGCTGGCGCCTTACCCTCCATAAGCCAGCACCGCCGCCGCCAAATCCTCCCCGGCCCAGCCCACGGATTTGAAGGCAGTGATCTGATCAGCACTTTGCCGGCCAGGATGGGTGCCGCGGCAAAGCTCGGCCAAATCCGCCACCACATGGGCTTCCGTTATCGCGCCTTCCGCGATCGCCTGCACCACATCGCCGGCCTCGGCCAGCCCGCCGGCGCGGGTATCCACCACCAAAAGGGCACGTTGCAGCGCCAGCGCATCGGCTTCGCGCATATCGGGACGATAGGCGCCCACCAAATCCAGATGCACCCCCGGCTTCAGCGCCGCGCCGGGGATCAGGGGTTCGGTCGCCAGCGTGGCGGCGCTGATGATATCGGCGCCGGCGAAATCCGGCGTTACAACCGCCCGCGCCGGCATTCCATGCGCGGCAAGCTGCCCGGCCAGGCGCGCGGCGTTTTCGCCCTTGCGCGACCAGATCGCGATATCCTTGATCGGAAAACAGGCAGCGTAAGCCTCCGCCAGGGCATGGGCGACCTTGCCGCTGCCCAGCAGCAGCAGCCGCGAACTCTCGGGCCGGGCCAAATAACGCGCCGCCAAAACGCTCGCCGCCGCCGTGCGCCGATCCGTCAATTCGCCGCCATCCAGCATGGCAAGCGGTGCCCCGGTGGTGGCATCTGAGAGCAAATAGCTGGCATGAACTGCGGGCAGGCCGCGCCCATCATTGCCCGGCGCGACATGGACAATCTTGACGCCGTAATGCCCGCCGGCGCGCCAGGCCGGCATCAAGAGCAGGGTGTTTTGCGCGCCCGCGCCATCCGGCCAGCCATGGCGGTGGCGCAGCGGCGCTTCGCAGCCTTGCCGAAACATCTCGGCCAGGGCTTCGATCAGCCTATCCCAGGGCAGCGCCGCCCGGATTGCCGCCTTGTCCATTTGCCGCATGCTGCTGCCTCCGCGATTCCTGGCTTGGGTGTGGCATTGCCACGCCGGGAAGGGAAGCGGTGGCGCGGGAATTGCTGAGCCTGCGGGATGACACAGCCAGCCCCTGCCGGAGAACCGCGCTTGATCAAGCCGTTAGGCGCTGTTCTGCCCAGGCCAAGGCAAGGCAGGCCAGATGGGCCTGGGCACGGTGCTTGCGGGAATGCCCTGCTATCCGGTAACGCAGTGCTCACCGAAGCAGCAACCACGACGTTGCAGAGGAACTATCCCGCCCCCAGGGCCGGGCAAGAATGCAGGAGAGGCGCATAATGTCAGAAACAACGAGCGACCCGCGCTATAAGCGGCGCCCGCCCAAACGCCCGCTCCGGCTTTCCTGGTCGGATGAACGGGTGCGCGGCATTTTCTGGCAAATTGTGGTCGTCGCCCTTGTTGGCAGCGTGATCTATTGGCTCTGGAGCAATACATCCCACAATCTGGCGGTGCGGCGCATTGCGACCGGCTTCGGCTTCCTGGACCGCGAGGCAGGCTTGCCAATCGCCGAAAGCCTGATCCCCTATGATCCCACCAATACCTATGCCCGCGCGTTGCTGGTGGGGGTGCTGAATACCCTGAAGGTGGCCGTAATTGGCGTGGTGCTGGCAACAATCCTGGGCACCGCCATCGGCATTGCGCGGCTTTCCAAGAATTTCCTGCTGTCGCGCATTGCCGGCGCCTATATCGAGATCATTCGCGATCTGCCGCTGCTGCTGCAATTGCTGTTCTGGTACACCGTCATGCAGGGCCTGCCCGGGCCGCGCCAGGCGCTGCGCCCGATGGAAGGCGTGGTGCTGTCCAATCGCGGGCTTAAGCTGCCGGCGCTGGTGTGGGAAAACGCGCATACGGCGGCGCTGGTCGTGTTTCTACTCGGCATTGTCGCAACCTGGGTTTATGCGCGCATGGCACGCGCCAAACAGATGGCGGATGGCCAGCCGCGCAAGGTTTGGGCCACCGCGCTCGGCTTGATGCTGGCGCTGCCCATTGTTGTTTGGTGGGGCCTTGGTGCCCCGTGGGAGATTGAATATCCCGTGCTGCGCGGCTTCAATTTCCGTGGCGGCATGAATATCAGCCCCGAATATTTTGCCCTGCTGATCGGGCTTGTTACCTATACCGCGGGCTTCATCGCGGAAGTGGTGCGCGCCGGCATCATGTCGGTCAATCACGGGCAATGGGAAGCGGCGCAGGCGCTTGGCCTTAGGCATGGTTCGGTGCTGCGCCTGATTGTCATGCCGCAGGCGCTGCGCGTCATCATCCCGCCCATGACATCAAATTACTTGAACCTGACCAAGAATTCTTCGCTCGCGGTGGCGATTGGCTATCAGGATATTGTCTCCATCGCCAATACCACGCTGAACCAAACCGGGCAGGCAATTGAAGGCATTGCCATCATCATGGCGGTCTATCTGACGATCAGCCTTTCGATCAGCCTATTCATGAATTGGTATAATGCGCGCATCGCGCTGGTTGAAAGGTAAGGGGGCCAGCCATGAGCGACGCAAGCATTTCCACGGGGCCCCGCAAGCCGCCGATCACGGCGGTGGGGCCCATTGCCTGGGCCAAGACCAATCTGTTTTCCGGTTGGCTTTCAACGGCGGTGACGTTGGCGCTTGGCTATTTGCTGATCAAGGCTGCACTGTCCTTTGTTGATTGGGCCTTCATCAATGCCATCTGGTCGGTGCCTTCCAATGCGCAGGGGCCGCAGACGCAAATCTGCCGCGATATGCAGGGTTCCGGCGCCTGCTGGGCGGTGATTGGTGAAAAGCACCGCTTCATGCTGTTTGGCACCTATCCTTATGAGGAACATTGGCGCCCGGCCCTGGCCTGCGTTTTGTTCGTGGTGCTCTACATCATCTCGGCCATCCGGCGCTTCTGGCGCTGGGAATTGGCCTTGGTTTGGATCGGCATGCTGACTGCCATTGGCATGCTGATGTGGGGTGGCATTTTCGGCCTTTCCTATGTGCCGCAGGAACGCTGGGGCGGCTTGCCGATTACGCTGATCCTGGCGACTTTCGGGCTGGCCTTTGCCTTTCCGCTGTCGATCCTGGTCGCCCTTGGCCGGCGTTCATCCCTGCCGGCGATCAAGGTTTTGTGTGTGCTTTACGTGGAATTGATCCGCGGCGTGCCGCTGATCAGCCTGCTGTTCATGGCAAGCGTCATGTTTCCGCTTTTCCTGCCGGAAGGCATGAATATTGATAAGCTGCTCCGCGCACAGATTGCCATCATCCTTTTCGCCGGCGCTTATTTGGCGGAAGTGGTGCGCGGCGGGCTGCAGGCGCTGCCCAAGGGCCAATATGAAGCGGCCGATGCCATGGGGCTTTCCTTTTGGCAAAAGACCGGGCTGATCATCCTGCCCCAGGCGCTGCGCATGGTGATCCCGCCCTTGGTGAATACCTTCATCGGCTTCTTCAAGGATACGTCGCTCGTGCTGATCATCGGCATCTTCGATCTGCTGACGGCTGGCAAGACCGCGATTGTGGAACCCGCCTGGCAGGGCTTTGGTGTTGAGGTCTATGTCTTTATCGGCAGTATCTACCTTATCTTTTGCTATGCCATGTCAAAATACAGCCGCGGGTTGGAGGCGGAGCTGAACCGCCATCGCCACCGCTGAGCCTTTGGGAACACAGAAACATGAGCGCTTCCGCTGATCTTGCCCAAATCGCTTCCGCCGCCAAG
This sequence comes from Alphaproteobacteria bacterium, assembly GCA_016869735.1. Taxonomy (GTDB): domain Bacteria; phylum Pseudomonadota; class Alphaproteobacteria; order Acetobacterales; family Acetobacteraceae; genus Neoroseomonas. The sequence goes on from VGDL01000002.1 coordinate 15,643, forward strand.
GCAGATGCGCCCCCCGCCATTGAATTGGCCGGCGTCAATAAATGGTTCGGCGCGCTGCATGTGCTGCGCGATGTGAACCTTGCCGTGGCACCGGGTGAACGCGTTGTGGTTTGCGGGCCTTCGGGGTCCGGCAAATCCACCATGATCCGCTGCATCAACCGGCTTGAAATGCACCAGGAAGGCCGCATTGCGGTCGAAGGGATCGAACTTTCCGATGATGTGCGCGCGCTGGATGCGATCCGGCGCGAAGTTGGCATGGTGTTCCAGTCCTTCAATCTTTTCCCGCATCTGACAGTGCTGGAAAACTGCACCCTGGCGCCCATCTGGGTGCGGCGCATGCCGAAGAAGGATGCGGAAGAATTGGCGATGGAATTGCTCGCCCGCGTCAAAATCCCTGAACAGGCCAAGAAATATCCGGGCCAGCTTTCCGGTGGGCAGCAGCAGCGCGTGGCGATTGCGCGCGCCCTTTGCATGCGCCCCAAGATCATGTTGTTCGACGAGCCGACCTCAGCGCTCGATCCCGAAATGATCAAGGAAGTGCTGGATGTGATGGTGGAATTGGCCGGCACGGGCATGACCATGATGGTGGTGACCCATGAAATGGGCTTTGCCCGGCAGGTCGCCGACCGCGTGGTGTTTATGGATCAAGGTGAGGTGGTTGAAGTCGGCACCCCCGATCAGGTCTTCAATGCACCAAAGACCGACCGGCTCAAGCTATTCCTGAGCCAGATCCTGCGCGGGCATTGAATGCCCGCCATGCGCGGGATGCGGGGCAAAGCTCTTGCATCCCCGCGCTGAAGGCGCAGAGTTCGTTACCATGAGCACTCCCGCCGCTTCAGACCGCGCTACACCGTCGCTCGCCCTGATTTTGGGCGTGCTGGGTGTTGTCTATGGCGATATAGGTACATCGCCGCTCTATGCCATGCGCGCCGCTGCCAGCCATTTTGAGGATGGCGGCGTGGAAGCGTGGGAAGTGCTGGGCCTGCTCAGCCTAATTATCTGGTCGCTCATCCTGACGGTGACGGTGAAATATGTGGCGTTCGTGCTGCGTGCCGATAATAGGGGTGAAGGCGGCATATTGGCGCTGATGGCGCTCGCGCAGCGCAGCGTCGAAAATGCGCGGCTGCGCTGGGCTTTGGCGCTGATTGGCATCGCCGGGGCCTGCCTGTTTTTTGGTGATGGCATCATCACGCCGGCGATTTCGGTGTTGTCGGCGGTGGAGGGGCTCAAGGTTGTCTCACCGCATCTGGAAAAGGCGGTATTGCCGATTTCAGTCGTGATCCTTCTCGCGCTGTTTTTGGTGCAATATCGCGGCACTGCCAAAATGGGGGCGATCTTCGGCCCCATTTGCGCTGCCTGGTTTTTCGTCTTGGGGCTGCTGGGGCTTTGGGAAGTGCTGCATAATCCGGGCGTGTTGGCAGCCATTTCGCCCCATTGGGCCGTTTCCTTCTGTGTTCACTACAAGCTTATGGCCTTCATCGCCTTCGGATCGGTTGTGCTGGCGGTGACCGGGGCCGAAGCGCTTTACGCCGATATGGGGCATTTCGGGCGCCGGCCCATTCGCTGGGCATGGCTCGTGATTGTGCTGCCGGCGCTGGTGCTGAATTATCTTGGCCAAGGCGCGCTTTTGCTGCGCGATCCGGCCGCACTCGAAAATCCATTCTTTCTGCTGGCGCCCGAATGGTTCCGCCTGCCCTTGGTGTTTCTGGCAACGGCGGCCACCATTATCGCCAGCCAGGCGATGATTTCCGGCGCCTATACCATTGCGCGGCAATGTGTGCAGCTTGGCTTCCTGCCCCGGCTTCTGGTGCGCCACACGAGTGAGACGGAAGAAGGCCAGATTTATATGCCGCAGGTGAATTTTGCGCTCCTGATCGGTGTGCTGATTCTGGTGGTGACCTTCCGCGATTCCGAAAGGCTCGCGGCGGCTTACGGCATTGCGGTGACAGGCACCTTTGTTTGCACATCCTGCCTTGCCATGGTTGTGTTTCATCGCAAATTCGGCTGGCCTTTGCTTGGCATGCTTGGCGTTTTCCTGCCGTTGCTGGCGCTTGATCTCGCGTTTTTCCTCTCCAACGTGCTGAAAATCCCCGAAGGTGGCTATGTGCCGCTGGTGCTGGGGGTGGTGCTTTTTGTCATCATGCTGACCTGGCATCGCGGGCGGGAATTGCTGTTTGCCCGCATCCGCCAGGATGGGCTGCCGCTGAAATCTTTCATCGCCCGCCTGCCGCAATCGCGCACCGTGCGCGTGCCGGGGACCGCGGTATTCATGACCAGCCAGGCAGAATTCCTGCCCGGCGCGCTGCTGCATAATTTGAAGCACAACAAGGTTCTGCATGAACGCGTGCTGTTTGTGACTGTCACGAATGAGGATGTGCCGCAAATGGGTGCTGATCGGCGCCGGTCGGTCGAGGAATTGGCGCCGAATATCCATCGCGTTTCCCTGCACTACGGCTTCCAGGAAAGCCCCAATATCCCGCGTGAGCTTGAAGCCCTGGCCGAATTCGGCATCCCTTATGAGCCGATGCAGACCTCCTATTTCCTGGGGCGGGAGACGGTGGTGGCAGCCGCCGTGCCGAAAATGTCGCGCTGGCGGCAATGGCTGTTTGTGGTGCTCAGCCGCAATTCGCTGCCGGCCACCGAGTTTTTCCGCATTCCATCGGACCGCGTGGTGGAATTGGGCGTGAAGGTCGCGATCTGAAAAGTGATTGGGGCTTCGCCCGCCCCTGCCCATTTACTGGCCTGGAAAGCAGGAGGTGTGCATGGACACCAAGTTGGTGACACTCTCTCTGGTCGCGGGGCCGGGTTTCCCCACAGGCTGCGTTGATCACCGCTATGAAATTGAACTCGCCCTGGATGCGGCGGGACACCCGGATGCGAAGGCATGGGCAGAAGACCCGGCCCCTTGGCGCGCGCGGCGCCATCGCCCGGATGCGCCGCCTGAACAGGGTGATGTGCAATATGATGGTGATAATGGCTGGTTCATTCGCTTCAGCGGCAGCCTGGCCGAGCGCCTTGACGCGCCTGAAGCGCATTTCGATCCTGGCAGCAGCCCCATCCGACCGGGCGAGCATGTGACGATCACGGAACCCGATGGCGGGGTTTATGATTACCGCATTGTTGGCGTGGGGGCGCTTTGATCGGGACCTAAATCAAGCCGCATCACCCCAAGGCATCACACGCATAAGGCAGCGGATGCGCTGCATGGCGCAGTGCTTGGCCACTATTTCTTGATCTTTCTCAATACTGCTTCCAGGCCCCGTTCCATAATGCCTTGGGTTGAGTATTCGCGGGGCAACCCATTGGGGGATGTGTAATGGCCGAAATTGACCACCTTGTGATTGGTGCTGGAACGCTCGAAGCCGGCGCTGCCTATCTGGAACGCCATTTGGGGGTGCTGCCCGTGGCTGGGGGCGCCCATCCGGGGGTGGGCACGCATAATATGCTGCTGGGTCTTGGCCCCAGCCACTATATCGAAATCCTCGCCCCTGATCCCGCGCAGGCAAGCCCCGCGCATCCCCGCCCCTTTGATTTGGATGACCCATCGCTGAAGCTGGCGCTGGAAGCGGAGCCGCAATTGATTGCCTATGTCGCGGCGACCCCGGCGATTGAGGCGGTGGTGGCGCGGCTTGGTGCTTCTCATGCGGGGGAGGTGCGCGCCATGCGCCGTGGTGCGCTTTCATGGCGGATGGCGGCTCCGCCGCAGCGGCAAGATATGGGCAATCTGATCCCGCCGCTTATCCAATGGGAAGGGGTGCGCGCCGCCGCGCAAATCCCCGATTCGGGTTGGCGGCTAACCGGCCTTGAAGCCCAACACCCGGATATGGATGCGCTGCGTGAAGCGATTGCGGCGCGCGGCTTGACCGAGGCGGTCACGCTGCGCCAAAGCCCAAGCCCGCGCCTGGTCGCCCATTTGCGCCATGCCGATGGCCGAGAGGCCGTGCTGGCCAGCGCCTGAGGAACATCGCCTAGCTGCTTCATCACACTATCTTTCCGCGTGAATTGGGGACATATTTCCCGCATGGGAAGAATCCTCTGCTCGGTTCACTACCGGCAATCCGCTTGCCAGCCTTCGCTACCTTTGCCGCCTTCGGCAAGGGCGCTTCTGCCCTGGCGCACCGCCCCCTGTGGAGGAGTTTTCCTGGCATGACCGCGCGGGTGCTTGTGGTGGATGACAGCGCCGCCAATCGAAAGCTGCTCGAAGCGCGGTTGCAGGATGAGTATTTTGAAGTTGTCGGCGCTGTTTCGGGCGCTGAGGCGATTACCCTCGCGCAGCGTTGGTCGCCCGATATCATCCTGCTGGATGTGCTGATGCCGGTGATGGATGGCTTTGAAGCCTGCCGGCGGCTGAAGGCACAGCCTGCCACCGCGCATATTCCGGTTGTGATGGTGACATCCCTGAATGACGAGCATGAAAGGGTGCGTGGCCTGGATGCCGGGGCGGATGATTTCCTGGTCAAGCCCGTGGATCAGGCAACGCTTTTCGCCCGGCTGCGCGCCCTGTTGCGTGTGAAGCAGGTGCTGGATGCCTGGCGCCTTAGGGCCGAGACGGTGCGCGATCTGGGCTTTGAACCACCGAGCGCTCCGCCCGAGGATTTTGAAGGCGCCAAGGTGCTGCTGCTTTCGGATAATGAAACCGAGGCCGCTTCACTTTCTGCGGCGCTTGCCGCCGATAATATGGTGCTGGAACAGCATCGTGATGAAAAGCTGGTCTGGGCCAGGCTGCAAGACCCAAATGCCCATTATGATCTGGTGCTGACCTCGCTTCCCATGCCGGAGGGCGATCCGCTGCGTTTGGCGTCTCGGCTCCGGGCGGAGGTTGAAACGCGCGACCTGCCACTGATGCTGATTGCGGATGACGAACAGCGCGAATTGGTGCTGCGCGCCTTTGAATTGGGCGCTTCGGATCATGTGCTGCGCCCGATCAATCAACAGGAATTGCGTGCGCGTGTGCGCAACCAGGTGCGGCGCCGGCGTTATCAGCTGCGGCTTCGCGCGGAATTTGACCGTTCCCTGGAACTGGCGGTGACGGATGGGCTGACGGGCTTGCGCAATCGCCGTTACGTCTTTCGCCATCTGGAATCCCTGCTGCGCGCGGGGACGGCCTGCGGTGTCCTGATGATTGATGTGGATCGCTTCAAGCCGCTCAATGATTATTATGGCCATGCGGCGGGCGATGCGGCACTGCGTGAGGTCGCGGCGCGGTTGCGCGAACATGTGCGCGCTTCCGATGTTGTGGCGCGCTATGGCGGTGAGGAATTCCTGGTGGTGATGTCGGGCGCCGGCGCTGAGGAAACCTCGGTCATCGCCGAAAGATTGCGCGTGGCGATCAATGAGCGCCCGATTGACCTTGGCCAGGCCAAACTGCCGGTCACGGTGAGTATCGGCAGCGCCTTGTCAGCGAGCAATTCAGAAAGTGAGGCGCTGATCGCCGCCGCTGATTCCGCCATGTATCGCGCCAAGGCGCTTGGCCGAAATCGGGTTGAAGCGGCGGATGAGGCAGATTGGCGGCAAGCCTGAGGGTTATTGGCCCGGAACAGCAGCCAAAACCATCAAGCCTACCCGGCCTGATTATTTGATCTTGGCTTCGCGAAACACGACGTGCTTGCGCGCCACGGGATCATATTTCTTCTTTTCCATCTTCCCGGTCATGTTCCGGGTATTCTTCTTGGTCACGTAGAAATAGCCCGTCTCAGCACTGCTGACGAGGCGAATGAGAATAGTGTTTGACTTGGCCATGGCTCACAACTCCGGCTCGCTGCCAAAATGCAGCGGGATTTTCGAACGTCTTCCTACTGAAGACGGCGTGGACGTCAAGGGGGAAGAACCCCAAGCCCTCGCTTTCTTGGGGGTGGCTTCCAGCCAGATGCCCTGGACGTGTTTAGCGGCGCGCTGTGATGGCGGGCCGGGCCGGGGGGGCGCCAGCGCCGCAATCCGGCGCGTCAAGCGGTTGGATGATGTTCTGATTGGCAGAGAATTTCGCCAAATCCGCACTCCGCAGCGCCCTGACTTGCGTCAGGATCACATCGGCATCGCGGCAAAAGAAGGGGCCACCGCGGGACGCATCCAGGGCATGATCCTGGGAGATATTGGTGTAATACTGATCAAACCGGGTCTGACCTGCGCCACCATGGGCGCGGCGGAAATAGCCTTGCAGCGCATCATGGGCGGCGCGAAGCTCCCCGCGGTGGGGGTTGCGGAAATCATTGCTGACCCGCGATTCCACTTTGCATTGCAGCGCCATGACCGCCATGTAGCTATTCAGCGCCCAGGTATCGGCGGCCTTTCGTTCTTCGGGCCGTAAGCAGGTATTGGCCAAAACTGGCCCGGCGACCAGAACCGGCAGCAAGGCCGCCATCAAAACGCGCTTCAAACCCATGGGTTTCATCCTCTCATCGTCAAAGCATGGCGAATCGATCACCGCAAGCGACCCCTTCGCATATAGGGTCTTGCCCCCGCGAAGGGAACCGAAACGCGCGATCAGGCGGCGCGTGGCTTGAAGCGTGCCAGCCCCTTTTGGAAGCGGGCGTGATCCGCGAGCCGCCGGTCAAGGAATTCCAGCGCCGATTCCAGCCCATCGCCACGCCCACTCAGCCAGAAGGCCAGCGTGGCGCTATAGATGCCGGCCAGGGTCGCGCGGCGTGTATACCAGGAAAAATCAGCGGATTTGTCACCCGCCGCATACCAGATGGCGCTGACGCTGCGCGCCAGGCTGCGTGCCGCGATTGGCGCGTTCCAGGGCAGTGCCAGCAGGGAAAGCGCGGCGCGCAGCGCATCGCGGTGGGGTTCAGCGGCTTCCAGCCGCGCCTTGATCAAAAAGCGTACGCGTTCATGGGTGCGCATTCCGGCCATATCAGCGGCGAGGCCAGCTTTTTCCATGCGCCGATCGGCAAGTTCTATCCAGGCTTCGATGGCTGAAATGGCGCCGCGCGGGAACATCCATTCGGCGTCTTCCGGCGCCATGCCGGCGTCCTTCAATCCTTCGTGAATGGCGCTGCCCTGCCAGCCATAAAGCGGCACCAGCGGCAGAATGGCATCAAGCGCCGCATCCCGCGCATCACGATCCGCACCAGCTTCCATCATGGGGTTTGTCTTTCATTTTCAACGGGCTTTGGTGGGTTGAACCGGGCCAGTTCCTCATTAAACCCAAAACGTGAAAGGTCCGCCATCCGCATGGGGTAGAGTATCCCCTCCAGATGGTCATGTTCATGCTGCATGACCCGTGCTGCCATGCCAGCAGCTTCACCTTCGATCCATGTGCCGGCGATATCCTGCCCACGAAAGGCGATCCTGGCCGGGCGTTGCACGGCGCCGCGCAGGCCGGGGATGGAAAGGCAGCCTTCCCAGGCTTCCTCGGTTTCCTGCCCGAGCGGTGCGATTTCCGGGTTGAACAGGGCGGAATGCCCGCCCACAGCCGTGCGCCAAATGAAAAGCCTAAGGGAAACATGGACTTGCGGGGCGGCCAGGCCAAGCCCGCCAATATCCTGCAGGGTTTCGACCATATCGGCGACCAGGCGGCGCATTTCTGGCGCTGTGGGGTCTGCCACTGCCTCGGCCCGTTGCAGCAGCACGGGGTGGCCCAGATGGGCGATTTTCAGAATGGCCATGACATTCCCGCGACAGGATTGGGATTTTCATATAATTCGCCTGAAAAAGCCTTGAAAGGGGCTTCCGGCGCGGCGAATCACTGTGCTAAAAACCGCTCTCTTGACGGGCGCCGGGTGACCGGCTGCGCGTCTTTTGTTTTGAACCAGCGATCCATGAAGGGGGTTGTGCCGCGTGCAAGTCGTCGTTCGTGACAATAATGTTGATCAGGCGCTGAAGGCGCTCAAGAAGAAATTGCAACGTGAAGGCGTCTTCCGTGAAATGAAGATCCGCCGCCATTACGAAAAGCCGTCCGAGCGCCGCGCGCGTGAGGCTGCGGAAGCTGTGCGCCGCGCCCGCAAGGTGGAACGCAAGCGGATTGAACGCGAAGGCTTCTGATTAGCCATTAAAAATGGTTGATGTCTGCAATCCGCGGCACGGGGCAACCCGTGGACCGCGGTTTTGCATTTGCGGCCTATACTGCGGGGCCTATAGCCGCACGGCGAGGCGCCGGGCCAAAAGATAGCCAAGGCCACCGCCGATCGGGGCCGCCGGCAAGGCCAAAAGCCAGCCCGCATGGGAACCGGCCACCACCAGGGCTAGGCCAGCATAAAGTGTCAGGCCGCCGACCAGGCTGCCCACCACACCAGCCGTCAGGCCAAGCACCAGAATTTCTTCGCGTGAAATGCTCATGCTCCGGGGATGGGGCGTGGCGCGGGGTTTGACAAGCCCCAAGGCGCGGAATATCAGGCCGCTTCCTTCCGGGAATGTGGACGGGCCTTCGGGGTCCGCGCCCGCCTTGGCCAGCCGGCCTTGGACTACCGGGACAACAAGGCCCTTAGGGGCATAGCAAGAAAGGCCATCGCACACGCGGTGGGTTAAGCGCATGACGAAGCGCGCCGAAAGCAAGTACAAAATCAATCGCCGCCTTGGCGTGAACCTTTGGGGCCGCGCGAAATCGCCGGTTGCGAAGCGCGAATATGGTCCCGGTCAGCATGGCCAGCGCCGCAAGCAGAAGCCGACCGATTTCGGCGTGCAGCTGATGGCGAAGCAGAAGCTGAAGGGCTATTACGCCAATATCGGCGAAAAGCAGTTCCGTAAGTATTACGAGGAAGCCGTGCGCCGTAAGGGCGACACTTCCGAAAACCTGGTGGAATTGCTGGAACGCCGCCTGGATGCGGTGATCTACCGCATGAAGCTTGCCGTGACCCCCTTCGCGGCGCGGCAATTCGTCAATCACGGCCATGTGCTGGTGAATGGCAAGCGGCTCAATATCCCGTCCTATTCGGTGAAGAATGGCGATGTGATTGAAGTCAAGGAAAAGTCCAAGCAGCTGACTGCGGTGCTGGATTCGGCGCAGAGCACGGAACGTGATGTTCCCGAATACATGGAAATTGATCACCGCGCGATGAAGGGCAAGTTCCTGCGCGCACCGAAGCTTTCCGATGTGCCCTATCCCGTGCAGATGGAACCCAATCTGGTGGTCGAATTCTACAGCCGCTGATACGGGTTTATTGCCGCATATTTCAAAGCCGGTGCCTTCGGGTGCCGGCTTTTTTGTTGGCGCGTCCCGCCGCGGCTTGATGCTCAACGCCCTATAGACGAAACCCCGCCCGGCGCGTTACGCCACTTCCATGAACCCCGCCGCCATCATCCTTGCCGCCGGTCTTGGAACGCGCATGCGGTCCAGCCAACCCAAAGTGCTGCACCCCTTGGCGGGGCGGCCCATGATCCAGCATTTGATCGGTGCTTGCGCGGGCGTATTCGGGCGTATCGTGATTGTCGTTGGGCCGGATATGCCGGCGCTGGAAGACGCTGTTGCGCCACGCGAGGTCGTGGTGCAGCGCGAAAGGCTCGGCACCGGCCATGCAGCGCTGCAAGTGGCCCCTTTGCTTGGCGGGCATCAGGGTGATGTCGCGGTGCTTTATGGCGATAATCCCCTGATTTCGGCGGGCACCTTGCAGGCGCTGGTGGCGGCGCGGCAAGCGGCTGGGCTTGTGCTGCTTGCCATGCGCCCTGCTGATCCGGCGCGGTATGGCCGTGTGGTGCTGGATGAAAAATCCGAAGTTGCGCGCATTGTTGAATGGGCGGATGCGACGGCGGAAGAACGCGCGCTTGGGCTGTGCAATGCCGGCGTGATCTACGCCCCGGCGCAGGATTTGTTCCGCTGGCTTGGCGCCATCGGTAATGATAACGCGAAGGGCGAGTATTATTTGACCGATGTGATCCAGCAGGCGCGGCTGGAAGGCAAGCGCGTGGTCGCGGTTGAAGCGCCGGAAGCTGAGCTGCGCGGCATCAATAGCCGCGCAGAATTGGCAGAAGCCGAAGCAGAGGTGCAGCAGCGCCTGCGTGCTGCCGCCATGGCAGGTGGTGTCACGATGCTGGCGCCTGAGACAGTATATCTGAGCCACGACACAAAGCTTGGCGCGGATGTGGTGCTGGAACCGAATGTCTTTTTCGGTCCTGGTGTGATGGTGGAAGATGGCGTGACGATCCGCGCCTTCAGCCATTTGGAAGGTTGTGTCGTGAAGCAGGGCGCGGTCATTGGCCCTTATGCGCGGCTACGTCCCGGCAGCATCATCGAGAACCACGCGCATGTCGGCAATTTTGTGGAGCTGAAGGCAACCACGCTTGGCCCCGGCGCCAAGGCCAATCATTTATCCTATCTGGGGGATGCGATGATTGGTGCGGGGGCCAATATCGGCGCCGGCACCATCACCTGCAATTATGATGGCGTTGCCAAGCATCGCACGGAAATTGGCGAAGGCGCTTTCATTGGCAGCGATACGGCGCTTGTGGCGCCCGTGAAGGTGGGCGCACGCGCGCTGGTCGCGGCGGGCAGCGTGATCACGGAAGATGTGCCGGATGATGCGCTGGCGATTGCGCGTGGTCGCCAGGCGGTCAAGCCCGGGCGCGGCTTCAAGGGTAAGGGGAAGCGCTGATGTGCGGCATTGTTGGTGTTGTCGGACAACAGGCGGCAGCACCGCGGCTTTTGGATGCGCTGCGGCGGCTTGAATATCGCGGCTATGACAGTGCGGGCATTGCGACCCTGATTGATGGCAGAATTGACCGCAGGCGCGCGGAAGGGAAGCTTGACAATCTCGCGGCCGTCTTGGAATCCGCACCGCTGACTGGCACTACGGGCATTGGCCATACGCGCTGGGCCACGCATGGCGCGCCCACCACACGCAACGCGCATCCGCATGGCACCGCGCGCGTGGTGGTGGTGCATAACGGCATCATCGAAAACCACGCTGAATTGCGCGCCGAATTGGAAGCGCGCGGCCATGAATTCCAGACCGAAACCGATACGGAAACCTTCGCCCTTTTGGTGGATGATTTTCTGCAAGCAAGCCATACGCCGGAAGCCGCTGCTGCCGCAGCATTGAAGCGCGTGCATGGCGCCTTCGCGCTTTCGATGATTTTTGCGGGCCACCCCGATTTGCTGATTTGCGCGCGCCAAGGCGCACCGCTTGCCGTGGGTTTTGGCGAGAATGAGATGTTTGTCGGTTCAGACGCGCTGGCACTGGCGCCGCTGACACGGCGTATCGCTTATCTGGAAGAAGGCGATTGGGCGATTTTGAATGGCAAGGGCGCGCGGTTTCATGATGCGACCGGCGCTGAAGTGGTGCGAGAGGTGAAGCTCACCACCGTATCGGGCGCCGCGACGGGCAAGGGCAATTACCGCCATTTCATGGAAAAGGAATTGCACGAACACCCGGTGGTATTGGGCGATACGCTGACGCAATATCTGGAACCGGCGCAGCGGCGCGTGGTGTTGCCGGAACTGCCCTTCGATCCTGCGCGGCTTCCGCGCCTGACCATGACCGCTTGCGGCAGCGCTTTTCTGGCGGGGCTGGTTGGGCGCTATTGGATTGAGGAATTGGCGCGCCTGCCCGTTGATGCTGATGTAGCCAGCGAATTTCGCTACCGCGACCCACCCTTGCCCGAAGGCGGCGGCGCGCTACTGGTCAGCCAAAGCGGTGAAACTGCCGATACCATGGCCGCACTTCGCCTGCTGAAGGAACGCGGCCAAAGCGTGCTTTCCATCGTGAATGTGCCGGAAAGCACCATGGCGCGGGAAAGCGATGCGGCGGTATTGACCGTGGCAGGGCCGGAAATAGGCGTTGCCTCCACCAAGGCTTTCACCGCTCAGCTTGCCGTGCTCGCTTGCCTCGCCATTGGGCTTGGGCGCGCGCGCGGCACCATCACGGCGGATCAGGAAGCGGCATTGACCGCGGCTTTGCTCGAAGTGCCATCCAATGCTGCGGCCGTGCTGGAGCGTGATGGCGAAATTCGCGCCATGGCCGCCGAAGTTGCCAAGGCGCGGGATGTGCTGTTCCTGGGGCGCGGGTCGCTTTACCCGATTGCACTTGAAGGCGCGCTGAAGCTCAAGGAAATTTCCTATATCCATGCGGAAGGTTACGCAGCCGGTGAGATGAAGCACGGCCCGATTGCGCTGATTGATTCTGCCGTGCCGGTGATTGCACTTTGTCCTTCAGGCCCGCTGTTTGAAAAAACCGCGTCGAATTTGCAGGAAGCCGCCGCGCGGGGCGGGCGCATCATGGCCTTCACCGATGATCTTGGCGCGGAAAAACTGCGTGGCTTTGCGGAGCGGATTGTGGTGCTGCCGCGCGTGCCGGCCTTTGCTGCGCCCATACTCCACACCATTCCGGTGCAGTTCCTTGCCTATCATGTTGCGGTGCTGAAAGGCACGGATGTGGATCAGCCGCGCAACCTCGCGAAAAGTGTGACGGTGGAATGACTTCAGCCGCATCTGTCCCGCCTGGGCGCAGTTTATACATCGCGCGCATGCCATAGAGTAAGGTTACCGCCGAGCCAGGGCTGGTGTTGTGGCCGACGGCCGCGCAATGGGATCAGGGCCTCCGTCGCGCCGAATTCGCCAGCATAGATTTCAAGCCATCCGACACTAGGGCGTTCGGAGACTGAGTCCTGCCTCTGACCGGTTTGTCTTTCAAAAGCTGCCGTATCCGAATAGCCCTCAAAACTTCGCCGAGCCAGGCGGTGAAACCGCTCATCGGCGATGGCGATGCCATTGGCACGTGCCAAGACCGCGCCCAGTATCAGCGGCCCCATGGTGAAGATGTGATAATGCCACGCCTTCGAACCGCGCAGTAATTCCTGCGGCAAAAACCCTTCAGGATCGACCTGTGCCAAGGTGCGTTCAAGGCGAAGAAGGCCCCACGCCCATGCTTCCTGATTTTCGGCTGCAAGGCCCAAGGCCATCGCGGTCAATCCAGCCCAGGTCATGTGATTATTCAACTGCGTTGATGGCGAACCACTCGGCGGCCGATCATAGGGGACACGCATTGCGTCGAAACCACGCGCGAACCAGGCCTTTATGCGCGCTTTGGCTTCGGCTTCATATTCAGGCGCCTGCAAAAGCTTGAGATGTGCGAGCGCTAATCCGCACCATACCCATTTGCGTTCATACCCACCCTGATAATCAATGCGACCAAGAAATGACTGAGCCTTTGCTGCGGCGTCAAGCGAGGCAATGGCGCAGCGCGCGAAATGTCCCTCGGCCGGCTGGGACGAAGCCCACCGGTCTGCATTTTCGGTGACACCGCGCACCAGTAGCTGCAGCGGCCGCACAGCCGCATCGCGCGCAGCGAGACGTTCAGGATCAATCCGACTATATACGGGCGGGTCAGTATAGAATTGTGGAACAATCAAATCCGGCATTGGCGCTGATGCCGGGATACAGTTTGCGCCAATGCTTGCTCTTTTGCCCTTGCGCGCACGGATCGCCGCTGAGTCATAGGGATTGGCCAGCGGGGCGATGGCATTGGATAATTCGGGCACAGCGCAGCCGAAAAATGCTGCGCTACCAAGGGTAGCCATGAATAGGCGGCGCGGCGCGTTCATGTCATGGACATCACAAGTGAGGAAGGGCTGACCGAGCGCGGCCCTAGCCCCCGCAGGGCGTCATCAGCGCCGCTCTGCGGCATGGATTTCTCATCACTCCTCAATGATTGCAACGGCACGCGTCCAGCCGGCGGAACCGCGATGCACCTTCACGGGGAAGCAGGAAATCATGAAGCCATCCGGGGGCAGGCTTTCCAGATTCGTGAGCTTTTCCATGTGGCAATAGCCAATCTCGCGCCCCGCGCGATGGCCTTCCCAGATGAGGGAGGCATCACCGGTTTCCTGCACTTTCTTTTTTGTCAGCGAAAATGGCGCATCCCAGGACCAACCATCAATCCCCGTCACACGCACACCTTGTTCCAACAGCCAAAGTGTCGCGGCCTTGCCAACGCCGCAGCCGCTATGGATGAAATCATCCTGCCCGTAACGGCTGGCGGCGCGCGTATTCACCACCAAAATCTCAAGCGGTTTCAGCGTATGGCCGATGCGTTTCAACTCCGCCTGCACATCGCCAGGTGTCGCGACATAGCCATCCGGAAAATGCCGGAAATCGAGCTTCACACCTGGCTGAAAGCACCATTCCAACGGCACTTCATCAATCCGCCAGGAAGGCTCTCCGCCTGGTACGGTTCTTTCATTCATGCGGCTGAAGAAGTGATAGGGGGAATCCAGATGCGTCCCGCTATGGGTTGTGATGCGCACCACTTCCCGCGCGGCGAATTGGCCTTCGGGCAATTGATCCACGCTGATGCCAAATTCCTGCGCGAGACGCGGCGCAGTCATGTGATGGTCGTGATACTCGATCTCGGGCAGCATATGCGGCGGGTCGGAAGCAATCCCGCCCTTGAGTGCCACCGAAATATCAATGAAACGACGAGCCATGGCTTTCCTCGTTATTCTTCAAAAATCGCAACAGCGCGGGTCCATCCCGCAGAGCCGCGATGCACCTTCACCGGTAGACAGGAAATGGTGAAGCCGCTGGGCGGCAGCTTATCGAGATTAGAGAGTTTTTCGATATGGCAATAGCCAATTTCTCGCCCCGCGCGGTGGCCTTCCCAGATCAGCGAAACATCACCGCTGGCCGCGACCTTTTTCTTCGTCAGTGAAAACGGCGCATCCCAGGACCAGCCATCCGTGCCGGTGACACGCACACCCTGTTCCAGCAGCCAAAGTGTCGCTTCCTTGCCCATGCCGCAGCCGGAATGGATGTAATCATCCTCCCCATAGCGCGCGCCGGCAGCGGTATTCACCACAACGATTTCAAGCGGCTTCAGCGTATGGCCTATGCGCTTCAATTCCGCCTGCACATCATTCGCCGTCGCGACATAGCCATGCTCAAAATGCCGGAAATCGAGCTTCACGCCGGGCTGGATGCACCAATCAAGCGGTACTTCATCAATGCGCCAGGAAGGCTCGCCCCCTGGCACCAGCCTTTCATTCATGCGGCTGAAATAATGATAGGGCGCGTCAATATGCGTGCCGTTATGCGTGCTGATCTGCACGCGTTCCACTGCCGCATATTCGCCTTCCGGTAATTGATCCACGCTGATGCCGAAATCCTTCGCCATGGCGGGCGCCGTCATGTGATGATCAAGGTATTCGATCTTCGGCAGCGCATGCGGCGGGTCACTGATGATGCCGGCCTTAAGGGCGACAGAAATATCAACGATGCGACGGGGCATGGGGTTCCTCCTTTTTGTAAAATCAAACAGGCCAGGCGATTGCGGGCGCGATGGCGCCGCGACATTCGCCAAAGCCAATGGAAACGGCACCGGGCGCTTCGGCGCGGGCGCGGAAAATTACCTCATCACCATCCTGCAACCAGCGGCGCGTTTCGCCATTGGGCAACGTGATGGGGCCGCCAAGGCCAAGTTCGGCAAGGCAGGCGGCGGCGGTTGCTTCCGGCCCGGAAACCGTGCCGCTGCCGAGCAAATCGCCGGGCAGCAGATTGCAGCCATTGGTGCCGTGATGCGCGACCATTTGCGCTGCGGTCCAATACATGCGGGCAAATTCTGTATCGGTCAGCAGCGCGGCTGCGGCACCTTCCGCACGCATTTTTGCAGTCACCAGCAGCGCCTGCATGCGAATGCCAAGCGCGCCTGCCGCACGGTTCCAGGCGCTATCCAAATAGGACAGGGGTGGTGGGTCAATCGCCGGTGCTGCCTTGGCAAATGGTTCCAGCGCTTCCGCCGTGATCACCCAGGGCGAGACGGAGGTCGAGACACTCTTGGCCAAAAACGGCCCCAGCGGAGGCATTTCCCAACGCTGGATATCGCGCGCGGACCAATCATTCAAAAGACCAAAGCCAAAGATGCGCTTGGGTGCCTCCGTCATGGTGATGGGTGTGCCGAGCTTGTTTTCGCCCGCAATCCAGATTGCCAATTCCAATTCGTAATCCATCGCTTCCGATGGGCCAAAGCGCACTTCGCCATCACTCCGCGCCCATTGGCCATACGGGCGGATCACATCCTCGCCACTCACACGCACGGAACTTGCGCGGGAATGATAGGCAACGGGCAAATGGCGGAAGGCCTGGGGCAGGGGGTTCTTTGGATCACGCCGCACGCCAAGCCGCGCACAGTGATCATAGCTCGCCATGAAATCGGAGAAATTCGCGACGGTGGCGGGCATGTGCATTTGGGCTTCCGCCATCGGCAGCAGGATGCGCGCTGCCTGGGCTTCAGCGGCGGAACCTGCCGCGAGCAGCGCGGAAAGCGCGGCGCGCAGGCCAGCGGATGCGGGACGTCCAAGCGCCATCAGCGCATTCAGGCTTGGCCCCGCAGCCGCTTCCGCTGCGGCGCCGGAAAGCAGGCCCGCGCTGATCGCGGCGCGCAAATCCAGAATCATCTCACCAATCGCAACCCCGCCGCGCGGCGCTTCGCCGGCGCGGCTAAAGATGCCGAAGGGCAGGTTTTGAATCGGGAAATCCTGCCCCGGCTGATTGGCGGAAGCGAGCCAGCTTTTCAGGCTGGGGGCGTGGGTGGCATCCATCTGGGCGTTCCTCGGGCTTTC
This sequence comes from Alphaproteobacteria bacterium, assembly GCA_016869735.1. Classification (GTDB taxonomy): domain Bacteria; phylum Pseudomonadota; class Alphaproteobacteria; order Acetobacterales; family Acetobacteraceae; genus Neoroseomonas. The sequence continues at coordinate 32,128 of VGDL01000002.1, forward strand.
TTCGGGGCGATCATGGCCAGCCGGGGCGTGAGCACAAGCCCGCTTTCGCAAGGCTTGGGAAAAAGCTTCGTTTCGGACTATTCTGACGGAAAGCCGAGGAGGACCCAGATGCTCGACGCCACCAGCAAGCTGCCTTTGAAAGACCCTGCCCTGTTCCGTCAGGCGAATTACATCGCCGGCGCCTGGGTGCAGGCCGATAGCGGCAAGATGATTGCCGTGCGCAACCCCGCAACCGGTGAGGTGATTGGCGAAGTCCCCGCCATGAGCCAGGCGGAGACGCGCCGCGCCATTGAAGCCGCCAATGCTGCCTGGCCGGCCTGGCGCGCGATGCTGGCAAAAGATCGCGCTGTGATCCTGCACAAGATCGCCGCGCTGATGCATGAAAACGCCGATGATCTGGCCGCAATCATGACGGCGGAGCAGGGCAAGCCACTCGCCGAGGCGAAGGGCGAAGTGGTTTATGCCGCGTCCTTCATTGAATGGTTCGCCGATGAAGGCCGCCGCGTGCAGGGTGAGACGATTCCGCAAAACGCCAAGGGCCGCCGCATTCTGGTAACCAAGGAACCGATTGGCGTTTTTGCGGCCATCACGCCGTGGAATTTCCCTGCCGCCATGATTACGCGGAAGGCTGGGCCGGGCTGGGCGGCAGGTTGCACGGGGGTGATCCGCCCGGCATCGCAAACGCCGTTTTCGGCGTTGGCCTTGGCTGTGCTGGCGGAACGCGCCGGCATGCCGGTTGGTGTGTGCAATGTGATCACCGGCCCTTCTGGTGAGACGGGGAAGGAACTCACCAGCAATCCTATCATCCGCAAGCTGTCTTTTACGGGTTCCACGGAAGTCGGGCGCGTCTTGCTCGCGCAATGCGCGGCGACCATCAAAAAAATCTCGATGGAATTGGGCGGCAATGCGCCCTTCATCGTGTTTGATGATGCGGATTTGGATGCGGCGGTGCTGGGCGCCATGGCGTCCAAATACCGCAATGCGGGGCAGACTTGTGTCTGCGCCAATCGCATCCTGGTGCAGGATGGCGTTTATGAAGCCTTCGCTGCCAAGCTGAAGACAGCGGTGGAAGGGCTGAAGGTCGGCCCCGGGATGGAACCCGGCGTCACGCAAGGCCCGCTGATCAATGCCGATGCGGTGGCGAAGGTTGAAGAACATATCGCCGATGCGTTGGCGCAGGGTGCGAGCGTGATTACCGGCGGCAAACGCCATGCGCGCGGCGGCAATTTCTTCGAACCGACGATCCTTTCGAATGTGCCGCGCGGCGCCAAGATTTTTGGCGAGGAAACCTTCGGCCCGGTCGCCCCCCTGTTCCGCTTCAAGACGGAAGAAGAAGCGATTCAGATGGCCAATGATACCGAATTTGGCCTGGCCGCGTATTTCTACGCCCGCGATGTCGGGCGCATCTTCCGCGTGGCCGAGGCATTGGAATACGGCATTGTCGGCATCAATGAAGGCATCATTTCCACCGCCGAGGTTCCCTTTGGCGGCTTCAAGCAATCGGGCCTTGGCCGCGAAGGCAGCCACCTTGGAATTAAGGAATATCTGGAAGTGAAATACCTTGCCCTTGGCGGTATCGGCACGTGAGCGTGGCGATATATCTGGAAGATTTGTTTCCGGGCCGGCGCTTTACTGCCGGCTCGGTCACAGTGGATGCCGAGGAAGTCAAGCGCTTCGCTGCGCTGTATGATCCGCAACCCTTCCATATGGATGAGGAAGCGGGTGCCGCGCATCCGCTTTTTGGGCGTTTGGCCGCGAGTGGTTGGCATACTGCGGGCATGACCATGCGCATGGTGGTGCAGGCCATTGGTGGGATTTCCGGCGGTATTGTCGGTGGCGGCGGCGAGATTCAATGGACCAAGCCGGTCTATCCCGGCGACACGCTGCGCGTGGAGATCGAGGTGCTGGAAGTGGCGCCATCACGTTCCCGCCCGGATCGCGGTTCCGCGCTGATGCGCAACACAACCTTCAACCAGAATGATGAGCCGGTGCAGATTTTCACCGTGCGGCTTGTTGTCCCGAAGCGTTCTGTTTGATCGATTTTCACGAGGGGTCCCATGGCTTATGATTTTGATCTTTTCGTGATTGGTGGCGGTTCCGCCGGGGTGCGTTCGGCGCGTATCGCCGCCGGGCATGGCGCGCGGGTTGGCGTGGCGGAAGAACGCTTCTGGGGCGGCACTTGCGTGAATGTCGGCTGTGTGCCGAAGAAGATCATGGTGAATGCCGCCGAATATGGCGCCTGGGCGGAAGATGCGGCGGCCTTTGGCTGGTCCCTTGAAAATCAAGGGCATGATTGGGCGAAGCTTGCCGCCGCGCGCGATGCTGAAGTGGCGCGGCTTTCGGGCATCTATGGCCGCTTGCTGGGCAATGCGGGTGTCACATCCTTCGATGCGCGCGCCAGTTTTCTGGATGCGCATAGCCTTGATGTCGGCGGCAAGCGCGTAACGGCGGAACGCATCATCATCGCGGTCGGCGGTGTCGCCACCCGGCTTGATATTCCGGGCGCCGAGCTTGGGCTGATTTCCGATGATCTTTTCACCCTGAAGGCCTTGCCCAAGCGTGTCTCGGTGCTGGGGGCGGGCTATATCGCGGTGGAATTCGCCTGCATCCTCAAAGGGCTGGGGGCGGACGTCGCGCTGGTGCATCGCGCCCCCCTGCCGTTGCGTGGCTTTGATGAGGATATTCGCAGCGCCGCCGCCGAGGCTTTGGTGGCGCAGGGCATTGCCTGCCATGCCGGCGTGACGCCGACGCAGATTGAAGCGCGCGGCGCAGAACGCGTGCTGCATCTTTCGGATGGCTCGGCGCAGATGGTTGACGCCGTGTTTTTCTGCACCGGGCGCAAACCCGCGACCGCTGGGCTTGGGCTGGACAAGGCCGGGGTGCGCCTCGCTGACAATGGCGTCATTGCGGTGGATGACAACCACGCGACCAGCCAGCCACACATTTATGCCATTGGCGATGTGCTTGACCGGGTGAACCTGACACCCATGGCAACGGCGATTGGTCACGCGCTTGCCGATACGCTATTCGGCAATAATCCGCGTTGCGTGAGTTATGAAAACGTGCCGACGGCTGTTTTCATGAACCCGCCCATCGGCACGGTGGGCATCACGGAACAGGAAGCCGCCAAGCGTGGCCCCGCCGATATCTATGCCACGCGCTTCACGCCCATGCGCCACACCATCAGCAAGCGCGAAGGCCGCAAGACGCTGATGAAGCTGGTGGTCTGCCAACGCACGCAAAAAATCCTCGGCGCGCATATGATCGGCGAAGATGCCGGTGAGATGATGCAGGGGATCGGCATTGCCGTAGTGATGGGCGCCACAAAACAGGATTTTGATCGCACCATCGGCATTCATCCAACCGCGGCCGAGGAATTTGTCACCTTGCGCACCCGCACGCGCGTGGTGGGCGCGTGATGCAGCCGGCGCAGCGCCTGATCATCGGTTTCGCCTCGGCGGGACATTTTTTGCATCATGTGCTGACGGGGCTTTTCCTGACGCTGGCTGTTATTCTGGAAGGCATTTGGCAAAGACCCTATGCCGAGATCATCGCGCTTTGGACGCTGGGTGCCGCGATGATCGGCGTGGGGGCGCCGCTGGCGGGATGGCTCGCGGATCGCTTCGGCCATGCGCGGATGATGGTGATGTTTTTCCTGGGGCTTGGCTTCGCTTCCATCATCGCCGGAACCGTGACTGATACTGCGGAAATGGGCCTGGCACTCGCGCTGTTGGGCGGCTTTGGCGCGATTTATCATCCCGTGGCCTTGGCTTGGGTTTCCATGACCGCGCCGCCCGATGCGCGTGGGCGGCTGATGGGTATTTTGGGCATTGCGGGCAGCATCGGCGTTGCCTCAGCCGCCGTGATTGCGGGTGGGTTGGCGGAGATCGCCGGCTGGCGCATGGCGATGATTATTCCCGGCATCATCACCATCATCGCGGGGCTTGCGCTGTTATTCTGCCTGCTGACTGGGCGTGTTGCCGCCAGTAATCACCAGCCTGGGCAGGAAGCGGCGCAGGCTACGGCGGCTGAGGCCGCACGTATTCCCTGGGGCGTGCTGATCGTACTCGCCATCACCTTCATGCTGGGCTCCATCGCCTATACCGCCTATTCCACTGCGCTGCCGAAATGGCTGAGCGATATGCTGCAGCTTGATACCGCGCAGGCCGCGAAACTTGGCCTGATTGTGGGGGCAACCATGCTGATGGGCAGCGCCGGGCAATTGATTGGCGGGCGGCTTGCGGATCGCATGCCAATGAAGACGCTTTATGTCGCGACCTTCCTGGTGAAACTGCCCTTGATGCTGCTGGCGGCTTGGTTTGGTGGGGTTTGGGTGCTGCTTATTGCGGTTGTTATTGGCTTCATGTTTGATTTTTCGGCGCCGGTCGAAAATCTGCTTTTGGCGCGCTATTCATCCGGCAAGCGGCGCGGTCTGGCTTTCGGGTTGAAATTCGCCATGGGGTTTGTCGCCGCACCGCTTGGCGTCAATCTTGTCGCCTGGGCCTATGGCGATGCGGCGGGCGGCGCGCCGGCGCTGTTTCTGACCCTGGCTGTTCTTGGGCTGGTGATGCTTATCGCCGCCATGGCGCTGCCGCGTGATGCGGGCGCGCGCATGGCCCCGAAGGCAGTTCCTGCGTGAGGCTTTCGCGACAACGTCAAGTTGTACAATCTATTGACCCAAAGCAATAAGGATCACCCCCAATGAAAACGCGCGCCGCCGTGGCCTGGGCTGCGAAACAGCCGCTCACCATCGAAACCGTGGATTTGGATGGCCCCAAAGCCGGCGAAGTGCTGGTCGAAATCATGGCGACCGGCGTTTGCCACACGGATTCCTATACGCTGGATGGGCTGGATTCTGAGGGGCTTTTTCCTGCCATTCTCGGCCATGAAGGCGCTGGCATTGTGCGCGAAATCGGCGCCGGCGTGACCAGCGTGAAGCCCGGCGATCACGTGATCCCGCTCTACACGCCCGAATGCCGCGCCTGCAAAACCTGCTTGAGCAGGCGGAGCAATCTTTGTACCTCCATCCGCGCGACGCAGGGCAAGGGTGTCATGCCCGATGGCACCAGCCGCTTTCGCTGCGAAACCACCGCGCCTGGCAAGCCAGTATTTCATTACATGGGCTGCAGCACCTTTTCGAACTTCACCGTGCTGCCGGAAATTGCGGTCGCGAAAGTGCGTCAAGACGCGCCCTTCGACAAGATTTGCTATATCGGCTGCGGCGTCACCACTGGCATTGGCGCGGTGATCTATACCGCCAAGGTCTGGCCCGGTGCCAATGTCGCGGTATTCGGCCTGGGCGGCATTGGGCTCAATGTCATTCAGGGCGCGCGCATGGTGGGTGCCGATAAGATCATCGGCATAGACATCAACCCTGCGAAGCAAGCCATGGCGCGCAAATTCGGCATGACGCATTTCATCAACCCGAATGAGATCGGCGCCGACAAGGTGGTGCAGGCGATTACGGACCTGACCGGCGGCGGCGCTGATTTCTCCTTCGATTGCACCGGCAATGTCGCAGTGATGCGTCAGGCACTGGAATGCTGCCATCGCGGCTGGGGGGAGAGCATCATCATCGGCGTCGCCCCTTCAGGGGCTGAGATCGCAACGCGCCCCTTCCAGCTTGTCACGGGCCGCGTCTGGAAGGGTTCCGCCTTTGGCGGCGCGCGTGGGCGGAGCGATGTGCCGAAGATCGTGGATTGGTACATGGAAGGGAAGATCAATATTGACGATCTGATCACCCACACCACGCCGCTTGAGAAAATCAATGATGCCTGCGATCTGATGCATGAAGGCAAATCCATCCGATCAGTGGTGGTGTTTTAGCGGCAGCTGCTCACACCTCATTCACCATGCTCTCGAACTCCCGGAACAGGCTGATCGCCTCCGGGTCGAAAAAGGGCAGGATTTGGCTCATGAAAATCCCTGCCGTGCCGCGGCCGGGGTCTATCCAATAGAAGGTATTGCCAAGCCCTGCCCAGGCGAGGCTCCCGGCCGACCGCCCCTGCGGTGATGGCCGGCGATTGACCAGGAAGGTCAGGCCCCAGCCATTCGCCATGCCGGGGAAGAAATCCGCATCGCGCGTGGCAGTCGGCACCGCGGAAATCATCGGGCGCACCGATAAGGGCGCAATCTGGTCGCGCGCCATCTCAGCCACGGTTTCGGCCTTTAGCAGCCTGATCTTGCCGTGCTTGCCGCCATTCAAAATCATGCGCGCAAAAGCCAAATAATCCCGCGCCGTGCCGTAAAGCCCGCCGCCGCCGGTCTCGAACTCCGGCTCCTGCGGTACTTCGAAGGGAATGACGGAAAGCGCGCCATCCGCACCGCGCCCATGCATGGCGGCCAGTCGCGCCCTTTGATCCGCGCGCAGCTTGAAGGACGTATCCACCATGCCAAGCGGTTCAAAAATCACCCGCGCCAGATGCGCGCCGAGTGTTTCACCAGTGGCGGCCTCGATCATCTTGCCGGCCCAATCTATACCGATGCCATAACTCCAATTCTCACCCGGATCGAACAAAAGGGGCAGGGCAAGTGCCGCATTGCGGCAGGTGCCAACCGCGGGCGTGCCGGTGGCCTTGCGGAAGCGCGCGATCTCCGCGCTCCACATGTCGTAGGCATAGCCCGAGGTATGGGTCAGCAAATGCCGCAACGTGATGGGGCGCTTGGCCGGGCGCAGCTTGGGCTGGCCGGCCTCATCAAAACCTTCCAGCACGCCAAGCGCGCCGATGCCTGGCACCAGCGACGCCGCCGGCGCATCAAGCGAAAGCTTGCCCGCTTCCACCAGCATCATCGCCGCCGCGCCGGTAATTGCCTTGGTCATGGAAGCGATCCAGAACACGCTATCCGGCGCCATGGGGTCGGCGCCGCCCAAGGCGCGGTTGCCAAAACCGGCATCCCAGCCGCTGCCATGCCGGTCGCCAAAAGCCAGCACCAGGCCCGGAATGGCCCCGGCCTGCACCGCCTTTTGCATCCGGATCGCGATATTTTGCTGCCTGTCCATGCCTTCCAACCCTTTCATTGCCCTGGCGCGAAGCCTGCCTGCTCTTCCCCTCGGCGCGGGCTCGTGTTTATTGTGCCCTGCCTTGAAACAAGGAGATAGGCGGAAATGACTGCGCGGGGCTGGAGCCCGGAATCATGGCGGAACATGCCGATCAGGCAGGTGCCGGAATATCCCGACCAGGCGGCTTTGGCCGCAATGGAAGCCAAGATCGCGCGATTTCCCCCGCTGGTTTTTGCCGGTGAGGCCCGGCGCCTAAAGGCCTCCTTGGCGCGGGCGGGCGATGGCCAGGCTTTTGTCCTGCAAGGCGGCGATTGTGCGGAAAGCTTCGGCGATTTCACCGCCAATGTCATCCGCGACACGTTTCGCGTGCTGCTGCAAATGGCCGTGGTGCTGACCTTTGGCGGCGCGCTGCCGGTGGTGAAGCTTGGCCGCATGGCCGGGCAATTCGCCAAGCCGCGGTCCTCCGATAGCGAAACGCGCGATGGCGTGACGCTGCCTTCCTATCGTGGCGATATCATCAATGGCCCGGATTTTGATGCCACATCCCGCATCCCCGATCCGTCGCGGATGGAATTCGCCTATATGCAATCCGCCGGCACGGTGAATTTGCTGCGCGCTTTCGCGACCGGCGGCTATGCGGATTTGCACGAGGTTCATCGCTGGAATCTGGGCTTTGTCGAAAGAAGCCCGCTGGCGGATCGCTATGCGGATTTGGCGACGCGCATTGATCAGACGCTGGCCTTCATGCAGGCCTGCGGCATGTCAGACCTGCCCCAAGTGCGGGAGACGGATTTCTACACCAGCCATGAAAGCCTGTTGCTGCCTTATGAACAGGCCATGACGCGGGTGGATTCCACTTCTGGCGATTGGTATGCCTGTTCGGCGCATTTCTTGTGGATCGGGGATCGCACGCGCCAGCCGGAAGGTGCCCATGTGGAATTCCTGCGTGGGGTGAAGAACCCCGTTGGCATGAAGGTCGGCCCCAGCATGGACGCCGATGAATTGGTGCGGCTGACCGAAATCCTGAATCCGGCCAATGAAAAGGGGCGGCTCACGCTGATTTCCCGCATGGGTGCCGATAAGGTGGAAGCGAAGCTCGCCCCGCTGGTCCGTGCCGTGACCAAGGCGGGCCGGAATGTGGTGTGGCTTTGCGATCCGATGCACGGCAATACCACCACCGTCGCTGGATATAAGACCCGTCCCTTTGATGCCATTATTTCTGAAGTGCGCGGCTTTTTCGATGTGCATGAAGCGGAAGGCAGCTTCGCCGGCGGCGTGCATGTGGAAATGACCGGCAGTAACGTCACCGAATGCCTGGGCGGCGCCCATAAGCTTTCAGAGACCGATCTTTCGGCCAATTACGCGACTACCTGCGACCCCAGGCTCAATGCCGAACAATCGCTGGAACTTGCCTTCCTGATCGCCGAGGAATTGAAGGCGCGGCGCGTGGCCGGCCTGACGGCGCCGGCCCAGGCAGCGCAGTGAACGTGCTCGGCAGCCGGGGGGAAACCAGCCCCTCGGCGGCAGCGGATGTGGCGGATCAGGTGATTACCGCCCGCGCGGATAGCTATTTCAACCGCACCAAGGCCGTGGTGCAGCGCTTTGGTGATACGCAGGTCACCTATGCGGTGTTTTTGCGGCGCCCGGTGATATCAGCCCCGCGGCTGATGCTGGATTGGTTGCGCGCCGTGGCGGCGTCTCGTGCGACCGAATTTCACATTGAAGTGATGCATGAAGAAGGCCAATGGGTCGGCGCGGGCGATCCCTTGCTTTATGTCAGCGGGTCCTTTGTGCAGCTCGTGGATTTGGAAACCATGCTGCTGCAAAAGCTGGGGGCGGCCTGTGTCGCGGCGCATAACGCCTATCAAATGTGTGTCGAATTGCCGCAAACCGCGTTTCTGGCGATGGAAGCGCGCCACTGCGCCGGGGCGGAAATGCAGGATATGATGGCCTATGCCGCTTCCGTTGGCAGCCGCGCCGCGCAGGCGGAAGGCGCCAAGGGCTTTATCGGCAATGCCAATGACGCGACCGCGCATTGGTTCGGCGCCCCCAAGGGCTATGGCACCATGCCGCATGCGCTGATCGGCTATGCCGGCAGCACGGTGCGCGCGGCCGAGATGTTTCACGAAACCTTCCCCGATGAAAACCTGACCGTGCTGGTGGATTACTTCGGCCGCGAAGTGACCGATGGCCTGGCGGTGGCGCGCCGCTTTCCCGAATTGGCTGCTTCCGGCCGGCTTGCCATGCGGCTTGATACCCATGGCGGGCGCTTTCTTGAAGGGCTCGACCCCGCCGAAAGCTACGCCGTGCTGGAACGCCACGCCCCCCAGGCCACGCGGCGCTACCGGAGTGAGACGGAACTGAGGCACCTGACCGGCACCGGGGTTTCCGCTGCCGCCGTTTGGCGCATGCGCGAAGCGCTCGATGAGGCCGGCTTCCCCAAGGTCAGGATTGTCGCTTCCTCGGGCTTTGGGGTCACCAAATGCCGGGTCATGGCGGAAGCGCGCGCGCCGATTGATGTGGTGGGCACCGGCAGCTTCATCCCTAATACCTGGTCCGAAACCTATGCCACGGCGGATATCGTCGCCTATGATGGCGTGCCGCGCGTGAAGATTGGCCGCGAATTCCTGCTGAAGCGGGGTGAGACGCGCCGGCGCAATGGCGGGCAGGTTTAGGGCTTTTTCCAATCGGGTGATTTCACCCAAGCGCAAAAGCATCTAGAAGGCGCGCATGGCCGAGACCCTGAAAATTGCCCTGGCGCAACTCAACCCCCATGAGGGCGCGCTGACCGCCAATGCGGCGCTGATCCGCAAGGCCCGCGCAGAGGCCGCGAAGCTCGGCGCCGATCTGGTAGTGACGCCGGAATTTTCCATTGCCGGCTATCCGCCGGAAGATTTGGTGCGCAAGCCCGCCTTCATTGCCGCCTGCGAAGCCGAAATCGCAGCCCTCGCCGCCGAGACCGCCGATGGCGGCCCCGGTCTGGTGCTGGGTGGCCCGTGGCAGGACGGGGAGAAGGTCTTCAACGCGCTGTTCCTGCTGGAAGCCGGGCAGATTGCCGCGCGCCGCGCCAAGCATGAATTGCCCAATTACGGCGTATTTGACGATAAGCGCGTTTTTGATGCGGGCCCCGCGCCTGGCCCGGTGCCCTTTCGTGGCTTTCGTCTGGGGCTGATGATTTGTGAGGATTGGTGGTTCCCCGCCGTTTCCGAAACACTCGGTGAAACCGGCGCGGAAATTCTGATCGCCATCAATGGCTCCCCTTTCGAGGCGGAAAAGCATCAGGCGCGGCTTGATCTGGCGGTATCCCGCTGCGTGGAAACCGGGCTTGGTTTTGTCTTTGTGAACCAGGCGGGCGGGCAGGATGAGCTGGTGTTTGAAGGCGCATCCTTTGTGATGAATGCTGATCGGTCATTGGCGCATGTGCTGCCCATGTTCACCGAGGGGCTGCGCATCACCGAATGGCGGCGTGATGGCGGCAAGCTGGTATGCGCTGCCGGTAAGATCGCGCCCGCGCTGCCAAGGCTGGAACAAATCTACGGCGCCATGGTGCTGGGCTTGCGCGATTACGTGAATAAGAACCGCTTCCCCGGCGTGGTGCTTGGCCTGTCGGGTGGTATTGATTCCGCGATTTCGGCGGCTGTCGCCGTGGATGCACTCGGGCCAGACCGCGTGCGCGCGGTGATGATGCCATCGCCCTATACCAGCGTTGAAAGCCTGGAAGACGCCGCCGAATGCGCGCAGCTTCTGGGCATTCGTTATGAGAATATCGGCATTGGCCCGGCGATGGAGGCTTTTGCGGGGATGCTCGCACCCGCCTTCGGCAATCGTCCGCCCGATATCACGGAAGAAAACCTGCAATCGCGTATTCGTGGTGTGACCTTGATGGCGCTATCGAACAAGTTTGGCGATATGCTGCTGACCACTGGGAATAAGAGTGAGATGAGCACGGGCTATGCCACGATCTATGGCGATATGTGCGGCGGCTATTCGGTGCTGAAGGATGTCTACAAAACCACTGTCTTCGCGCTTTCGCGTTGGCGCAATGAACATCGCCCCGAAGGTGCGTTCGGCCCGCTTGGCATGGTGATGCCTGAGCGTGTGATTACAAAGCCGCCGAGCGCGGAATTGAAGCCGGATCAGAAGGATCAGGACAGCCTGCCGCCCTATGAGGTGCTGGACGCCATTCTGGAAGGGCTGGTGGAAGGCGAGAAATCCGTGGATGCGCTGGTGGCGGATGGTTTTGATCGCGCGCTGGTATTGCGCGTTTGGCGCTTGCTGGATCGCGCCGAGTATAAGCGCCGCCAGGCACCGCCCGGCGTGAAGATCACGCCGCGCGCCTTTGGGCGGGATCGGCGCTACCCCATCACCAATGGCTTCACGGCGTTGATTTCATGAGTGCCAGCCTTGATCCCCAGCTTTTCGGTGGCGGCGATTTGATCGTCCGCATCATGGATTTGTCGGGCGGCAATGGCAGCGACCCGGTGGAAGAAATCCGCGGCTTTCTCTCCATTGAACACGCCAATGCCTTTGCGCGGCGTTATGTGCGGGATTCTGTGGAACGCTGCCGCGCGCCTGGGCTGGATGCGAAAGCCGTGCTGGATGCCTGGTTCGCCTTTGGTGAAGATGCGGAAGTGGTTGGCGCTGCCGAAGCCGCCTGGGTCAGTGGCAGCGAATTGAAGGGTTTTGCTGAAACCCCAGTAAAAGACGGTGAAGAACGCAATTGGCGCATGCTCGATCCGCGCCGCGATGAAGATTCTGAGGACGCGGCATGAAACTCCGTTTTGCCCCTTCGCCCACCGGGCTTTTGCATGTTGGCAATGCGCGTGTGGCGCTGGCCAATTGGCTGCTGGCGCGCCGCCATGGCGGGGAATTCCTGCTGCGCCTGGATGATACCGATACCGAACGTTCGCGCGCGGAATATGCCGAGGCGATTGAGGAAGACCTGACCTGGCTTGGCCTGCCCTGGGATGGGCTGGTGCGGCAATCCGATCGGCTGGAACGCTATGCGGCGGCTGCCGAAAAGCTGAAGGCGGCTGGCCGGCTTTATCCCTGCTTTGAGACGGAAGAGGAACTCACCTACAAGCGCGAACGCCGGCGGCGCGAAGGCAAGCCGCCGCTTTATGATCGCGAAGCGCTGAAAATGACGCGCGAGCAATATGAAAAGGCGCTATCCAACGGCAAGCAGCCCTATTGGCGGTTCTTGCTTGGGTCGCGGTCGGTTTCCTGGCGCGATCAGGTGCTGGGTGATCGCAGCGTCAAGCTTTCGGCGATATCGGACCCCGTTTTGATCCGCGCGGATGGGTCGCCGCTTTATACCTTCACCTCGGTTGTTGATGATCTGGAAATGGGCATTAGCCATATCATCCGCGGTGAGGATCACGTCACCAATACCGGCATTCAGATTGATATTTTTGAAGCGCTTGGCGGCAAGCAGAATGCGCTCGCCTTCGGGCATTTGCCGCTGCTGACGGATGCGGAAGGCGGCGCGCTATCAAAACGCTTGGGGTCCATTTCGCTTCGGCATTTGCGCAAGGATGGGATCGAACCGGCGGCGCTGGTTGGGTATCTCGCCGCACTTGGCACATCCAATGACCCGGTGGCGGGAATGCCCGCTGATCTTGCGCCCAGCTATGATCTTGGGAAGGTGTCGAAATCCACCGCGCGCTTCGATCCGCGGCATATGTTGGCGCTCAATCGCAAGCTTTTGCATGGCATCAGCTTTGACGCGGTGAAGGACAGGCTGCCCGAAGGCGCCGATGAGGCGTTCTGGCTTGCCGTGCGCGGCAATCTTGATCTGCTGCGTGAGGCCAAGCCCTGGTTTGATGTGGTGCGCGGAACCATTGTGCCGCCGGTGCTGGAAAATGAGGGCGATTTCCTGCGCGCGGCGCTGGCCGCCATGCCGGCGGAACCCTGGGATGGCACCACCTGGGGCGCCTGGACCGGCGCGCTGAAGGATAGCACCGGGCGCAAGGGCAAGGCGCTGTTCCTGCCGCTCAGGCTTGCGCTGACCGGTGAAGATCACGGCCCGGATATCGGCACCATTCTGCCGCTGATCGGGCGGGATCGCGCGGCGCTGCGCCTCAAAATCGCAGCAGGCGGCTGAACCATGGCCGAGCTTTTCCTGCATGACAGCGCGGCGCGCACCAAGCGGCGCTTTGAACCGCTCGATCCCGCTCATGTAAAGCTCTATGTCTGCGGGCCCACGGTTTATGATTTGGCGCATTTGGGCAATGCGCGCCCGGTGGTGGTGTTTGATGTATTGGCGCGATTGCTGCGCCGGCTTTATCCGCGCGTGACCTATGCGCGCAACATCACGGATGTGGATGACAAGATCAATGCGCGCGCGCGCGAAAGCGGTGAGCCCATTGCCGCCATCACCGCGCGCACCACAGCGGATTTCCACGCCGATATGGCCGCGCTTGGCGCACTGCCGCCGGATGTGGAACCACGCGCCACCGGCCATATCGCGGAAATGATTGCGCTGATCGAACGCCTGATGGCCAATGGCCATGCCTATGCGGCGGATGGGCATGTGCTGTTCTCGGTCCCGTCTTTCGCCAGTTATGGCAAGCTTTCCGGCCGATCACCGGATGAATTGCTCGCCGGCGCGCGGGTGGATGTGGCGCCCTATAAGCGTGATGCTGGTGATTTCGTGCTGTGGAAGCCGAGCGATGCGGAGACACCTGGCTGGGACAGCCCCTGGGGCCGTGGTCGGCCTGGCTGGCATGTTGAATGCTCTGCCATGTCCTGGAAGCATCTGGGCGAGAGTTTTGACATTCATGGGGGCGGGCATGATTTGATTTTCCCGCATCATGAAAATGAAGTCGCGCAATCCGTCTGCGCTTTCCCTGGTGCTGCCTTCGCGCGCTTTTGGATGCATAACGGCATGCTGCTGGTGGATGGGGAGAAGATGTCGAAATCCCTCGGCAATTTCCTCACCGTGCGTGATATCCTGAAAAAGGGCGCCTGGGCGGGGGAGGCGTTTCGGCTGCTGCTGCTGCGTACCCATTATCGCCAGTCGCTGGATTTTACTGAGGCTGGCTTGGATGAAGCCAAGGCGGAATTGGATGATCACTACGCCATGCTGGCGCGGGCGTTTGCTACCGATGCGGATGATGACGCTGCCCGCATGGCGGAATGGGTGCTGGAACCGCTTTGCGATGATTTGAATACGCCGCTGGCGCTGGCGCGGCTGCGTGACCTTCGTACCCTCGCCAATGCTTTGACGGTGGGCGGTTCGCCGAATGTGGTGCTGGAACGCATGGGGCTGCGCGATGCGCCGGAGATCGGCGCGGTGATCGCCGCCTTCCGGGAAGCGGCTGGCGTGCTTGGCCTGGCGCAATCCGATCCCGCGCAATGGCTGCAAGGTGGCGGTGATGACGCCGCCGCGATTGAAGCCGCCATCGCTGCCCGGCTTGCCGCGCGCAAGGCAAAGAACTGGGCGGAGGCTGATCGCATTCGCGATGAATTGAAGGCCCAGGGCATCATTTTGGAAGATGGTCCTGCTGGCACCACCTGGAAACGCGCTTGACCTTCCCTTTATGGCAAGCCGCAAGCTCCTCCGGTTAAACGCCAAACCGGGAGCCTTAAGCATGAAGCGCATCGCCCTCTGCCTAACCCTTGCCACCCTCGCCCTGCCTGCCTTGGCGCAGCAGGGCCACCAGGGCCATGGCGCGCGTCCCAGCGCCAATGAACCTGCCTCCACGCGCGAATTTCGTGCCGCGAATGACCGGATGCATCGCGATATGAATATCCGTTTCACCGGCGATGCGGATCGTGATTTCGCCGCCGGCATGATCCCGCATCACCAGGGCGCGATAGACATGGCGCGCGTGGTGCTGCGCCACGGCAAGGACCCCGAAATGAAGCGCCTGGCCGAGCGCATCATCGCCGCCCAGGAAGCGGAGATTGCTCAACTCAGAGCCTTTCTCGCGCGATGACGGGCGGGCGCGGGGAAGGGGGGGCGCTACTCACGCCGCCGCCGGGTGAAAGCCCGATCATCGTGCTGGTGCGCCCGCAAATGGCGCGCAATATCGGCAGCACCGCCCGCGCCATGGCCAATGGTGGCCTGTTTCATTTGCGTATCGTCGCCCCGCGCGATGGCTGGCCGCAGCCGGATGCACTCCCCGCCGCTTCCGGCGCTGATCCCATCATCCATGCGGCGCAGGTGTTTGATACACTCGATGCCGCCGTGGCCGATTGTCATCGCGTTTTCGCCACCTGCCCGCGCCCGCGCCATGTCGTGATCCCGGTGCGGGATGCGCGCGCGGCGGCCGAGGATTTGCGCGCCATCACGGCCCGCGGCCAGCGCGTCGCAGTGCTATTCGGCCCCGAACGCGCCGGGCTGGAAGCCGAGGATCTGGCGCGCGCCGATACGCTGGTGCGCTATCCGCTGAACCCCGAACATAACTCGCTCAACCTTGCCCAGGCTGTGATGATCCTCGCCTATGAATGGTGGATGGCGGCTGAGGCAACGCCGCCGCGCTACCTGATGACGAATGAAACCCATGTCGCGACCAAGGGCGAATTGGACATATTTCTGGGCCGGCTGATCGCGGAACTGGATGCCTCTGGCTTCCTCGATAATCAGGAAAAGCGCCCTGGCATGGTGCGCAATCTGCGCCATTGGTTCCAGCGCGGCGAGGTGACGGAACAGGAACTCCGCACGCTGCATGGCGTGGTGACGGAGCTATCGCGTGGCCGGATGCAGCGTGGCCGCCCGCTGCGGGATGATGTGAAAGCGCCTTGGCAAGAAGAATAAAAAACCCCGGCACGCTCGCGCGGGCCGGGGCTGTCAGGAAAACCGCGCCTCTCAGCGCTGCAAGGCCTGCACAATTTCCTGCGTGACCTTCTTCGCATCGCCGAACAGCATCATGGTATTCGGGCGGAAGAAGAGTTCATTATCCACGCCGGCATAACCGCTCGCCATGCCGCGCTTGATGAAGAACACGGTCTTCGCGCGTTCCACATCCAGAATGGGCATGCCGTAAATCGCCGAGGATTTGTCGGTTTTCGCCGCCGGGTTGGTCACGTCATTCGCCCCGATCACAAAGGCCACATCGGCATCGGCGAATTCGGGGTTGATCTCCTCAAGCTCAAACACTTCATCATAAGGCACGTTCGCTTCGGCCAGCAGCACGTTCATGTGGCCCGGCATACGGCCCGCAACCGGATGGATGGCGTATTTGATTTCGGCGCCTTCCTTCTTGAGCAGATCAGACATTTCACGCAGCACCTGCTGCGCTTGCGCCACCGCCATGCCATAGCCAGGCACCACGATGATCTTCTGCGCATTCTTCATCATGTAGGCCGCGTCTTCCGGGCTGCCCGCCTTGACTGGCGGACGATCCGCTGCCGCACCACCGGCGGCCGCCGCGCCGCCTTCTGAACCAAAGCCACCCAACAGCACATTGATGATGCTGCGGTTCATGCCCTTACACATGATGTAGGACAGGATGGCACCCGAAGCGCCGACCAGCGCACCAGTCACAATCAGCAGCAGATTGCCGATGGTGAAGCCAATGCCCGCCGCTGCCCAGCCGGAATAGCTGTTCAGCATGGACACAACCACGGGCATATCCGCGCCACCGATCGGGATGATCAGCAGGAAGCCCAGCACGAAGGACAGGATCGCAATCAGCCAGAACAGCACATCACTGCCCGTGATCACGAATAGCGCAACCAAAACCGCCAGCAAAATGCCAAGCCCCAGGTTCAGCATATGCTGCCCCTTGAACATGATCGGCGCGCCGGACATGCGGCCATCCAGCTTCGCAAAGGCAATCACAGAACCTGAGAAGGTAATGGCACCAATCGCAAGGCCGAGTGACATTTCCACCAGCGACGCGCCCTTGATATTGCCGCGCGTGCCAATGCCGAAGCTTTCCGGCGCGTAAAACGCCGCCGCCGCCACGAAAACCGCCGCCAGACCCACCAGCGAATGGAAGGCCGCGACAAGCTGCGGCAGCGATGTCATCTGGATGCGCTGCGCGACAATGGTGCCGATGCCGCCACCAATGGCCAGGCCCGCAATCACCAGCGCAATGCCGGCAACATCCATGCCGGGCTTCAGCAATGTGGCGACAATGGCAACCGCCATGCCGATCATGCCAAACATATTGCCTTGGCGGCTGGTTTCCGGATGGCTCAGGCCACGCAGCGCCAGAATGAACAGCACTGACGCAACCAGATAGGCCAAGGTCAGAAGAGTGGTCGCCATGATCTCAGCTCCCCTTCTTCTTGAACATGGCCAACATTCGCCGTGTCACCATGAAGCCGCCAAAGATATTCACGGCAGCGAGTGAGACGGCAATGAAGCCAAAAATACGTGCCCCCCAACCATCGGCGGTGCCGGCGGCCAGAATGGCACCCACCACAATCACCGATGAAATGGCATTGGTCACACCCATGAGCGGCGAATGCAGCGCAGGCGTCACATTCCACACCACGTGGTAGCCCACAAAGCAGGCCAGCAGGAAAATGGTGAGCAGATACAGGAATGGCTCAGCCGCCGCGGCCACCGGGGCCACGGCTTCCGCCGCGCGGCGGGCCTGTTCGGCCAATTCAAGGGCGCGCTGCGCCGTGCTGGCCGCCTGATTGGCGAGTTCGGTCGCGTTCATCCGAATTCTCCTTAGCCTGCCTGGGCCGGCTTCATTTGCGGGTGCACAACAGCCCCGCCGCGCGTGAGCGCAACACCCTTCACAATGTCATCTTCTTCTGGAAGCTTCGGCGCCTTGGCGTCCTTGTCCCAGAAGGTGGTCAGGAAGGTCAGCAGATTGCGCGCATAAAGCGCAGAAGCGGCGGCGGGGATGCGCCCGGGCCAATTGGTGAAGCCCAGGATCTTCACGCCGTTTTCGGTGACGAAAAGCTCACCGGGCTTGGTCAGCGCGCAATTGCCGCCGGCGTCTGACGCGATATCCACAACCACACTGCCCGGCTTCATGGCAGCGACCATCTCGGCGGTCACCAGAATGGGCGCGCGGCGGCCCTGCACGAGCGCGGTGCAGACAACAACATCCTGCTTGGCGATATGCGCGGCCACCACTTCCGCCTGCTTGGCGTAGAAGGCGGCGGAAAGCTGCTTCGCATAGCCGCCTGCAGTTTGCGCGGCCTTGCTTTCCTCATCTTCGTAACCCACGAAGCTGGCGCCGAGGGATTTGATTTCTTCCTTGGCGGCAGGACGCACATCGGTCGCGGATACGCGGCCACCCAAGCGCCGCGCGGTCGCAATGGCCTGCAAGCCCGCAACGCCCGCGCCCATGATGAAGGTATTGGCCGCGGGCACTGTGCCGGCGGCCGTCATCATCATCGGGAAGCCCTTGTCATAGGCGGTGGAGGCTTCAACCACGGCGCGGTAGCCCGCCAGATTGGCCTGGGAAGACAGCACATCCATGGATTGCGCGCGGGTGATGCGCGGCAACAATTCCATGGCGCAGGCATCAATGCCCGCGGCGGCATAGCGCCCGGCGGCATCCGCATCGGCGGCGAGCGTCGCGATCAGCAAGGCCCCGCGCGGGATCAGTGCCAGTTCATCCAGAGCACCTTCACCAGCGGCCAGCGGGGCGCGTACCTTCAGCACGATTTGCGCACCTGCCAGCGCGCCGGCGGCATCGGCGGCCAGGCTGGCACCCGCTTCCGTGAAGGCTGCGTCGGTAATGCCAGAAGCCAGGCCCGCGCCGGCTTCCACCGTCAAGGTGCAGCCCATGGCGATCAGCTTCTTCACGGTCTCCGGCGTCGCGGCAACCCGCGTTTCACCGGCCCGGCGTTCCTTCAGAACGGCCACTTTCATAAGGGATACCCCCGACAAGAGAATTGTGCGCCGCAATACAAGCGCCCCGCCCAGGTGTCCACCCGGACCAGGCCTCCCAAAAGGGGCTGGGTCTTGAAATTACAAGACCCGGCCAGTTTTTGGGGTGAGCTTCAGCTTGGTGCGGCTGTGGGCGGCACCCCGGCCTCAGCAATCGCCGCCTTTTGTCTTTCGGCGATTTTCGCCACATCGAAATCGGCGATCAATTCCTGGAATAGCTGATGCCAATTGAGTTTGGCATTCAAGCGCAGGAACACCGCGCCAAGCCCAATCGCCGCGCGATCCATCAGCGGAAATTCGCGCGGGATGCGTACGCCACCGGTACGCTTCAACCCGGCATGCACTTCTTCTGCAATGCGGCGCCCATATTGCGGGTCATCGCTTTCCTGTATGGGCCGCACGCGGTCGTCCAGAAGCGGTTCATACAGGAAGCGCGCCCAAAGGTTCAGCACTTCCATCGTCTCTCGCTTCAAATCCTTGAAGCCCCAGATGCGATAGGCTTCCGCGGCCTTGTCGAAATCCCCATCGCGCACGGCTTCATAAAGCATGATCACGCCGCCCACGAAGCGCGGTTCAAAAATCCGTACCACGCCGAAATCGAGCAGATTGATGCCAAAGCCATCATTATCCGGCAGATCAGACCGCACCTGGTAATTGCCAAGATGCGGGTCGCCATGGATCACACCATAGCGATAGAAAGGCACATACCAGGCCCGGAACAGGGCGCGGGCATAGGCGGCGCGTTCTTCTTCCGGCGGGTCTTCATCAATGCGTGCCTGAATGGCGCGGCCATCCAGCCAGGACATGGTCAGCAAGCGTTTGGTGCAAAAGGCTTCCACCGGCACGGGCACGCGCACGCCGGGCACATCGCGCAGCATGATGCCGTAAAGCCGCTGCTGAGATGCTTCGCGCAGGTAATCCAATTCTTCGCGCAGGCGTTCGGAAAGCTCCAGATAGGCTTCCTCATTCTCCAGCGCGCTATCCATGCGCCGATAAAGGCTCATGGCGATTTTGAGTTGCCGGAGATCGGCTTCCACCACGCTCGCCATATCCGGATATTGCAGCTTGCAGGCGACGCGCTGGCCATCCGGCAATACGGCGCGATGCACCTGGCCGAGTGAGGCAGCGGCAGCGGCTTCGCGTTCAAAGGATTTGAATTTACTTTCCCAGGCCGGTCCCAATTCGCTCATCATGCGCCGGCGCACAAAGGGCCAGCCCATGGGCGGGGCATTGGCCTGCAATGTCGCCAATTCCTTGGCGATTTCGGGTGGCAGCGCATCCGGCACGGTGGAGAGGAATTGCGCGATCTTCATCATGGGCCCCTTGAGGGAACCCAGCACCGCCTTCAGATCCTCTGCGTGCTTTTCATCGGATTTCAGGCCGAATAGCTTATGCCCGGCCACGCGCGCCGCCATGCCGGTGACGGCACCTGAAGTGCGCACCATGCGGCGCACTTCGCCAAATATCGAATGCGCTTCCCGATCTTCAGCCATCCGCGCGCTCAATCTCATCAATGAAGTCCGAAATCACATCAAGCCCGCGCGTCCAGAGGGCGGGGTCAGCGGCATTCAGCCCAAAGGGCGCCAGCAATTCCTTATGCCGCAGCGTACCGCCGGCGCGGAGCATGTTGATATACTTCGCTTCAAAATCCTTCACGCCGCCATCGCGATAAACGCCATACAGCGCATTCACCAGGCAATCGCCAAAGGCATAGGCGTAGACATAAAAGGGCGTGTGGATGAAATGCGGGATATAGGACCAATAGACGTGGTAGTCCGGCGAGAAGTCAAAGGCCGGCCCCAGGCTTTCGGTCTGCACCTGCATCCAAAGTTCACCGATTTGTTCTGACGAAAGCTCGCCCTTGGCGCGTGCGTCATGCAGCAGGGTTTCAAACCGGTAGAAGGCGATCTGCCGCACCACCGTATTCAGCATATCCTCAACCTTGGCGGCGAGCAGCCCGCGGCGCTTGCGCGGATCGGCTTCCGCATCCAGCACGGCGCGGAAGGTCATCATTTCCCCGAAAACCGAGGCGGTTTCAGCCAAGGTCAGCGGGGTTGAGGACATCAAATAGCCCTGTTCGCCCGCCAGCACTTGATGCACGCCATGGCCCAATTCATGTGCGAGCGTCATCACATCCCGCGCCTTGCCGTGATAATTCACGAGCAAATAGGGATGCGCCGAAGGCACGGTGGGATGCGCGAAAGCACCCGATGCCTTGCCGGGGCGGAGTGCCGCATCAATCCAGGGCTTGTCGAAGAATTGCCGACCAATCTCAGCGAGGCGCGGACTGAAGGCGCCATAGGCATCCAGCACTTGCGATACCGCCTTGGGCCAGGGGATCAGGCTGTCATCCTGATCGGGCAGCGGCGCGTTGCGGTCCCAATGCTGCAATTTCGGCAGGCCAAGCCATTTCGCCTTCATGGCGTAATAGCGATGCGAAAGCCGCGGAAAGCTGGCGGTCACGGCGGAAACCAGCGCCTCAACCACCTCATCTTCCACCATATTGGCGCGGTTGCGCGCGGAGCCAGGCCGCGGATAGCGCCGCCACTTGTCAATGATTTCCTTGTCTTTCGCGAGCGTATTGGTGATCAGCGTAAATAGCCGGCCCTTTTCCGCAAAGGCCGCAGAAACCCCTTTGGCAGCGGCTTCGCGCACCGCGCGATCACCATCTGAAAGCCTGTTGAGCGCATCAGAAACCGTCAGGCTTTCGGCGCCACTCGGTAGCGGTACGCTCACCTTCATGGTGGCGATGGTTTCATCGAACAGGCGGTTCCAGGCGGACCGACCCGTCACTTCCTTTTCGTGCAGCAGCTTTTCAGCCTCATCAGAAAGCTGATGCGGGCGGAAAACGCGAAGGTCGCGCAGCCAGGGGCGGAAGCGCGTCAGCGCGGCGGAATCGGCGCATTTGCGATCCAGCACCACATCTTCCAGCCGGTTCAATTCGAGCGTGAAGAAGATCAGATGGCTGCTGATCGTCGTCGCGCGTTCCTGCATGGTTTGATAGAAGCGCCCATTGGCCGGGTCTTCCGCATCGCCGCTGAAGACCAGCTGCGCATAGGACATGACGCGGCCCAGCGCTTCTTCAATGGCTTCATATGCGGCAATCGCTGCCGCCAGATCATTGCCGGAAATCGCGGTGAGCTTGCCCGAGAATTTGGCCGCAAAGGCGCGCGCATCGGCATCTGTGCGGTCCAGATCGCGGGTCAGCGCCGGGTCATCGGGCGCCTTATACAGGTCCGAAAGATCCCAGACGGGAAGGTTGGCAGCGGCGGCGCCGCCATCAAGCGGGGCGCGGAGCGGGGAGGGGATGGTGTTTCTGATCACCCCCTTCATATAGACTGATCAAGCGCGTGGCCAAGCACTGGGCTGCCAAGAACGGGGGGAATGCTTCATATGGACCAAGGATGGCCCAGCCTGCCGGCCATGATGCTGGCGCGGGCGCGGGAATGGCCGGCCAAGCCGCTGTTTCGCTTCTGGCGCGACAAGGCGTGGCATAGCCTGAATTGGGCGGAATTTGCGGGCCAGGTTGCGGCGCTGGCGGCGTTTCTGCGCGCCCAGGGCGTGGCGCCCGGGGATCGGGTGCTGTTGGTCTCGGAAAACCAGCCTGAATTTCCCATTGCCGATACCGCCATCATGGCGATTGGCGCCATTACCGTGCCGACCTATGTCACCAATTTGCCGAACGACCACGCCCATATCCTGCGCGATTCCGGGGCGCGGTTTGCGATTGTCTCTACCGCCGCGCTGGCTGAGCGTGTCTTGGAAGGCGCTGCTTTGGCGCATGGCTTGGATGGCTTGCTCTGCTGCGAAACCCCGCCCGAGGCGCCTGGGCTTGCGCGCCATTTTTGGGGTGATGCTTTGGCAACCAAAGCCGATCCCTTGGCGCTGGAAGCCGAGACCCATCAGATTGCCACAGAAGCCCTGGCTTGCCTGATTTATACTTCGGGCACCGGGGGCGCGCCGAAGGGGGTGATGCTGCCGCATCGCGCCTTGCTCGCGAACCGGCAGGGCGTGCTGCCCTTGGCCGAGAAGCTGGAACTGGATGGCAAGCCTTACCTGTCCTTCCTGCCGCTATCGCATAGCTATGAACACACGGTGGGCGGTTTCCTGCTGCCATCTTACGGGATGGAGGTGGTCTATTCGCGCGGCGCGGATCGGCTGGTGCAGGAAATGGCGGAAATCCGCCCCGCCATCATGACGGCTGTCCCCCGCTTGTTCGAAGTGCTGCGCGCCCGGCTGCTGACGGCGCTGAAGAAAGAAAGACCCATCAAGCGCAAGCTGTTTGACCGCGCCTTGCTGCGCGGCCAGCAGCGCATGACGGGTGGCTCGCTTGGGCTGATCGGTGGCATTGAAGACGCGATCTTGGAAAAGCTGGTGCGGGAGAAGGTGCGCGCGCGTTTCGGTGGGCAGCTTCGCGCCCTGGTTTCTGGCGGCGCGCGGCTTGACCCTGATTTGGCGGCGTTTTTCATCGCGCTCGGCCTGCCGGTGCTGCAAGGCTATGGGCAAACCGAAGCCGGCCCGGTGGTGAGTGTGAACCTGCCCTGGGCCAATCGCCATGACAGTGTCGGTATGCCGCTGGAAGGCGTTGAATGCCGCATCGCCGCCGATGGTGAAATCCTGATCCGGGGTGATCTGGTCATGACCGGCTATTGGGGCAATGCGGAAGCCACCGCCGCCACCCTGCAGGCCGAAGGCGACAACCCGCGCCCTTGGCTGCATACCGGTGATATCGGTGAATTGCGCGATGGGTTCCTGTATATCACTGACCGCAAGCGCGATTTCATCAAGCTTTTGGGCGGCGATATGATCAGCCCGGCCAAGATCGAAAGCCTATTGATGGCGGAGCCCGAAATTCAGCAGGCGCTGGTGGCGGGTGAAGGCAAGCCCGGCCTGGTCGCGCTGATTGTCCCGGCGGATGGCCAGGAAGCGGGCGTCGGTGCCGCTGTTGCGCGAGTCAATGCCAGGCTGGCGGTGATTGAACGCATGCGCCGACATGCGGTGACGTCGCCCTTCACGATTGAAAACGGCTTGCTGACGCCAACCATGAAGCTAAAGCGCCGCGCCGCGTTGCAGGAACGTGCGGCGGAGATTGAACGGCTTTGGGAGTAAGCGCGCTATCTCGGCGCCCAGCGCAAGCCCGCGCGGATATCATCGCTATCCTCACCCGCCGCCGGCACGCCACGCGCCGGTTGCGGGCGCGCGCCTTCAAAACTGATCGGCAGGCCAATGGCGCGCACCGGCAGGCCAGGCACGGGCGCCACAATGCCAAGCGCTTCCACCTGCTGATCCACCGCAATTTCGCGCATGGTATTGATGGGGCCTGAGGGAATGCCGGCGGCTTCCAAAAGCGGCAACCATTCTTCGGCCGGGCGCGCGCGAAAGGCGGGTTCCATCACCGCCATCAGCGCGGGCTTATTGGCCACGCGCAGCCGATTGCTGGCAAAACGTTCATCACTGCCAAGCCCAGAAAGCCCCATGGCGTCGCATAATTTACGAAACAGCCGATCATTGGCGGCAGCGACCATCACCGGCGCGGTGGCGGTTTCAAAAGATTGGAACACCACCGTATTCGGATTGCCCGAAAGATTGCGCGGCGGCGGGCGGCCCGAGACAGTGAAGCCCGCGAAATGCGGCCCCATCCAGCCAAGTGCCGTTTCCAGCAGCGATGTATCAACAACGCCGCCCTTGCCCGTGCTGTGGCGCCGTTCCAGCGCCGCCAGAATGCCAATCACCGCCCACATGCCGGTGCCAAGATCAAGGATTTGCACGCCGCTTCGCGTGGGTGGCCCGCCTTCCGCGCCGTTCATCATCATCAGGCCGGAATAGCCTTGCAGGATTGGCTCATAGCCCGGGTGCAGGGCCTTCGGCCCCACCGCGCCAAAAGCGCCGAGTGAGGCATAAATTAGCCGAGGAAAACGCGCGGTCAGCGCAGCCCCACCCAGCCCCAAATCTTCCAGCGCGCCAGGGCGCATGTTCTGCACGACCACATCAGCATCACCGACCAATTCCATCAGCAGCGCACGATCCGCATCATTGCGAAGGTCAAGGCTGAGCGATCTTTTGCCGCGATTGACGGCGATGAAGGTTGTCGCGGTGCCTTCATGCATCGGCGGCCCCCAGCCGCGCGCATCATCACCGCCTTCGGGGCGTTCCAGCTTGATCACCTCGGCCCCCAGCATGGCGAGGATCTGGCCCGCGAATGGCCCCGCCAGATTTTGTGCGATTTCAACAACCCGGATACCGGCCAAAGGCGACATGCGAAAACCCTTCTCGAGCGGGCGAAGGGTAGGGCTTGGCCGGGTGGGCGGGCAAGGTGGCCTATGGACCAAGTTGCGCTGCCGGTGAAAGCTAGTGGTCCGATCGCCGCTGTCGGTTCCCGACAGCGGCGTGAATCGGCCCACCAAATATACGGCTAGTGATGCGCGGGGGCTTTTGGGGCAGGGGATAGGTCAGGATGAATCGCACCACTAGCAGCATGAACCCAAGCCCTTCCGAAATCCTCGCCGCATTATGGCGTCAGGCCGCGCTTGATCCTGCTGCGCTGGCGCAACTCAGCTTGACCGGTGCTGAACCCGTCCAGCCTTCCAGCTTTCGCGTTGATGCGGCGGCGCAAACCAGCATTGCGGCAACGGCGCTGGCAGCGGCGCTGATCCATCAGCGGCGCGGTGGTGGCGCGCAGCCTGTTGCGGTGGATATGCGTGATGCCGCGATTGAGTTTCGCTCCGAACATTGGCTCAGCATTGCGGGCCAGGGTGCTGGCGCGCGTTGGGATGCCATCGCGGGGCTTTATCAATGCGGCGATGGGCGCTGGGTGCGGCTGCACACCAACTTCCCGTATCATCGCGATGGCGTGCTGCGTTTGCTCGGGCATATCGCGCATGATCGCGCCGCAGTCGCCAAGGCGCTTGGCACTTGGCGCGCGGCGGAATTTGAGGCTGCGGCGGCGGAAGCGGGCCTGGTGGTGACGATGACGCGGAGCCTTGCCGAATGGGAAACCTCACCCCAGGGGCAGGCAGCTTCCAGCCTGCCGCCTGTACTGATCGAGAAAATCGGCGATGCGCCGCCCATTCCCCTGTCGCCTGCCGCCGCGCGGCCGCTTGCGGGGTTGCGCGTGCTGGACCTGACGCGCGTGATTGCCGGGCCTGTTGCAGGCCGCACCTTGGCCGCGCATGGCGCCGATGTTTTGCATATCAGCGCGCCGCATCTGCCAAGCTTTGATGAATTGGTGATGGATACCGGGCGCGGAAAGCGAACCGCAGCGCTTGATTTGCGCGCACCGAATGATTTGGCGCGCCTGCGTGACCTGGCTGCACGGGCCGACATCTTTCTGCAAGGCTATCGGCCCGGCGCCATTGCCGGGCATGGCTTCGCGCCAGAAGCCCTCTCGGCACTCAAGCCCGGCATCATTTGTGTTTCGCTTTCCGCCTATGGCCATCTTGGCCCTTGGGCGGCGCGGCGCGGGTTTGATTCGCTCGTGCAAAACGCCAATGGCATGAATGATGATGAGGCGCTTGCGGCAGGGGAAGGCAAGCCGCGGCCCTTGCCCTGCCAGGCTTTGGATCATGCTTCGGGCTATTTGCTGGCCTTCGGCGCCATGGCTGCCTTGCTGCGTCGCGCGGAAGAAGGCGGTTCCTGGCTGGTGCGTGTTTCGCTTGCCGGCACAGGCGAATGGATCAAGCGCCTGGGCCGCTTGGATGGCGGCCTGTCGGCGCCGGGGCTTGCGCCCGACGAAATTGACGCCGCCTTGGAAGAAAGTGATAGCGGCTTCGGCCGGATGCGCGCCACGCGCCATGCTGCGCGGTTGGGGGCAACGCCGCCGCGTTGGGAATTGCCCGCCATGCCACTTGGCAGCCATGCGCCGGCATGGCGCGATGCTTAGCGCAATTCTACTTCAAGCAGCGCAGAAACAGCGTTGAAGGATGCGCAATCTCACCCACCGCATCGGCGGCGCGTGGCGCTTGCTCAGCCGGCCCATTGGTTGGCGTGACATTCTGTTCGCGCAGAAATTCCAAGGCTTCCGTGTGCTTGACAGCAAAATTCACATTTTGCGGAATATCGCCGGTCTGCCGCGCCACCTGCCCGGCATTGAGCTTGGATACCACTACGCCCACCACCTGGCCGCGCATATCCAAAAGCGGCCCGCCGGAATTGCCCGGCTGCACCGGTGCACTGATCTGAAGATGGCGCGGATTATCGGCGAGCCCCGCAAGGGCCGAGATCTCTCCGGTGGTCAGCGTAGGGCCAGATGACAGCAGGCCCGCCAAGGGGAAACCATAGGTCACAACCCCTTCGCCGCGGCGATAAGAGCCCGCACCACGGAAGGGCAGGATAGGTCCGGCATCCGCTTCGGTGCTGAGCAAGGCAAGGTCACGCGTTGCGTCACTCGCCAATACACGCGTTGGTATTTCCTGCCCATTGGGCAGGCGCGCTGCAACCTCGGCGCAGCCATCAATCACATGATGATTGGTCATGATGCGGCTCGCCGCCACGACAAAGCCGGTACCGGAAGAAACCGCGCGGCGCGCGGCGCGTTCACCGGGGGCAAGCGGCGGGGGCTTGTCGCGCGGCAGTTCAGCGCCAGCTCCTTGGCGGGGCAAAGGCGGGGGTTTTTCGGTGGGCAGCGCTGCGCCCGGCGATGGCGCAGGCGCCGGCTTTTGCGCGAAGGCCACCGCGCCGAAGGCAAGCCCGATCAATCCCAGCAGAAATGCGCGTTGAATCATAAGGGGTTTGTGCCGCGCCAAGGCCCTGCCGGTCAATGTGCCGATTAAAGATGCCCTTCGCGCCGGAAGGAATAATGCCTTCCATTGCCGATGATCAGGTGATCATGCAGCACAATGCCAAGCATGGTCGTGGCCTGGCCGATCTCCCGCGTCATGTCCACATCGGCACGCGAAGGTGAGGGATCGCCGGATGGGTGATTATGCACCAGGATCAGCGCTGTCGCCTGCAATTCCAAGGCGCGGCGCACCACTTCGCGCGGATAGACCGGCGTGTGATTGACCGTGCCCTTGGCCTGCGCCTCATCGGCGATCAACCGGTTCTTGGCATCCAGGAACAGGATGCGGAATTGTTCGACCCGTTCACGCGCCAGGGCAGCGTTTAGATAAGCCAGCAGTTTTTCCCAATTGTTCAAAACGGGGCTGTTGCGCACTTCCTCCCGCGCCAGCCTAAGTGCGGCGGCCTGAATGCAGCGGAGCGCGGCAATGCCGGCCTCCCCCAGCCCTTCGATTTGTCCCAATTCCTGCACCGGCGCGCTGATGGCCCCCGCGAATGACCCGAAGCGCGCCAGAAGCGCCCGGGCAATGGGCTTGGTATCCCGCCTGGGCAGGGCCAGGAACAGCACCATTTCCAGCAATTCATGATCCAACAGCGCATCCGGCCCGGCGCGCAGCAGCTTTTCGCGCATGCGGGCGCGATGCCCCAAATGGCCGGGGGGTGCCTCGGCCGCATCGGTGACAAAGTCCAGCCCCGGCAGGGCGCTGGCCTCAGCGAGGCCCTTGGTCTTGCGGATCGCCATGTTCCAACCTGTTTGCGCTTTCCATGAAGCGCGAACGCGGCTGGACTATTAAAACTTATGATTGAAAAACGCCAGATAAAATCAACTCGGTGGCTTGACCTCAAGTCCCGTAGGGCGGCTTATGCAGCCCCTTGGGCGATAGGGTGAAAATCTCCACCCCCGTTTCCGTCACCGCCACCATATGTTCGAATTGCGCTGAAAGGGACCTATCGCGCGTCACCGCCGTCCAGCCATCATCCAGGATTTTCACCTCGGGCCGGCCGGCATTTACCATCGGCTCCACGGTGAAGAACATGCCGGGCTTCAGCTTGGGCCCTTCGCCGGGGCGGCCGAAATGCAGGATATTGGGCGGTTCGTGGAAGTGCCGGCCAATGCCATGGCCGCAAAAATCCCGGACCACGCTGAAGCGGTGCTTTTCCACATGCGCCTGAATGGCGTGGCCGATATCGCCAAGCGTCGCGCCGGGACGAATGGCGGCAATGCCCTTCATCATGGCGTCGTAAGTGACATCCATGAGAAGCTTCGCCTTGGTGGAGGCCTCACCCGCCACATACATGCGGCTTGTATCGCCATGCCAGCCATCCAGAATGACGGTGACATCAATATTGATGATATCGCCATCTGCCAGCACGCGATCCCCCGGAATGCCATGGCAGACCACGTGATTGACCGACGTGCAGGAGGATTTCGTATAGCCCCGATAGCCAAGCGTTGCCGGAATGGCGCCGCGCCCCACCATGAAATCATGGCAGATCTGATCAATCTCCCCGGTTGAAATCCCAGGCCGCACATGGGCGGTGATCATATCGAGCGCCTCGGCCGCAAGCTGCCCCGCGCGGCGCATGCCGGCGAAATCCTCAGGCTTGTGGATGGTGATGCGGCGTGATTCGCCGCCTTGCTGCTCCATGGGGTCTCAAGGCTCGTGCTGGTTAAGCGCTCAAAATGCGCTGTGGGGCGGCAGGATGCAAGGCTTCACGCGGGCTTGCCGGCTTTCTCACCGGTGCTGATTTCGGCTGAGCCCAAGGCATCCGCAAGCCGCGCCGTCGCACTGCCAGGCCGCGCCGGCTTTTGCTGCGTGTGGGCGGGTGCCCAGCCGGTCAGCACCAAAAGCCTGAGCGGCAGATCAACCTCGGCACCGCCAAGCCGCGCTGCCGCCATGGGAAAAAGCGCGCGCGGCGGGGTGCGGCCATCGCGCGCCAGCACGGCATTCGCCTCACCAGCGGCGCGGAGATCCGCGAAAATCCCGAAGGCGGATTTGTAGCGGAGCGCCATATCCTCGGCATCCGCAACCGGCAGCGCAAAGCCCGCGCGCTGCAACAGCGCCGCGCCATCGCGCAGTTCCGGGAAGGGGGAGATGCGGGGTGAGATACCGCCGCGCAATTCCGCCTCAACCTCGGCGAGCGCCGAACGCAGCGCGCCAAAGCTCGGCAGGCCAGGCAGGCTGGCCAGGAATAGGCCATCGGGCGCGAGTGCGCGGCGGATTTGGATCAGCGCCCCCGGCAGGTCATTCACCCAATGGAGCGAGAGGGAGGCCACCACCAGGTCAAAAGCACCCTCCGCGAAGGGCAGGAATTCCTCATCCGCCGCCACCGCCAGCCCGCCGCCCCGCGCCGCCATGGCGGGTGCCAGATCGGCCGATACAATGAAGGGAATGCCGCGTGCGGCAAGCTTCGGCGCCACAAAGCCCCGCCCGCCGAGGTCAAGCGCGCGGGTGAAGCGGCGCGTGGTGTCATCCAGCCGATCGAGCAGCCTATCGGCAGCATCTTCCAGAATGGGTGCCACCTGATCCACGTGCGCAGCGGCCCGCGCGCGGCGGCGCGCGACAAGGGCCCGGTCAAAGACGCGCATCTGGTCGTTCATGGGCCTTGGGATGCACCCTGTTTCCCAAGGGCGCAAGACGGGTTAGGCTTCGCGACATATCGCCCCGAGGAGGAAAACCATGAACTCCACCGATGTGAAGGCCGCCCGCGCCGCCGCTGTTGCTTCCACCATTGACCGCATTCGCGTGATTGAACGGAGCCAGGGTGTCAGCCGTTCGTCGCTTGAAGCGATCAAGGGCGAATTGATGAAGCTTGCTGCGCAGGAGCATCTGTTCCCTTCCGCTGAATTCCCCCCGCCGCCGAATGGTGAGAAGGGCAGCCGGCGGTACATGCTGCAGGAAGATGAGAATAATCTGTTCGCGCTTTATCTGAATGCGCTCAATCCCGGCAATGAAACCAAGCCGCATGACCACACCACCTGGGCCTGTGTGGTGGCCGTGGATGGGCAGGAATTGAACAAGGTTTATGACCGTTTGGATGATGGGTCTGACCCCACGCGCTGCGAATTGCGCCTGCGTGAGGAAATCATGGTGGAACCCGGCCGTGGCATTGCGCTGATGCCGGAAGATATCCATTCCATCCACACCACGGGCAATGTGCCGACGCGGCATTTGCACATGTATGGCCTGGCTTTGGAAAAGCTGGATGACCGCAAGGCTTTTGATCCTGCAACCGGCGAAGTGAAGCCCTATAACACGAATTTCATGGCGCCGACGGCAACACCAAAAGGCTGATCCCGCCATGGCACGGATGATTGATGCGGCCAGCCTGAAGGGCTGGATCCGCGATGGGCGGGAATTGGCCATTCTGGATGCGCGGGAAGATGGCGAATTTGGCCGTTCGCATCTTTTCTGGGCCAATCCCTGCGGGTTGTCGCGCATGGAACTCCGTGCCCGCGCCATTCTGCCGCGCCTTGCCACGCGCATTGTGTGCGTAGATGGCGGGGAAGGGTTGGCGGAGCGCCTTGCGGCCCAACTGGAAGGTATGGGCTGTTCGGATGTTTCCGTGCTGCAAGGCGGCACGCCCGCTTGGGTCGCGGGGGGCTATATTGCGTTCTCCGGCGTGAATGTGCCGTCCAAGGCATTCGGTGAATGGGTGGAACATCATTATGAAACCCCCTCGGTTGATCCCGAGGAGTTGAAGGCGATGATGGATGCCGGCATCGATATGGTGATCCTGGACAGCCGCCCGATGGAGGAATTCAACCGCATGTCCATCCCCGGCGCGGTGGATGTGCCGGGGGGGGAATTGGTCTATCGCATTGGCGAATTCGTCACGCGGCCTGAAACTACAGTGGTGGTGAATTGCGCGGGGCGCACGCGGTCCATCATGGGCGCTGAATCGCTCCGCAGTGCGGGCATTCCGAACAAGGTCGTGGCCTTGCGCAATGGCACCATGGGCTGGGAATTGGCGGGCTTTAAATGTGACCGCGGCAAGACCGCGAGTTTCCCGCAAGGCTCGCCGAAAGGTGCGGCAGAAGCTTTCGCCCGCGCGGATGCTTTCGCCAAGCGGCATGGTGTGACCTTCGGCACGCGCGCTGATCTGGCGCGCTGGCAGGCGGATGCGTCGCGCAGCACTTATGTTTTGGATGTACGCGACCCGGCGGAATATGCGGCGGGGCATATGCCCGGCAGCCGATCAGCTCCCGGCGGGCAATTGGTGCAGGCGACCGATCAATGGGTCGCGGTGCGCCATGCGCGGATTGCGCTGGTGGATGACACGGGCACACGCGCACGCATGACCGGCGGGTGGCTCCGCCAATTGGGCGGTTGGGAGGTGATGGTGCTGACCGATGGGCTGGCCGGCGCGCTCGTCACCGGCCCCTGGCAGCCGGATAGCCCAGAGGCCGAGGCGGTGAAGCCGCCAAGCCTGACGCCGGAAGAACTTGCGGCCGAAAGCGTGAAGGGGGGCGTTGCGGTGATTGACCTCGCGCGGTCCATTGATTTTCGTGATGGGCATATCCCCGGCGCGCATTGGGGTATTCGCACGCGGTTGGATAGGTTGCGCGGTGCTTTGGCCGGTGCGCGGCTGATTTCGATTGCAGCACCTGATGCGGCGCTTGCGCGGTTGGCGGCACCGGAAGCGGCGGCGCTCACGGGCCTGCCGGTTTTTGTTCTGGCAGGCGGCACCAAGGCCTGGCGCGCGGCAGGGCTGCCGATGGAAGCGGATCGGCGCAACCCGGCTGATGCCGACTGCGTTGATTTCTATCTGCGCCCCTATGACCGGAATGACGGTGTGGAAGCGGCGATGCGTGAATACCTGTCTTGGGAGATTGATCTGGTCAATGAAGTGGCGAAGGACGGCGATGCCCCCTTCGGCCATTGGCATTGAATGCGCGCCTCTGGCGCCTTGCTGAGCGGCCTTAAAGGTCGTTTGGCGCGGGCGCCGGAGAGATTGCTGGATGTTTTGCTCCCGCCGCATTGCCTGACCTGCGATGCGGAAGTGGAACGCCAGGGCAGTTTTTGCGCCACCTGTTTCAGCGGCCTGAACCTGATCTCCGCCCCGTTTTGCGCGCGCTGCGGCGTGCCCTTTGCGCATGAAGGAGAGGCCGAGCGCGGCACAGTTGGCGCGTTACTATGTGCGCCCTGCCTTGCCCGCGCGCCGGGTTTCGCGCTGGCGCGCGCGGCGCTGCGCTATGACGAAGGCGCCAAGCGCCTGATCCTGCCCTTCAAGCACGCGGATCGCACCGAAATGGCGGTGCCACTCGCGCGCTTCATGGCGCGCGCGGGGGCGGAGATGTTGGCGGCGGCGGATGTGCTGGCGCCGGTGCCGGCGCATTGGCGGCGCCTGATTGCGCGGCGCTATGATCAGGCGGCGCTTTTGGCGCAACGGCTGGGCCGGCTTTCCGGGCGGCGCGTGGTGCCGGATTTGCTGCGCCGTACCCGCGCGACACTTCCCTTGGGTGACAAGGGCGCGGCAGAGCGCGCGGCGCTGGTCGCGGATGCCTTCAGCGTGGCGCGCCCGGCGCGCGTGGCCGGCAAGCGCGTATTGCTGGTGGATGATGTCATGACATCCGGCGCCACGGCGGAAGCCTGCACGCGCGCCTTGCTCGCGGCGGGGGCCGCGCGGGTGGAGGTGCTGGCCGCAGCACGGGTGCCGGACCCGCGGCTGCGCGCGGCTTGACCACAGGCACCTGAACGCCAATCTTGCGCGCATGGCCAAAATCGAAATCTACACCACCTATTTTTGCCCCTACTGCGACCGCGCCAAGGCGCTGCTGGAAAAAAAGGGCGTCGCCTATCAGGAATATGACGCGCCGCATGGGTCTGAGGCCCGCCGCCGCGCGATTGAGAATTCCGGCGGGCGCACCACCGTGCCGCAGATTTTCATTGACGGAAAATCCATCGGTGGTTCGGATGATCTTGTGGCCTTGGACCGCGCGGGCAAGCTGGATGCGCTGCTGGCGGGGTGAGGCGTCGTTTCAGCCCTTCACCAGCCTGTCATAGACTTCCGGATCGGTAGCCCCTTCCGTGCCAAATAGCAGCACGCGGCTATCGGCCCCAAGCCCGAGCGCAGCGCGTGCATAGGGTTCCTGCATCGCCAGCAGCAGCGCCGCCAACCCCGCCACCGCGCTTTCGCCGGCCACAATTGGCGGCGTTTGGCGCGCCAGCAGCTTCATGCATTCCACTGCGCTTTCATCCGATACCGACATGAAGGCAAAGGCGCCGCGTTCCAATTCCTGCCAGGCGAGCAAGGAAGGCTCCCCACAGGCCAGCCCGGCCATCAGCGTATCCAAATCACCGGGCACGGTGACGGGCTGACCCGCTTCCGCGCTCGCCAGCAGGCAATCGGCCTTGTCGGGTTCGGCGACAATCAGTTTCACGCCAGCGCCAAACCGCGCACGCATTTGCACCGAAACGGCAGCCGCAACGCCGCCGACACCGCCTTGGATGAAAACATGCGTCGGCGCTTCGCTGATCTGATCAGCAGCTTCATCCGCCATCAGCCGATAGCCCTGCATCACATCGCGCGGCACTTCCGTATAGCCGGGGTAGGATGTGTCGGAGACAACGAACCAGGAATTTGCCTCAGCCTGCTTTTGTGCCTCACGCACCGCGTCATCATAATTGCCCGGTACCACGCGAATGGAAGCGCCATATCTGGCGATGGCATCGCGCCGGCCTTCGCTGACCGTCTCATGCACGAAAATCACGCAAGCCGCGCCAAAGCGCTCAGCGCCCCAGGCGACGGAGCGGCCATGATTGCCATCTGTCGCGCAACAGACCGTGATCTTGCCGGTGGCTTCCTTGTAGCGGCCTTCGATCAGATCAGCGCTGGTCGCTTCCCGCGCCACATCGCGCTTGGCGAGTTCCGCTTGCAGCACGCGCATCACCGCATAAGCGCCGCCCAACGCCTTGAAGGAAGCCAGGCCAAAGCGCGCCGCTTCATCCTTGTAATGCAGCCGCGCGATGCCGGTAGCCTTGGCGATGGCGTCCAGCGCGACCAAAGGGGTTGGCGCATAGCCGGGCCATGTCGGGATTTCCGCCTTGGCGCGGGCATAGCCGTTCTCAGGCAGCACGGCGATGCCGGGCACGCCATGGTTGCGGTTCAGGAAATAACGGAAAGGACGCTTTTCGATCATGCCCCCATATTGCGCCCTTCCGCGCCGCGCGCCAAACCTTGCAGTGTAACGGGGAGGCTAGGGCAATGCGGATCACCATTCTGGGCGGGGCTGGCTTTTTGGGGCGTAAATTGGCGGCGCGGCTTGCCAAGGATGGCGCGCTGGGTGGGCGGGCCATCACGGGCCTCACGCTATTCGACCTTGCCGCCCCTGCCACGCTTCCCGCACCCTTTCCGGTGACCTGCCTTGGCGGTGATGTGGCGGACCCGGCGGCGGTTGCCGCTGCCATCCCGGCGGGGACCGAGGTGGTGTTTCACTTGGCTGCGGTGGTGAGTGCTGCGGCGGAGGCGGATTTCGACCTTGGCATGAAGGTCAATCTGCATGGCACACTGGCGGTACTCGCCGCCTGTCGCGCGCTCGGCACCAGGCCGAGGGTGATTTTCACGTCTTCCGTTGCGTCCTTCGGTGGCGGGCAGGATGCGGTGGTGCCGGATGATGGGCGGCAAATCCCGACCAATTCTTATGGCGCGCAAAAGGCGATTGGCGAATTGCTGCTGCATGACGCTTCACGCCGCGGCTTCATGGATGCGGTGAATCTGCGCCTGCCGACCGTGATGGTGCGCCCAGGCCGGCCCAATAAGGCAGCATCATCTTTCGTGTCCGCCATTGTGCGCGAACCCTTGCTCGGGCTTGAAACGAATTGCCCGGTGCCGGATGATTTCGCGGTTTGGATTTGCTCGCCGCGCGCCACGATTGAATGGTTCCTGCACGCAGCGGCGATGGATAGCGCGCCGCTTGGCTTGGACCGTGGCATCAACCCTCCGGGCCGCAGCCTGACGGTTGCGAAAATCCTGGGCGCTTTGGAGCAGGTTTCCGCCAAAGCCGCGCGAGAGAAAGTGGGCTTCGTCTTCGACAAGGAAGTGTTTGACATTGTGAATGGCTGGCCCGGCGCCTTCGCAGCCACGCGCGCGCGGCGCCTCGGCTTCAAGGAACAGGAACCGATGGAGGAGATCATTCAAGGTTTTATCGAGGATGATCTGGCCGCGACGAAAGCTGAGCGCGGCTTGTGATGTTGGGCCGCAGAGCCGCGCTTTTGGGGCTTTCCCATTTGGCGACATTTGGTGCCGGCATCGCGGGCGGGATTTATCTGCTGCCAATCCTGACCGCCCCGCCCGCGCCCGAGCCTGCGGCGCTTGATGCGGCGGCAGCCGAGGCGCGCTACCGCGCGAGCCTGGATCGCAATCATCCTGGCAGTGATGCTTTGCATTGGGGAGAGGGGGAGGTTTTCATCTCCCCGCGACGCATTGTGCATCGCGGGCGCCTGGCGCCAGGACCGGATTACCGATTTTATCTGACGCCGGAATTGGTGGCGAATAAAGCTTCCTTTGCCGGCATCAAACCCCGATCCGTGCAGGTGGGGGAAGTGAAAAGCTTCAACGGCTTCATCCTGGATATTCCGCCGCAGATTGAAATTGATGCCTATACCAGCCTGCTGATCTGGTGTGAGGCATTCAGCCAATTCATCACGGCTGCGCGCTACAGATAGGCTTTGCCTGGATATTCCACCGAAGCTGCACCCCTCATTTCTTCGGGGTAAAGGCGCGAAACATCTCAAGCAACGCCACCACATCCCGCCCGCGATGGCCGCTTGCAAGCGCCTGCGCCATCAATTCGCGCACCGCGGACGTGGCGGGTGTGGGCTGGCGTAACGCCCTGCCAAAATCAATCGCGAGTGCCAGATCCTTCTCGCCAAGTTCCATCTTGAAGCCGGGATCGAAATCATTCTTGAGCGCCTTCGGGAAGCGCTTGGTGAAATGAAAGGATCGCCCGCCACTTTGTGAGAGCACCTGGTACAGCGTCTCCGGCGCAACACCCGCTGCTTCGCCAAGCGCGAAGGCTTCGCAGGCAATCAACACATTGCCCATGGACATCATGTTATTGACGAGCTTGACCGCCTTGGCCGTGCCAACCGCCCCGGTATGGGACCAGGATTGCCCAAGGCTTTGCAACACGGGCTCCGCACGGCGGATATCGGCTGGATCACCGCCCACAATCAGCACCAATTCACCACGAAGTGATTCCATCGGCCCGCCGCTGACCGGGCAATCCAGCACGGCGATACCCTTGGCGGCGGCAGCAGCAGCAATCTCGCGCATCGTGTCCGGATCAAGGGTTGAAAGTTCGATGATCAGCGTGCCGGCCGCTGCCTGATCCACCAGACCACCGGGTGCAAGCCAGGCGGATTTCGCGGCGGCGGGATCGGGCAGGCTGGTCAGTACCACGGGGCGGCCGGCAAGCGCGGCTTCCACCGTATCGGCCACCGCGACCTGACGTTCGGCCAATTCCTGCCGACGGGCTGGGTTCACGTCGTAACCAAGCACATCAAAACCCTGCTCGGTCAGGCGGGACGCCATATTCGCCCCCATCTGGCCCATGCCAAAAACCGCAATTCGTTCCTTCATGCCTATTCTCCGCCAGATTTTTCCCGTCTGGAGGAAGCTTCCCGCAATCAGCGGCGACAGACAAGCAAGCGTGCTGCGCGCGGTGCTGTATCCGACT
Organism: Alphaproteobacteria bacterium; assembly: GCA_016869735.1. Lineage (GTDB taxonomy): Bacteria > Pseudomonadota > Alphaproteobacteria > Acetobacterales > Acetobacteraceae > Neoroseomonas. The sequence goes on from VGDL01000002.1 coordinate 69,391, forward strand.
TCCGGCTTGACGGGACCGGCGAGGATCACCCAGCATCCAGGTGAAGCAAACACGCATTGCAACAAAGGGTGGAGATCACACAAGGAAAGCCAATGCCATTGCTTGCGAAATTGGCCAGCGAAACGCCTGAAAAACCGGCTGCCATCTTTCCTGATACCGGCGAAAGCCTGAGCTTCCACGCCCTGGATGCGGCAGCCAATCAGGCGGCGCATGGGTTGATCGCGCTGGGGCTGACGCCGGGGCAGGGCATTGCTTTGCTCCTGGAAAATACGCCAGAATTTTTGATTATGAGCTATGGCGCGAAACGCGCCTGCCTGATGGTGACACCGCTATCCATCCATTTGAGGGCGCAGGAAGTTCAGCATGTGCTGCGGGATTCGGGTGCCGCATTATTGGTGGCTGGCGCCGCCCTGCGTGATCTGGCCGCTGCGCTTGATCTTCAGCCCCTGGCGCATCGCTTCAGCGCCGGCGGCGCCATACCGGGCTTTCAGCCGCTGCAATCGCTCATGATGGGGCAGCCTGAAACATGGCCCGCCGGCGAAAGGCCAATCGGGCGGGAATTCCTGTATTCATCCGGCACAACGGGCCTGCCCAAGGGCATTCGCCGGCCTCTGCTTCCCTTTACCGATCGCCATAAGCCCGAATTCGACATGAGCTGGAAGGGCCTTTACGGCTTTGCGGCGGATACCATCTATCTTTCGCCGGCGCCGCTTTATCACGCAGCCCCCAATCGTTACGTGTAACGCACGATTGATGGCGGCGGCACGGCGGTGATCATGCGGAAATTCGATGCGGAGGCATGCCTGGCCCTGATCGAGAAATACCGCATCACCCATAGCCAATGGGTGCCCACCATGTTCGTGCGCCTGCTTGCCTTGCCGGATGCGGTGCGAAGCGCTTTCGACCTTTCCAGCCATCGCTCTGCCATGCATGCGGCGGCGCCATGCCCCATCCCGGTGAAGCGCGCCATGCTGGAATGGTGGGGGCCGATTATTCGCGAATATTATGCCGGCAGCGAAGGCATTGGCGTTTGTTTCATTGACAGCGAAACCTGGCTGCGCAAGCCCGGCAGTGTTGGTCGCCCTGCCTATGGCGCGGTGCATATTCTGGAAGAGGATGGGCATGAACTTCCGCCCGGAGAGATCGGGCGCATCTGGTTCGAAGGCGGGGCGCGCTTTGCCTATCATAATGATCCCGAGAAAACTGCCGAAGCCTATAATGATCGTGGCTGGGCAACACTGCATGATCTTGGCTGGCTTGATGAGGATGGCTTTCTGTTCCTGTCGGACCGCAGGGCTGATCTGATCCTTTCGGGCGGCGTCAATATTTATCCGGCGGAGATTGAGGCGGTGCTCACGCAACACTCGGCCGTTGCTGAAGCCGCTGTGATTGGCATGTATGATGCTGCATTGGGGGAGCGCCCGCGCGCGCTGGTCGTACCGCGCGGCGCACCTGGTGATGCTGCGCTGGCGGCTTCCATCATTGCCCATTGCCGAAGCCAACTTGGCAGTCTCAAGATTCCGGTGGCGGTGGATTTTGTTGAGGAATTGCCGCGCAGTGAGGCCGGCAAGCTGTTGCGCCGCGTACTGAAGGAAGGCTTTCGCTGAAGGTATTGGCCAAGACTAGTTTACCGATGCGGCGCCCAGCAAATCTGTGACTTCGGCCGCAGAAAAGCCGAATTCGGTGAGGATTTCAGCGCCATGTTCACCGCGCAAGGGCGCTGCGGCACCAATGGCCGATGGCGTGCGCGAAAGCCGTGGCGCCGGCGCTGGCTGCACTGCGCCATGCGCTTCCACAAAAGTCTCCCGCGCGGCGATATGCGGATGCGCGCGCACCTCGGCCATTGAGAGGATCGGCGCAACACAGCCATCGCTATCGGCGAAAATTGCTGCCCAGTCATCACGCGTGCGGCTGCGAAATGCCTCAGCAAGTTTGGTCTTATGCGCCGGCCAGAAGGCAGGGTCCATGCGGTTTGCGAACTCAGCAGCATCAAGGCCCATGCGCTGGAGCATTTCAGCGAAGAATGCCGGTTCAATCGGGCCTACCGCGACATAGCCACCGCAGGCGCAGGCGTAGCTGCCGTAAAAGCTCGCCGCGCCATCAAGAAGATTTGCGCCCCTGTCAGGCTTCCAGCGCCCAAGCGCCATCATGCCATAAATCGGCGCCATCAGCAGCGCCGCGCCATCCACCATGGCCGCATCCACGACCTGGCCGCGGCCGGACCCCGCGCGTTCAAGAAGGGCGGCGAGAATACCAAGCGCCAGCAGCATGCCGCCGCCGCCGTAATCACCCACCAGATTGAGCGGCGGTGATGGCGGACGATCCGGTTCGCCCATGGCATGCAGCGCTCCGGTCAGCGCGATATAATTGATGTCGTGGCCTGCAAGCTTCGCAAAGGGACCATCCTGCCCCCAGCCGGTCATGCGGCCATAGATCAGGCGAGGGTTAACTTCCAGCAAGGGATCCGGGCCAAGGCTAAGCCGTTCCATCACGCCGGGGCGAAAGCCTTCAATCAGCACATCCGCTTGCGCGGCCATGCGCTTCATCGCGGCAACAGCGGCGGGCCGTTTGAGATCAAGCGCCAGTGAGCGTCGCCCACGTAGCACCACATCATCGCGTGTGCCGGCCGGGCCTTCGGGGCGATCAATGCGAATGACGCGGGCACCCATATCGGCCAGCAGCATGGCGCAGAAGGGACCAGGCCCAATCCCGGCCAATTCCAGCACGGTGATGCCTTTCAGCGCGCCCATCTCAGGCTTCCGGGGTCATCGTCAACGCAGCGCGCTTTCCGTCACATCCTCCGCAACCAGCCCGGCAAAGCCCGGTGTGCGTTTGATGGCGCCGGCGGAGAGCATGCCGCGTTCCAACTGCGCCAGAGCTTCTGGCGGGAAGCGCGGCGTTTTAGTCCAGAGCTTGACGGATTTGTAGCGGGCAATGGCGCGGGCCATCAGCGCCGCGTCGCCGCCTTCAAAGAACGGCGCAATGCAGGCGGTAATTTCTTCTGGTGAGGCTCCGGTGAACCAAGTCAGTGTGCGCGCCAAGCCGCGCACCATGGCTTCCATCGCGGCGCGCTTGACGGCAATCACATCATTGCGCGCATAAAACGCCGTATAGGAAGTGGGGCCGCGACTGGCCTGCGCATACCAAACATGGCCGGTGCCCGCGGCTTCCATCTGGCTGACCAGCGGTTCGAAAAGCTGCGCCACATCCAGCGTGCCTGCTGCGACCGCAGCGGCATTGGCGGGCATGGGCTGATCCGTGATGCGCTTTATGGCGTTCGGATCAATCCCCGCCGCGCGGATATCATCCTGTAGCGTCCACCATGGCGTTGGCACTTCGCTGACCGTGCCAAGCGTCATGCCCGCCAGATCGCGTAGCTTGAAGCCAGGATTGGGCACGCGTCCCACCAGGAAGAAGGGATCACCCATCACCACCGCGCCAAATAGCCGCAAAGGGCAGGCGGGGTCGGCATCATGCGCGAGCAAAAGCCGCATTGGCCCACCCCAGGCGAGGTCTGCCGTACGATCCAGTACCGAATCCTTCGCAAGCGATGGCACCGCACCGGGTAGCAGCGTGACGTCCACGCCTTCCACTGCGTAATCGCCGCGCGCCAGTGCCGCATAGAATGGCGCGTAAAACAGCGCGCGGAAGGGTTCCTGTACCTTCAGATGATGCGTTGCCATAAGCCTTCAGCCGCGACCTTCGAAGGGCATCTTGGTCGCCTTGATGGTCATGGTGAAGATATTCGCCTCCAAAGGCAGATTGGCCATGTGCAGAATGGCATTGCCGACATGCGCGGCATCCATGGTGGGCTCGACCGCCACGCTGCCATCGGCCTGCTTTACGCCGCGCGTCATGCGCTGTGTCATCGGCGTTGCGGCATTGCCGATATCAATCTGCCCCGCGCAGATATCGTATTTGCGGCCATCGAGCATGAGGGATTTCGTCAGCCCCGTAATGGAATGCTTGGTGGCGGTATAAGGCGCGCTATCCGGGCGGGGCGTATGCGCGCTGATCGAACCATTATTGATGATGCGCCCGCCCTGCGGCTTTTGGTCCTTCATGATTCGAAAGGCAGCCTGGGCGCACAGGAAGCAGCCGGTCAGGTTCACACCAACAACGCGGGTCCAATCCGCATAGGTCAGGTCTTCAAAAGGCATGCCGGGCACATTGGTCCCGGCATTATTGAACAGCATATCAAGCCGACCGTAGCGCTGCTTCACGGTGGCGAAAAGCGCGTTCACCGCGGCGGGATCGGACACATCGGAAGGCACGCATAGCGCGCGTGATCCTGCCGCACCGGCAAGCGTCACGGTTTCCTGCAAGGCATCGGCGCGGCGGCCCGCCAGCACGACATGCCAACCACCACCCAGCAGCGCCAAAGCCGCCGCACGGCCCACGCCGCTGCCAGCCCCGGTGACGACTGCGATCTTGCCTTCTGTGCTCATGTCCAATCTCTCTCCAGATAAGGTTGGGTGAAGCTTGCAGCGCCGCGCCCTGGCTGGCAATGCGCCCGCGTCAGTAGGTTGCGCGCCCGCCGGAAATGTCGAAAACGGCGCCGGTTGAAAAGGAACAGGCTTCGGACGCCAGCCAGCAGACAAGCTCGGCGATTTCCTCCACCTGCACAAAGCGATCCATCGGAATCTTGGACCGCATCCAGGCGATTTGCTGCGGTGTCATTTGCTTGAAGATATCCGTCTCGGCCGCCGCCGGCGTGACACAATTGGCAAGCACCCCACAGCCGGCCAATTCCTTGCCGAGCGACTTGGTAAGCCCAATCAAACCCGCCTTGGAAGCGCTGTAATGCGATGCATTCGGGTTGCCCTCCTTACCGGCGATGGAGGCGATATTCACCACCCGCCCATAACCCGCCGCCCGCATATGCGGCACCAGGGCGCGGGCGACGATGAAGGGGGCGATCAAATTCACTTCAATCACGCGCCGCCATTCTGCCACGGGCAATTCCCAGACCGGCCCATTGCCGCCGGTGATGCCGGCGTTATTGACCAGAATATCAACGCGGCCATGCACCGTGAGGGTCGCCTGAGTTGCAGCTTCAACCGCTGTGGCATCGGTCAGATCAAGGATATGGGTGCTGACCTTGGCGTGACCCAAGCGCGCGGCTGCGGCCTTGGAAGCCGCTTCATCCATGTCCCAAATGGCGATGGTCGCACCCCTGCTGGCGGCCAGCTCTGCCACGGCAAGCCCTATCCCGCGCGCTGCCCCGGTAATCACCGCAACCCGGCCGGCCAGATCAATGTTCGCCATCTTATCCCCTCCGTTTCGGCGAGTTTTGCCAGGAAAGCGGCCCTTGCAAAGGGGTAAGGCTTCCCGCGCGCCGAAATGCCTGCCTATAGTTACGTCAGCCGAGGCACGACCCCGGTAAAAAATGGGAGAAACGTCATGAAGCGAAGGCAATTACTTGGGGCATCCCTGGCAGTGGCGGGCTTGGCCGCGCCGGCCGTAGCACGTGCGCAGCAGGCTATTACCCTGAATGGCGCGAGTCAGTTCAATGATGAACATGTCTTCACCCGCGCTTTGGTGCGCTTTGAAGAATTGGTGAAGCGCTATTACACGGCAGGCCCGGTGAATTTCGTGCTGCACAAAAATAGCAGCCTGGGGCTTGAGAAGCAGTATTTCGAATACATGTCGGCGGGCCGTGGTGCGGTGGATTACGGCATTGTCTCCCCGGCGCATATGTCCACCTTTAGCCGCGCGGCGCCCTTTGTGGATGCGCCCTTTCTGTTCCGTGACCTGAAGCATTGGAACCAGGTGCTGGATCAAAACCTTTTCGCGCCCGTGGCGGATGAGGTGGAACGCCGTGCAAAGGTAATGCTGATCGGCTATGCCGGTGGCGGCGTGCGCAACATCTTTGCCAATAAGCGCATCACCAATATGGCGGATCTGCGCGGCCTTAAGGTGCGCGTGCAGGGCGCGCCGATCTGGTCGCGCACCTTCCAGGCGGCCGGCATGGCGCCGACCGTGATCGCCTATAATGAAGTTTATAACGGCATCCAGAACAACGTGATCGAAGCCGGTGAGAATGAAGCAGCGGGCGTGGAGGCAATGCGCTTCTTTGAAGTGGCGCCAAACCTGATCATGACCGAACACGCCATCACCATCCGCCCGATCTGTTTTTCGAGCCAAACCCTGTCGCGCCTGCCGCCCGCCTTGCAGGAAGCGGTAAAGCGCGCTGGGCGTGAAGCCGGCGCCTTTGGGCGTGAAGCGGAAAGCAGTGAGGATGGGCAGAAGATTGCGACCCTTGAAGCTGCGGGCCGCTTGCGGCGCGTTGCCTTCAATGATCGCGCAGCGTTGAAGCGCGCGGTTGACCCGGTGATGGAAGCCTATGCGAAGGAAGTGGGGGCAGAGAGCATCTTCTCCCGCATCAATGCGCTGACGTCGTAATCGGTTTCACCTTCCAGCGGCCAGGCGCTGCTGGAAGGCGACCCCCAAGAAAGAAAAATAACCAGTCGTCGGGTAGGGAAGGGGGCGTTATGCGCGAAGCGGGTATTCGCCATGCCGTGCATAGAATGGCCGAGTTTTACAGCCGCTTTCTGTCGCTATTGCTGGCGCTGAGTGTGCTGATTTTGGTGTTTCCGGTGACCTTGCAGATTTTTGCGCGCTTCACCGATTTCCTGCCGCATTACATCTGGACCGAGGAAATGGCGCGCTTCCTGCTGGTATGGACCATCATGATTGGCGCCATGGTGGGGTTGAAGGAAGGCATCCATTTCAATGTGGATCTATGGCCTACGCTGCATGGCCGCGCGCGCGCCGCGCTTGATCTGGTGAGTGGTGTTTTTGTGCTGATCTTTGCCGCCGCCTTCTTCTGGTATGGCATTGAATTTGTGGATTTCGCCTGGTTCCGCATCAGTGAATTGGCGGAATTGCCGCTGTGGTTGATCCATCTTGCCTGGCCCCTTCTGGGGTTTTCCTGGCTGCTTTTTGGTGGCCTTAAATTCTACGATGATCTGAAAACACTATTCGGGGGCGAAGCGCCATGATGGGCGGCAATGTATTGGCGCCGGGGGAAGCCGCCTGGATCCTGTTTGGTGGGTTCTTCGCGCTGCTCGCGCTGCGGGTGCCGGTGGCGGTGGCGCTTGGCATGGCCTGTCTGCCGGTAATGCTGATTGAACCGCGCCTAGGTGCGATGACGCTGATGCAGGAAACCTTCAACGCCTATAATTCCTTCATCTTGCTGGCGGTGCCCTTTTTCCTGCTTACCGCCAATCTGATGAATGTGGGTGGTATTACCGATAGGCTGGTGCGGCTATCGCGCGCCTTGGTGGGGCATTTCCCAGGCGGGCTTGCGCAGATCAATGTTGTGCTATCCTTCTTTTTTGCTGGCATTAGCGGCAGCAGTACGGCGGACGCCGCATCGCAGTCCAAGATCTTCATCGAAGCGCAGCGCCGCGAAGGCTATGATGACAGTTTCTCGGTTGCCATCACGGCGGTTTCTGCCGTGCTTGCGGTCATTATTCCGCCATCCATTCTGATGATTGTCTGGGGCGGTGTGCTCACCGTTTCCATCGGCGCGCTGTTTCTGGCGGGTGTCATTCCCGGCTTGCTGATTGGCCTTGTGCAAATGGCAACGGTACATGCCTATGCCAAGAAACGCGGCTACCCAACTTATCCGCGCGCCAACCTGCGGGAAGTGGGATTTGCCACCTGGATTTCTTTGCCTGCGCTGATGACGCCCTTCATCATCATCGGCGGTAAGATTTTCGGCTGGTTCACGGCAACCGAAAGTGCCTGCATCGCCGTGCTTTATGCTGGCATGCTTTCCCTGGTTGTCTATCGGGAAATGGATTTGAAGGCGCTTTATGGCGCGCTTGGTGAAACGGGTCGGCTTGCAGCAGTTGCACTGTTTTGTGTTGGCACCGCTTCAGCCTTTGGCTGGTTGCTCGCCTATTACAAAATCCCGGAAGCCATCCTGACCGGCGTTTCCGCCTGGGGCATGGGCAAGATCATGACAGGATTCTTCATCGCCGGCGTCTTCCTGGTGGTGGGCTGTTTTCTGGATGCCATCCCCGCCATCATCATTGTCGGCGCCATCCTGCAACCGCTTGCGATGGAAGTCGGCATTCATCCCGTGCATTTCGCCATGATCGGGATTGTGAGCCTGGCTTTCGGCCTGGTGACGCCGCCTTATGGTCTATGCCTGATGATCGCTTGTCATGTGGCGGGGATGAAGATGGGGGCTGTGATCAAGGATACCATCATCATGCTGCTGCCCATGTTTGCGGTGCTTGGCTTGGTCATCATGTGGCCGGATGTGTCGTTGATCCTGCCGCGCCTGATTTCACCGGAGTTTCTGGAATAAAGCCGGATTAGCCCGCAGTAATGCGCGCCGCGAAGCCGCCCAGAAACACCGCGACGCCAAGATCAAGCGCGACGAAGCCCGCCGCACCCAGCGCGCTGAGGCGCAGCGCATGGCGCGCGACAAACCATTCCAACCAAAGCGCATAAAACAGCGCCAATAACCCGCCAAGGTCGAGCAAGCTGCCATTACCCAGCAGCAAGCCCGGCAGGCTCAGCGCCGCCAGTGCCAGATATTGCACCACGGCGGACCAATTCCAGGCAGCGATGAAGCGCGGCCAGGAATCAGCGACGCCCAGCGCCTTGGCCAGGGAAAGTGACGCCAGCGCAAACCCTGCCCAGGAAGCCGCGAAGAGCAACAAATCCACAATAATCGAAAGTGCCACGTCACCGGGTGCGCTGGCCTGGTCCTTGAAGAACAGGAATATCGGCAGGCAGATCGCCGCTGCGCGAAAGGAATAGGCCGCGACAGGCAAGGTATTCTCAAAAGCTGCCAGCCCCGCTGCACGCCCGCGCGCCAGCATGAAGGCGCCGGCGAGCGCGCGCGCCACGCCGCCTTGCGGGGTGTTGGTCAGCCGACCAGCTCCTCAAGCGCCATGCGATAAAGCGTTGCTAGATCACGCAACTCATCAATCGGCGCGCATTCATCCACCTTGTGCATGGTGGCCCCCACCGCGCCCAATTCCGCCACGGGGCAATAGCGCGTGATGAAGCGTGCATCGGATGTGCCGCCGCCGGTATCCAGCTTCGCCTGCGCGCCCGTCGCGCGTTCAATAGCGCGTTGCAGCCCGGCCACGAATGGCCCCGGTTCGGTCAGGAAGCTTTCGCCGGAAACCGTGACCTTCAGATCATGGTTTGGCGCTTCTTCTTCCAGCACGGCACGAATGCGCTGGGTCAGGCCGCTACTGCGATGCAGGTCATTGAAGCGGATATTCAAAAACGCCTTGGCCGCCGCCGGAATGACATTTGATGCGCCATTGCCAACATCAAAACCCGTCACTTGCAGCGTGGATGGTTGGAACCAATCGCTGCCATTGTCCAAAGGCTCAGCCGTCAGGCGATTGAGCGCGCGCAGCAGCCGATGGATCGGGTTATCGGCGCGTTCCGGATAGGCGGAATGGCCCTGCACCCCATGCACGGTGATATGCGCTGTCATGGAACCGCGCCGGCCAATCTTAAGCGTGTCGCCCAGTTTCACCTTGGAAGTGGGTTCACCCACCAGCGCCATATCGGGGATCTGATCATTATTCGCCATCCATTCCAGCACTTTGGCAGTGCCATTGATGGAAGGCCCTTCTTCATCACCCGTAATCAACAAGCTGATGCTGCCCTGATGATCGGGCCGCAGCGCAAGGAAATCGGTCAAGCCCGCAATAAAGGCCGCGATGCTGCCCTTCATGTCGCAGGCGCCGCGGCCATAGATCATGCCATTGGCGATTTCAGCGCCGAAGGGGTCATGCTGCCAGCCGGCGCGATCACCGACCGGCACCACATCCGTATGCCCCGCATAGCAAAAATGCGGCCCATGGCGCCCGCGCCGGGCGAATAGATTATCCACCTCCGCGAATTTCAGCCGCGTGCAGGTGAAGCCAAGCGGTATCAGCGCCGCTTCCAGCACGCCAAGCGCGCCGCCTTCTTCCGGGGTGACGGAGGGGCAGCGGATCAGCGCCTGGAGAAGGGGGACCGGATCAGTCACGCAGTAATTCGTTGATCGCGGTCTTGGCGCGGGTTTGCGCATCCACGCGCTTCACAATCACCGCGCAATAAAGCGAAGGCCCGGGCGAGCCATCCGGCAGCGGCTTGCCTGGCAAGGAACCAGGCACCACCACGGAATAGGAAGGCACGCGGCCCATGAAAATCTCACCGGTCGTGCGATCCACAATCTTGGTGGTGGCGCTGATGAAAACGCCCATGGAAAGCACGCTGCCGCGTTCCACAATGACACCTTCCACCACTTCGGACCGCGCGCCGATGAAGCAATCATCTTCAATGACCACCGGGTTCGCCTGCAGCGGCTCAAGCACGCCGCCAATGCCAACGCCGCCTGAAAGATGCACATTCTTGCCGATCTGCGCGCAGGAACCAACGGTGGCCCAGGTATCCACCATGGTGTTTTCCTCAACGCGCGCGCCGAGGTTCACGAAGGATGGCATCAGCACCACATTGCGCGCGATATAGGCGGAACGGCGCACCACGGCACCCGGCACCACGCGGAAGCCCGCTTCGCGGAAGCGGTTTTCGCCCCAGCCTTCGAATTTCAGCGGCACCTTGTCATAGGCGCCGGTTGAAATTTCCATCGGCGCGGAATCGGCTAGGCGGAAGGACATCAGCACCGCCTGCTTCAACCATTGATTGACCTTCCAGCCACCATTCCCATCGGGTTCCGCCACGCGGGCCTGGCCGGAATCGAGCATTTCCAACGCTTCTTCAACCGATGCGCGATCAGCGCCAGTGGTCGCGGGCGAAAGCTGATCACGGCGAGCCCAAAGCGCTTCGATACGGGCTTGAAGGGCAATCATGTTCATGTGGCAGGTTCCTTCGGCAAAGCGCCCTTTCCTTGCGGCGGGGCGGGGGCGCTGTCAACGCTGGTTGGTAACTAAAGATTAGGCAGGCATGGGGAATATGCCGCCATGCGTTCCAGTCGCGAAGCCCGCATGCCAGCCCTTGCCCCACTGCCTTGCCCCAGGACTGGGACAGGCGCGGCATGAGCGGTACGGTCGAAAACATGCTGCGCCTGGCGCGGGAGAGTGACACCGGCACGCGCGCCATGCTGGCCCGCAACGCCACCACCCCGCATGAGGTGCTGGCTTTACTTTCAAAGGATCAGGAACCACGCGTCCGGGCCAGCGTGATTGCGAATGCGCGCGCACCCTTCGCCGTGTTGCAGACGCTGACCACAGATGAATGCGCCGCGGTGCGTGAAGCCTTGGCGCGGCGTGTGGCGGATATTTTGCCAACGCTTACATCTTCCACCCATGACCGCTTGGCGCAGGTTGTGCAGCCGATCATCTTGCGGCTTACCGAAGATACCGTGGCCCAAATTCGCTTCATCATCGCCGATGCAATCGAGAATCTTTCGAATGTGCCGCGTGAAGCCGCCTTGCGGCTGGCCATGGATTCCGAAATCCGCGTTGCGGAGCCAGTGATCCGTCTATCGCCCCTCCTGACCGAGGCGGATTTGCTGATGCTGTTGGAAGCTCCGCCGAGCGCCGCAACCGCGCAAGCCGTGGCCCGCCGCGCAGGTATTGGGGAGGCAGTGACCGATGCGCTGATCGCCCAAGGTGATCGCATCGCCATCTGCCTGATGCTGGAAAATACCAGTTCCAAAATTCGTGCCGTCAGCCTGGATGATGTGCTGAACCGGGCGCGCTTCAATCCGGAATGGTTACCAAGCCTGATGGCGCGGCCTGCGCTTACGCCGGATACCGCGATTCGGATTGCAGGTGTGGTCGCCGAAAGCCTGCTACGCCCCTTGATGCAGCGTCCCGATGTGGACCCTGCTTTGCTGTTTCGTATCCGGCAATGCGTCGCGGATCGTCTGGGATTACCGCAGCCCAATCTGCCTGCCGGCATGAGCAGCCGTCAGATTGACCCTGTCACCAAAGGCTTCCCGGCGAAATCCATGGTCTGGCGCACGGATAATGGCGGGCCGCGCTTTTAGCGCTTCCCGCACACGGCAAGGGGCCGCCAATCAGGGGCGGATCAGCGTGCCCGCACCGCCATCGGTGAATAATTCCCGCAGCACCGCATGGGGCACGCGACCATCCAGGATCACGGCACCCTTCACGCCCTTTTCAACCGCATAGATGCAGGTTTCCACCTTCGGGATCATGCCGCCGGAAATCCAGCCATCGGCGATGCCCTTTTTCACCTCGGCCACCGTCATTTCCGGGATGAAATTGCCATCCGGCCCCAGCACGCCGCGCACATCGGTCAGCATCAAAAGCCGCTCGGCAGAAAGCGAGCCGGCAATCGCACCCGCCACCGTATCGGCATTGATGTTATAGGTCTGGCCATCAGCGCCCGCGCCAACGGGGGCGACCACGGGCACGATATCCGCGCCAATCATCAATTCCAGTACGCGCGGATTGATGGATTCAGGTTCGCCCACAAAACCAAGATCGAGCACTTTTTCAATATTGCTGTCCGGGTCGCGATAAGTGCGCGTGAGCTTCCGCGCCCGCACCAGCCCGCCATCCTTGCCGGAAATCCCAACCGCCATGACGCCGGCGCGGGTGATGGCTTCCGCCACTTGTTTGTTCACCGGCCCAGCGAGGACCATTTCCACCACATCCAGCATGGCAGCATCGGTCACGCGCAACCCCTGCACAAAGGTGGATTTTACATCGAGGCGCTTCAGCATGGCATTGATCTGCGGCCCGCCGCCATGCACCACCACGGGGTTCACGCCCACCTGTTCCAGCAGCGCGATATCGCGGCCAAAACGCAGCGCGGTTTCTTCTTCCCCCATGGCGTGGCCGCCATATTTCACCACCACGATCTGATCATCGTAGCGCTTCAGGAAGGGCAGGGCCCCTGCCAGGATTTCCATCTGTTCCTGGGCGGCATCAGTCATGAAAGGCGTTCCTGTAATGTCAATTGGCGTGTAGGGGGCGGTGGCGGGAAGGGTCAAGATGCTGGCGGGTGGCTCGCCTTTTTCTCCCAGCCGCGATCCGTTTGCTGCCAATAGGTCATGCTATGCCCGGCTTCCTTGGCGGCAAGCCAGCGCGCCCGCGCTGCCGCCACCGCCGCTTCATCGCCGGCATCGAAAAGATCGAGCACACGATCATAATCTTGTAACAAAACACTCATCGCGCCATCCACCAGCACCAGGAAACGCGCGCCATTGGCCGGCGGCATATCCTGATCGGCAATCAATAGGGGCTGCGCTGCATCATGCTCCCCGCCCGCCAGGCCATGCGGCAGCCAGGGCGGATCGGCAGGCAGCCAGAGCGCCGCATCCAGGGCGCGGGCGCGTTCGGCATCGGTGCAGAGGATAAGGCCGCGCCCCCCTGCATCCAGGACGCGCCCAAGCAGCTTCGGCAGCGCTTCCTGCAATTTGCTGCGCGTCAGGTGATAGAAACCGATCTCGGTCATGCGTCGTGTTCAAAGCGTGTGGCAACCAGACGATCCAGCAAGCGCACGCCAAAGCCGCTTGGCCCTTTCGGCCCCAAAGGTGCCGCTTCTTCGCGCGCCTCGACGCCCGCAATATCCAGATGCGCCCAGGCACTGCTGCCCGCAAATTCCCGCAAAAACGCCGCCGCATGGCAGGCATCGGACAGGAAGCGCCCGCCCCAGGCGCCGCTGCCCGCCGGCGCGCATTGGCGCAAATCGGCGATATCGCTTTTCAAAACATCCCTGTGTTCATCGTCAATCGGCATGGGCCAAAGCGGTTCGGCAACCGCTTCCCCCGCCGCCATCAGCGCCGCTGTCAAAGCCTCATCATTGCCAAAGACGCCAGCGCGGTGAAGGCCAAGAGCTGTGATGATGCTGCCCGTCAGTGTCGCCAGATTGATCATGGCGCGCGGGCGAAAACGCTGCGCCGTATAGGCAAGCGCATCGGCCAAAACCAGCCGCCCTTCGGCATCCGTATCCAAAACCTCGATCGTCTTGCCGCTGAAACTTCGCAGAATATCGCCTGGGCGATAGGAAGCCGCGCCAATGGCATTTTCCGCCAGTGCCAGCACCGCCACCGCCGGTGCGGGCGATTGTCGGAGAGCCAGTGTCAACACGGCACCTGCTGCTGCCGCCGCGCCTGCCATATCGCCGCGCATCTCTTCCATGCCCGCAGCGGGCTTGATGGAAATGCCGCCGGTGTCAAAGCAAATGCCCTTGCCGACAAAGGCAACCGGCGCGGATTTCAGCTTGCCCGGCCAGCGCAGCACAACAAGCCGCGGGCCATGTTCTGCCCCGCCGCCCACGGCGCAAAGTGCACCCATGCCAAGCGCTGTCAGGCGTTTGCCCTCCAGCACCTCAATCTTCAGGCCGAAGTCGCGCAAGCCGCGCAGCCTTTCCGCGAAGCTTTTCGGGTTCAGGCGATTGCCAGGTTCCGCCACCAGATCGCGCGCGTAAAGCACGCCGCGCAGCATGGCCTCCGCACGTTGCCAGGCGGCTTCCACCTTGGCCGGTGAAGCCACCGCCAAAATCACCTTTGCAGGCGGCGCATCCTTATCCTTGCTGGCGTCGCGAAGCGCATTGAAGCGCCAGGCATTCAACAGCGCACCTGCGGCGAAACCCGCTGCTTGCTCTGGTGTCGCGCCTTCCGCCAGCAATACCGCCTGCGCACGGCCTGCCGCTGCGGCCATTCCGGCACCGCCACCCGCTTCCCAATCACTGATGGCGCACCCGGCGCCAACACCGGCCAGTATGGTGAAGCCATGTGCGCCCGGCACGGCAAGCGCTTCGCCCGCCTTGCCGGTGAAGCGCGCTGCCTTGGCCGCCGCCGCCAGTGCCGGGTCATGCGGTGCATCGCCTTCAATCGCCGGCAGGATCAGTGCGCTATCGGCGCTGCGCGTCTTGTGGCGCTTTTTCGCTTGCGCGACGCGTTGCAGGGTAAGCTTTGTCATCAGCGTAAAAGCGACGCAGCTTCAACCTTCGTAATGATCCGCCACCATGCGATCCAGCATGCGCACGCCATAAGCGGTCGCACCCTTCGGCACGGTTGGCGCATCCTTGGAAGACCAGGCGGTGCCGGCAATATCCAAATGCGCCCAGGGCTTGCCATTGACAAAACGCTGGATGAATTGCGCCGCGGTGATAGAACCGCCCGGCCTGCCGCCAACATTCTTCATATCGGCAATGTCGGATTTGATCTGCTTGTCATAAGCATCACCAAGCGGCATGCGCCACGCCTTCTCACCCACTGCGCTGCCGGCTTCCTTCACATGGGTCGCGAGCGTGTCATCATTGCTGAAAAGCCCCGCGCGTTCATGGCCAAGCGCGATAATGATGGCGCCCGTCAGTGTCGCCAGATCCACCATGAAGCGCGGATCGTATTTTTCCTGGCAATACCACATCACATCCGCCAGCACCAAACGTCCTTCCGCATCCGTATTGATCACCTCAATCGTCTGACCGGAATAGGATTTCACCACATCACCGGGGCGCTGCGCGGTGGCGGATGGCATGTTTTCAACCAGGCCCACCATGCCTATCACATCCGCCTTGGCCTTGCGCCCCGCGAGTGCCGCCATCAGCCCAATCACCGTACCTGCGCCGGCCATATCCCATTTCATGTCTTCCATCCCGCCCGCCGGCTTGATGGAAATGCCGCCCGTGTCAAAGGTCACGCCCTTGCCGATGAAAGCAAGCGGCTTTTGCTTCTTGCCCTTGGGCGCGCCCATCCATTTCATCGTCACCATGCGCGGTTCCTGCGCACTGCCCTGCGCCACACCCAATAGTGCGCCAAAGCCAAGGCGCTTCATCTCTCGCGGGCCCATGATCTCAACCTCGACGCCCAGTTTTTCGAGCGCCTTGCAGCGTTCCGCCATTTCCGCCGGTGTCAGCACATTGGGTGGTTCGGACACCAGATCGCGCGTCAGGAAAACGCCATCCGCAATCGCCTGCATCGGTGCGAAGGCAGCCTTGGCCTTGGTCGGTTCCGCAGCCGCCACGGCAATGCGTTCCAGCTTTGGCTTGTCTTCTTCCTTTTCCGTGGTGCGGTAGCGATCGAAACGATAGCTGCGCAGCCGCGCGCCCATGGCGGCGCTTGCGGCGAGTGCGGGCGAGAGCCCATCCGCCGCCATCACCGCGTCCCGTTCCTGCTGCACGGCAACGAGGGCGGAACCGCCGGCATTCTCAGCGCCCTGCGCATCCAGCGCATCGGCCTTGCCAAGCCCGATGGCGACAATCTTGGTGAGGCCCCCGCCCGGCGCCCAAAGCGTGCAGGTTTGGCCCTTGGCGCCCTTGAACTTCGCCGCCTCCAAGCCGCGAGACACCGCACCGCCCGTTGCTTCCTCGGCCGCCTTCGCCAGGCCCGAAAGCGCCGCGCCTTCTGCCAGCAATAGAACCAGGGCGCCGCTGCGCGGCAGGCTGGGCTTCACGAAGGTGATATCGGGCATGGCGGGCCTCCTTGGGGGCGAAACAATCTCGATGCACCTTAACAGAGGCATCGCCACCAAAACAGGGCTTGCGGCGCGGCGCCCATGCGGCCAAAGCAGAGGCATGAAGGATGAAGCTCTGCTGGCGCTTGCCAGTGACCTCGTGGCCAAGGCGGCTTCGGCCATTATGGCCATCAAGGCTGCGGGCTTCGCGGTGGAACGGAAAACCGACCATTCCCCGGTGACCGAGGCGGATCGCATCGCCGAAGCGCTGATTGTGGAAGGGCTGCGCGCCGCCACGCCTGATATTCCCGTGATTGCGGAGGAAGAAGTCGCCGCCGGCACCGCGCCCGCCCATGCCGAACGCTTCTGGCTGGTGGACCCCTTGGATGGCACGCGGGAATTTGCTGCCGGGCGCGACAATTTCGCGGTCAATATCGGCCTGGTGGAAGCCGGCCGCGCGATATTGGGCGCGGTGGCGCTGCCGGCATCCGGTGAAATCTTTTGGGGCCGTGTCGGCCTTGGCGCCTGGAAGCGTGATGCCGCCGGCACTCGCCAAATCCATGCCCGCACGACGCCCGCTACAGGTGCGGTGGTTATGGGCAGCCATCACTATGCGGATGACCCGCGCATGGGCCGCTTTCTGGAAGGCCGCCATGTCGCGCGCGTGGTGAATATCGGCTCGGCCGAGAAATTCTGTCGTCTGGCGGAAGGGACCGCCGATCTCTATCCCCGCTTTGGCCGCACCATGGAATGGGATACCGCCGCCCCGCAGGCGGTGGTGGAGGCCGCCGGAGGGCGCGTGCTGGTGCTGGAAAGCCGCGCGCCCTTGCTCTACGCCAAGCCCGGCTTTGAAAACCCGGGCTTTGTCTGCGAGGGCCTGCCGGGATGACGCGCCGGCTTGGGGCGGATCAGGTCGCGGAAGCGGCGCGGTTATTGCGCGCGGGCGAGCTTGTCGCCTTCCCGACCGAGACGGTCTATGGGCTTGGCGCGGATGCACGGAATGGCCGCGCGGTGGCCGCCGTGTTTGAAGCCAAGGGGCGGCCGCATTTCAACCCGCTGATCTGCCATTTCCCTGATGCCGAAAGCGCCTTCGTTGAGGTGATCGCCGATGACCGCGCGCGCGCCTTGGCTGCGGCGTTTTGGCCCGGGCCGCTGACCTTGGTGCTGCTGCGCCGAACAGAATGCCGGATTGATCTGCTGGCCGGGGCAGGGCTGGATACGCTGGCGGTCAGGGTGCCGGCGCATCCGCTGGCGTTGGAATTGCTGCGCGCGGCGGCGATCCCGGTGGCGGGGCCTTCGGCCAATCGCTCCGGCGCCGTCAGCCCCACCACGGCGGATCACGTGCTGGAAGGGCTATCGGGCCGCATCGCCGCCGTGTTGGATGGCGGGGCTTGCGATGTTGGCGTGGAAAGTACCGTGCTTGATGTGGCGATGGGCGGCGCCGCCTTGCTTCGCCCCGGTGGCGTGCCGGTGGAAGCGATTGAGGCGGTGATCGGCCCGGTGTCTCGCCCCTTGCCGATCAGCGCCGCCGAGAAAACCCGCACCCTCCGCAGCCCTGGGATGATGCTGTCCCATTACGCGCCCAACCTGCCGGTCAGGCTTGGCGCGGTGGATGTCGCGGCGGATGAGGCACTTTTGGCCTTCGGCCCGCCCTTGCCCGGCGCTGGGCTGGTTTGGCAGCTCTCGGAAACCGGCGATCTGCGCGAAGCCGCCGCGCGGCTTTTCGCCGGGCTCCGCCATTTGGATGCCGAGGGAGGCCAGCGGGGCCTGACCCGCATTGCCGCCATGCCCATTCCGGAAAGCGGGCTGGGGGCGGCCATCAATGACCGGCTGGCGCGGGCGGCGGCACCCCGCAATTGAGCCATCGCGCAACATTTTTGCCTAAACCACTTATCCACCACAAAAAACATTTGACTGTGATTTTGGAACTTAACTAGAACATCCCGTTAGTTGCCGGTTTGTTCGCGCCGATTCGCGCCCGGTTTTGTTGGGGGATGCCAAATGCTCACGCGCAAGCAGCATGAATTGCTGATGTTCATTGACAAGCACCTGCGGGAGACCGGCTTTTCCCCTTCTTTTGAGGAAATGAAGGAAGCGCTCAATCTGCGTTCCAAATCCGGCATTCACCGCCTGATCACCGCCCTGGAAGATCGCGGTTTTCTACGCCGCCGCGCGCATCGCGCCCGCGCGCTGGAAGTGATGCGCCTGCCCGAAGCCATGACCCCCAAGGTGAAGGAAGCGGCGCCGAAGCCCGAAGCGCCAAGCTTCGCCCCTAATGTCATTCGCGGCAATTTTGCCAATAACCTGCCCGCCAGCGCCGCGCGCGTCGCGGCCGAAGCCGCTGCTGTCCATCTGCCGCTTTATGGGCGTATCGCCGCGGGCCTGCCCATTGAAGCGCTGCGCGATAATGGCGCGAGTGTGGAAGTGCCGCTGGCTTTGCTCGGCAATGGCGAACATTACGCGCTGGAAGTCGCCGGTGATTCCATGGAGGAAGCCGGCATCATGGATGGCGATACCGTCATCATCCGCCGCACCGACACGGCCGAAAACGGCACCATCGTCGTCGCCTTGGTGGATGAGAATGAGGTGACGCTGAAGCGGCTCCGCCGGCGCGGCAATTCCATTGCTTTGGAACCGGCCAATGCGCGCCATGAAACCCGCATCTTCGGCCCGGATCGCGTGCGCGTGCAGGGCAAGCTGGTGGGCTTGCTGCGGCGGTATTGAAAAGGCGCGGGGGATACCCGCGCCGCCACGCCTTTAGTCCACCTTCACGACCAGCTTGCCGAAATTCTCGCCCTTCAGCAGGCCAATGAAGGCCTTGGGCGCATTGGCCAGGCCCTGCACCACATCTTCCCGCCAGCGCAGCTTGCCTGCCTTGATCCAGCCCAGCATTTCGGCGCGGAATTGCGGATAGCGCGGCCAGCCCGTGTCACTCACGATAAAGCCTTGGATGCGGAGCCGCTTGCGCACCACAGGCCCAAGATTGGGGCCGGGCGGCGCGCCGGCAGCATCCGCGCCAGGGGCTTCATTGTATTGCGCGATCATGCCGCACATCACCATGCGGCCGAAATCCTTGAAGCGCGGGAAAACCGCCGCCTGCACCGCGCCACCCACATTTTCCCAATAGACATCAATGCCCTCAGGCACTGCCGCATCCAATTGCGCGTTCAGATCGCCGCGATGATCAAGGCAGGCGTCAAAGCCAAGCTCCTTCACCACGAAATCGCATTTCTTAGCCCCGCCTGCGATGCCGATCACCTTGCAGCCCCTGATCTTGGCAATCTGCCCGGCCACCTGCCCGACAGCGCCAGAGGCCGCGCTGATCACCACGGTCTCCCCCGCCTTGGGCTGGCCGATATCGGCAAGCCCGGTCCAGGCGGTCAGCCCTGGCATCCCCAGCACGCCAAGGCTTGAGGAAAGCGGCGGATCGGCTTCCGGCACTTTGAACAGACGCTCTGGCCCCACGACCGAAAAGCGCTGCCAGCCAAAGCCGCCGAGCACCGTCTCCCCCGGCTTGAAATCCGGATGGCGGGACGCGACCACCACGCCGGCGGTCTGGCCTTCCATCACCGCACCCAAAGCCACGGGCTTGGCGTAGCTTTTCACATCCGCCATGCGCCCGCGCATATAGGGATCGAGCGAGAGATACTGCGCGCGGACCAGCACCTGCCCTTCGCCGGGCTCAGGCACGGCGGTTTCGACAATCTCGAAATCCTCCTGCACCGGGGCGCCGACGGGGCGGCGCTTCAACAGGATTTGCAGATTTTTCTCGGCCATGGGTGATCTCCTACAAGGCCCGTTGTCGCACGGCCAGCGGGGATGCGAAAATAGGGCGCTGACAAGGGCGGCCTTCTGACGCAGTCTCCGCCGCTTGAATTTGGAGAATAAACATGCCCCTGCCCGAAACCGAGACCCTACAACTCGAAAGCCCTGAGCCACACATCCAGATCGTGCGGCTTAACCGGCCAGAGGTTTCCAACGCCTTCAACACGCAAATGGGGCGTGATCTGCACACGGTCTGGTCGGCGCTGATCGCCGAGCCCGGCGATATCCGCTGCGTCATCCTGACTGCAACCGGCGGGCGCGCCTTTTGTGCGGGCGGTGACCTCAAGGAACGCAAGGGCATGACAGATGCCGCCTGGCGCCATCAGCATGAGATTTTTGAGCGTGCCTTCTGGACCATGCTGGATTGCCAAATCCCGATCATCGCCGCCGTGAATGGCCATGCCTATGCCGGCGGGCTGGAATTGGTGCTGGCGTCAGACTTCGCCTATGGCGTGACGGGCACGCGCTTTGCGCTGACGGAAGTGACCATTGGCATCATGCCAGGTGCGGGCGGCACGCAAACCCTGCCGCGCATTGTTGGCGAAAGGCGTGCCAAGGAAATCATCCTGACCGGCAAGCCTTTCACCGCTGAACAGGCGCTGGAATGGGGCATTCTGAACCGCGTTTGCGCGCCGGAGGAGGTATTGCCTGCAGCGCTTGAGACCGCGCGCGTGATCGCCGGCAATGCGCCGCTATCAATTCGCCAGGCCAAGCGTTCCATGCATTTCGGCTTGCAGATGGATTTAAGAAGTGCGCTGCGCTTTGAAGTGGAATGCTACAATCAACTGGTCGGCACGGAAGACCGGCAGGAAGGCATTCTGTCCTTCAACGAAAAGCGCAAGCCGGTGTTCAAGGGAAGATGAAACGCAAAAGGCCCGCGCCAGTTTCCCAGCGCGGGCCTTTCACGGATGAATCACTGACCCAGCGTCGTCGAAATCCAAGTCTTCAGGGCGCCTTTCGGCAGCGCGCCTACCTTGGTATCCAAGGGCTTGCCATCCTTGAACAGGATCAGCGTGGGAATACCGCGCACCGCATATTCATTCGGCGTCATCGGGTTCTCATCAATATTCACCTTGGCGATGGTGAGCTTGCCGGCATATTCCGCCGCAATCTCATCCAGGATCGGCCCCACCATACGGCAGGGGCCGCACCATTCGGCCCAGAAATCCACCAGCACCGCGCCGCTGGAATCGAGAACATCGGTCTTGAAGCTCTCATCCGATACGGCCTTGGTCAGATCACCCATTGGGGTCTCCATCGAATCGCAGGCAGCGGGATGCGCTGCCCTTCCTTGCCTTAGAAATCGTGTCTCAAGGCCCCTCGGTCAAGACGGGGGGTGCTCAGCGGGCTTGGCGGCCTGCCCCCAACCGAGCATGGCCTTCAACCTTTCCCGAAGGCTTTGGAAAGTCACGTAAAGCATCGGGATCATGAAAATCCCGATGGTGGAGGCCGCGAGCATTCCCCAGAAAACCGGCGTGCCGACTGCGCGGCGGCTGATCTGCGAAGCGCCTTCCGCCACCACCAGCGGATAAAGCCCCAGGATGAAGGCGAAGGATGTCATCATCACCGCGCGGAACCTGAGTTTCGCCCCCAGCACCGCCGCTTCCTGGATGGATTTGCCATGCAATTCGCGCTGTTCCTTGGCGAATTCAATGATCAAAATGCCGTTCTTCGCGGCAAGCGCGATCAGCACCACAATCCCGACCTGCGCATACAAATCAAGCGAAAGCCCGGCGGCACCAATGGACGCAATTGCCCCCAGCACCCCAACCGCGACCGAGAGCAGCACGGGCACCGGAATGCTCCAGCTTTCATAAAGTGCGACAAGGAACAGAAAGGCGAAAAGTATCGCAAGCCCCAGGATCATCGCGGTCTGCCCGGATGCCGCCTTTTCCTGATAGGCTGTGCCCGTCCATTCAAAGGAATAGCCCTGCGGCAAGGTGGTGGCGCTTATTCTTTCCATCGCGGCCAGCGCATCGCCGCTGCTGCGCCCGGCGGCCGGTTCGCCATTCACCGTCAGGCTGCGGACATTGTTGTAGCGCACAATGCTTTGCGGGCCGAATTCCACGCGAATATCCGCCAGTGCCCGGATCGGTACCATCTCACCCTGGGCATTGCGCACATGCACGCGGAAGATGTCTTCCACCGAGGCACGATCCGCTTCCTCAGCCTGCAGGCTCACGCGCCAGCTTCGGCCAAACAGGCTGAAGTCATTGATGTAATAGCTGCTCATGGTCGCTTGCAGCGCGGCAAATACATCACTGATGGAAACGCCGAGCACCTGTGCCCGATCCCGATCCAGATCAAGAAAGATCGAAGGTGCCGCCGCCGAGAAGGTGGAGAAAACACGATTGAGCGTAGGGTCCTGATTGGCCGCAATGACGAGCGCGCGCATGGCTGCCGCCATTTCGGCGACCGGCCGGCCTTCCAAATTCTGCAATTGGTATTGGAAGCCGCCGCCGGTCCCAAGACCAATGATGGGCGGCACATTGAAGGGCACCACCAGGGCCGGCACTTGCGCCGTGCCGCGCGCCACCGCAGCCAATAGCGCATCCACCTTGGCCTCGGTCGCTGTGCGTTCCGCAAAAGGCTTCAGCGTCACGATGAAAAACGCGCTATTGGATTGCGCTAGGCCATTCAGCATCGAAAAGCCCGAAACGGCCTGCACTGCCTGCACACCCGGCAGGGGCTGGATGATCGCTTCTACCTGCTGGCTCAATTCCCGCGTGCGGTTCAGCGATGCGCCATCCGGCAATTGCATTTCAACGAAGAAGGCGCCCTGGTCTTCCTGCGGCAGGAAGCCTGTCGGCGTGCGGCTGCCAATGCCATAAATCCCCGCAGCAAAGACACCAAGCAACACAAGACTGAGCGCTGAAAGCCGGACAAGTCGGGCGACAATTGCGCCATAGCCATCGCGCACGGCGTCAATAAAGGCCGAAACCCGACCCATGATGCCCTTCCTCGGCCCGTGATGCGCCTTCAGCAATATGGCGCAAAGCGCTGGTGAAAGCGTCAGCGCATTGATGGCGGAAAACAGCATGCCGATACTGACGGTCACGGCGAATTGGCGGAACAGCTCACCCGAAATACCGGGGATGAAGGCCAGTGGCACAAAGACCGAAAGCAGCACCATGGTAATGGCGATGATCGGCGCCGTGATGCCTTCCATGGCAAGCTTGGTGGCTTCAGGCACCGAAAGCTCTGGGTGGTGTTCCATGGTGGCTTCGACATTTTCCACCACCACAATCGCGTCATCCACCACAATGCCGATCGCAAGTACCATGGCCAGCAAGGATACGGTATTGGCCGAATAGCCCATGGCACTCAGCACCGCGAAGGTACTGATCAGGCTGACCGGCACCGCAATCAGCGGAATGATGGTGGCGCGGATCGAACCCAGGAACAGGAAGACCACAATCACCACCAGCACAAAGGCTTCAAGCAGCGTCTTGATCACCTCATCAATCGTGAGCTTTACAAACAACGTAGTGTCATAAGTCACTTCGTAGCCAAGCCCAGCCGGAAAGCGCGCGGACAATTGGCGCATGGTGGCGCCAATACCTTCAGCCACGCCAACCGCATTGGCGCCAGGCGAAAGGAATACCTGCACCAGCAGCGCGGCACCGCCATTCAGCCGCGTTTCAATATCCTGGTTCCAGGCGCCGAGTTCGAGGCGCGCGACATCGCGCACACGCAAGACGCTGCCATCCTGATTGGCGCGAATGATGATGGCGCCGAATTCATCGGTGGAAACCAGCCGCTCCGTGGTGGTGATATTGAGCTGATAGGATGTATCCTAGGTCATTGGCTGGGCGCCAACGCGCCCAAGTGGTGCCACCTGGTTCTGCTTCTGGATCGCGCCGATCACATCCGCCGGCGTCAGGCCAAGCGCAACCAGCCGATCCGTCTGGAACCAGATGCGCATGGAATAATCGCGCGTACCGAACATCTGCGCGTCACCCACGCCAGGCACACGGCGCAGCGCATCAAGTATGTTTATCGTCACGTAATTGCTGATGAACAGCGGATCGAGCGACCCATCGGTGGAGCGGATCGTGATCACCTGCAGAATGGCCGATGATTTCTTGCGCACCGTCAGCCCAAGGCGCTGCACTTCCTGCGGCAATTGCGCCAGCGCCAATTGCGCGCGGTTATTCACATTGGTGGTGTTCTGGTCTGGGTCAGATCCCACGCGGAAGGAAACATTCAGCGTATAGGAACCATCATTGCCGCTGGTGGATTGCATATAGATCATGCCGTCCACGCCATTGATCTGGCTTTCCAGCGGCTGGCCTACGGTTGCTTCCACCACCTCGGCCGAGGCGCCGGGGAAATTGGCGGTCACCGAAACCTGGGGCGGCACGATATCAGGGAATTGCGCCACCGGAATGCGCAGCAGCGAAATCAGGCCGGCAATCGTTGTCAGATTCGCGATGACAATCGCGAAGCGCGGGCGGTCAACAAATAGTTTTGAGATCATGGCGCGTCAGCCCCGCCTTGGCGCTGAGCCAGGCATCGCACCACTCGGCGTGGTTGGTGCTGGCTGAGGTGTCACCGCCGCACCAGGGCGGGCGCGTTGCGCGCCTTCCGTGATCACCAATTGGCCAACCTCAAGCCCTTCGGTCACCACCAATTGGCCGCCCAGCCCGCGTGTGGTCTTCACGCGCTTCACTTCCACCTTGTTCTCGGCGCCCACCACCAGAACAAAGCTACCGGCCTGGTCTATCTGCAAGGCGGATTGTGGAATGACGATCGCCTGTTCCGGCTTGCCTTCTTCAACCACCACCGTCACCGCCTGCCCATCCAGCAGATATTTCTGCGGGTTGGGGATCATTGCCTGCACCAGCACGGAATCGGTCGCGCGATTGGTGGTGACATCAATGAATTCAAATCGCCCCGTGCTGTCCAGCATGGTGCCATCGGGCAGGCGCACGCGCACCTTGATTTGCTCCGCAGCGTCTGCGCCGGCGTTGCGCCGGAAATTAAGCAATTGCCGCTGCGTCACCGGGAAGCTGATGCGGATGGGATCATCGCGTACAATCGTGACCAGCGTGCCGCTGCCGGGGCTGACCACATTGCCGGGGCTGAGTGGTGAACGCCCCGCGCGGCCATCAAAGGGGGCGCGGATTTCGGTATAGTCGTAATTGATTTGCGCCTGCTGCAATTGCGCCTCAGCCGCCGCCACCTTGGCCTTGGATTCCGCTTCCGCCGTGATCCGGTCATCCAATGTTGCTTGCGGAATGGCGTTGGTCTTCACCAATTCCCGCCCGCGAGTCACCTGTGTGCTGGCGTTGGCCAGATCGGCACGCGCGCTATCCAATTGGGCGCGGCGGAGCGCCACTTCGGCCGCGAAGGGCGGCTGTTCCAGGGTGAACAGCAATTGCCCGGCCTTCACCGCATCGCCTTCACTGAAATGCCGCGCCTGCAAAAAGCCCGTGACGCGCGCCAGTATATTTACCCGGTCAATTGCTTCCACGCGGCCAATGAAATCCGCACCCCTGCTGATGGCCTGGCGTTCCACGCGGCTGACAAAAACCGCAGCCGGCGGGGCAGCGGCTTGCTGACGCGCCGGGGCGGTTTCTTCCTTACAGCCGGATAGGGTCGGCAGGGCCAGGGCCAGGACCATCGGTAACGCCAGACGCGCAGCGCCCTTTTGCTCACGCAAAGCCATGGTGGTCATGCTCCCTCAACCATCACACGGCGAAAGGCCACGCTGATTTACCTTGTGTAATATTTAACACGCCTTCCATCGGCCTGGGTAGCGGCGCGTTATAATTGGGCGCCGTTTCCCAGCACCCCAAACCGGGCTAGAGGTCTTGTGATGACGCCTGAAGCCGACCCCAGATGTTCAAGCGGCTGATCCGCCATCCTGCTGCCCAGGCGCTGCTCGCCTGGCTGGTCGGGGGGTATTTGCGGCTGATCTGGGCCACCACGCGCTGGCAGCTTGAAGGTGCTGAACACGTCAAGGTGAAGCGCGGGGATCCGTTGATCCTGGCCTTCTGGCATGAATGCCTGCCGCTGGCCGCGCAGGGCTGGCGGCTGTTGGGGCAGCATATCCCGGCCGCCGCTGGGCTGCGCGCGCAGGCGCTGATTTCCCGGCATCGAGACGGCAGGCTGATTGCCCGCGCGGTCGCGCCTTTTGATGTGGAAGTTGTCCATGCGTCATCCTCCAAGGGGGGGGCGGCGGGCTTGCGCCAGCTTTTGCGTGTGCTGGAAGGCGGCGGAGTTGCGGTGATTACGCCCGATGGCCCGCGCGGCCCGGCACGAGAAGCCGCCCCCGGCATCGCCCAGCTTGCCGCGCTTTCGGGGCTGCCGGTGCTGGCCTGCGGGGCGGCATCATCGCGCATGCGCCGCGCCCGTTCCTGGGACCGGATGCGCTTTCCGCTGCCCTTTGCCCGCGCCGTGGTGGTGATTGAAGCGCCCATTACGGTGCCGCGAGAGGACCCAGCCAGCGCCTTGCCGGCCATCACCGCAGCGCTCAACCGTGCGACGGAACGCGCCGATCAGGCGGTGGCGCAATGACGCCGCCCGGCCCTTCGGCGCGCATCCTGGCCGCGGCTTGGGCGCTGCTGGCCAGCCTGCTCGCACCGCTTTTGCCCTTCTACCTGCGCCGCCGTGTCGCCAAGGGCAAGGAAATCGCGGAACGCTTGGGCGAACGCCAAGGCCATGGCGCAGCGCGCCCGCCGGGTCGGCTGGTCTGGTGCCATGCCGCCAGCAATGGGGAAACACTTTCACTGCTGCCGTTGCTGGAAGCCTTGGCGCGGCAGGACGCAAGCCTTTCCTTCCTGGTCACCACCGGCACGGTGACGTCCGCGCGCTTGCTGGAACAGCGGCTATCGCCGGAATTGGCGCCGCGCACCCAGCATCGCTTCCTGCCTTTGGATGTGCCGCGCTGGGTGGCGCGGTTCCTGGAGGGCTGGCGGCCTGATCTGGCCGTGATCGTGGAATCAGAGCTCTGGCCCAATATGCTGGCAGCGGCGGGCCGGCGGGGCGTGCCGATGGCGCTGATCAACGCACGCATGTCGGCGCGTTCTGCGCGCGGCTGGGCTTGGGCGCCTGGCTTTGCGCGGGGCTTGCTCGGGCGGTTTCAGGTGATCCTGGCACAGACCGAAGCCGATGCGGCGCGCTTTGCGGCGCTGGCCGGGTACCCCGTGCCGTGCTGGGGGAACCTGAAATATGCCGCACCGCCCTTGCCGGCTGACCCGGCGGAACTCGCGCGGCTGCAAGCGGCTTGGGCGGGGCGGCCGGTTTGGCTCGCGGCCAGCACCCATCCGGGGGAGGATGAGATCATCCTAAGCGCGCATCGGTTGCTGGCGCCGGGGCACCCCGGCTTGCTGACAATCATTGTGCCGCGCCATCCGCCGCGCGGGCCGGATATTGCGGGTTTGGCTCAGGATTTGCCTGCCGCACGGCGTGGCGCGGGGCAGGAAGCGGGGCCCGGGGTCGCGGTTTATATCGCTGATACGCTTGGCGAATTGGGGCTTTTCTATCGCCTGGCACGGGTTGCGCTGATTGGCGGATCGCTGGTGCCGCATGGCGGGCAGAACCCGCTGGAAGCCGCGCGGCTTGGCTGCCCCATCCTGATTGGCCCGCATCACTTCAATTTTAGCGAAATCATTACGCGGCTGCGCGCTGCGGATGCGCTGGTTGAAACCCCGGATGGGCCAGGGGCGGCAGAAGCGCTGGCGCAACATATCGCGCGCTTCCTGGCCGATCCCGCCGCGGCTGAGGCCATGTCAGCGGCGGCGGGGGCGCTCGCCCAGGATCAGGCCGGCCTGCCGGGGCGGTTGGCCACAAGCCTGTTGCCCTTGATCCGCCCGGCGCGGTAACATCGTTCCAGTCCGGGGAGGACCGAACCACAATTTCCTCGGGGAACCTTACCGCACAGACGGCGAAGCCGCGCGGATCAGGAAGCCCCAGAAAGACTCATCCTTGCCATGCGCGCCATTCCTGCGTTGCCGGCAATGCGGAAGGTTTGAACGGTTTCATCTGATGCGAGCGCCTGGATTCTGGAGCGGTAGGCCTGGTGTGGCGGCAGCTTTGCTGTCGCCCATTGCAGCGCTTTATGCCGCGACCACAGCGCGGCGCATGGCGCAGCATGGGCAGAAACTGCCCCTGCCCGTGATCTGCTGCGGCAATGCAACGGCGGGTGGCGCGGGCAAAACGACGGTGGCGCTTGACCTTGGCGCAAGGCTGCAAGCGCGTGGCCTTGACGCGCATTTCCTGCTGCGCGGCTACGGCGGCAAGCTGAAGGGCCCGGCGCGTGTTGATCTTGCCAGCCATGACAGCCGCGCTGTGGGTGATGAGGCTTTGCTGCTGGCTGCCATAGCGCCCACTTGGGTTTCGGCTGATCGCGCCGCGGGCGGTGTGGCGGCGCAGGCGGCCGGGGCGCAGGCAATCATCATGGATGATGGGCTGCAGAACCCAACCCTCGAAAAATCGCTCTCGCTGCTGATCATTGATGGGTCATACGGGTTTGGTAATGGCCGGGTTATCCCCTCGGGACCGCTGCGCGAACCTGTGGCGGCTGCCGCTGCGCGCTGCCAGGCCGCCGTGCTGATTGGTGAGGATGAAACCGGCGCGCTGGCGCAACTCCCGCCCGGCTTGCCGGTGCTGCGCGCCCGTTTGGTGCCGGGGCCCGAAGCGGCCGCGCTAGCCGGCAAGCCGGTTGTCGCCTTTTGCGGCATCGCCAATCCGCGTAAATTCTTCACAACGCTTCAGGAAGCCGGCGCCGTGCTGACCGCGCGCCACCCTTTCGCGGATCACTACCCCTTCGATGACCTGGAAATCCACGACATCCTGGCGGAGGCGGAGAAGCTTCGCGCCATCCCGGTGACAACGCGCAAGGATATTGTGCGTATTCCCCCGGCGCTGCGGACGGGCATTCAGGTGGTGAGCATTGCCCTTGCCTGGGACGACCCGGCGGAGATCGAGGCGTTGTTGGACAGGGCTTTGGCCCCTCAGACTTGAAAAACCGTCCGGACGGTATAGTTGAAGGGCATGGATATCCAAGCCTCGCCCCCTGACGCCCCAACGCGCATTCTGGATGCGGCTGAAAACCGGATCATCGCGCGCGGCGTCGCCGCCATGACCCTTGAAGCCATCGCGCGGGAAGCCGGCGTTTCCAAGGGCGGTTTGCTGTATCACTTCGCCTCCAAGGAAGCGCTGTTGGAAGCGCTGCTCGGCCGGCTTGCTGGCTTCATTGCGCAGGAATTCGCGGCCTGTGTCGCCGCGCAGCCGGAAGGGCCGGGGCGCGTGGCGCGGTCCATGCTGGAATGGGGCTTTGGCGAGGGCGACCTGGCCTGCAATGAACGCCATCAGCGCGCCGGCGCGGTATTTCTGGCGGCCTTTCATCATGACCCGGCGCTTTTGGCGCCGATGCGCGCCGTGATTGCGGAAATGCGCGCAGCTGTCGCTGCGGACGGCCTGCCGCCCGGCCATGGCGCGGCCATCATGGCGGCCGGGGATGGGCTGTTCATGGCGCGGCTATTCAGCCTCTACACGCCAAGTGCCGCAGAATTGACGGAAATGCGCGCGGCACTTTCTGGCCTTTTGGGGGTGCAGCCATGACACGGCGCGGCAAGATTATCGCGGGGCTTTTGCTGCTCGGGCTTGGCGGCGCGGCGTTTTGGCAATTGCGCGCGAGCCCGCCGCCGCCCGCGGCGCCGGCACCCGCCGCTGCCTCTGGCCCGATTGGGGTTGGCGCGCTGGGGCGTGTGGAACCCGCTTCGCGCATCCGCCGGCTCAATCAGCCAGGCGGCATGGCGGTGACGCGGCTTGATCGGCTGCTGGTGACCGAAGGCGCCGAGGTGACCGCCGGCCAATTGCTCGCCGAATTCGCCGATGCGGCCATGAAGGACGCCGCCGCCGCCCAAGGCCAAGCCGCCGTGGCCGAGGCTGAGGCCAATCTGGCGCGGTTGCGCGCTGCCGGTCGCCCTTCAGAGATTGAAGCGCAGCGCGCGCGGATCGAAGCCATCACGGCGCAGGAAGAAATTGCGCTGCGCGATGCTGAGCGTGCGGAACGGCTGGTGCCGACGGGGGCGGGCGCTGTGGCAGCGGCGGATCGCAGCCGCGCCATGGCGGTAAGATTGGCCGCTGAAAAGCGCGAAGCCATGGCCGACCTGGATACGCTGCTGTCTTCCCGGCCTGAAGATATCGCGCTTGCCGAAGCGCGCCTGGCTGGCGTGCGGGCAGCAGCGGCGAAGGCGGAAGCGGATGCCGAATTGGCCCGTGTGCGCGCGCCGATTGCGGGCACGGTCTTGCGCATTTTCGTCCGGCCCGGCGATCAGGTTGGCGCGGATGGTGTGCTCGAAATCGCTGACCTGTCCAAGCTTGAAGTGGTGGCTGATGTCTATGAAACCGATCTGCCGCGCGTGCGCTTGGGTGCGACAGCGGAGGTTGTGGTACCCGGCGAAGCGCAACGTTTTGCAGCCCAGGTAAACGCCATTGGCTGGACCGTGCGCCGCCAAACCCAGGCGAGCAATGACCCCGTGGCGGCGGTGGACGCACGTACCGTCGAAGTGCGCCTGACCTTGGATGAGGCCGGCGCGGCCGCCCTGCGTCGGCGATCCAATATGCAGGTGCAGGTGGCGATCCGGCCGTGAATGCGCTGACGGAAAATCAGCGCACATCGGCGGGGGTTTCCGCGCCGACGCCACGCAACAAGGGCGGGGTTTCACCGCTTGATTGGTTTTTTCTGCCCGCGCGGCTGGCGGCGCGGCAGCTTTTCTTTGAACGCGCGCGGCTGTTTTCCGCCATTGCGGGGGTGATGTTCGCCGCCGTGCTGGTTTTCATGCAGCTTGGCTTTCGCGCTGCCTTGTTTGACAGCGCAACGCGGCTTTATGCCGCGATGCAGGCGGAAATCTTTTTGATGAATCCGCTGACCATGGCAAGCTTTCGGCCCGAAGCCTTGCCGCGCATTCGCGCCCATCAGGCGCTTGCCCTGCCGGAAGTGGCGCAAGCCGTGCCGGTTTATCTGGCGCAAGCCGCCTGGCGCAGCCCGGAAACTGGTGCCAAGCGCGCCATTCAATTGATCGGCTTTGATGTTGAGGCCGGCGCGATGCGCTTTGAGGGGCTGGACAAGATATCAGATGCGCTGCGCCAGGTGGATGCGGTTGGGTTTGATGTGCGTTCCCGCCCGGAATTTGGCGATGTGGCCACGAAACTTGCCGAAGGTGGCCCGTTTGAGGTGCAGATCGGCAATCGCATGATGCGCATTGTGGGCATTGTGGAAATCGGCCCTTCCTTTGGCGCCGATGGCAATCTGGTGATGAGTGAGGTGAATTTCCGCCGCGTGATGCGTGCGCGCGATCCCGCCAATGTGGATCTGATTGCCATTCGCCTTCTGCCCGGTGCTGATATCCAGGCCGCCAAGGAAAGGCTCAAGGCGCTATTGCCGGGCGATGTGCTGGTGCTGACGCAGCCGGAATTGGTTGCGCATGAACGCCATTACTGGGAAACCGCGACAGCGATTGGCTTCATCTTCGGTTTTGGCAGCATCATGGGGCTGATTGTTGGCATGGTGATTGTCTATCAGATTCTGTTCAGCGATATCGCCAACCATCTGCGCGAATACGCAACGCTAAAGGCGATTGGCTATTCCAATTTCTATCTGGCGCGCGTGGTCATGGCCTCTGCCCTGATCCTGGCGCTGCTTGGGTTCGTGCCAGGATTTTTGGCTTCCATCTGGATGTATGAATTTGTCGGCGCCGCCACCTTCCTACCGCTGGGCATGACATGGGATCGGACCATCACCGTATTCCTGATGATTTTTGGCATGTGCGCGCTGGCCGGCCTGCTTGCCATGCGCAAGCTCCGTGATGCCAATCCTGCGGATATGTTTTCCTGATGCAGGCTGAACCCATCCGTATTGAGGCGCTGAATTACGCCTATGGTGAAGGTGAATTGCGCCGCCCCGTGCTGCGTGATGTCGCGCTTCAGGTGGGGGTGGGGGAGGTGCTGCTGCTCACCGGCCCATCCGGTTCCGGCAAGACCACCCTGCTGACCCTGATCGGCGCGCTGCGCGCCATGCAGGAAGGCACCTGTACCGTCTTGGGGCAGGAATTATTCGGTGCGCCAGAAAAGGCGCGGGTGGCGCTACGCCAAAATATTGGCTTCATTTTCCAGAACCAT
Organism: Alphaproteobacteria bacterium; assembly: GCA_016869735.1. GTDB lineage: Bacteria > Pseudomonadota > Alphaproteobacteria > Acetobacterales > Acetobacteraceae > Neoroseomonas. The sequence continues at coordinate 101,709 of VGDL01000002.1, forward strand.
AATTTGCTGGGCGCGCTGACCGCGCGGCAGAATGTTGCCATGGCGCTGGAAGTGGCGCCGCGGCTTTCGGAAGCTGAGCGCCTGGCGCGCGCCGGCGAAATGCTGGCGGCCGTGGGGTTGGCGGAACATGCGGATCGCCTGCCGGCCAAGCTTTCCGGCGGGCAGCGCCAACGTGTGGCGATTGCGCGCGCCTTGGCCGGTGACCCCGGCTTGGTTTTGGCCGATGAACCAACCGCAGCCTTGGACAAGGTCTCCGGCGCTGAGGTGGCGCATCTGCTGCGCGATTTGGCGAAATCCCGCGGCGTGCCGATTTTGATGGTGACGCATGACCCGCGCATCCTGGATATTGCGGACCGCGTCGTGGCGATGGAAGACGGCCGCATTGTGGAGAAAATGTAATTTTCTCTTTGCTTCACTTGGTTTTTATTGACACGGGCCTGATGGGGCGGTGAATTGGCGCCTCTGCAACAGGAAAAAGAAGCCCCCCATGCGTAAAATCGGCTTGAAAGCCGCACTCGCGGCGCTTTTCGCGACCTTCGCCGCCCCAAGCTTCGCCCAACCTTCCGCCAGCCCCACGCTGGACGCCGTCAAGGCGCGTGGCACGCTCAATTGCGGTGTTGGTACTGGCGTTGCCGGCTTTGCCCTGCCCGATAGCCGTGGCGTCTGGCAGGGGCTGGATGCCGATCTCTGCCGCGGCTTGGCGGTCGCGATCTTCAATGATGCGTCAAAAGTGCGCTTCATCCCCTTGTCGTCTTCCACCCGCTTCACCGCGCTTGGATCGGGGGAGGTGGATGTGTTGTTCCGCACCTCTACCCAGACCATGCTGCGCGACACCACGCTCGGCCTGCGGCATGTCACGACTTATTTCTATGACGGTCACGGCTTCATGGTGAAGGCGGATGCGGGTGTGACCAAGGTTGCCGAAATGCGCGGCGCCACGATTTGCCTGATCCAGGGCACGACGAATGAACAGGTGACGGCGGATTACTTCCGCAGCATCAATACGCCCTTCCAGGCAGTGGTGTTTGAACGCACCGATCAGGCGGTTGCCGCCCTGCAAGCCGGGCGCTGCGATAGTTTCGGCACGGATGCGTCACAGCTTGCTGGCGTGCGGTCTTCCATGCCGAAGCCTGCCGATTGGAGCATCCTGCCGGAGCGTTTTTCCAAGGAACCTTATGGCGCCTATATCCGCCGTGGCGACGATCAATGGTATGATGTGGTTCGCTGGTTCACCACGTCCATCATTGAGGCCGAGGAACAGGGCGTGACCCAGGCCAATGCCGAGCAGCAGCGCCGCAGCAGCACCAACCCGAACACGCGCCGCCTGCTGGGTGTGACGCCGGAACTGGGCCAATCGCTGAAGCTTGATCCCGCCTGGGCCTATAATGTTGTCCGCGCCATCGGCAATTATGGGGAGCTGTATGAGCGCACCATGGGCGACAAGAGCCAAGTGCAATTGCCGCGCGGCCCGAACCATCTTTGGACCACGCCGGGCGGCTTGATGTACGCGCTGCCGATGCGTTGATCAGTTTACGCGTCTCAGATTGGGGGGCCTTATCCGGCCCCCCTTTTTTTACGTCAATCGTCAGAACGGCTGGGGCTGCCGGCCAGCACGCCGCCATCAATCACAATCGTCTGCCCGGTCATGAAGGACCCGGCGGCGGAGCCGAGAAACACCGCAGCCCCCGCGATTTCATCCGGTTCCCCAATGCGCTTCAGCGGTGTGTCCTTGGTGCGCTTGGCGTAAATGCCCGGGTCTTCCCATAATGCGCGGGCGAAATCGGTGCGCACCAGGCCGGGGGCGATGGCATTGGCGCGGACGTTTTTCGGCCCCCATTCCACCGCCAGATTGCGCACCAATTGCATGTCGGCCGCCTTGGAAATGGCATAGGCGCCCAGCACGGGCGAACCCCGGAAGCCGCCAATGGAGGAGATGATGATGATGGAACCGCCGCCCCGTTCCGCCATGCCCGGCGCGGTCATATGCGAAAGCCAGAGATTCGATTTGATGTTGGATGCCATGATCTTATCAAAAATCTCATCCGGCATGGTCATGGCTGGGCCGAAATGCGGGTTGATCGCCGCATTGCAGACCATGATATCCACCTGACCCCAGGCTGCGATGGTTTGGTCTATCAGCGCCTGACATTCATTCTTGCGCCCGATATTGCAGGCGATGGCCATGGCCTGCCCGCCCTTGGCCTTGATGGCATCCACCACTTCCTGGCAGGCATCCAGCTTGCGGGAGGATACCACCACCCGGGCGCCCTGTTCGGCCATTCTTTCACAAATCGCCCGGCCAATGCCGCGGCTGCCGCCGGTTACCACGGCCACCTTGCCGGTCAGATCGAATAGGGACATCGCGCTTCCTCCTGAACCTGTGGGCCTGGAGCATTTTCAAGCCAAGTGGCTCCACTTGGCGACTCGGAAAATGCGACCAAACAATATTTTACCGCATGTCTGCCACGCCTTTGCGTGGTTGACATGCGGTAAGGCAGCATGGCCGGCGTTTTCCCGCAACAGGGTGCTTGCCCTTCCGCGCAGAGTGCCGGAGACTACCTGGAAAGGGGCTGCAGGCCCCATTTGGATGAGGGAGAGACGGCCTTGGCTGAGAATCAATTCGTGCAGCATGTGGCGATGGGTGATGTGCATGTGCTGCGCCTGGCCAATCCGCCGGTGAATACGTTGCGCACCGAAATCCGCGCCGGCTTGTATGATGGCATGAAGGCCGCGCGCGCCACCGGCGCCAAGGCAGTGGTGATCATTGGCACCGGGCGCATGTTCTGCGCGGGCGCCGAGATGACCGAATTCGGCAAGCCGCGCGTCCCGCCCTCCCTCACCGAAGTTTTTGAACAGTTTGAAAGCTTCCCTGGCATTACGGTGGCGGCCATTCATGGCTCGGCGCTTGGAGGCGGTTTGGAAGTGGCGCTTGCCTGCCATGCGCGTGTCGCGGTGGCAGATGCGAATCTCGGCCTGCCGGAAGTGAAGCGCGGCTTTGTGCCGGGGGCGGGTGGCACGCAGCGCCTGCCGCGCCTGATTGGCCCGGAAGCGGCGCTGAAAATCATCGTCTCCGGCGACCCGATCAAGGCGACTGAGGCGCATAAGCTCGGCTTCGTGGATGCGGTCATTGAAGGCGATCTGGAAGCCGGCGCCATTGCCTTTGCGCGTGCCAGTCTGGGCAAGAATTTCACCTTGGCGCGCAACCGAACGGACAGGATCGCGGGCCAGGATATGGCGGCGTTTGATGCCGCGGCGGCGGCCTTGCTGAAGCGCGCGCGGGGCCAGGAAAGCCCGAAGGGCTGTGTGGAGGCGGTTCGCGCTTCCTTCACCTTGCCGTTTGACGAAGGCTTGCAGAAGGAACGCGATCTGTTCGCGACGCTGGTTGCCGGTGAGCAATCCAAGGCGCTGCGGCATATCTTCTTCGGTGAACGCGAAGCGCAGCGCGTGCCCGGCCTGCCTGCCGATACTGAAGTGCTGCCCGTGGGCAAGCTTGTCGTGATTGGCGGCGGCACCATGGGTGGCGGCATTGCCATGAGTGCGGCGAATTTCGGCGTGCCGGTAACCATTGTGGAAATGACGGAAGAAGCGCTGGCGAAAGGCTTGCAGCGTTGTGAAGCGAATTGGCAGCGTACGGTCGCTTCCGGGCGCTTGTCTCAGGCCGAATATGAAAAGCGCCGGGCGCTGCTGACCGGTTCGACCGATTTCGAGAAGGCGGTGGGTGAGGCCGATCTGGTGATCGAAGCGGTGTTTGAGAATATGGAGGTGAAAAAGCAGGTCTTCGCGCGCTTGGATAAGGCGGCGCGTCCTGGGATTGTGCTGGCCTCCAATACTTCCACGCTTGATATTGACCAGATCGCGAATGCGACATCGCGGCCTGAATGGGTGATGGGGATGCATTTCTTCAGCCCGGCAAATGTCATGCGCCTGCTGGAGAATGTGCGCGGGTCGAAGACCAATGCGGTCGCCATCGCAACCGCGACTGAATTTGGCAAAAAGATCGGCAAGCTGCCGGTGCTGGTTGGGAATTGCGATGGCTTTGTCGGCAATCGCATGACCGGCAAGCGCACGCCGCAGGTGGAAAAGCTGCTGCTGGAAGGCTGCCTGCCGCAGGATATTGACCGCGTGATGGAAGGCTATGGCATGGCCATGGGGCCGCTCGCGACCGGTGATCTTGCGGGGCTGGATATCGGTGCGGCGGTACGCAAGGCGCGCGGCACTGTCGCACCCATTGCGGATGCCGTGGTGGCGGCGGGGCGCTTCGGTCAGAAAACCAGCAAGGGCTGGTATATGTATGATGAAAAGCGCAACCGCCTGCCGGACCCGGAAGTGGAGCGCATCATCCTGGATGTTGCCGAGAAAATGCAGGTGCGCCGCCGCAAGATTGAAGCTGATGAAATCCTGGAACGGTTGCTGCTGCCCATGGTGAATGAAGGTGCCCGCATCCTGGAAGAAGGCATCGCCTCCCGCCCGATTGATATTGATGTGATCTTCACCAATGGCTTTGGCTGGCCGGCCTGGCGTGGTGGGCCGATGTTCTGGGCGGATACGCTTGGCCTCAAGGCCGTGCGCGACAAGCTCAACAAATACGCTGAGGCGACAGGGGATAAAAACCTGCGCCCGGCGGCTTTGATTGAAAAACTCGCCGATGAGGGCGGCAGCTTCGCCGGCATGGGCAAATCCAAGGTTTGATGCCGTATTGCGGCAGGCAGGAATGAAGGGAAAGAGCAATGGATCTACGTTTCACGGATGAGGAACGCGCCTTCCGCCAGGAAGTGCGGGATTGGATTGATGCCAACCTGCCCGCTGATACGCGGGAACGCATGGCGGCGGGCCGAACCCCCACCAAGCAAATGCAGGTGGATTGGCAGAAAAAGCTGAATGCCAAGGGTTGGTGCGTGCCGCATTGGCCGGCGGAATGGGGCGGGCAGAAGGATTGGTCCGCGATCAAGCGCTTCATCCTGCTGGAGGAATTGCAAGGCACCCCAGCGCCGATTCCGCTTGGCTTCAACTGCAATATGTTGGGCCCGGTGCTGATCGCCTTCGGTACGGAAGAACAGAAGAAGTTCTTCCTGCCCAAGCTTGCCAATCTCGATCTTTGGTTCTGTCAGGGGTTTTCGGAGCCCGGCGCGGGGTCTGATCTGGCGTCGCTGAAAACGCGTGCGGTGCGTGAGGGTGATCACTACATCGTCAATGGGCAAAAGACCTGGACGACACTGGCGCAATATGCCGATTGGATCTTCCTGCTGGTACGCACCAATCCGGAAGCGACCAAGCAGCAGGAAGGCATTTCCTTCCTGGTTGTGGATATGAATACGCCCGGCATCACGGTGCGCCCCATCATCACTATTGATGGCGCGCATGAGGTGAATGAGGTGTTCTTCGATGATGTGAAAGTGCCGGTCGCCAATCTGGTCGGCACCGAACATCGCGGCTGGGATTGCGCGAAATTCCTTCTGTCCAATGAACGTACCGGTCAGGCGCGGGTTGGCGCTTCCAAGGACCGTATCCGCCGGCTCAAGCTCATTGCGCAGAATGCGCCGGGTGGTGAGCGCCCGATGATCGAAGATGGGCGCTTCCGTGAACGGTTGGTGGAAGTGGAAGTGCAGTTGAAGGCGCTTGAGATGACCACCATGCGCGTGCTGGCTGATGAAAATCGTCAGCTCAGTGAACGCAAGCCCAACCCGGCATCTTCAGTGCTGAAGATCAGGGGTACGGAGATTCAGCAGGCGATCAGTGATCTTTATGTCATGGCCGCCGGGCCTTACGGCATGGTGGGCGCTGATCCTGATGGAGATCGCTGGAATGAACCGGAGCTTGCCCCGGAATGGGCAACGCTGGCGCAGCCAACCTATTTCAATTGGCGCAAGCAGACGATCTATGGTGGTTCCACCGAGATCCAGAAGAACATCATGGCAAAAGCGTTTTTGGGGCTCTGAGACATGGATTTCGATCTTTCCGAAGACCAGCGGCTGCTGCAGGACAGCCTGACGAAACTGCTGGCTGACAAATACAAGTTCGAAGACCGCAAGCGCTTCATGAAATCCGCCAATGGCTGGTCGCAGGAAATGTGGGAGGCTTATGCCGATCTCGGCCTGCTCGGCCTGCCCTTTGCGGAAGAAGATGGCGGCTTTGGTGCCGGCCCGGTTGAAGTGATGCTGATGGCGGAAGCCATGGGCAGCGCGATTACGCTTGAACCTTGGCTTGCGACCGTGGTGATGGGCGGTGGCTTCATTCGCCACGGCGCATCGGCCGCGCAGCGTGCGGCGATGGTGCCGGAAATTGCCTTGGGCAAGCTGAAACTCGCCTTTGGTTATACGGAACCGCAATCACGCCATGATCTGCATGATGTCGCGACCACGGCGAAGAAGGATGGCGCGGGCTGGGTGCTGGAAGGCCGCAAGGGCGTGGTGCTGCATGGTGATGTGGCGGATCAGATTGTGGTCACCGCGCGCATCGGCGGTGCGCGGCGCGATAAATCCGGCATCGGCGTGTTCCTGGTGCCGGCGAATACCAAGGGTGTGACTCGGCGCGGCTACCCCACCACGGATGGTCTGCGCGGTGCCGAAATTACGCTGGACCGCGTAAGCCTGCCGGCTGAGGCTTTGCTGGGCGATGCCGGCAATGGCCTGGCGCTGGTGGATCGCGTGGTGGATGAAACGATCGCGGCGCTAGCGGGTGAGGCTGTCGGTGCGATGGATGCGTTGCAGAAGCTGACGCTGGATTACCTGAAAACGCGCAAGCAATTTGGGTGGCCCATCGGGTCCTTCCAATCACTTCAGCATCGCGCGGCGGAGATGATGGTGTGCCTGGAAGAAGCGCGTTCCATGGCCATGCTGGCGGCGATGATGGCGGCGGAGCCCGATGCCACCGAACGGCGCCGGCAAATGTCAGCGGTGAAGGTGCAGACCGGGCGCTCCGGCAAATTCATCGGCCAGGGCGCCATTCAATTGCATGGCGGCATTGCCATGACGATGGAATATCTGGGCGGGCATTACTTCAAGCGGCTGACGACCATCGATACCATGTTCGGCGATGCTGACCATCACCTGACGCAATTGATGGCGATGGGCGGGCTGAACCAAGCCGCCTGAAGCTTTCTGATCATGGCCGTGAAGTTTTTGTGACACGGCCATGACGGCGCTTTCCGACTGAGTTTTGCACGGTTAGAAAGCATCGAATCTGAAAAGGATATGATGGCCATGGCCCAGAATGATGACCCGCGCTTGCAAGAACTCGCTGATCTGATTGATGGCAAGGGCCATGGCCGTTACGGGCTGCATGACGTCACGCAGCGCCAACACGCCTTGCAAGCCGCCTGGCAGGCAGAGCGTGAGGGCTGTTCCTCAGCGCTAATTGCTGCGGCGCTGCTGCATGATATCGGCCATTTGGTGCATGATTTGGGTGACAACCCCGCCAAGCATGGCGTGGATGACAAGCATGAGGAATTGGGTCAGGTCTGGCTGCAAGGCTGGTTCGGCCCTGAGGTGACGGAACCCGTGCGGCTGCATGTCGCCGCCAAGCGCTATCTTTGCGCAACGGAAGCCGATTACTTCGCCAAGCTGTCGCCTGATTCCGTGCTCAGCCTTTCCCTGCAAGGTGGGCCGATGTCGGCTGATGAAGTGGCCGCCTTCCGCGCGTTGCCGCAGGCGGAAGATGCGGTGCGGCTTCGTCGTTTTGATGAAGGCGCCAAGGTGAAGGGGCTTGAAACGCCGCCGGTGCAGCATTTCCTGCCCCATGTGGCGGCCTGCCTCAGGTAATTTCATGCTTGACCGGGGCGAATGCGCCCCGCAGGCTTTGCCCTTATGGGCGGTATTCTCGTTATCGGTTCCTATAATCGCGATACGGTGCTGCGCCTGGCGCGCTTTCCCGCGCCGGGGGAAACGCTCACGGCGCTTGGCATGGCCGAATTCCATGGCGGCAAGGGCAGTAACCAGGCGGTAGCCGCAGCGCGGGCGGGCGGGCGTGTTGCGCTGATCGCAGCGATTGGTGATGACGCGGCGGGGAAGGCTGCGCGCGCGCTTTGGGCGGCAGAAGGCATTGAAGCGGGCGCTGTGCAAACCGCCGGGGCGCCCACCGGCGCTGCCACCATCCTGCTTGATGCGGCGGGCGAGAATCAGATCATCATCATCCCCGGCGCCAATGCGGGGTTGACCCTGCCGCCTGGCTTTTCGCCGCCTGCGGATGTTGCCGTTGCTCTCGCGCAGCTTGAAACGCCGCAAGCCGCCACAGCCGCGCTGTTTCGCGCGCTGCCCAAGGCGCGCCGCATCCTGAATGTCGCCCCTGCGGCGCCGATTGCGCCGGAGCTTCTCGCCACCACTGATATGCTTGTGCTGAATGAAACCGAAGCCGCCATTCTGGCGCAGCGTGAAGCCGAACCCGCGGCCCTTGCATTGGCGCTCGCGGCCGAGACGATGCGGGATGTGATCGTGACCGCCGGCGCCGCCGGTGCCTTTTGGGCGCGCCCGGATGGTGTGGTGATTGATGCTGCGCCACCCCGCGTGACGGTGGCGGATACCACCGGCGCCGGCGATGCCTTCCTTGGCGCCTTCGCTGTCTTCAGCGCGGAAGGCTTCACGCCGGAAAAGACCTTGCGCCAGGCCGTCATGGCGGGTGCGCTGGCCTGCACCCAGGAAGGCGCGGTGCCTGCCTTGCCCCATCGCGCCGCGATCATGGCGCTTCCCGGCCATTGATCCCCCCGAAAAAAGGGAGGATGCTCCGCTCGCGCATGACTGGTTGAAGCGCAGGAGGAACCGTGACTGAAGCGGCAATAGATTGCGATTTGCATCCGGGCCTGCCCAGCATGGCAAGCCTGTTCCACTATATGGAACCGCATTGGCGCAGCAGCCTGAAAGAACGCGGCGTATTCCAGCTTGAAAGCGCTTCCTGGCCGCCCGCAGCACCTTCCACCGTGCGCGCCGATTGGCGCGGACCAAAGGGTGAAGCGCCTTGCAATGTCGCAACCCTGCAAGCGCAGGTGCTGGATCGCTGGCAGGTCGGCACTGGCATCCTCAACCCGCTTTTCCCGGTGCAGTTGCCCTTTAGCCGAGACCTCTCAGCGGCCTTTGCGCGCGCGACGAATGATTGGATCCGTGCCGAATGGTTGGAAGGTGATCAGCGCCTGCGCGCTTCCATCCTGCTGCCCAATGCCATTGAAGAATCAGTGGCCGAGATTGAACGGCTCGCGCCCGATCACCGCTTCGTGCAGGCCATGACGCTTTGCATGGGCGAAATTCCACTTGGCCGGCGCGAATGGTGGCCGGTTTATGAGGCGCTGTCGCGCCATGACATGCCGCTTGCGATCCATGCCGGCAGCAATTGGCGCCACCCGGTTACCTCGGTTGGCTGGCCTTCCTATTATCTTGAGGAATACACGGCGAATTCCATGGGGTTTCAGGCATCGCTTGCGTCGCTGATCACGGAAGGCGTGTTTGTGAAATTCCCGAAGCTCAAGGTCGTGCTGCTCGAAAGCGGCGTGTCCTGGTTGCCATCCTTCCTGTGGCGGCTCGTGAAATCCTGGAAGGGCGTGCGCTTTGAAGTGCCCTGGCTGGATCGCCCGCCATCGGAATATGTGCGAGACCATGTGCGGCTTTCGATCCGCCCGCTGGATGTGCCGGAAGAAGCCGATACCATGGCGCGGCTGATGGAACATTTGGGATCGGATGAGTTGCTGCTCTGGTCCTCCGATTGGCCGCATGCGCATTTTGAGGGGGACGCCACCGTTCCCAAGGGGCTTGATGCGGCTTTGCTCAAGAAAATCATGGTGGATAACCCGCGCGCCACTTACACTCGCCTTAGGGAGGGAGTCCCGGCATGAACATCATCCGCCCCATCGCCGCCCCTGGGCGGCCCGCCGCCGCGACGCTTGGTCTGGTGGATTGCGATATCCATCCGCGCTGCGCCGATTTGGGCGAATACCGCCCCTTCATGACCGATGCCATGTGGCATCGCCTCACCACCTACGGCATTCATGCGCGGCATGGTTTTCACAAGGGCTATCCCTTCCCGAAAGCCGCACCGCTCGCGAGCCGGCGCGATGCCTGGGGGCCGCAGGGTCAGCCGCCCGCTTCCGATCTGGGCTTTGTGCAAAAGCAATTCCTGGATCATTACGGGCTGGATATTGGCGTGCTCAACCCCTTGCAGCCTTCCGGTCAGGGTGATGTGAATGATGAGCTTTCCGCCGCCCTCGCCCATGCAGTGAATGAATGGCAATTGGCGCATTGGGTGGATCATGATGCGCGGCTGCGCGCTTCCATCGTGGTGCCTTATGAGGATGCGGTTGCATCAGCGGCGGAAATCCGCAAGCGCGCCGGTGATGGCCGCTTCTGCCAGGTGCTGCTGATGAGCCGCACATCCGAACCGCTCGGCCGCAAGCGCTATTGGCCAATTTATGAGGCCGCGGCGGAAGTGGGCCTGCCGATCGGCATTCATGCTTTTGGTTTTTCCGGCAATGCCATGACCAATGGCGGCTGGCCTTCCTTTTATGTGGAAGAAGTGCAGGAACACGCGACTAGTGCCCAGGCCCAGGTCGCGTCCTTCGTGGTGGAAGGCGTGTTTGAACGCTTCCCCAGCCTCAAGATCGTGATGATTGAATGCGGCTTTGGGTGGATGCCATCAATCGGCTGGCGCTTGGACAATAACTGGAAGCGCCTGCGTGATGAGGTGCCGCATCTGAAGCGCGCGCCAAGCGAATATATGCGCGAACATGTCTATGTCTCGACCCAGCCGATTGAAGAGCCAGCCAAGGGTGAGCATTTGCTGGATGCGATGGAATGGATTGGCTGGGATCGCATTCTTTATGCCAGCGACTATCCGCATTGGGATTTTGACGATCCGCGCATTGCGATTCCGTCCTTCATTCCGGCAGAAAAGCGCGCCGCAATTTTCGGCGGCAATGCGCGCAACTTCTATCGGCTGTAATGGCGCGGCATATTGTTGCGGCGGTGGATGAAATCCCGCCCGGTGGCCGGAGGCTGGTGGAAGCGGATGGCAAGAAGATTGTGGTGTTCAATCTGGGTGGTGAGTTCTTCGCGCTGCTCGATCGTTGCCCGCACCAGGGCAGCGCGCTTTCCGGCGGTATCTTGTGCGGCCTGACGCTGAGTGATGAACCGGGAAAGTATCATTTCTCCCGTGCGGGGGAGATGGTGCGCTGCCCCTGGCATAACTGGGAATTTGATATCCGCACCGGCAAAAGCTGGTTCGATCCGCAGCGGACCAAGGTGCGCGCCTTTCCGGCGCATGTGGAAGCGGGCGCTGCTTTGGTTGAAGGGCCTTATCAGGCCGAGACATTTCCGGTGAAAATTGAAGCCGATTATGTGGTGGTGGAGGTTTGATCCGCCTTCTTAAAGTGCAACCCGTCCAGCCCCATTCAAGCAAGGCGCCTTAAACGGCAGGCACCGCGCCGGGCAGGCTGACGCGTGTGATCGCCCATTGCAGCGAAACCTCATTTTCTTCGGCATGCAGCACAATTTGCAGGCTGCGCCGCGCCTCACCGCCCAGATAGATGCTGTCTTCCAGGGCAACGCGTGCGCCCTTGGCGCGGAGCTTCCAGCCTGCCCCGGAAGCCAAGCGCAGCAGCACCGCACTTTCGTCCTGTAACAGAACGGCCGTCACGGCGGGATGCAAATGAAAGTGCACAACGAAAATCGGCAAGGGCGCATCGGGCGGCAGTTCCAGCACATCCTCACCGCGCAAATCATCGCCTGATTCCGCCAAGTAAAGCCGCCGGCGATGCACCGCACCAAAGGGGCCGCGCCAGCCATCATGGCTTACTTCCAACCATTGCGCGCCGGTGGCTTCCTGGCGTTCCACCTCCAGCGTCTCAGGCTTGCGGCCCAGGCCCTCGGGGCGCAGCTCACTGGAATTTGTGTCGGACAGCACCAGGGTTGAATGGGCAGCGGTGGCGCGGAGTGCATCGCGCCAGGCTTCCTCACCTGCTGGTGCCGCGCCACAATTCACGATCAGCCGATCTCGCCCGACCGACATTTCAAAGGACAGCGTGCCGGCATGGGAAAAGCGGTCCGCGCCGTTTGGCAGGCCGCCAAGCCCGGTGGGGGCGCCGCGCCCGCGTGGCGGCGGCCCGGCATCCATGATGATGACGGTTCGCCCGGCTTGCAGGCGCTGAAAGCCAGTGTCCGGCAATTCCAACGCGCCGCGCCCGCGCGCCTGACCCTGCGTTAGCACCAGATCAAGCAGTGCCGAGTTTTCTTCCCGCGCGCCATTGAACAGCGCCAAGCCGCCATCGCCATGGCGGAACAGGCGAAGCGCAGGCGCAGCGCGGTCGAGTGCGGCCAGCAAATGCGGTGGCGCTTCCACGCCCACGCCATGAAGCAAATTGCGGATTTCGATCAGGTCTTGCAGCGCGGCGAGTTGCTGCGCGGGGGATCGTTCCACATGCCCACCATCGGGCAGGAATTGGCGTTCGATTTCGGCAGGCAGGAAGCGGATGGCACGTTGCAGATAGGCTTCTTCTTCCAAGGCAACGGCAGCAGCAAGTGCGCCCTTCAGCGCCACCAGCGCGCCGCAATGGTCTTCCTCTGCCGGCAAGGCGCCCACCAGATCGCGCGCATCCTGCGCGAGCCGCTGCATGACCTGACGGCGGAAAACATCCTCGGCCGTCGCGGCGAAGAAATCCCAATGGCCGAGCCAGGCGGAAATCCGCGCGCCGGCCACTTCCGGCGCATCGGCGATATCTTCTTCCCAGCCGGATTGCAGCCAATCGGCGGTCAGGGCGCGGGCGCGCAGCCGGGCGGCATCTGTCCCCAGCGCGCGCAAATCCCGCATCCAGGCGAAGCCATGGGCAGCAGCGCGCCAGGCGGGGGAGGCGCCGTTGCCGCCCCAGGGTTCACCACCTTCGGCAAGCAGGCGCATGGGGCGGATGGTGCCGGTGAAATCGGCTTCTCCGCGTAGCAGACGCGCGCCACGGGCGGCATCGCCGGGCCAAAGGTCTCGGAAGGGGCGGGCAGGGGCATCGGGCACCCGCACCGGGCGCAGCCGCGCGAGCTTTTGTCGGGCGCCGCGCAGCAGATTGATCATGCCGCACCCCCGCGCAAAGCCTTGATCGCGGCGGCGTAATCCGGCGCACCAAATACTGCCGTGCCGGCCACCAGCACATCAGCGCCCGCATTCAGGCACAGCTGCGCGGTTTTGGCGGTGACGCCGCCATCCACCTGCAAGCGGATATCGCGGCCCGAGGCTTCGATCAGCCGGCGCAGCTTTTCGATTTTCGGCAATTGGCTTTCAAGGAAGCTCTGCCCGCCAAAGCCGGGATTGACCGACATGACCAGGATAAGGTCACACAGGTCCAGCACATGTTCGATGGCAGCGATGGGGGTGGCTGGGTTCAGCACCACGCCGGCCTTTTTGCCGAGGCCCCGAATGGTTTGCAGTGAGCGATGCAAATGTGCCCCGGCTTCAGGATGGAGCGAAATCAGATCTGCCCCGGCATCAGCGAAAGCCTGCAAATAGGCGTCAACTGGGGCAATCATCAAATGCACATCAAAGGGAATGTTGGTGTGGCGGCGCAGCGCCTTGATCAGCCCCGGACCGAAGGAAATGTTGGGCACGAAATGCCCATCCATGATGTCCAGATGCAGCCAATCCGCCCCGGCAGCGGTGACGGCACGCACTTCTTCGCCGAGTTTGGCGAAATCGGCGGCGAGAAGCGACGGGGTGATGAGCGGCGCGGGTTGCACGATTCCCCTTGTAACCTTGCGTTCCTGTGGGGACAACCTAGCGTGAGCGCCTAAATCTTTCGCAATAGGGCGCGCACCACTTCCGCATGGCCCTGATGGCGCGGGCCTTCATCCAGCAATACGGTGCCTTCGAGCAATTCCAGCACCCCAAGCCCGGCGAAGCATTCTTCGACAATCGCGCGAGACCAGAGCAATTCACGCATCTTCGGCCCTCCGCTGCGGCGGCCTTCCTGCGCGGGGGTGAAACATTCCAGCACCAGCAAGCCACCGGGCGCGAGCGCCGCCATGGCGCCTTGCGTGGCGCGGGCACGGTCTTCCGGCGGCAGATGCACAAAAATCCAGGCAATGAGGTCAAACTTTGCGCGCGGCCAATCCCAGGCGGCGAGATCGGCAGTAATGGTCTTCAGCGCCACGCCGCGCTGCCGGGCGAGCGAGGCAGCCTTGGTCAAGCCCACGGCGGACCAATCAACGGACGTCACCTCCAAACCTTGGCCGGCCAGCCAGACGCCGTTGCGCCCTTCGCCATCGCCAACGGCCAGCGCGCGCAGCCCAGGGCGCAGGCGATGCGCTTGGGATTGCAAATAAAGGTTCGGCGCCTCACCAAACTCAAAACCACCATTTTGGTAGCGTTCATCCCAGGCTAGGCTTGTGCTCATGATTTTCCTCGCGGGGTGGGGCGCCAATCGGGCGGCGCCAATTCAAAGCCGGCGAAATCAAAGGCGGGGCTGACGGTGCAGCCCACCAGGGTCCAGCGACCTAAGGACACGGCGCTTTGCCACCAGCCTTTCGGCACCAAAGCGAAAGGGCGTTGATGGCGCGAAAGATCGGGGCCGAGATGCACCGCTTCCGCATCATGGCCATCGGGGGAAAGGCTCAGCGCCAGCGGCCCACCCGCATACCAATGCCAGGCTTCGGCGGCATCCACGCGATGCCAATGGCTGAATTCATCGGCGGCGAGCAGGAAATAGATCGCGGTGCCCACGCCCCGCCCGCCCGCTTCCGGCGCATCACGCCAGATTTCACGGTAATGGCCGCCTTCCGGATGGGGCGCCAAATCAAGGGCGGCAATGACCTGCGCGGCGGTCACGCCCGGATCGCGCAGGTCAATCATGGTTCAGCCGGCCGGGACGGTTTCGGCGAGCGGCGCGAGTCTGGAAACCTCCGCAAACCAGGCCGCCAGCTTCGGGCAGGAATCGCGCCAGGGTTCAACCGCGAAGCGGAAATCGAGGTAACCAAGCGCACAGGCAATGCTGATGGCGCCGATATCGCCAAGCCCGCGCGGCGGATCCTTTTCCAGCACGGCCAAGGCGCGCTCCACGGCGGCCTTTTGGCGCGCATCGAAAGCCTTGCGGCCATCATCCTGCGGATGGTTCATGTGCAGGCGCCGCGCCACGGCGGCATCCAGAATGCCATCGGCGGTGGCCTGCCGGATCATGGCCTTCAGGCGCGGCGCGCTGCCGGTCGGCGGGAAAAGCGGCGCGGCAGAGCCGATCGTGTCCAGATATTCGCAAATCACCGGGCTGTCATAAATTGCGATCCCATCCTTGGTGACCAGGGCAGGCACTTTGGACAGCGGGTTATCGGCCAGCAAATCCGCCGGCGATTGAAGGGGGTTGGTCGAGACCTTTTCCAAAAGCCCACCAATGCCGCGCGTAATGGCGCAGACCATGACTTTCCGCACATAGGGGCTGGCTGGGGAGTAATGCAGTTTCATCTGGCGTTTCCTTGAGTGATATTAACGAAATGTGTCCTTGCCGGCACGGATGCGGGCAAGTGTGGCGATATCCGGCGCGCGCATGAAGGGATTGGCGGCGCGTTCAGAAGTGATGGTGCTGGGTAGCGTCGGCTTGCCGGCGGCGCGCTGTGCCTGCGCTTCCGCGATGCGGGCCTTGAGCGCGGCATTGTCCGGTTCCACCGTAATCGCAAAGCGCGCATTGCTTTCGGTATATTCATGACCGCAGCAAACGAGCGTTTCGCCGGGAAGCGCAGCAAGCGCCGAGAGGGAGGCGAACATCTGCTCTGCCGTGCCTTCCAATAACCGACCGCAGCCAAGCGAAAACAGCGTGTCGCCGCAAAGCAGGATATGCGAATCGGCGATGTGGAAGGCGATATGGTCGCGTGTGTGGCCATCACTCGCCAGCACGGCCGCCTTGCTGCCCAGCACGTCCACGGTGTCGCCGGGCGCAACCGCCTGATCAAGTGGCGGCAGGCGGTGCCTATCCGCTGCCGCACCCACTACCTTGGCGCCATAGCGCGCCACCAGGCCCGGCACGCCCGCCACGTGATCCCCGTGGTGATGCGTCAGCAAAATCAGATCAAGCTTGCCGCCCATGGCTTCGATCACCGCGGCCACGGGCGCGTCCTCTGCCGGGTCGCAGACCGCAAGGCGGCCATCGGCGGCGCGGAGCAGCCAGGCGTAATTATCCGAAAGGCAGGGGATGGGGGTCGCGGTCAAAGCCATGGGGGCACCTTGTCAGGGGGCCATCCCATGCGGCCCCGGAAGCGACTATATCTACCCGTATGCGTGAGGAAATCCATGGCCTGGCCGAATTCTACGCCGCCCCGGCGGGCGGGCTGACCGCGCGGCTGCTGCGCCGACGGCTGGCCACGCTGTGGCCTCGGCTGACGGGGCTTTCCGTGCTGGGGATTGGCCATGTGGAGCCCTATCTGCCGCTATGGCGTGAAGAAGCAACGCGCTGCATCGCGCTTGCCCCGGCGCAGCTTGGCCCGGCGCGCTTTGCCCATGCTGGGGTCTCATCCGCCGTGCTGGCCGAAGAAGATGCGCTGCCATTTCCGGATTTGAGCTTTGATCGCATCCTGCTGGTGCATGGGTTGGAAGCGGCGGAAAACGCAGGGCGCTTGCTGCGAGAATGTTGGCGCCTGCTGCGCGATGATGGGCGCTTGCTGGTGGTGGCCCCCAATCGGCGCGGCATTTGGGCGCAGTTTGACCACACGCCCTTTGGCCATGGCCGGCCTTATTCGCGAACCCAGATCACAAGGCTATTGCAGGCGCAGATGTTTCGCGTGGAACGCCGCGACGCCGCGCTTTACGTGCCGCCCTTCACGCCACTGATGCGCGCCGGCACGGCGTGGGAGAAAGCAGGCCGTGCCATTTGCCCTGCGCGCTGGGCTGGGCTTTGTCTGATTGAAGCCGAGAAGGATGTCTTCGCCGCCATGCCGGCCGGGGCGGTGCGGCTGCGCCGACGCGTGCTGCTGCGCGCCTGATTGGCCTTTGCTGGCGTTTGGCGCATGCTGGCGCAAATGGCCCAGGGAGAAACGCCATGAACCAAGACCCCCGTTGGCAGCAAAGCCTGCGCTATCCGGACCCTTCCATTGTGGCGCTGGATGGATCCTTCAAGAAATACCATCTGCCGTTATCAGCCGTTGAGCGGCTGTATCACGGGACGCGCTGGGGTGAGGGGCCGGTCTGGCTTGGCGATGCGCGCTGCCTTTTGTGGTCCGATATTCCGAATAACCGCGTGCTGAAATGGGATGAGGAAACCGGTGCTGTCAGTGTCTGGCGTAAGCCTTCCAACAACGCCAATGGTCATACGCGGGACCGTCAGGGGCGCGTGATTGCGTGTGAGCATTTCGGCCGCCGCGTGGTGCGCTTTGAATATGATGGCGCGATCACGGTTTTGGCTGATAGCTACAAGGGCAAGCGGCTGAACAGCCCGAATGACGTTGTGGTGAAGTCTGACGGTTCCATCTGGTTCACCGACCCGCCCTTTGGCCTGATGGCGAATTATGAAGGCGAACGCGCCACACCTGAATTGCCGCATACCAATGTCTATCGCATTGATGGCCAAAGCGGCGAAATCACGCTTGTCACCGATGAGGTGAACCATCCGAATGGCTTGGCCTTCAGCCCGGATGAGAAGATTTTGTACGTCATCGAAAGCCGCGCCGATCCGCGCAATATCCTGGCCTATGATGTGGCAGCGAATGGCAAAAGCTTGCGCAAGCGCCGGGTTTTCGTGGCGTGTCAGCCGGGTGAGACGCCGGATGGCTTTCGCGTGGATGTGGATGGCAATCTATGGTGCGGCTGGGGCATGACCGCCGAGTTTGATGGCGTGCGTGTGTACAACAATGCAGGCGCGCCGATTGGGCATATCCATCTGCCGGAACGCTGCGCCAATCTTTGCTTCGGCGGGCGTTATCGCAATCGGATCTTCATGGCCGCGGCACAATCCTTGTACTCGCTGTATGTGAATACCGAAGGCGTCAAGGGCGGTTGAGCCTTTCGCGCGGCACTTCAATGGTCATGCCGAGCAACCGGAAGGAATGGCTCTTGCCATGGCCATCAAGATTGAGGCTGCCATTCACGCCGCCTTCCAGCACATCATCAATCACGAAATTGAAGGCGTGCAGCAGCGGCAGATCGTAACGCGTACAACCCGTGGCGCCGCGATGGCGGAATAGCGCCAGCACCCTCTCCGCCGTGACCTGTTCGGCGAGCAATGCGTAATGCGCCGGATCATAGGGCATGAGGGAAAGGTTGACGCGATTGCCCTTATCGCCCGCGCGGCTATGGGCGATGTCATGCAATGTGATGGTGGTGGTGTTGCTCATCAATTCCACTCCCGCGCCGGCAGCACGCGTGTTTCGGTGGGGACCTGATCGCGCGGCACCAGGAAGCTCCTTGTCAGGATGCGTGGTGTGACACGCCAACGCGCGCCGGAGGTGCCCGCCGTGCCGCAGCAGAGCAAAGCGAGTGCTTCGCGGGATGCTTGGTCAGCGTCATCGCGCGTGGTGGCCTCAACCGCGAGCCGAATGCGAATGTCTTGCGGTGCTGGTCCGTCATAGCCACGCCAGAGCGCGCCATCATCCGAATCATGCACGGAAGCAACGCCGATCAAATCCGCCCGCGCACGGCGCGCAAGGCCACGGCGCTTGATGCGTTCCAGCAGCACATCCGCGGTCGCTTTGGCGCGGGCGAGCGCATTGGGACCGGCGACACTGATTTCACCCTCACCAAGCCAGGAACCTTCATAACAGGCAGTGACCTTCAGCAAATCAGGGCGTGGCGCGCCGCGCAGGCCATGCACCGCCACGCGATCCTTGCCCGCCATGGCCAGATGCGCGGCAGTGATATCCAGCGTCACATCGGGCGTGATGTAGCGCGCGGGGTCATGCACTTCATACAAAAGCTGTTCCTTGACGGTGCGGAGATCAACAATGCCGCCCGTGTCTTCCGGCTTGGTGATCAGCAGCGAAAGATTGCGCCCAACCTCGGCGATGGGAAAGCCGATATTGGCGGGGTCTGGAATATCCTTGAAGCCGGGGTCCCAGAATACGCCGCCCGTCACCTGGCTGCCGCATTCCAGCAAATGCCCCGTCGCGGCACCGACCGCGAGTGCTTGCCAATCATCCTCTGCCCAGCCGAAATGATGCATGAGGGGTGCGATGGCCAACGCCGGGTCCGAAGTACGCCCTGCCACGACGATTTGCGCGCCAGCGGCGAGCGCTTCTGCCAAGGGCGCCGCACCAATGTAGGCATTGGCGGAAACCAGTTTCCAGGAAGACATATCAAGCCCGGCATCGGCTTCATGCACCGCCATGCTGTCCAGATTGATGCTGGCCGAAACATCATCGCCGGTGACAAGACCAATGCGAAGTTCCGGCAGGCCAAGCCGCTTCGCCAACCGCGCAATGGCACGCGCGGCAGCAAGCGGATTGGCCGCGCCAAAATTGCCGAGGATAGGAATGCCCGCGCGCGCTGCATCAGCGAGGATCGGTTCCAGCAGCCGTTCCAGCATGGGTTCATAACCCGCTTCGGGATCTCGGCGGCGTTCCAACTGTGCGAGTGCTACGGTGCGTTCGCCAAGACATTCAAAGAACATTGCTGCTGGCAGGCCACGCTTGATCAGGCTGCGCATCACTGGAATGGGCGCATCCACACGGTCACCGGAAAAACCAGCGCCATTGCCGACGAGAAACAGATCACTCACGCCAAGCACTCCTTTGAGCATTTTCAAGCCAAGTGGGAACACTTGGCGACTCGGAAAATGCGATCAAACAAAAAGTTAGAGCGGTTACCGGGAACCAAGGTGAACGGAAACCGCTCTAATCGCGGCGCCGAGTGTAGCCGCGTCGCTATCGTCAAAGGCAATCGGGTTGATGGCAAGCAGGCCCTGGCCGATGCGCCCGGCATCGAGGTGAATGGCGGGGCGATGGGCGCGCAGCCTGGCATCTGCTGCGCGCGCGGCATGGGCATCAGGCAGGCGCCATTCCAGCACGGGCAGGCCAGGCTTGGCGCCATCCGGCACCAGGCGAAGGCTTACCGGGTGTCCGGCCGCCGCCAGCACCGCTTCAAGCCGCGCCTGCCAGCGCGCGCTGCGTTGCGCTGGATTATCCGCCACGAAACGCCGCAAGGCGACGATCAGGCCGATGATTTCTTCCTTGCCGATCTTGCAGGAACGCCCAATGCCGTGATGCGGCAGGCCACGCATTTGCGCGAGTGGTGCGAATTCCGGCGGCGCGATGAAATCCGCTTCGGGCATATCAAGGTCAAGCATCTGCGCGAGGGCAGAGGCAACCAGATCACGCCGCCCGACGAGAATGCCGGAAGATTGCGGCCCGCCCAAAGCCTTGCCGCCGGAAAAACAGACCAGATCGGCGCCTTCGGCGATGAATCGCCGCAGGTTTTCAGCGGGTGGCAATTGCGCCGCCGCATCCACCAAAACGGGGATATGGCGTTTGCGCGCCACGCGCACCACATCGCGCAAAGGCGGTTCGCTATTCGCCCCCGCCAAATAATAGATCGCCGCCGTGCGGTCTGTGATGGCGTCAGCGATTTCCCAAGGTGCGGCATCACGCACGCCGGGGCCGGAAATACGGTCTGGAATGCCGATTTCAATGATACGCCCGCCCGCCACGCGCAGCGCGCGGTCATACATATTGCGCTGGCTGCGGATGGTGATGAATTCATCCGGCATGCCGCGTGTTTCGGGCAGGCGGTTCATCGCACTCGGATCAAGCCGCGCCATGCAGGCCGCCGCCCCCAGCAATACAGCGGCGGAAGCGCCAGAGGTGACAATGCCGGCTTCCGCGCCCGTGGCCTTTGCGATGTCTCGGCTGGCGGCGGCTTGCAGATGATGCATTTCAATAGTGGCACCTGCGGCTTCCGCCATGGCTGCCAGCACTTCGGGCGCCATCAGCCCGCCGGAAAGACGCGTATTGGTGCCATAGGCATTGATGATGCGCGGCACACCAAGATCATCGTAAATCATGCGGGTTGTTCCGAAAGGGTGCGGCGCAAGGCATCGCGCCAAAGCGCGTAGCGACTATCTGCTTCTGCGCGATTCATTTGGGGCACGAAGCGGCGTTCCAGGCGCCAATGCGTGGCCCCCGTGGCACCTGGTGGCGCGCAAAGCCCGGCCTGCATGCCAGCCAGATAGGCCGCGCCAAGTGCCGTTGTTTCCAGCACGGTTGGCCGATCCACCGGCGCGCCCAGCTGGTCCGCCAGGAATTGCATGGTCCAATCGGAAGCGACCATGCCGCCATCAACGCGCAGCACGGTTTCACGCGTGCCTTGCCAATCCGCATGCATGGCTTCGATTAGGTCACGCGTTTGGAACGCAACACTTTCAAGGGCTGCACGGCAAAGTTCGGCACGGCCTGCACCGCGTGTCAGGCCAAAAATCGCCGCTTGTGCCTTGGCATCCCAATGCGGCGCACCAAGCCCGGCAAAGGCTGGCACCAGGACTACGCGCTGCGCGGGGTCGGCTTGTGCGGCCAAAATACCGGCTTCCTTCGCATTCCTGATGATGCCCAAACCATCGCGCAACCATTGCACCGCTGCACCGGCGACGAAAATCGCGCCTTCCAGCGCGTAATGGCGCTTGCCCTGCAATTGATAGGCAATGGTGGTCAGCAGCCGATTGCGTGATGCAACCGGTGCCTCACCAGTATTCAACAGCGCAAAACACCCGGTGCCATAGGTGGATTTCACCATGCCGGGTGAAAAGCAGCCTTGGCCAATGGTGGCCGCCTGTTGGTCACCCGCCATGCCGCGAATGGGAATGGCGGCACCCAGCAGCGCGGGATCGGTCGCGCCGAAATCCCCGGCGCAATCGCGCACTTCCGGCAATATCGCTTCAGGGATGCGAAACAGCCGCAGCAGATCAGCATCCCAAATGCCGCGCCTGATATCGAACAACATGGTGCGCGCGGCATTGGTGGCGTCTGTCGCATGCACGCGCCCGCCGGTCAGGCGCCAAAGCAGAAAGCAATCCACCGTGCCGAAAGCGAGCACACCGCGTTCCGCCGCCGCGCGCGCGCCTGCGATATTGTCCAGCATCCAGGAGAGTTTGGTGGCCGAGAAATAAGGATCGGCCAGCAGGCCGGTGCGTTCGGTCAGCAACGCCTCATGCCCCTCAGCGCGCAGCTTCGTGCAGGCATCCGCCGTGCGGCGATCCTGCCAGACAATGGCGCGATGCAGGCAGCGCCCGGTGGCGCGGTCCCAAAGCAGTGTGGTTTCGCGCTGATTGGTGATGCCGATACCCGCCACGTCCGAAGCGCTGCCGCCAGCTTTTGCCAAGGCCTGGCGCATAGTGGTGATGGCGCCGTCCCAAATATCTTCCGGCTCATGTTCCACCCAGCCAGGTGCAGGAAAATGCTGCGGCAATTCCATCTGCACTGTCGCGCGCGGTGTCAGATCGGCGCCGAAGGCGATTGTGCGCGCGGAGGTGGTGCCCTGATCAAGCGCAAGCAGCAGGGGGTTCTTCATGCCGTGGCCTTTCCTTCCAAGGCGTAGCATACTGCGTGAAAGGAGATTGCGCGATGGCCATTCAGCTTTACGAACTCTGTGGTGCCGATCCAACTCGGCGCTTCAGCCCCTATTGCTGGCGGAGCCGGCTGGCGCTCGCCCATAAGGGCTTGGATATGCAAACCATCCCCTGGCGTTTCACCGACAAGGCCGCGATTGGTGCGCATGGGGCGCAGAAAGTGCCGGTACTGCTGGATAATGGCCGCGCGATCATCGATTCTTGGGTGATTGCGGAATATCTGGAAGATACCTATACGGATCGGCCTTCGCTATTTGGTGGCGCAGGCGGGCGGGCAGCTGCAAACCCTCTTCCCGCCAAATCCGCTCGACTTTCTTGTGGTTGATCAAGAGGCCTTCGACCTGCAACAGCTCATGGATCTTGCGATATCCATAGCGGCCATATTGCTTGGCCAGCCGGATCACAGCCAAGCGCTGATCATCATCGCTCTTCTGGGTAGTCTCATAGCGTAGGGTACTGCGGGCAATCCCAAGAACCTCACATGTCCGCCGCTCGGATGTGCCGAGCTTC
>VGDL01000003.1 GCA_016869735.1 Alphaproteobacteria bacterium
CCGCACATTCACCGCGCTTACGACTCCGAGGAAAACTCATATATTACAACATCTTGGGAATCTTTCATTTTCCCAAGCGCTGACGCCAGCGGACCGGCGTCGCGCCGGTTCCGTACAGGGATTTTCATCAGGGGGCGGGTCCGCAAGGGTCCGCCCCTCTTGCATTTCAGACCTATTCGCGCCGCAATGCGGCCTCCACGGGAGAAGTACCATGGCCAAGACTGCGAAGATTTTCATTGATGGCGAAGCCGGCACCACGGGCCTGCAAATCCGCGACCGTATTGCCGCCAATCCGCATGTTGAAGTGCGCTCCATCGCGGCTGAGCACCGCAAGGATGCCAATGCGCGCCGTGAAATGATGGCCGGTGTTGATCTGGTGATCCTCTGCCTGCCGGATGATGCGGCGAAGGAAAGCGCGGCACTTGCGGCTTCGCTGGGTGCGCAGGCGCCGAAGCTTTTGGATGCTTCAACCGCGTATCGGGTTGATCCCGATTGGGTTTATGGGTTGGCAGAACTCACACCCGATCAGCCGGGTGCCATTGCCGCAGCGTCGCGCGTTTCCAATCCGGGTTGCTACCCAACCGGCGCCATTCTGATGCTGCGCCCGCTGATTGATGCCGGCATCATGGCGGCGGATTTCCCCATCACGGTGAATGCGGTTACCGGCTATTCCGGCGGCGGCAAATCCATGATCGCGGATTATGAGGCGCGCAAGGCGCCGGATTTTGAGCTTTACGGGCTGGGCCTGGAACACAAGCATGTTGCCGAGATGCAGAAATATAGCGGCCTCACGCGCCGGCCGATCTTCGTGCCGTCAGTTGCGGATTATGCGCAAGGCATGATCGATTCCATTCCGCTGCATCTCGATCTGCTGAAGGGCAATGTGAAGCATTCCGATCTGGAGGCGCTGTTGATCAAACGCTATGCCGGCAGTGATGTGGTGCGTGTGGTGAGCACGGAAGCCAATGGCAAGCTGGAACCGCAGGCGTTGAACGGTACCAATGGGCTTGAAATCCGCGTCTATGGCAATGAAAAGCGCGGCCAGGCGGTGCTGGTTGCGCGCTATGACAATCTGGGCAAGGGCGCTTCCGGTGCGGCGGTGCAGAACCTTGGCCTGATGCTGGGCGTGCCGGTTTCGGCTGATCTGCCGCAGGCGGCATAAGGAACAAATAGGATGGATATGCAAAACCCCACCAATCGCGGCCCGCTTTATGTGTTTGAAGGCATTTGGCCGAAGCTGCATGAAAGCGTTTTTGTCGCGCCGACCGCCGCCGTGATCGGCAATGTCACGATCGGGGAGCAATCCAATATCTGGTATCACTGCGTGCTGCGCGGTGATTCCAACTTCATCACCATCGGCAAGCGCGTGAATATCCAGGATGGCACGATTGTGCATGTGAATGCGGGGCGCGAACCCACGATCATCGGCGATGATGTCACCGTGGGCCATGCCGCCATTGTGCATGCCTGCACGTTGATGGACAGCGCCTTTGTCGGCATGGGGGCGACCGTGCTGGATGGCGCGGTGATTGAAGAAGGCGGCGTAATTGCCGCCGGTTCCGTGCTGCCGCCCGGCAAGCGCATCGGCGCCATGGAGCTTTGGATGGGCAATCCCGCCAAGCTTGTGCGGGTACTCACCGAAGAACAGCGCGCGGGGTTTGATCGTACCGCGAAGAATTACGTGCAGCTTGCGGGGCGACACAAACTCTCGCTATCGCCTGATCCCGTCTGAGGGAACAGGCGATAGCTTGGTTTTGAGCGGCTGATTCACCGCTCCGGCCTTCAGCCGCCGCGGATCAGACGCTAAATTTGTTTTGAGCGGCTGATTCACCGCTCCGGCCTTCAGCCGCCGCGGATCAGACGCTCGCCGGGGGCTGACGAGGCCGCGTTTTCGTTCATAATATCGCCTCGGGAAACACCGAGGAGATAAGCGTGAACGCAACCCTGAATGCCCTTCTGGCCAGTGGCGCGCCTGCCGCGTCGGCTATCCGCACGCCAGGCCGCACCGCGCTTTCCTATGCAGGGCTGCGGGACCTCGCCGCCGCCACCATTGCGCGGCTGAATGGCATTGGCATTGGCCGCAATGATCGGGTCGCGATTGTGCTGCCGAATGGCCCGGAAATGGCCGCCGCTTTCATCGCGATTGGCGCGGGGGCGACCACCGCGCCGCTCAACCCCGCCTATCGCTCCGATGAATTCAACTTCTATCTGACCGATCTAAAGGCCAAGGCGCTGGTGGTGCAAAAGGGTGTTGCCACCGAAGCGCGCGATGTCGCGGCGAAGCTTGGCGTGGCCGTGTTGGAATTGGTGCCGGGCGAACACGCGGGCAGCTTCACCCTGGAAGGCGGCAGCCCGGCGAAAGCGGCACAGCCGGGCGCGGCAGAGGCCGGCGATATCGCGCTGGTGCTGCATACATCGGGCACTACGGCGCGGCCCAAGATTGTGCCGCTGTCTCAGGCGAATATCTGCGCCTCGGCCCGGCATATCGGCGCCACACTCGCGCTTTCGCCTGCCGATGCCTGTTTGAACATCATGCCGCTATTTCATATTCACGGGCTGATCGCGGCGGTGCTTTCTTCCCTCGGCGCCGGTGGCGCGGTGATTTGCACGCCGGGCTTTGATGCGCTGCGCTTCTTCCGCCTGTTGGATGAGGAACGGCCGAGTTGGTACACGGCGGTGCCGACCATGCACCAAACCATCCTGACGCGTGCTGACCGTAATGCGGAAATCATTGCGCGTGCGAAGCTCCGTTTCATCCGTTCATCCTCGGCATCACTGCCCGGGCCGGTGATGGAGCAATTGGAAGCGGTATTTGGCTGCCCGCTGGTCGAAAGCTATGGCATGACCGAGGCTTCGCATCAGATGGCATCCAACCCACTCGCCGGGCCGCGCAAGCCAGGCTCAGTGGGCCAAGCTGCTGGGCCGGAAGTTGCGATCATGGATGATGACGGCAAAATCCTGCCGCAGGGCGAGATTGGTGAGGTTGTGATCCGCGGCCCCAATGTCACCGCGGGCTATGAAGCCAATCCGGACGCCAATGCCAAGGCTTTCACCAATGGCTGGTTCCGTACCGGCGATCAGGGCGCCTTTGATGCGGAAGGTTATCTGACACTCACGGGCCGCTTGAAGGAATTGATCAATCGCGGTGGGGAAAAAGTGAGCCCCTTGGAAGTGGATGGTGTGCTGTCCGCCCATCCGGCAGTCGCACAGGCGCTGACTTTCGCCATGCCGCATGCGAAACTTGGTGAGGAAGTGGCCGCCGCCGTGGTGCTGCGCGAAGGGGCCGCCTGCACGGAACGTGAATTGCGTGATTTCGCCGCGCAGCAGCTCGCGGATTTCAAGGTGCCGCGCAAGGTGGTGTTTCTACCGGAAATCCCGAAGGGTGCGACGGGCAAGCTGATGCGGATTGGGCTTGCGGAAAAGCTGGGGCTTTCGGCATGAAACCCCATAGTGTCGCGGCGCAGCTACGCACCACTGATCTGGCGCGTAGCATTCGATTCTACACGGATATCATCGGTCTCGATTTGGTTTTCGAATATGGTGACTTCTACGCCGGTCTTTCCGCCAATGGTCAGATGATTCACCTCAAGCGAGTGGATCAGCCAGACAGTTCCATCGCCGAAGTTGCGGCGGGTGAACATCTGCATCTCTATTTCGGCAGCCATGATGTAAGCGCACTTGCCAATAGCATTGAGGCGAAGGGCGTGCGCCTGGCAAAGCCAGTGCATGAAACCGCGTGGGGAACGCTTGAATTCGCCTTGCAGGACGATCAAGGTCACACGCTTTATTTTGGGCAGGTAGCACAATCATGAAAATCTGCATCTTTGGTGCCGGTGCCATTGGTGGGCTGATGGGCGCCAAGCTCGCCGCCAAGGGTGATGTGGATGTCACCTTCATCGCGCGCGGCCCGCATCTGGCTGCGATGCGCGAGAACGGCGTGAAGCTGATCAGCGAAGGCACGGAGCAAATTGTCCATCCGCGCTGTGTCGCAACCGCTGAGGAAGCCGGCCCGCAGGATTATGTGCTGGTAACGTTGAAGGCGCATTCCCTGCCCTCAGCGGCGAAGCAAATGCAGCCCTTGCTTGGCCCCGATACCGCGATTGTGAGTGCGGTGAATGGCATTCCCTGGTGGTATTTCCACGGGATTGGCGGCGCTTATGAAGGGCGCATTGTGCAAAGCGTGGACCCGGATGGCCAGGTCTCCGCGCTGCTGCCGCCATCGCGCGCCATTGGCTGCATTGTCTATCCGGCGGCGGAGGTAACGGCGCCCGGCGTGATTGACCATAGCTATGGCGATCGTTTCAGCCTGGGTGAGCCCGATGGCAGCCGCAGCCCGCGCGCGCAGGCGCTGTCCGAGGCGCTGATCGCCGCCGGCTTCAAGGCGCCGGTACGCCCGAAGATTCGTGATGAATTATGGGTGAAGCTTTGGGGCAATATGGCCTTCAACCCGATCTCGGCCCTCACCACCGCGACCCTTGATGTGCTGACGGGCGATGAAGGCCAGCGCGGTGTTGCGCGCGCCATGATGCTCGAAGGCCAGCGCGTGGCGGAAGCGCTGGGCGTGCGTTTTGCGATTGATGTGGATAAGCGCATCGCCGGCGCGGCGGAGGTTGGGGCGCATAAAACCTCCATGCTGCAGGATCTGGAACGCGGCCGACCGATGGAAATTGAGGCGTTGCTCGGCGCCGTAGTGGAATTGGCCGATTGGGTGGGTGAGGCTGCGCCGATTTCGCGCACCGTGCTGGCGCTGGTGCGCGCCAGGGCACGGGCGGCGGGGTGCCTATAGCGCCTCAATCCTGATCAGCGCCGGCTTTTCCATCACCGTATTCAATTCCGCAATGCGCTTCAGTGCGGCGCGCACCGAAGCCTCACTCGTTTCATGCGTGGTCAGCACCACGGGCACGGCCTCACCAGGTGCGCGGCCACGTTGCAGCATCGATTCCAGGCTGATCGCATGGTCGCGCAAAACGCCCGTGACATCGGCAATCACGCCGGGGCGGTCCACCACCATCAGGCGCAGATAGTAAGCCCCCGTATGGCGATCCATTGGGAAGGAAGGTTCTGGCTTCAGCGCAGCGGCTTCCGCGCCCCACACCGGCGTGAAGCGCCCGCGGGCGATGTCAATCACATCGGCAACCACGGCTGAAGCTGTCGGCCCTTCCCCGGCGCCGCGGCCTTCCATCATCACGCGTCCAACGAAATCACCCTCAGCCACCACGGCATTGAATACGCCATCCACCCGCGCAATGGGGGCGGAGATCGGCACCATGCAGGGATGCACGCGGGTTGAAATGCCGCCTTCTTGACGCCGCGCAATGCCAAGCAGCTTGATGCGATAGCCAAGTTCCTCTGCCAGCGCGATATCGAGTGCGGAGACCTCACGAATGCCTTCCACATGCACCGCGCTGAAATCCACCGGGCGGCCAAAGGCGAGTGCGGCGAGGATCGCCAATTTATGCGCCGCATCAATGCCATCAATATCAAAGGATGGATCGGCTTCCGCATAGCCAAGCTTTTGCGCCTCGCTCAGCACTTCGGCGAATTCGCGCTTTTGTTCGCGCATCACGGTCAGGATGTAATTGCAGGTGCCGTTCAGAATACCCGCAACGCGCTGAATGCGATTGGCGGCCAAGCCTTCGCGCAAAGCCTTGATCGCGGGAATACCACCGGCCACCGCCGCTTCAAAGGCCAGCGCCACGCCGCGCGCTTCGGATGCTTGCGCCAAGGCAGCGCCATGCACCGCGAGCAGCGCCTTATTCGCGGTCACCACATGCTTGCCGGCGGCAATGGCGGCCTGCACCAAGGCGCGCGCCGGGCCTTCCGAACCGCCGATGCATTCCACCACCACATCCACCTGCGGATCGGCAGCCAGTGCGACGGGGTCTTCATACCAGCGCAGCCCCGAAAGGCTGATGCCGCGATCCCGATTGCGTTCACGCGCGGAAACGGCGGTGATGGCAATGGGCCTACCTGCGCGCGCCGCAATGATATCGGCATTGGCGCGCAGCAATTTCACCACACCGGCGCCAACCGTTCCAAGGCCGGCAACCGCAATCGCGAGGGGGCGGGTCATGCATTCACCATGTCAGAAGCAGCATCCTGCGGCGCGGCATTGTCGCCACCGAGGAAAGTCTTGATGCCACGCAGCGCTTGACGAATGCGGTGATTGTTTTCCACCAGCGCAATGCGGACATGTTCATCACCATGTTCACCAAAGCCAAGGCCGGGTGCCACCGCGACCTTCGCCTTTTCCAGCAGCAGCTTGGAAAACCCGACCGAGCCCAAATGCCGGAAGCGTTCCGGGATCGGCGCCCAAAGGAACATGGAAGCATCGGGCGCTGGCACATCCCAACCCGCGGCATGCAGGCCCTTCACCAGCACTTCGCGGCGTTCCTTGTACAAGACACGCATTTCCTCAATGCAATCCTGCGGGCCATTCAGCGCAGCGGTCGCCGCCACCTGGATTGGCGTGAAGGCCCCGTAGTCCAGATAGGATTTCACCCTCGCCAAAGCCGCGATCAGGCGCGGATTGCCCGCGGCAAAACCCATGCGCCAGCCGGGCATATTGTAGGTCTTGGACATGGAGGTGAATTCCACCGTGATGTCCTTCGCCCCTTCCACTTCCAAGACGGAAGGCGGTGGCGTGTCGCCGAAATAAAGCTCGGCATAGGCAAGATCGGACAGGATGAATAATTCATGCCGACGGCAGAGCGCTACCAATTCGCGGTAGAATTCAATCGGTGCGGTCAGCGCGGTTGGATTGGACGGGAAGTTCACAATCACCGCATTTGGTTTGGGGACGGAATGGCGCACGGCGCGGTCAATCGCCTTAAGCATCGAATCATCGGGCGTATAGGGAATGCTGCGCACCGAAGCACCGGCGATGATGAAACCGAATTGATGGATAGGATAGGACGGATTCGGCACCAGAATCGTATCGCCGGGGCTTGAGATGGCCTGCGCCAAATTCGCGAGCCCTTCCTTCGAACCAAGCGTCGCCACCACTTCCGTTTCGGGATCCAGCTTCACGCCAAAGCGCCGGTCGTAATAACCAGCCAATGCCTTCCGCAGACCAGGAATGCCCTTCGACATGGAATAGCGATGCGTGCGCGGGTCCTGCACGGCTTCGATCAGCTTCGCCACAATATGCGGCGGTGTCGGCGTATCGGGATTGCCCATGCCAAGATCAACAATATCCTCAGCCGCCCCACGTGCCTTGGCCTTGGCGGCATTCACCTCGGCAAAGACATAGGGCGGCAGGCGCCGGATACGGTGGAAATCCTCGGTCATGGTTTCAGTCTCAATGATTAAGGGACGGAGCTTATAGACCAGCACGTCACGGTCGGCGAGGCGCATCACGCAAAACTGGTGGCGGCGGTACGCCGGCAGGGGCCAGCGCCGGCGGAGCTGGGATGCCGGCGGGGGCGATCACGGGCGGGGCGGGAATGCCTGCCGGTTCCGGCGTGACCACGGGCGCGGGGCCTGGCTGTTGCGGTGCTGGCGCAGCAGGGGGCACCGGGGCCACCGGGGCGGGGATTGCCATGCCGGCCAAGGGCGGGGCCAGCGCAGGTGGCGGTGGCCCGCCTCGTGGCATTGCGCCCGGAGTGGCGCCAAGCGGCGCGCGGCTTGCCTCCCTCTGTCGTTCCAGCCGGGCGGCCAGGGCGTCGCGCGTGGCCATATCTGGTGTTTCCGGGCGGGGCGGCACGGTGCCCAGATTGGGAAAGGGCGCATCGGCATTGGGCGGCGCGGGGCGGCCTTCCGTGGCAGGCCCCCAGGCGCGATCCCAGAATTTCGCCACTGCCTGGCCGGGTTCCGTCTGGCAGCCGGCCAGCAGCAGTGGAAGCAGCACGCAAAGCTGTGCTTGATTGGCCCTGCTTCGCCACTTAGGTTGGAACTTGGTTCCGGATGTCTCGCGATGCTCGCTCATGCGCCCCTGCCTGCCATAAGGGGTAGCCTGAAACGAGCCCGGCGCGAAGCATCCGGCGAAAACTAGCCAGGAAGCCCCCATGGCCGACAGCGACAACCCATCTTTCCGCCTGCCCGATCCGGCATTGGTCAGCCGCACCATGGCCGATGTGGCGGAACGCGGCCAGCGCATTGTCGCGGAGTTCCTGAAGCGCCAGGCGAATAAGCCAGATGAGGCAGACCCGATGCATATCGGCAATGCCTTTCTGGATATGACCACGCGGCTGATGGCCAATCCGGCGCGGCTGATGCAGGCGCAGATTGGCTTTTGGCAGGATTACCTGACGCTTTGGGGCAATACCGCAAGGCGCATGATGGGTGATCCCGCGCCAGCCGTGATCGCGGAAGACCAGAAGGATAAGCGCTTCAAGGATGAAGCCTGGCGCGACAATGAAGTGTTTGACTTCATCCGGCAGAGCTATTTGCTCTCAGCGCGCTACATGCAGGGCCTGGTGCATGGCGCGGAAGGCATGGATGAGAAAACCGCGCAGAAGGTGGATTTTTATACGCGCCAATTCGTGGATGCGATGAGCCCCACGAATTTTGCCCTGACCAATCCGGAAGTGCTGCGCCGCACGGCGGAAACGGGTGGGGAGAATTTGCTGAAGGGACTTTCAAACCTGCTGGCGGATCTAGAACGCGGCCAGGGGAATCTCCGCATCCGCATGACGGATGAAAGCAAGTTCAAGGTAGGCGAGAATATCGCCGTCACGCCGGGCAAGATTGTCTATCAGAATGATCTGATGCAGCTGATCCAGTATACGCCCACCACGGAAAAAGTGCTGAAGCGGCCGCTGCTGATCCTGCCGCCCTGGATCAATAAATATTACATCCTTGATCTGCGCCCGAAGAATTCCTTCATCCGTTGGGCGGTGGATCAGGGGCATACGGTTTTTGTGGCTTCCTGGGTCAATCCGGATGAACGCCTCGCGGAAAAGGGGTTCGAGGATTACATGCTGGAAGGCCCCTATGCGGCGCTGGATGCAATTGAAAAAGCAACCGGCGAGAAAGCCGTGAACGCGATTGGCTATTGCCTGGGCGGCACGCTGTTATCCGCGACACTCGCGCATATGGCGGCTAAACGCGATACGCGCATCAAATCCGCGACCTTCTTCACCACCATGGTGGATTTTACCGAAGCTGGAGAATTGGGCGTTTTCATTGATGAAGAACAATTGAACGCGCTGGAGACAAAGATGCAAAAGCGCGGCTTCCTGGAAGGCCGCGAAATGGCGACAACCTTCAATATGCTGCGCGCCAATGATTTGATCTGGTCCTTCGTGGTGAACAACTACCTGTTGGGGCAGGACCCCTTCCCGTTTGATTTGCTCTATTGGAATGATGATTCAACGCGCATGCCGGCGCGGATGCATTCCTTCTATCTGCGGCGCATGTATCAGCAGAATGATCTGATCAAGCCGGGCGGGATTGAATTGCTCGGCGTCAAGATTGACCTGCGCAAGATCAAGCTGCCGACCTATATTCTCTCCACGCGCGAAGACCATATCGCGCCCTGGGCTTCCACCTATCGCGCGACACAAACCTATGGCGGCGATATCCGCTTTGTGCTGGCCGCGTCCGGCCATATTGCGGGCGTGGTCAATCCGCCGGATGCGGGCAAATACAGCCATTGGGTGAATACAGCACTGCCGGCAGACCCCGAAGCCTGGCTGGCGGGATCAACCGAACTTGCCGGTTCCTGGTGGCCGGATTGGCAGCGCTGGGTTACCGGACAGGATCCCGCGCAGGTGCCCGCACGGCCGCCGAAAAACGCCTTGGAAGATGCGCCCGGCAGATACGTGAAGGTGATGGCGCAGGATTGAAACGCGCTTCATTGCAAGGGCAGGCGCAGGACGAAGCTGGCGCCGCCACCTGGGGTTTCTTCCAGTTCCAATCGGCCACCATGGGCCTGCGCCAAGGCACGACATAGGGCCAATCCCACGCCTGTGCCCTGCTCCGGCGGTTTTGTGGTGAAGAAGGGGTCGAAAATGCGCTCTCGGTTTTCGGCGGGCACGCCGGGGCCGTTATCGGCAACGCGAATGATGATGTGATTTTCCTTGATGCCAACGTCAATGTTCAGGCGTTTGGCACCTTGGCCATTGGCGGCTTCCAGCGCCTGGGTCGCATTGGATACCAGATTGGCAATGACATGCGCGATCTGGTCCGAATCACCGATGAATTTGGGCAAATCCGGCTTTTCTTCCAGATGGAATTCAAGCCAAGGTGGCGTGCCATCATTCCAGGCAAGTTCCAGCGCCATGCGGATGGTGGCTGGAATATCCATGACTTCCTGGCGTTGTTCGCGCCGCCGCGCGCTGCGCATCAGGCTATGGACAATACGCCCGGCACGTTCCGTTGCCTCACAAATGCATTCAAGGTGCCGCGCCAGGCCGGGGTCGGTGATTTTCCGCGCCAAACCACTAGCTTGCGCCAGAATGGCGGCCAGCGGATTATTGATTTCATGCCCAAGCCCAGCCAGCAGCGTGGCATTGGTTTCCATTTGGGCCACACGCTGCAAGGTTTCACGTTGTTCCCGCTTGGCGCGATCCGCTTCATACTTCGCGGTAATGTCGGTATGGGTAACCAGCAATGAACCATCCGACAGGCGACGCCGGCGAAGGTTCAGCCATTTCCCCTGAATTCTATGAATATTCTGGGTTTCCCGCCTGATCCTGGCATGGGCTTCGATTCTCGTACGGATCAGGTCTTCAATCGGTTTGCCTGGTTTTTCATCACCATAAAAAATACCGCGTTCGAGCCGGTCGCGGATCAGGCATTCCATGTGTGTTCCGGGCCGACCAAGCAGTGGCGGGAAACCCATCAGGTCCAGATAGCCCTGATTGCACAGCACCAGACGCAGATCGGCATCGAAAAGCACAACCGCGTCATCAATGCCACGCATCACGCCTTCCAATTGCTGGGTTCCGCGCTCCAATTCTTCCTTCTGATGTTCGGATTCCGTCAAATCCCGCACCAGCACGAAATAGCCATCCATTGCGCCATTGGGCTCAAAAAGCGGGATGAAGGTAGTTTGGACAAATCGTCTCACTTGGCCCTTGTAGTCGCGCCAGCCTTCGGTGCGGATGGTTTCGCCGCGCCTGACGGCTTCCACCTGCGGCAGGGTTTCGTCTGATGCCTGCTGTCCCAAAACCTGCGCCACATTGCGGCCCAAGACCTGTTCGGGCGCAAGGCCCATGAATTCATAAAATTCTTTGTTATTGTAACAGAACTGACGATCTTTATCGAAATAGGAAACGCGGGCGGGCATGGCATCCAGGATACCGCGCAGCACATGGGCATCTGCGAAAGGCGGCAAGCCCGGCGCCCTGGCTGGCGCCTCAGTTGATGGCATCACGCGCGCCTTGCGAGGGGGCGCCATGCCTAACAGTTCCGACCTTGCGGATAATGCGGAGAAGCGAAGCCGACCGAGGCTGGGTTTCTTGTTTCCGTCAATTCATCCTCCATCGCCTTTTGGCGTGACGCGAACATTATTCCTCCTTACCCCTTTAAGCAGCGCCGTTTTGGAATCGCTCCTGGGAAGAAATTATTCCGTCTTTATCCCACCTATGATGCAGTATTGTCCATTAAAAATCCGGCTATATCCGGTTAAGAAAGTTCACGAAGATGCGATATTCGCGTTATGGTAAACAGGGCGCTCGGCGGGGGCAGCTTTTCCGGCGCCATTGCGCGTGACGCCATGGCGAAAATGCGCCCTGGTAGCGCGTAGTTGATGAATATTGCAGGAGGAAAGCCGCATGGCTGGCAGATTGACAGGCAAGCTTTGTTTCGTGACAGCAGCAGGCCAGGGCATTGGCCGCGCCGCCGCCCTTGCCATGGCCGCCGAAGGCGCGCGGGTGGTGGCGACGGATCGTGATGCGGCGCTGCTCGCGACCCTGACCGCCCCCGGCATCACCACGGCGGTGCTGGACGTGCTGGATGATGCGGCCATCACCGCCGCTGCCAAGGCCGCAGGCCCCGTTGATATCCTGTTCAATTGCGCGGGTTTTGTGCACCAAAACACCATCCTGACCTGCACCGATCAGGATTGGGATTTTGGCTTTGGTTTGAATGTGCGCGCCATGTGGAAAGTGGCGCAGGCCTTCATCCCAGGCATGCTGGAACGCCGCCGCGGCAGCATTGTGAACATGTCTTCCGCCTGTTCATCCATTAAGGGTGCGCCCAATCGGTTTCTGTATGGCACCACCAAGGCGGCTGTTGTGGGCCTCACGAAATCAATCGCGACCGAGTATGTCGCCCAGGGTATCCGCTGCAATTGCCTATGCCCCGGCACGGTAGATACGCCTTCGCTGCATGACCGGATCGCCGCCAATGCCGCCGCCGCTGGATCCGTGGAAGCCGCCCGCGCGGCCTTTGTCGCGCGCCAAGCCATGGGCCGGCTGGCCACGGCCGAGGAAATGGCCGCTTTGGTAATTTACCTGGCTTCCGATGAGGCCGCTTTTGTCACCGGCCAGGCCGTTGTGATTGACGGCGGCTGGACATTGTAGGAAGCCCTTTCCCAGTTTCCCCCAAGGAGGATGAAATGGCCAGTGAATTTGCCGTGCCGATCATGGGCGCGATGGGTGCCGTGGTGCTTGCCGGCATGAATGAGGATGTGGCGATGCCCGCCTATATGATGTTGGGTTCGATCGCCATGCTGATCGCGCTTCTGCTTGCCGCAGGCGCTGTCACCCTGCCGATGAACAGCATTCAGGCGCTGGCCTTTGGCGGCATTGGTTTGGCACTTTTCGGGCATGTGCGCGCCCGCCGTTCCAATTGAAGGAGAGGCGTTAGATGAAGCTGCTGCGTTACGGCCCCGCGGGCCAGGAAAAACCAGGCATTCTGGATGCCGCCGGCGCCATTCGTGATCTTTCAGGCGTTGTGCCTGACATCACCGGTGATGTGCTGTCCCCCGCCGCGCTGGCCAAGATTGCGGCGGTGGATGTGAATAGCCTGCCCAAGGTTGCCGGCAATCCGCGCCTTGGCTCGCCCGTCACGGGCATGAAGAACCTGATTTGCATCGGGCTGAACTATGCCGATCACGCGGCGGAAACCGGCGCGCCGATCCCAAAGGAGCCGATCGTGTTCCTGAAGTCGCTCAATGCACTGCAAGGGCCGAATGATGACGTGGTGATCCCGCGCGGATCGGTGAAAACCGATTATGAGGTGGAGCTCTGCATCATTATCGGCACGCGCGCCAAATATGTCTCGGAAGATCAGGCGCTGGATCATGTCGCGGGTTATGCCGTTGGCAATGACGTGTCTGAACGTGAATGGCAGGCGGAACGCGGCGGCGCCTGGGACAAGGGCAAGGGCTTCGATACCTTTGGCCCGCTTGGCCCCTGGTTGGTGACCAAGGATGAAATCCCCGATCCGCAAAACCTGGCCATGTATTGCGATGTGGATGGTGTGCGCGAACAGAATGGTTCCACCAAGACCATGATCTTCGGCGTGAAGCAGATTGTATCCTATGTCAGCCAATGCATCACGCTCAATCCCGGTGATGTGATCTTCACCGGCACGCCGCCGGGCGTTGGGCTGGGCAAGAAGCCGACACCGATCTTCCTGAAGGCCGGCCAGACCATGAAGCTTGGCATTGCCGGGCTTGGTGAGCAGACGCAGAAGCTTGTTGCTTCTGCCTAATGCACATGCGTTGAGATTAAGCTTCCTCCCCGCCAGAAACTCTGGTGGGGAGAAGCCGCATCCGGAAACCGGGGAACTTCTTTAGCCCCGCCCGTAGCCTGCAAAATGCTTGGCCGCTTCGGCCAATTCCGCTTCCGTCAGCAAGACAGGCTTCAACCCCGCCGCCAATAGATCGAGGTATTGGCCAGCGAGGTTTTCAACCTCCAACGCCAGCGCATGCGCGGCGCCCAAGGTTGCGCCCACCGCGACCACACCATGATTGGCAAGCAATACGGCCCGCCGCCCGGCCAGCGCGCGAAGCGCGTTATCAGCAAGCGCTTGCGTGCCCGCAGTGGCGTGACCCGCACAGGCAATGGCGCCGCCGGCCAACAGCACCATGTAATGCAAGGGCGGGATGCCCTTGCGCGCACAGGAAAGTGCGGTCGCGCGCGGGGAATGCGTATGCACCACGGCCATCACCTCAGGCCGCGCGCCGTAGATCGCCGCATGCAGCCGCCATTCAGATGAAGGCCGATGTTTTGCGCGGCCAAGCGGGCTGCCATCCAAGCCCGTGGTCACCAGATCAGCCACCGTGGTGCGCGCATAAGGCAGGCCAGCCGGCGTGATGATGAAACCCTTCGCATCGCGCGCCGAGACATTGCCGGATTTGGAGGGCATCATGCCCGCCTGATCCAGTGCTTGCGCGATGCGGAGAATCTCCCGCTTGGCCTCAGCACGCGTCACATGGTTGCTCCCAACATCCAGGGCGCGAATTCCTGCGCGCCGAAGCCAAGCGCTTCGCTTTTCGTGGGTTCGCCGGAAGCGGTGCGCAGCATCAACTCAAAAATGCGCTGGCCGCATTCCTGCACGCTTTCGCCACCTGTCAGGATGGTGCCGCAATTGATGTCCATGTCTTCCGACAGGCGATCATACATGGTGGTATTGGTGGCCAGCTTGATGGAAGGTGCCGGCTTCATGCCAAAGACGCTGCCGCGCCCCGTGGTGAAGCAGACAAGATTGGCGCCACCCGCCACCTGCCCTGTCGCCCCCACCGGGTCGTAGCCAGGCGTGTCCATGAAAACGAAGCCCTTGGCGGTAACGGGTTCGGCATAGCGATAGACCTCAACCAGATTGGTGGTGCCAGCCTTGGCCATGGCGCCCAGGGATTTTTCGAGGATGGTGGTAAGACCGCCCGCCTTATTCCCCGGCGATGGGTTGGCATTCATCTCCGCACCTTGGCGGGCGGTATAATCCTCCCACCAATGCATAACATCCACCAGTTTCTGGCCAACGTCGCGAGATACCGCGCGGCGTGTCAGCAAATGTTCAGCGCCATAGGTCTCCGGGCTTTCAGACAGGATCACGGTGCCGCCATGGCGCACGAGCAGATCGGATGCAGCGCCAAGTGCAGGATTGGCAGTGATGCCGGAATAGCCATCCGAACCGCCGCATTGCAGTGCGACGCAAAGTTCGGAGGCAGGAACGGCTTCGCGCTTCGCGGTATTGGATTCCGCCAGCACTTCCTTCACGAAATCTATGCCCTTCATCACGGTCGCGCGCGCACCCGCATCCTGAATATCCATGCTGCGCAGCCGCCCGGTCAGGCGCTGTTCTTCCAACATCGGGCCAGGCTGATTGACTTCACAGCCAAGGCCAATCGCAATCACATGGGAAAAATTCGCGTGTCGCGCGAAACCGGCGAGGGTCCGCCGTAGCAGCCGCAAGGGCTCATCCATGGTCATGCCGCAGCCGGTTTTATGCGTCAGCGCCACCACGCCATCCACATTGCTCCAGGCGGCCAAAGGATCATCGCCGGAGATTGGGTTTTTCTCGAATTGCCGCGCAATCAATTCCGCAACATGGGCGGAACAATTCACCGATGTGATAATGCCGATGTAATTGCGTGTTGCCACACGGCCATCGGCGCGGCGAATACCCATGAAGCTTGCCGGCACATCAACATAGTCGGTCGGCTTCGCATCCTGGCCCCAGGCGTAATCACGCGCGAAATCGCCCATTTCGCAATTATGCGTATGCACCCAGGCGCCAGGTTCAATCGCATCCGTCGCAAAGCCAATGATCTGGCCATAGCGCTTGATGGGCTCGCCCTTCGCATGCGGGCGGATCGCGACCTTATGGCCGGGCGGGATGCGCCTTTCGCCAACGCTGATGCCGGGCGCCACTTCTGTCCCCGGCGTCAACGGAATGCGGGCAATCACCACGCCATCGCTGGGATGCAGACGGATGGCGGGCGGCAGGGCGATGGTGCTGGACATGGGCGTTTCCCTTTGACGACAGTCACGCCCCTTCTACCCCGTTGCGCGCCCGGCGCGCCACCGCCGCCCTTGCGCAAGCCTGCGTGAGGGCGCAATTAAATGATTGAGACACCTGGGGGAGCCCTTTTGGGGCTGAGAGGCGGGCTTCACCCGCGACCCCTGGAACCTGACCCGGTTCGGACCGGCGTAGGGAAGGGTGCATCGCCCGCGCGTCTGCGCTTCGCCCCTGGTCTGGGCGGGCGTGGCCAGGGCCAAAGCCCTCCTCCCCGCGTCAGCCGACAGGAAACGAAGGAATTGGGGATGCATCGCCGTACGCTTTTAGCCACCGCCCTCGCCGCGCCTTTGCCGCGCCCTGCCCTGGCGCAGCCCAGCCGCGCGCGCACACTGCGCTTTATGCCGCAGGCGGCACTCGCCAATCTGGACCCGATCTTCAGCCCCAGCACCATCATCACCACCCATGCCTATTGCGTGTTTGATACGCTCTATGGCGCCAATCGCGCGCTGCAGCCGCGCCCGCAAATGGCGGAAGGCCATAGCGTGGAAGATGACGGCAAGCGTGTAAAAATCCGCCTGCGCGAAGGGCTGCGCTGGCATGATGGCGAAGCCGTGCGTGCCCAGGATTGTGTGGCCAGCATCAAGCGCTGGGCGAGCCGCGATGGCTTCGGCCAAATCCTGATGCGCGCCACGGCCGAGCTTTCCGCGCCTGATGATCGCACCATCGAATTCCGCCTGCATCGGCGCTTCCCGGCGCTGTTTGATGCTTTGGCCAAGCCAGGTTCATCCCCGTGTTTCATGATGCCAGAACGCATCGCCAATAATCCCGGTGATCGTTCACTTGGCCTGGAACACATGATCGGCAGCGGGCCGTGGCGCTTTATTGCCAATGAATATGTGCAAGGTGCCCGCAGCCATTATGCGCGCAATGACGCCTATGTGCCGCGCACTGAAACCGCCGAAGCGGCTTCAGGCGGCAAGCGCGTGCATTTCGACAGGCTGGAGATGATCTGGATTCCAGATGGCGGCACGGCGGCAGCGGCACTCCGCACTGGTGAGATTGACTGGATCGAATACCCACTGCCGGATCTGGTGCCGGTGCTGGAACGGGACCGGAATACGCAAACCCAGATTTATGACCCGAACGGGTTTTTGGGTTTTCTGCGCTTCAATCATTTGCACCCGCCCTTCAATGATGTGCGGGTGCGTCGCGCCATTCGTGATGTGATCGTGCAATCCGATTTCATGTCGGCGGTGGCGCTGCAAGGTGATTGGCAGGAATGCCACGCCATGTTCCCCTGCGGCCTACCAGGCGTGGTGGAATTCCCCGCCGCTGCACGCGGTGAAGCCGCCATGGAACGCGTCCGCGCCGCCTTGCGGGAAGCGGCCTATAATGGCGAGCCCATTATCCACATCAACCCAAGCGATTTCCCCGCGGTCACGCAACAAGGCCGCCTGACGGTGGAACTGATGCGCCGGCTTGGCGTGAATATGCAGCCGATTGAAGCCGATTGGGCCAGCATTCTGGCGCGGCGCGCCAATCGCAATCCGCCGGCGCAGGGTGGGTGGCATTTGCACAATACCAATGGCCCGGCGGCAACCATCGCCAATCCTGCCGTGAGCTTCGCCATTCGCATGAATGGGCAAGCCGCCTGGCCTGGCTGGCCGACGGATGCGGATGCAGAAGCGCAGGTGGAAGCCTGGATCAATGCCGATGATCAGGCAGCACAGGACACCGCCATGCGCCGCTTGCAGGAAATCACTTGGGAATCACTGCCCTTTGCGCCGACAGGCTTGTTCCGGCTTCGCACCGCTTTCCGGCGCGATTTGACGGGCGTGTTGCAAGGGCCGAACCCCTTTCTCTGGAATCTGCGGCGGGCGTGACCCGCCTCAGCAACCGCCCGGCGCGTCTTCCAACTTCACCAGTTTGGCGCGCACGGTGAAATCGCCGAAATCCATGATCATGTCATCCGCCACGCCATTTTCGAAATAACGGAGCGAGACTTCGTAGGATGGCGTGCGCGCCCCGCCGGCCTGTTCGCCATCGGGTTCAAAAAACGCGATGCGCATGCGCGCTGAACCGAGTGTGGACAGGCTTGGCGCTTCCGGCACGGGCATCGGCCCCTGCCAGGGCGATAGCACCGTCGTGGTTTGCTGCGCACCATCGGCCGAGGTGCCATCAAAAATCGGCGCCACCAGCAGGCGCTGGCCGGCGCGCGCGGCATTCAGCGCGGCGATGGTGTGGGTGTTGGGCAGAAGCGTGCCGGGGGGAATCGGCAATTCCCTGGTTTCAGATTCGCTGTAGCGCACCGTGCCGCTGCCATCTGCGCCAAGTTCCGCCTGCCCCGCCACGCGGCTGGAAACGGCGCCCTGTGTCATTTGCGTCAGACTGAAGCGCAAATTGCGCCCATCCATGGATTCCAGCGTTGCATAGTCAGATGCGGTTTCAAGTTCCGTGCCTTCACGGCTGCGGATCGTCAGGGAAAATCGCTGCCGTGTTGTCCAGCTTTCGCAAGCGTCAATCAATTCATAAAGCATCGCGCCCGATGCTTCGACAATGCCCGCATTTTCCCGCGCGCGGTCCAGGGTCATGCTGTAAATGGCGCGATGGGATGCGAGCGCCTGCGCCGTGAGAGGCGCAAGCGGGGCCGTAGTCGCCGGCGCATCCTTCGATCCCTGGGCGTAGCCTGGGGTGGCGGGCAGAATCAGCGCAAGGGCCAGAATGGCAGGAAACCGCATCGGATACTCCGGGCCGCAGGGGCCGCTGCCGTCTGATACAGCCGATTCCGCCGCAACGGAATCGGTTTTTCATAACAAAGTTTGGCGGCGGGGATCAGCCTGGCTTGGCACCCTTCACCGGCGGCAGGTCCAACTTGATGTGCAATTCCTTGAGCCGTTCCGGCGGCACGCGCGCCGGGGCGCCCATCATCAAATCTTCCGCCTGCTGGTTCATCGGGAACAGGATCACTTCGCGGATCGCGGGTTCATCGGCGATCAGCATCACAATCCGGTCAATGCCGGGGGCCGAGCCACCATGCG
This sequence comes from Alphaproteobacteria bacterium, assembly GCA_016869735.1. GTDB lineage: Bacteria > Pseudomonadota > Alphaproteobacteria > Acetobacterales > Acetobacteraceae > Neoroseomonas. The sequence goes on from VGDL01000003.1 coordinate 18,894, forward strand.
GCGGCGCGCCGTAGCGGAAGGCATTCAACATGCCGCCGAAGCGGTGTTCCACTTCTTCCGCCGGATATCCCGCAATTTCAAAGGCGCGGATCATGATATCCGGGCGATGGTTGCGGATGGCGCCGGAGGAAAGTTCAATCCCATTGCAGACAATGTCGTATTGGAAAGCCTTGATATCCAAGGGGTCCATGGAATTGAGCGCTTCCAGCCCGCCTTGCGGCATGGAAAACGGGTTATGGCTGAATTCGATCTGCCCGGTATCTTCATTTCGTTCATACATCGGGAAATCCGTGACCCAGCAGAAGCGATAGGCGTTTTCTTCGAGCAACCCCAGATCACGCCCGACACGGTTGCGCACGGCGCCGGAGAATTTCGCGGCGTCCGCTGCCTTATTGGCCACAAAGAACACGGCATCACCCGCGCCAAGCCCGCAAGCGGCGGCAATGGCGGCCACGCGATCAGCCTCCAGGTTCTTGGCAATTGGCCCCTTCGCGCCATCGGCATCCCAGGCGATATAGCCAAGCCCGCCCTGCCCTTCCGCGCGCGCCCATTCATTCAACCCATCAAAGAATGACCGCGGACGGCCCGCCGCACCCGGCGCCGGAATGGCACGCACCACGCCACCCGATGCGGTGACTTTCGCGAACAAGCCAAAGCCACCACCGGCGAAATGCGCGCTGACATCTGTGATCTTGATGGGATTGCGCAAATCCGGCTTGTCCGAACCATATTCCAGCATCGCCTGCTGATAGGGAATGCGCGGGAAGGGTGCCGGCGTCACGGCGCGCTTCGTGCCGGTCCAATCGGCAAATTCCTCAAACACGCCAGCCAGCACGGGTTCAATCGCGGCGAAGACATCTTCCTGCGTCACAAAGGACATTTCGAAATCAAGCTGATAGAATTCGCCGGGTGAGCGATCCGCGCGCGAAGCCTCATCCCGGAAGCAGGGCGCGATTTGGAAATAGCGATCAAACCCCGCCACCATACATAGCTGCTTGAATTGCTGCGGCGCTTGCGGCAACGCGTAGAATTTGCCGGGATGCAGGCGTGCGGGGACCAAAAAGTCGCGCGCGCCTTCCGGGCTTGATGCGGTCAGAATCGGGGTTTGGAATTCGGTAAAACCCTGATCAATCATCCGCCGCCGGATGGAAGAAATCACCTGGCTCCGCAGCATCAGATTGCGATGCTGGCGATCGCGCCGCAAATCCAAAAAGCGATAACGGAGGCGAAGTTCTTCGGGGAATTCCGCATCACCCGCCACCTGAATGGGCAGCACTTCAGCAGCGGATTGGACTTCCACTTCGCGCACACGAAGTTCAATCGCGCCCGTCGGCAGTTTCGCATTCACCGTGCCCGCTTCGCGCGGCACCACATCGCCCGTGACGGTAATCACGCTTTCGGGGCGCAGTTCTTCGAGCAGTTTCAAGACGGGTGAGCCCTGCGCCACCACGCATTGCGTCATGCCGTAATGGTCGCGCAAATCAATAAACAGCAAGCCGCCATGGTCGCGCTTGCGATGCACCCAGCCGGAAAGCCGCGCGGTGGAGTCGGCATCGGTGGCGCGGAGCGCGCCACAATGATGGGTACGATAGGCATGCATGGCGAAAATTCATCCTCAGGGGCGGGAAAGGCGGGGGAAAGCGCCTCAGGGCGGGGTTTCTGTCAACCCCACCGCTATCCGGGACGCCGCCGCCCCTGTAAGAAAAAGCCCATGAACCGCCGCCCCGCCGCCCCGGCAGCCAGCCAGAACCCCGCCCTGATCACCGATACAGGCAGCCTCGCCGCGCTGTGTGACCGGCTGAAGCATGAGCCCTTCGTGACTGTGGACACGGAATTCATGCGCGAACGCACCTATTGGCCGGAGCTTTGCCTGGTGCAGCTGGCCGGCCAGCATGAGGTCGCTTTGGTGGATGCCCTGGCGCCGGGGCTTGATTTGGGACCTCTCTGTGAATTGATGGCGCTGCCCCATGTCGTGAAGGTGTTTCACGCCGCCCGGCAGGATGTGGAAATTTTTTTGCTGAAATTCGGCGCCGTGCCCTACCCGATCTTTGATACGCAAATCGCCGCCATGGTGGCCGGGTTTGGCGATCAGGCATCCTATGATTCGCTCTGCCGATCCCTTGCGGGCGTGCAGATAGACAAGGCCCATCGCTTCAGCGATTGGTCGGCCCGTCCCTTATCCGAAAGCCAATTGGCCTATGCGGCGGCGGATGTGACGCATTTGCGGAAGATTTTCGTCTCCCTCACGCTGCGCCTCGAACGGGAAGGCCGGATTGATTGGGTGGGGCAGGAGATGGGCGCGCTCGCCGATCCCGCGACCTATTTGACCGACCCGGACACGGCTTGGGAAAAGCTCCGCCCACGCACGTCAAACCGGCGGTTTCTGGGCGTTTTGCGCGCCATCGCTGCCTGGCGGGAACGTGAGGCCCAGCGGATCAATATCCCGCGCCAGCGGCTGGTGAAGGATGATACGCTGCTGGAAATCGCGGCCACCATGCCCGATAATGCTGGGGAATTGGCCCGCGCGCGGGGCATTTCGGAAAATTTCGCCAAGGGCAAGTCCGGTGAGGGCCTGCTGGCCGCCATCCGCCAGGCCCGGGCGCTGCGCGAAGAAGAATTGCCGCAATTGCAGAAGGAAAAGGCCGGCCCACCGCCCTCCCCCGCGCTGATTGCGCTGCTGAAAGTGCTGCTGGCCGCGAAGTCCGAGGAGCATGATGTGGCGCCGCGGCTGCTCGCTTCCGGGGAAGATCTGGAAAAGCTGGCCACGGGGCAGGATGATGTGCCGGCGCTTTCTGGCTGGCGGCGGGAAGTGTTTGGCGGGGCTGCCTTGGCGCTGCGGTCCGGACAATTGGCCCTTGGGGTGGATGGCAGGCGCGTGAAGCTGATCCCGGCGGGTTGAGTATTTTCAAGCCAAGTGGTGACACTTGGCGGCTCGGAAAATACGATCGAGAAAGCTCTTGGTTTGGTTGCTGTGAACGGAGGTGAACAGGAACCAAACTAACCCTGGGGCCCCAGCCCTTCCAGAAAGATAATCGCAGCCGCCGCCAGACCAAGCGCGCAGAACAGCATGGACAACATGGGCCAGGCATTGCGCGGGCCGCGCATGGCGATCACCGCATTGCCCACCAACGATACCATCACCGCCGCCACAGGCTGGGACCAATGAAATTCCCGAAAGCCCCAGACAATGAGCGCGATCCAGGCAATGAAGGCCGCGCGCGCCAGCCATTGCCAGAATATGGACGCCACTTCCGAAGCGGGCCGCATCTCTGGCGCCCCGCTTTTGGATTGGATGAAGGCGCCGATCGAAAGCAGCACCATGGCGGCATAATAAAGGGTCACGAATGTTTCATTGCCGCCCAAAAGCGCCCTCGGCAAGGGGTTTTTTGCCGGCCATGGTCGCCCTTCGCGCCATTCCGCGCTAACCCTACGCCATGCCCGCCCCACCCCCTGCAATCTTGCAAGTGCTGCCTGCGCTCCGCTCCGGGGGCGTGGAACGCGGCACGCTGGAAATTGCCGAGGCACAAATCGCGGCTGGTTACCGCGCCATTGTGGCTTCCGCGGGCGGGGACATGGTGCCGGCTTTGGAAGCACTCGGGGCGAAGCACGTCACCCTGCCGCTGACCGCCAAATCGCCCTTCGCCATCTGGCGCAATGCGGCGGCACTTGCGGCGCTGGCGCGGGCGGAAGGGGTTGGGCTGATCCATGCGCGTTCCCGCGCGCCGGCTTGGTCGGCGCAGATGGCGGCCAGACGCGCGGGACTGCCCTTCGTCACCACCTATCACGGTGCCTATAATGAGGGCTTTCCGGGCAAGCGTTTCTATAATTCCGTGATGGCGCGGGGCGACCGCGTGATTGCCATCAGCCATTTCATCGCCGATCTGATTCGCACCCGGCATGGCGTGGCGGAATCGCGCCTGCGCGTGATCCCGCGCGGCGTGGACCCGCGGCGCTTCGATCCTGCGCTGGTCAGCGCCGAAAGGCTCGAAAAGCTACGCACTGCCTGGAGCCTGCCGGAAGGCCACCCAATCATCATGCTGCCAGCGCGCGTGACGCGCTGGAAGGGCCAGATGGTGCTGGTGGAGGCCATGGCGCGGCTGCAAGGTGATTCGCTCGCGCTGCTGGTGGGGGATGCGGAAGAACGCCCGGCCTTCAAGGCGGAACTCCTCGCGCGGATTGAAAGCCTGGGGCTGAAGGAGCGCCTGCGTCTGGTGGGGCACGCGGCTGACATGCCGGCGGCGCTGCTGCTGGCGGATGTGGTTATCCATGCCTCCACCGATGCGGAAGCCTTTGGCCGCACGGTAATCGAAGCCCAGGCCATGGCGCGGCCGGTGATTGCAAGCGATCTGGGCGCGCCGCGCGAAACCGTGGCCGAGGGCATCACCGGTTGGCGCATCCCGCCCGGCGATGCGGCGGCGCTGGCGGGGGCCATCGGCAAGGTGCTGGCCCTGCCGGCGGCAGAACGCGCGGCATTCGGCACGCGGGCGCGGGCGGCGGTGCTGGCGGGCTACACAACGCAATCCATGCAGGCCGCGACCATCGCGGTTTACCGGGAATTGCTGCCATGACGCAGCGTATTCTGCTGATCAAGCTGGGTGCACTCGGGGATTTCGCCCAGGCTTTTGGCCCCTTCGCCGCGATCAGGACGCATCATCCGGGGGCCGAGATCACCCTGTTGACCACAGCGCCCTTCGCCCCCCTCGCCCGGCAAGCGCCCTGGTTTGACCGGGTTTGGGATAATGGCCGCCCCAGGGGCCTAGCCGCGCTTTGGGCTTTGGGGCGGAGGCTGCGCGCGGCGCGGTTCGACAGGGTTTATGATTTGCAGACCTCGGGCAGGTCATCGCGCTATCGCTGGCTCATCGGGCGCAGCGTGGAATGGTCCGGCATTGCCGCCGGCGCTTCCCACCCGCATGCCAATCCGCGCCGCGATTTCATGCACACGGTGGAACGCCAGCGGGAGCAATTGGCAATGGCCGGCATCAGTCATTTCCCGGCGCCTGAACTCGCTTGGCTGGATGCCGATATCACGCGCTTTGCCCTGCCGGAGCATTTTGCGCTGCTGATCCCCGGTGCCTCCCCCGGCCGGCCGGCCAAGCGTTGGCCGGTGGAAGCCTTCGGCGCCTTGGCGGGCGCGCTTGATCTGCCCGCCGTGATCCTGGGGGGGCCTGCGGAGGCAGCTTTGGGCGCGGCGATCAGCCAGGCGGCACCCTCAGCGCGCGATCTGACGGGCCAGACCAGCTTTGCCGATATCGCCGCACTCGCCCGGCGCGCCGCTTTTTGCATCGGCAATGACACGGGCCCGACCCATTTGGCCGCCGTGGCCGGCTGCCCGACGCTGGCGCTGTTTGGCGAAGATAGCGACCCCGCGCTTTGCGCCCCGCGCGGCCCGCGCGCGGCTGTGCTGCGCCGCCAGCCCCTTTCCGCCCTGCCCACTGCTGAAGTAAAGGCAGCGCTTCAGGAATTGATCTCATCACCCGCCGCAACGGCTTGACCCGGAAGGGGCCTCTGCCCATGGTCCGGCGGCGTTTCCACCAGATAGGATAAGCTATGCCCGCGATTACCCTGCCCGATGGTTCCATCCGCCAATTTGACGGCGCGGTGACGGGCACCACTATCGCGGCGGCGATTGGCCCTGGCCTCGCCAAGGCCGCGCTCGCCATGGAAGTGGATGGCAAGCTGCGCGATCTTTCGGCCTCCATCAGCCAAGACGCCAAGCTGCGCTTCATCACGCGCCGCGATCCCGAAGCGCTGGAGATGATCCGCCATGATTGCGCCCATGTGCTGGCGGAAGCCGTGCAGGCGCTTTACCCCGGCACGCAGGTCACGATCGGCCCTTCGATCGAAAACGGCTTCTATTACGATTTCGCCCGCAATGATCCCTTCACGCCGGATCACTTCGCCAAGATCGAAGCGAAGATGCGTGAAATCATCGCGCGCAATGACGCTTTTCTGCGCGAAGAATGGGAGCGCGAGGATGCCATTCGTTTCTTCACTGAAAAGGGCGAACGCTACAAGGCGGAACTGATCCAGGATTTGCCGAAATCCGAGATCATCAGCATCTACAAGCAAGGTGCCTGGACGGATCTTTGCCGCGGCCCGCATATGCGCGGCACGGGCGATATCGGCACTGCCTTTAAGCTGATGAAAGTGGCCGGCGCCTATTGGCGCGGCGATCATCGCAATGCCATGCTGAGCCGGATTTACGGCACCGCCTGGCGCGACCAGAAGGAACTCGACGCCTATTTGTTGCAGTTGGAAGAAGCGGAAAAGCGCGACCACCGCAAGATCGGCAAGGAAATGGGGCTGTTCCACCTCCAGGATGAAGCGGTGGGTTCGGTCTTCTGGCATCCCAAGGGCTGGCGGCTTTATCGCACCGTGGAAGCCTATATGCGCCGGCGGCTTGATATTGCCGAGTATCAGGAAGTGAAGACGCCGCAGCTGGTGGATCGCAAGCTTTGGGAAGCGTCCGGCCATTGGGAGAAATTCCGCGAAAACATGTTCGTCGCGCGCGTGGAAGACGAAGATGAAAAGGACCGCGTGCTCGCGCTGAAGCCAATGAATTGCCCCTGCCATGTGCAGATTTTCAATCAGGGCTTGCGTTCTTATCGGGAATTGCCATTGCGCATGGCGGAATTTGGCGCCTGCCATCGCTATGAACCATCAGGCGCGCTACACGGCATCATGCGGGTGCGGAGCTTTGTGCAGGATGATGCGCATATCTTCTGCGCCGAAGAACAGATCGCCGATGAGACAGTGCGTTTTGTGGCGCTGCTGTCGTCCATCTATCGCGATTTCGGCTTTACCGAATTCCGCGTGAAATTCTCCGACCGCCCGGCGCGGCGCGCGGGCACGGATGCGGTGTGGGATCAGGCGGAAGGTGCGCTGAAAGACGCCTGCCGCATCGCGGGCGTGGAATATGAACTCAACCCCGGTGAGGGCGCCTTTTATGGCCCCAAGCTGGAATTCGTGCTGCGCGATGCGATTGGCCGGGATTGGCAATGTGGCACGCTGCAAGTGGATTTCGTGCTGCCGGAACGGCTGGATGCGGAATATGTCGCCGAAGATGGCGCCCGCCGCCGCCCCGTTATGCTGCACCGGGCCATCCTCGGGTCTTTTGAACGATTCCTGGGTATTTTGATCGAAGAACATGCCGGGCGCTTCCCGCTTTGGCTCGCGCCCGTTCAGGTGGTGGTGGCGACCATTGTGGATGAAGCCGCCCCCTTCGCCCGTCAGGCGGCTGCGGCTTTGCAAAAGGCCGGGGTCGCGGTTTCGCTTGATCTCAGAAACGAAAAAATCAACCGCAAGGTGGTGGACCATATTGACCAGCGCGTGCCGGTGCTGGCCGTGATTGGCCGGCGAGAAGCTGAGGAAGGCACCATTGTGCTCCGCCGCCTGCCGGGGCGGGATCAGGAAACGCTGAAGCTTGCTGATGCGGTGGCGCTATTGGCCGCCGAGGCAACGCCGCCCGATCTGCGCGGATAAGGCAACATTCAGAAAGGATTTGACCGCCCAAGGGCCGCAAACCTCAAGTGAAACTTGCAGCCCGCCGCCCAAAAGCCCATAAAAGCGCCATTCTGATAACCTCGACAGGAGAGTACCATAGCTCGACCCCCTATGCCCGCCGCCCAGCAGGCCCCAGCACGTGAAGGCCCGCGCATCAATGATGAAATCCGCGTCCCTCAGGTCCGCCTGATTGATGATGCCGGAGAGATGATCGGCGTGATGTCCGCTCGCGAAGCGCTGATCCGCGCTTATGATGCGGGGCTTGATCTTGTCGAAATCTCACCCAACGCGGTGCCGCCTGTCTGCAAAATCCTGGATTACGGGAAATACAAATACGAGCAGCAGAAAAAGGCGAATGAGGCGCGCAAGAAGCAGAAGGTCGTCGAAATCAAGGAAATCAAGGTTCGCCCGAATATTGATGACCATGATTACGAAGTGAAGATGAAGCAGATGCGGAACTTCATCGGCGAAGGCGACAAGGTGAAGGTGACACTACGCTTCCGTGGCCGCGAAATGGCGCACCAGGAATTGGGCGTGAAGGTGCTGGAACGCATCCGCAATGACCTGACGGAGTTGGTGAAGGTCGAACAAATGCCCAAGCTGGAAAACCGCCAGATGGTCATGGTGGTGGCGCCGAAATAGGCGTTTCCTTTCCTTGCGTGATCCGGACCGGCGGATCACGCTTCCAAATATTGCTTGTTATCCCGATGAGGCTTTGGCGTTTACTTGCCTTGCCGTAATGAGCCTCACCGCCCATAAGGCTTGCTTACCCGCCGCCCCTTAAGCAAGCCATGCCCGAAAGCGCCCTCGCCAGACTGGAAATTGCCGCCGCCCGCCAGCCTGAAGGCGCGATGGAACTTCTGCTGGCAACGATGCGGCGCCTTGCCTCCGGCACCAGCCTTGAGGAGCTTGCCGCGCCTGAGGCGCCACAGCCGATTGAGGTTTTGGCCACGCGCCTTGCAGCGGCACTTGCGCGCTTCCTGACAGACACTCGCCTCCGCTTTGATGATAGCGCCTTGCTGCGCTTGGCCGCTATCGGGCGCGTTGCAGATCACATCCATGCCATCAGTGGCTTTGGCAGTTCGGACCATATTCTGCGCGTGCTGGGCGCGGGGGATACGGATGCGCTCAAGCGTCTTATCCAGGAAGACAGGCGTGCTTTCGCCAAGGCTTGGCTGGCATTTTCGATCGATTCGGCATTGCCGATTGATGTCCGGACCTTGTTGGAAGCGCCAGCACCCCTCGCGCTGCTGGCCAGCATGGGGCTGATTTCGCAAAAACCCATCCTGACCGAAGCAGGCCATGCGCGCCGCGAAGCGCTGGTCAGCCTGGCCGGGCGGCTCCAGCCCGTGCCGCTGCCGCTTTCACCGGATCATCTGGTGTTGCTCTCAGCGGCTTGGATGCTCTGTTCCTATGCCGCGGCACGCGACAAGCATGGCATCAAGCCAGTGCTGAACCGCGTGCTGCGCCATTGGGGGGTGGGGATTGGCTTAAGCGATGCTGTCCTGCCCACAACGCGCGCCTTGAAGACCCGCCCGACCCTGTTGGTCGCGGCTGAGATCATGCATTCCAACCATGTTCAGTATCGTTATTTCGGGCAGTATCTGCGGCAATTGCGCCAGCGCTTCCATCTTGTGTTGCTGACCGAGGAATCGCAGGCGGATCACCATGCGCGCAGCCTTTACAATGAAGTGCATGTCTTCAAGCGCGAAGGTGGCACAGGCTATTTCAACAAATTGCTGGACCAGATCAAAGCCATCGCCCCGGATATGATTTTCTGGTTGAGTGTTGGCATGCGCCATTGGGGGCCGCCGCTCGCCAATTTCCGCTTGGCACCCATTCAATTCGTGGGGCTCGGCCATTCGGCTTCCACCTTTTGCGACACCATGGATTATTACGTCACCGAAGCGGGCTATGTCGGTGATCCCGCGCTGCTTTCGGAACAGGTGGTGCTGCTGCCGCATGAAAGCCTGATCTTTGAAAGATCACCGCATTACAAGCCTGTCGCGCCGGTCCTGCGGGAAAGCGCGCAGCCCTTGCGCGTGGCGCTGCCATCCAATCTGCTGAAGCTCAATCCGCATTTCATCGGCGTCTTGCGGCGTATTCGGGAAAAGGCCCGTCGGGCCTTGGAATTTCGCGTCTTCCCCAATGTCTCGGGGCTGGAATTGCTAGCCACGCGGCGTGTTTTTGATCAGCGGCTACCCGGCAGCATCGTGCATCCGGTCATGGCCTATAACGCCTATCTTACTGAACTGAATGCCTGCGATCTGAACCTGAGCCCCTTCCCTTTTGGCGGGCTGCACAGCGTTGTGGATTCGCTCCGTCAGGGCATTCCCGTGGTGGCTTTGGAAGGGCTTGATCTGCATGCGCGCACGGATTCCATGCTGCTGCGCCGGCTTGGCATGCCGGAATGGCTGATTGCCCAGGATGAGGAAGCCTATATCGCCGCGGCGCTGCGTGTGATTGATGATGACACGGAACGCCTGGCGCTCAGCCGCCAGGCGCTGGCGCTCGATATTGACCGCGTGCTGTTCGGCGATGCCGCAACACCCCTCAAGCGCGATGTGGTGGATACGATTTGGTGGATTTACCAGAATCATGAGGCAATCAAGGCCTCCGGCCGCAAGGTATTTCGCGCTGAAGATCGGAAGGTTTTTCCCTAACGGCTGACCCGGGTGCTTTCAGGCGCCGTACCCCGACATTACATGTGGGTGATGTCCAAACCCGCCCTTCTTTGGTTCCGCCAGGATTTGCGCCTTGCCGATAACACAGCGCTACATGCCGTGGCCGATCGCCCGATCCTGCCTGTTTTCATTCTGGACCCGGACGCCGCCGGCGCCTGGGCCGAAGGCGGTGCTTCGCGCTGGTGGCTGCATCACAGCCTTGGCTCCCTGTCGCGTGATCTGAAGGCCCTTGGCGCGCCGCTTCTGGTGCTGCGCGGCGCGGCTTTGGACCTTTTGCCCAAGCTGGCCGCCGAGATCGGCGCCGATGAAATCCATGCCGGGCGCCTGACCGAACCCTGGGCGCGCGCGCGCGACGCCAAGCTGGCGGAAGCCCTGCAAGGCGCAGGGCGGAAGCTGGTGCTGCATCGCTCAGCCCTGCTGCATGAACCACATCTGGTCCGGACCGGGGCCGGCAAGCCCTATGCGGTCTACACGCCCTTTTCGCGCACGCTATTCGGTTTTGGCGACCCTGCCGCACCGATCCCGGCGCCTGAGCGCGTACGGGCAGCCTCAGGCGCGCCCCAAGGGTTGGATATCGCTGCCCTTGGCCTGCTGCCTCGCCCGCCTGAACCCGATTGGGCGAGGGGCTTCGGCGCAATCTGGCAGCCGGGGGAAGCAGGGGCCGCGCAGCGGCTGGCGGAGTTTCTGGCCCATGGCGTCAATGCCTATGCCGACCGGCGCAATGAACCGGCGGCCAAGGGCGGGACCTCTGGCCTTTCGCCGCATTTGCATTTTGGCGAAATCTCGCCTCGCCAGGTTTGGGTCGCGGCGCGGGAAGCAGCACCGCATGGCGGCGCGGGGCTGGAGACCTTCCTGAAGGAAGTGCTGTGGCGGGAGTTTTCCCATCATCTGCTTTGGCATCGCCCGGAAATGCCGGAAGCGCCCTTGCGCGCCGATTTCGCCGCCTTCCCCTGGGCGCCGGATGCGGCGCTGCTCCGCGCCTGGCAGCGCGGGCAGACCGGCTACCCGATTGTGGATGCCGGCATGCGCCAGCTTTGGCAGACCGGCTGGATGCATAACCGCGTGCGCATGATCACGGCTTCGTTTCTCGTGAAACATTTGCTGCAGCCCTGGCAGGAAGGTGAGGCTTGGTTCTGGGATACGCTGGTGGATGCGGACCTCGCGGCCAATAGCGCTTCCTGGCAATGGGTTGCTGGCTGCGGGGCGGATGCCGCGCCCTATTTCCGCATCTTCAACCCGGTGCTGCAGGGTGAGAAATTCGACCCCGAAGGTGCCTATATCCGCGCCTGGTGCCCGGAATTGGCCAAGCTGCCGGCGCGCTACATCCATAAGCCCTTTGAGGCGCCGGAGATGATTCTGCGCGGCGCCGGGGTGGCGCTTGGCCAGACCTACCCGAAGCCGGTGATTGATCTGGCCACGGGCCGGGCGCGTGCCTTGGCGGCCTTTGCGGGGTTGCGCGCGGGATGATCACGGCGCGAAGGCTGCGCGACGCCGGCTTTTCCGGGCTGCGCGTGGTGGGTGATGTGCATGGAGAGGCTGAGGCTTTCGCATCTGCCTTGGCGGGGGCCGAAGCACTTCGGCTGTTCATCATCCAGCTTGGCGATTTGGTGGATTACGGGCCGGATAGCCCCGGCGTCTTGCGCCAAGCCTTCGCCATGCTGGACGCCAAGCGCGGCATTTTCCTGCTGGGCAATCATGAACATAAGCTCAGGCGCGCGCTGATTGGCCATGCCAGCGCCAAGCTTTTCGTCGCCCCCGAAGGCTTGGGCAAAACACTCGAGCAATTGAACGCTGCCCCGGATGGCGATGCCTTGGCAGAGCGTGCGGTGGCCGAGATTGCCAGCGCACCGGCTTGGCTAAGAATGGGTCAGGCCATGTTCATCCATGCCGCCTATCATGATGCCATGCTGTTCCGCGCACCGCCGGAAGATGCCGGGGTGCGTCGCCCCGATGGCGCGCTTTCCCGCGCCTTATACGGAGAGGTGACCGGCCAGCGCGGACCGGATGGCTACCCAATGCGCGCCACCCGCTGGGTTGGGCGGATACCCGATGGCATGACCGCCTATGTTGGGCATGACAATCGCTCCACCGATGGGCGCCCGCATGAGATGCGCGGCGCGCTGGGGGGGCGGGCGATGTTCCTTGATACCGGCGCGGGCAAGGGCGGTGCGCTGGCCTGGATTGATCTGCCGTTTGAGACGCTGGGGCAGCCCTAATTCAACCCCATAGCTTCGGATTGGCCAAATCCCGCGCAATGCGTTCGGCGGCAGCGTCCAGCAAAGCCTCCCCCTTCGCGGCCGTCGCACTCCGCGCATCACCAATCACGCCATTGGCGCTGAGTTCCTTGAAGGAACGCCGCCGCGCGAGTGCTGCCGGTTGGCCTTCAACCCGCGTGCTATGCGGGCCATGCTGTTCGGCAAGCCGCGCGGGGCGCACCGCTTCGGGCATCAGGGTCATGACCATGGAAGCCTCAGCCTCACACGCATGCAGCACATTCGATTGGCGTTCCAGAATGGGCGCGAAGGCATCACCCGCCATATGCCAATAGGTTGCGGCGGCAATCGGAATGCCGCTTTCGGCCTGCGCATCAACGGCGGCGACCGCCACCGCTTCGGCATTGCCGCCATGGCCATTCAGCAGCATGGCGCGCTTGAAGCCGGCGCGCGCGGCGGAACGCACAATGCCGCGCAATACGCCCGCAAAAGCCGCGTAATCCAGCGTGACCGTGCCGCCAAAAGGCACGTGATGTTCCGCCAAGCCGGTCCAGACGCAGGGGGTCACCACCACCTGTTCGCCGGCTGCCACCATGCGCTGCGCCACGCGATGCGCGACACCCGTGGCGCAGATGATGTCAACGCCGGTCGCGAGCGCGGGCCCATGTTGTTCCAAGGATGCCACAGGAATGATCACCAAAGCCCCCGCTGCCGCGCGGGCATTGAGTTCTTCGGATGTCAGTTTCATCCATTCGATTTCGGTCGTCATAAGCGTCACTCCGTTCACAATGGAAAAGGCCCGTTCCGCATTGGCGGCAAGGGGAGATGCCAGAGCTGATCATCTGGTGCGTCAAGCCCGCATCCCCGGCCCGTCCAGAAATTCCCGCGCCTTGGCACGCATGGCGGCGAGTTTTTCGGGCTTTAGTTTGCGCAAGCCCATCACCGGCATGGCCATGCGCGGGTTGCGTGCAAATTCCTCCGCATGGCGGGCGATGAAATCCCAATAGAGGAAATTGAATGGGCAGGCGCGCGGCCCCACCGCATCCTTCGCATCATGCGCGCAGCCGCGACAATAATCGCCCATGCGGTTGATATAGGCCGCAGACGCCGCATAGGGCTTGGACGCCATGACCCCGCCATCGGCATACAGCGCCATGCCCTGGGTATTGGGCAATTCCACCCAATCAAAGGCATCGGCATAGACGGAAAGATACCAGCGATTGACCTCATGCGGATCAAGGCCCGCGATCAGCGCGAAATTGCCAGTGATCATCAGGCGCTGGATGTGGTGCGCATAGGCGTGATCACGCGTCTGCCCCACGGCTTGCGACATGCAGCGCATGGAAGTCTCCGCGCCCCAATAAAACGCCGGCAAGGGGCGCTTGGCGGCAAGCGCATTGCCTTCTGCGTAGCCTGGCATCAGCAGCCAATAAAGCCCGCGCACATATTCGCGCCAGCCGATGATTTGGCGAATGAAGCCTTCAACCGCATTCAGTGGGGCCTTGCCATCGCGCCAGGCTTGCTCGGCGGCGAGGCAAATCGCGCGCGGATCGAGCAGACCAATATTCAGGCTGGTTGAAATCAAGGAATGAAATAGAAAGGGCTGCCCCGCCGCCATGGCGTCCTGGTAATCGCCAAAGCGGGGCAGGCGATCACGGATGAAGGCAGCCAGCGCCGCTTGGGCATTACGGGCTGTGACGGGCCACGCGAAGTTCTCTGCCGCGCCGAAATGCGCGCCGAAACGCGCACTGACCAGGGCGATCACATCGCGCGTGATCTCATCAGGCGCAAAGCGCGGCGCGGCGGGGGGTGTCACGCCGGCGGGCAGGCTCGCGCGGTTTTCGGCATCGTAATTCCAGGCGCCGCCGGCCGGTTCATCGCCTTCCATCAGCAGGCCGGTTTCGCGGCGCATCTCCCGATAGAAGAATTCCATGCGGTATTGCTTGCGCCCCTTGGCCCAGGCGCGAAAGCGCGGCAGGTCGCAGACAAAGCGATGATCGGGGCGGATTTCTACAGGTAAGCCAAGCGCTTTCTCCCACGCCTCCATATCCTGCAAGACGCGCCATTCGCCGGGATGGGTTGCGATGATGCGCTTTGGGCGATGCCGCGCGACGGCGCGCGCCACTTCACCGGCAAAACTTTGCGTATTCGCTGGATCATCCAGGCGGATGTAATCCACGGCCACGCCGCGTGCCTCCAAGGCGCGGGCGAAATGGCGCATCGCAGATAGGATCAGGATGATTTTTTGCGGATGATGCGGGACATAAGTGCATTCCGCCATCACCTCCATCATCAAGACGCGGTCCCGCGCGGGATCGAGCCCCTCAAGCGCGGACACACCAGGCGTCAATTGGTCGCCCAACACCACGCGCAGGGTTTGGGTCTTGCTCATCCGATCGGCTCATAAACAACGGCGCTGCCATCCTCACCCTTGGTGGCAAGCGCGATCCAGCGGCCTTGAGTGTCGTAGCGCGCCACGGCTTCAACCTCGCCATTCAGGCTGTATTGCACAGCGCCATTTGGGGCGGTGCCGCGCGTGGCGGCGGTTTGCAGCAGCGTGCCATTCAAGGGGCGGATCAGGGGCCGGGCGAAATGCGCGCCATTCCACCAGGTCAGTGGCGCGGCATTGGCCGGCAGGCGCGCTTCACCCGCTGGCCCGCGCGCCAGCAGCGCATTGCCTTCAGCCACCACGCGCGCTTCGGTGACTGTGCCATTGCGGTCATGGCGTGATGCCAGGCTTTGCAGCCGATCACCCGCCCATTCTTCCGTAATGTCATGACGCAGACGGAAAACCGTGAAGCCGGCCAGCTTCACCTGCAAGGCGGTTTCAGTTTGCACGGAAAGCTTCCCGGCATTGCCAGAAAGCCGCACCTGATGCGTGCCAATCTCTCGGCCTTCGCGCAGCACACGAAACCGCACCGGGCCAGGGGCGGCGAAGGCAGCGGCGGGCAGCAGCAGCCCAGGCAGCATGACAAAGGCACGACGCGATATCATCCGCGGCTCCGCACAGTGGAACGGCCGCCATCCACGGCCATGATCTGGCCGGTAATCCAGCCCGCCTGGTCCGATAGCAGAAAATCCGCGAGCGCGGCGGCATCCTCCCCCTCCCCCAACCTGGGGATCGGGTGTTGCTTGGCAATCGCATCGGCCATTTGTGCATTTGCCAGCAAGGGGGCGGCCATGGTGCTGCGGGTCAGCGATGGCGCGATGCAATTGATGCGAATGGCAGGCGCCAATTCAGCGGCGAGGGCAACGGTCAGCCCCTCTACCGCGCCCTTGGCGGCGGCAATCGCCGCGTGATTGGTAAAGCCCGCCCGGGCCGCGATGGACGAAAACAGCACCACCGAACCACGCCCCGCCGCCAGCGCATCCTGCGCGGCCTGAATGGCAAGCGCAGCGCCCACCGCATTCAGGCGAAAGGCCGTGAGCATATCGGCCTCGGTCACGCGTTTCAGGGGCTTCAGCGCAATGGAGCCGACGCAATAGGCCAGCCCCGCCAAGGGGCTGCCAGCGGCGGCGACCGCGCCACGCAAGGCAGCGAGGTCTTCCACATCAGCGGGGATTGCCTGGCTGCCTGGGATTTCGGCGGCAAGCGCGGCCAGCCGGGCGGCATCGCGCGCCACCAAAACCGGGCGCTGCCCGCGCGCCGCGACGCGCCGCGCCAAAGCCGCCCCCACCGCCCCCGTTGCGCCCAGAATCAGAATTGATGTGTCAGCCATGCTGTCCTCCACTTTCCTGTCACCAAATGGTCATGGTCAGCAAAAGCGCGAGGGGCGCGACAAGCGGCGCGCGCCGTGCCAGAATAAGGGTTCGATGCGTCAACTGCTTCTCCTGCGCCACGCCAAATCCGCCTGGGATGACCCGGCGCTGGCGGATCACGCACGCCCCTTGAATGGCCGGGGCAAACGCGCGGCGGCGGCGATGGCAAACGCGATGCGCGGGCTGGGGCTTGCGCCCGATGTGGTGCTGGTATCTTCCGCCCGGCGCACGCTACAAACGCTGGAGGCGCTTTCGCCCTTGCCCGATAGCCCCATCATTGAACCGATGGATGAGCTTTATTTGGCATCCTGGCAGAATCTCCTTGGGCTGTTGCACCGCGTGCCAGAGACGGCGCGGAGTGTCCTGCTGATCGGCCATAATCCCGGCCTGCATGATCTGGCGCTCGCGCTCACGGGGGCAGACGCCATGGCGCGCAGCCGGGAGGCACGGCGGATGGCGGAAGCCTTCCCAACGGCCGCCTTGGCGGAATTCAGCATCTCCAGCCCTTGGGCCACGCTGGCTGAGGGTGGCGGGCGGCTGGTGCGCTTCGTGATCCCGGCTGATTTGCCGGAAATGGCGGCATGATTCCCGGGGACCAACAAGCCGCTGACCATGACGACGCAATAACGCCAGAAATCGAACCATCGCTCGATCTTGAATTTACCTTGCCAGCCGCGGAATTGGGCCAGCTTGCCCGTTTTCCGATCTTGATAGCGCTGCGCCAGGGGCGCATCAGCACCAGCGCCGAGGAACTCCGCTGGCTGGATACGCCAGGCGGTGCGCTTGCGGCCAATGGCACCTTGCTTGAGGCACCAAAGCGCGGGCCAAGGCGGCTGATGGCCCTTAATGCGGCTGACGAAGCGCCCTGGCATCCAGGCCAAGTCCTGCCGCCCTTGGCACTGCTTGCGCCCGATGAAATGCCAGAGGCAGCCGGGGGCCAAAGCCTGCTGCCGTTGGCTGCCTTCATTGGCAAAAGACGCAAACAGCGCCTGTTTATTGGTGACGCGGTGGTCACCTTGAGCGTGCTTGAAGGGCATCTGCGCGCCGTGGCGGCCGAACGCGACGTGGCGCGGGTTTTCCTGTCCGGTCCGACGCCCGCCGTGTTGGACCTGGCCCGGCGCCTTGCGGCGGCGCTGCGCTTGCTGCCGCCCACCCAAAGCCTGGGCGCTGAGGCGCTCAGGCTGGCGAGCGGGCAGCTGCCCATGCCCCGCCGTCGCGGTGCGCCAGATACGTCTGAGGCGATGAGCGCCGAGGCCTGCTTCACCATGTCCATCGGGCATTTGCTGGAAGTGGCGCTGTATTATGCGCCGGTGGCGCGGGCCGGGCTTGATCATGAAGGCGTGCATCAACTGCGCGTTGCGATGCGCCGCTTGCGTTCGGTGCTGCGCGTATTCCGCCCGATCACGGGCTGCCCGCAAAGCCGCGCTTTGGATGCGGCACTCAGGGGGATGCTGGGGCTTTTGGGGCCGGCGCGGGATTGGGACGTGTTTCTGGCCGGAATCGGGGCCGATATGGCCGGGTTGCTGCCCAATGACCGCCGCCTGCGATCCCTGCTGCGCGCGGCGGAAACCGAACGACAGGCAGCCTATCAGGCGCTTGGTGAAGCGCTTGATGGCCCGGGCTGGCGGGGCATGTTGCTTTCGGGCATCGCGTTTCTGCTCGAACGGCCCTGGCGGGCGGGGGCCGATGCCGCAAGGCTGGACCGGCTGGCGGCATCACCCCGGGAATTCGCGGAATTGATGCTTGAAAAGCGCTGGCGCAAGCTCGGCGCCGCTGGGGCGGAAATTGCCACCCTGCCGACTGAGGCGCTGCATGAGCTTCGGCTTGACGCCAAGCGCCTGCGCTATGCGGCGGAGGTATTCGCGCCGGTATTCCCACAGAAGGCGGCGCGGCGCTTTCAGCGCCGTTTGGCGGCGCTGCAAGAAGAATTGGGCCGCAGCAATGATGCGGCTGTGGCGCGCAGCCTGATACAAGTGCTGGAACGCGAAAAAGATACCGGCCGCGCCTGGGCGATTGGCGCAGTGGAAGGCTATTGCCTGGTGCGGTCCATCATGGACCGGGAAATGATTTTGGCGGCTTGGGAAAAACTGGACGATAAAGAGTCTTTCTGGTCAGGAGATTAGGGAGCTGTCTTCGCGTTTCGCTCGATACTGCCTCATTTATTTTACACTTTTCCCGGTTGTCGCGCGGCGCAAAAATCATTAATCAACTTTCCATGCGTGAACCAAGGCGTATCTTCAAAGGACGTCAACTAAGTCCCCGCTTCGGCGGTTCGGGGCTGGGAGTTGCTTGCGCGGTTTTGGCCGCACTTTTCCTGGGCTTTGGATTGCCTTCCAATCTTTTTGGCTCTGCGCCCGCGGATCGGTTCGTGACGGCTGAGGCCGCGCACATCCGCGTTTTTGATGGTGAAACGCTTGGCCTTGGGGATCGGATCATCCGGCTTTCCGGCATTGCGGCGCCTGTCCGCGGTGAGGCCTGTGGCAGTGATCCCGCGCGCGGAGATTGCGGCGCGGCGGCGGCCGCAAGGCTTGCGGCGCTGCTGCATGGCCAGGATGTGACCTGCCGGATTGAAGGCCATGATGGCTTCAGCCGCGGCCTTGGCCGCTGCATCGCCGGCGGGCGGGATGTGAATGCGGCCATGGTGGAGCAGGGATTTGCGCTAGCTTCCGGTTCCGTGTTGCGCCCTTTGGAAGTGGCGGCGCGGGATGGCCGCCAGGGGCTTTGGGCCGATGCCAGCCTGATGCCGGCCGAGTGGCGCCGGCGTTAGACTTCGGCGGTGCCTCCGCTTTGGTGCGGATTCCAGCATTTTGGCCCCTTCCTTCAAGCCCGATTCACGCTTTGCCTTTAGGCTTGCACGCAGCTTCAGTGCCAGGGTTTGCCAAGCTGACCTGTCCGCCCTTATCCTGCACCGCACCATGATTAAGCGCCCCCGCATCTGACGGTGGCGCATTGTTTTTGAGGAAGACGAGCATGACCACGACGCCCCAGGGGTCCATTACCATCACGGTAGATGGCACAAACAAAAGCACTAAGTTGCCGCTCTTGGGCGGCACGCTGGGCCCGCAGGTTGCGGATATCCGCAAGCTTTATGGTGATCTTGGCATTTTCACCTTTGACCCTGGCTATGGCGCGACCGCTTCCTGCGAAAGCACCATCACTTATATTGACGGCGATGCGGGCGTTTTGCTCTATCGCGGCTATCCCATTGAGCAATTGGCCGAAAAATCGAGCTTCCTGGAAATTTCCTATCTGCTGCTGAATGGCGATCTGCCCAATGCCGCGCAGTATGAGGAATTCCGCAAGGGTGTGACCTATCACACCATGCTACATGAACAGCTGCGCCGCTTCTTCGACGGCTTCCGCCGCGATGCGCACCCGATGGCGATCATGTGCGGTGTGGTTGGCGCGCTGGCGGCCTTCTATCACGACAATCTGGACATCAATGACGCGCGGCAGCGTGAAATCGCGGCCTTCCGCCTGATTGCGAAAGTGCCGACCATTGCGGCCTGGGCCTATAAATATTCCATCGGCCAGCCATTCATGTATCCGCGCAATGATCTGAGCTATGCGGAAAACTTCCTGTATATGCTGAACGCCGTGCCGGCTGAGCCTTGGGTGAATAACCCAATCCTGGCGCGCGCCATGGACCGCATCATGATCCTGCATGCGGATCACGAACAGAATGCCTCCACCAGCACCGTGCGTCTGGCCGGTTCAACCGGGGCCAATCCCTTTGCCTGTATTGCAGCCGGCATCGCCGCCCTTTGGGGCCCGGCGCATGGTGGCGCCAATGAAGCCGTGCTGAAGATGCTGGCGGAGATTGGGCATCCCAAAAATATTCCTGCCTTCATCAGCGAAGTGAAGGACAAGAACAGCCATACCAAGCTGATGGGCTTCGGCCACCGGGTCTATAAGAATTTTGACCCGCGCGCCAAGATCATGAAGGAAACCTGCCACGAAGTGCTGGCGGAACTCGGCATCAAGGATGAACCGCTGTTGGATATGGCGATGGAAATGGAACGCATCGCGCTTTCCGATGATTACTTCGTCAGCCGCAAGCTTTACCCGAATGTGGATTTCTATTCGGGCATCATCCTGAAGGCGATGGGCATTCCGACCCACATGTTCACCGTATTGTTTGCCGTGGCGCGCACGGTGGGCTGGGTGAGCCAGTGGAAGGAATTGATCGAAGACCCAAGCCAGCGCATTGGTCGCCCGCGTCAGGTCTATAGCGGTGCGGCGGAACGGCCTTTTGTGCCGATGGCGCTCAGGCCCTGATCGGCGGCTTGCCCCCTCTGGTTGACGACCAAGGGGGGCTTTAACCCTGTGGCAGTACAAAACAGGCCAATTTTTTAAGGCGTTCCATGCAATTATGCGTGTATGGACGCCGCCGACACGATCAACCAGAAGCCGAAAATTCGGCTAAAATTGACGCTGCCGACAAAGCCTTCGGGGGCGCCGTTAACCTTTCATTCATCTTTAGGGCCTAAGGTTTCAGGCATGCTCAGCTTGAATTCCATCGCGGCCTTCTCCCAGGAAATCGCGGCAAATGCCGGGATCATCCAAGCGCGTTCCCCGGTGCAGCCGGTGGATGCCCTGGGCAGCAAGCGTCAGGGGCAGCCCTCACCGCAGCGTTCGCTGGAAGCTGTGCCGCCCGCGCCGACCACGCCGATGCCGCGCGGTTCCTTGCTCGACCTCAGGGTCTGACGGCGTTTTCCCGAAATTGGTCGTTTTGGCACGGCGCTATTTGCCGTTGAGCGCTGTTATCACGCCCGCCATGGCGGCCTGAAACATCTCCGGCGTTAGCCGCCGCGTTGAGGTGTTGTAGCGGCTCACATGATAGGAATCGGCCAGGATCAGCCCATCCGGGAGGTGATGCTGCGCGCCATGGCCGAACGCAAAGCGCGTCGCCGGAATGCCCTTGGCGCGAAGCAATGCGTTATGCGCCACCACCCCCAAAGCTAGCACCACGCGCAGGCGGGGCATGGCGGCAAGCTCGGCCTTCAGAAAATCATTGCAGGCGCGGATTTCGATAGGCAGCGGCAGGTTTTCGGGCGGCACGCAGCGCACCGCATTGGCGATCCGGCAGCCCGTAAGTTCCATGCCATCCATGGGGTCTTCACGATAGGCGCCGCGCGCAAGCCCGTTTTCCAGCAGCGTCGCGTAAAGCAGTTTCCCGGCGAAATCCCCGGTGAAGGGCCGCCCGGTGCGATTGGCGCCGCGCACGCCGGGTGCCAGGCCCAGCACCAGAAGCGGCGCCTCACGCGGGCCCCAGGACGGCACGGGCGCGTTATGCCAGCCAGGCTCCTTCGCCCGATTGGCGGCGCGATATTCGGCAAGCCTTGGGCAGAGCGCGCAATCGCGCCCCGGTGCCGTCGTTTCGCTCATTCAGCTTCGATATCCGGGGCCTCTCCATAGGGGTCAGCCGGGGTTGCGCGGCTTGGCCTTGCCGCGGCGGCGGCGGGCGGAGCGGCGGGGCGGGGGGCGCGGGCTTCCGGCGGTGGGCGGCGGGCGATCTCAGGCCCGATATCGGCCAATTCCAGAAAGCCATCGACCTGGCGGCGCAATTCATCGGCGATCATGGGCGGCTGGCTTTCCATGGTGGACACCACCGTCACCTTCACGCCCTGGCGCTGCACAGCCTCCACCACGCGGCGGAAATCGCCATCGCCGGAAACCAGCACCGCGTGGTCCAGATGCGGCGCCAATTCCATCATATCCACAGCCAATTCGATATCCATATTGCCCTTGATGCGGCGCCGCCCGGTCGGGTCTGCCTGTTCCTTGGCGGGCTTCGTCACCACGCGCCACCCATTATAGGCTAGCCAATCGGTCAGCGGGCGCAGCGGCGAGTAATCCTCGGTCTCGATCAGGGCGGTGTAGTAGCAGGCGCGCACCAGATAGGTGGACCCGCCGAAAAACCGCAGCATGGCGGCGAAATCCACCTCGAACCCCAGGGCCCTTGTGGCGTAATAGAGATTGGCCCCATCAACGAAAAGACCAACACGTTCCAGGCCAGCCTGGCGCCGAGCAACATGAGCAGACATCAAATGATCCTTATTGGTTTGAAGAGTGGTTTGAAACCAGCGTTCAAATACGGACAGTTTTGTTACACCAGACTTCCAGCGCTGTCATGCCCAGCATCCTGATCGCCATTGGCGCCAATCTGCCGGCGGGCGATGGCGCGCCACCCTTGGCAAGCTGCAAGGCGGCTTTGGCCGCGTTGGCCGCCCTGCCGGGGCTTCGCTTGGTCGCGGCATCCCGCTGGTGGGAAAGCGCGCCCATTCCGCCCAGCCCGGCCTCTCCCCGCTATATGAACGGGGTTGCCCTAATGGAAGGCGCGGCGGATCCGGCGGGGTTGCTGGCTGCGCTGCAAGCCATTGAAAACGCTGCCGGGCGCACCCGGCCCTATCCCAATGCCCCGCGCATCTTGGACCTTGATATCATTGATATGGATGGGCTGATGCGCGATGCGCCGGACCCGGTGCTGCCCCATCCACGCGCCCATTTGCGTGGCTTTGTTTTGCATCCCTTGGCCGAGGTGGCGCCAGGCTGGGTGCATCCGCGCCTGAAGCAGCCGATTGCGGCTTTGATTGCCGCCCTGCCGACGCAGGATTTGCGCCCCCTCACCGACGCGTGACGCCCCAGGCGCTTGAAATCCTTGCAAAGCGGCGCCGGGGCGACTATTTGACCCAAAGAACCGGTCCAGCCGGGCGCCCGGCCACCGCCGCGCGCCCCTTTTGTCTTTGGAGCCCTCATGGCGCGCGTCACCGTTGAAGATTGCATCGAAAAGATTCCGAACCGCTTTGAACTCGTGCTGATGGCAGCGCAACGGGCGCGCAATATCAGCCGGGGCGAGCAGATCACGATTGATCGTGACAATGACAAGAACCCGGTCGTGGCGCTGCGCGAAATCGCCGAAGGAAAGGCTGATCTTCCCGCGCTGGAAGCTGACCTGATCAAATCCTTGCAGCGTGCGCCGGAACCGGAGCCTGCCGAGGAAGAAGTGATTGACCTGATCGCGACCGATGAGAACATCTTCGGGATCATGGATGTGCAGGAAGAAGCCCTTCCTGAAGCCGGCCCCGAAGACATGGCGCCCGATGATCTGGAAGCCGCCATCGCCGCCGAACTTGGCGGCAAACGATAGGAAGGCCGATGGGGCGAAGCGTCAGCACCTGCTTCCCCCCGGATTTTCCCCGCGCGCCTGAAGGTCTGGCCGCGGGGCGCGCCCTTTCGCCCGGCGCTGAACTTGCTTCCCATGTTCTTGCCTATGATCCGCGCGCCGATGGGGCGCTGATTACCTCGGCCTATGACATGGCGGCCGAAGCCCATGCGCCGCAAAAGCGCGATGATGGGCAGCCCTATATCGTGCATCCTTTGGCGGTGGCAGAAATCCTGGCGGGGTATCGGCTGGATACCGGGTCCATCATCACCGCGCTTTTGCATGACACGGTTGAGGATACGCCGCTCAAGCTTGGTGATATTGAAGGCCGCTTCGGCAAGGAAGTCGCGCGGCTTGTAGATGGCGTCACCAAGCTGACACGGCTTGAACTGCAATCCGAACGCACCAAACAGGCAGAGAATTTCCGCAAACTTGTGCTGGCGATGAGCGAGGATATCCGCGTGCTGCTCATCAAGCTCGCGGATCGGCTGCATAATATGCGCACCATTTCGGGGATGCCGCAGCCGGAACGCCGCCGCAAACAGGCGCGCGAAACCTTGGAAATTTATGCGCCGCTCGCTGAACGCATCGGCATGGATGCGCTGAAGACCGAATTGGAAACCCTTTCCTTCCGCGAAATGAATGCGGAAGCCTGGCAGACCATTGCCGCGCGGCTGACCTATCTGCGTGGTCAGGGTGCCGATTTGATTGCGGAGATTGAGACGGATTTGCGCCGTGTGCTTGCTGATGCTGGCGTCACGGTGGTGGATATTCAGGGGCGGGAGAAATCGCCCTATTCCATCTGGCTCAAGATGCAGAAGAAGAATGTTGCGTTTGAGCAATTATCCGACATCATGGCCTTTCGCATCATCGTGCCGGAAAAGGGTGATTGCTACGCGGCCTTGGGTGCCATTCATTCCGCCTATCGCGTGGTGCCGGGGCGCTTCAAGGATTGGATGTCAACGCCCAAGACCAATGGCTATCAAAGCCTGCATACCGGCGTGACGGTGCCGGCGCGGCGCAATGCCAAGATCGAAGTGCAAATCCGCACCAAGGAAATGCATAACATTGCGGAAAATGGCGTCGCCGCGCATTGGAGCTACAAGCAAGGGCCCGGATCATCACGGGATCAGAAGCGCTATCCTTGGGTGCGCGATCTGCTCGAAATTCTGGAAAATGCTGCGGAGCCGCAGGAATTTCTGGAACATACCAAGCTTGAACTGCATCGCGACCGCGTGTTCTGCTTCACGCCCAAGGGTGATCTGATCGAATTGCCGCGCGGCGCCACGCCCGTTGACTTTGCCTATGAGGTGCATAGCCAGGTTGGCGATACCACGGTTGGCGCCAAGGTGAATGGCAAGATCGTGCCGCTCCGCCATGTGCTGGAAAATGGCGATCAGGTGGAGATTATCACCGCGCGCGGTGGCACGCCCAATCCGGGGTGGGAGCGTTTTGTTGTCACCGGCAAGGCGCGCGCGCGCATTCGCCGGGTCAATCACGCGCGGCAGCGTTCTGAGCAGCGCGAAGAAGGCCGCAGCGCCATTGCCAAGGCGTTTCGTGCTGCGGGGCTCGATTTTTCCGAAAAACTTGCCGAACCGGCGTTGAAGCCGCTGAAGCAGGCGGATTTTGAAGCGATGTGCATTGCAGTCGCCAGCGGCAACCTTTCGCCGCGCGATGTGCTGCATGCCGCGGTGCCGGAATTGCGCGCCGCACCACGTGGGGCGGACCCGCTGCCGCTTGCGCGGCCACGCGGGCGGCTGGGTGCCGGGCCAACCCTAATGCCAGGCAAGGCAGAACGCCAATCAGTGGCGAAGCGCGATGCGGCGCTTGGGGTGCGCGGCCTGGTCGCCGGCATGGCGGTCAGCTTCGCCGGCTGTTGCCACCCCCTGCCCGGGGATCGGATTCTGGGGATTGTCACCACCGGGCGCGGGGTCACGATCCATCGGCAGGATTGCCATGGCTTGCAGGCTTTTGCGGCAACGCCAGAGCGCTTCATTGATGTGGATTGGGATTATGATGGCGTCACCAAGGGTACGCATGTCGCGCGGGTGGAGTTGGTCGCGGAAAACCGCCCGGATGCGCTGGCGGGGGTGACCACGGCCATCGCCCGTCAGGAAGGGGCGGTAAATAGCCTCCGCATCACCAACCGGGCCGAGGATTGGTGCGAAGTGCTGGTGGATGTGGAAGTGCGCGATATTTCCCACCTGACCGCGGTGCTGGCAGCGCTCCGCGCCTGCCCCGGGATTACCCAGGTGGAACGCGGCAAGGGTTAGGGCAGCGCATGATCATTGGCATCGGGTCGGATATTCTGGATATCCGGCGCATTGAACGCACCATTGAACGCCATGGGGAGCGTTTTCTGGAGCGCATCTTCACGGTGGCAGAGCGTGCCAAGGCGGAAAAGCGCACCGAACGCATCCGTGCTGCCACCTATGCCAAGCGCTTTGCCGCGAAGGAAGCCGCTTCCAAGGCGCTTGGCACTGGGTTTCGCGCCGGCGTGTTTTGGCGCGATCTGGGGGTGGTGAATTTGCCATCGGGTCAGCCCACGCTGCGCCTAACCGGGGGGGCAGCAGAACGGCTGAAGGCCATTACGCCGGCGGGCCATGGCGCGGCGATTGCGCTCACCATGACCGATGAATTTCCCTATGCCCAGGCGATGGTGGTGATCACCGCCGTGCCGCTTCCTTGACAGGGCGCGCTACCCCGCTATGCCCTGCTCTGTCTTGGTGTTTCGCCGAGGTTTTGATGCCCCGATTGGGCGGATTTTGTTGGATGTGACATGGCCTTGCAAAGAACTGGCGGCTGGCTTGAAAGCGTAAAAACCATTGTTTATGCCGCCGCTATTGCGATTGGCATTCGCACGATTGCGTTTGAGCCGTTCAATATTCCTTCCGGGTCCATGATCCCTTCGTTGCAGGTCGGGGATTATCTTTTTGTGTCCAAATACTCCTATGGCTATTCACGACATTCCATGCCGTTCAGCCCCAATCTTTTCGAGGGGCGGATTTTGGCGTCCCCGCCCAAGCGCGGCGATGTTGCTGTCTTCAAGCTGCCACGCGATGGCAGCACGGATTACATCAAGCGTATTATCGGCCTGCCGGGTGATCGAGTGCAGATGCGCGCGGGCATTCTGTATTTGAATGGTGCGGCGGTGCGGCGCGAATTGCTTGGCCCCTATACGGTGGAAGGCGATGGGCCGCGCATCACGGTCAGGCGCTTCCGCGAATTCCTGCCCGCGATTGATGGCGCGCCCGGTGTGGCGCATGACATCCTGGAAGCATCCGATGATGCGCCCTTGGACAATACACCGGAATTTCGCGTCCCGCCCGGACATGTATTTGCCATGGGCGATAATCGCGACAATAGCCTTGATAGCCGCGCGATGAATGCAGTGGGCTTCATCCCGATTGAAAACCTGGTGGGCCGGGCGGAGATTATTTTCTTTTCGGTGGATGGGTCCACTCCCTTTTGGCAGGTATGGAACTGGCCCTTTGCCATTCGCTGGTCGCGGCTGTTCAGCACGGTCAAGTGATGCGTCTAGACAAAGCATGAGTGCTGATCTGGAAGCGCGGTTGGGCCATCATTTTGCTCGACCGGAATTGCTGACGCGCGCGTTGACCCATAGCACCGATGCGGAAAGCCGCGGCGAAGGCTTGCTTTCCAATGAGCGTTTGGAATTTGTCGGCGACCGCGTGTTGGGGCTTTGCATCGCTGAATGGCTGGCCGAGCGTTTTCCGGATGAACGTGAAGGCGATCTGGCAAAGCGGCTTTCCATGCTGGTATCCGCCGATACGCTTTGCAAGGTGGCCGAAGAACTGGGGCTTGGCGCTGATTTGCGCATGCCCGCGCGCTATCGTGCCACGGGGCTGATGGGGCCGCGCAACCTGCTTTCCGATGCGTTTGAAGCGGTGCTTGGCGCGATTTATCTGGATGGCGGGATCGCGCCCGCACGCGCCTTGGTGCGGCGCTGCTTTGCCGGGTTGATGGAGGCGGATTTGCGCCCGCCAACTTCCGCCAAGAACCGCTTGCAGGAATGGACTTTGGGGCGTGGCCTTGGGCTGCCGGTTTATGGGTTGGTGCAATCAAGTGGCCCTGCCCATGCGCCGCGCTTTGTTATCCGCGTGCTGGCAGCCGGGCGGGAAGCAGAGGGTGAAGGTGATAGTAAACGCGCCGCCGAACAGGCAGCGGCAGAAGCCTGGTTGAAGGGTTTGGAAACATGACAACGCGTTGCGGGTTGATTGCGATTCTGGGCGCGCCCAATGCCGGCAAATCCACGCTGGTGAATAGGCTCGCCGGCAGCAAGGTTACAATTGTCTCACCGAAGCCGCAGACAACGCGGTTTCGCGTGCGCGCGGTGGTGATGCGCGGTGAAAGCCAATTGGTGCTGGTGGATACGCCTGGCATTTTCACGCCGCGCCGGCGGCTCGATCGCGCCATGGTCGCCGCTGCCTGGGGTGGCGCGCAGGATGCTGATATCTCCCTACTGATTGTGGATGCGCGCGCTGGGCTGACCGAACCCTTGCGCGGTATTATTGAAAAACTCGGCAAGACACGCCAGCCCATTTGGCTGGTGCTGAACAAGACCGATCTGATCCCGCGCGAACAATTGCTGCCGCTGACGGCGGAATTGCACAAGCTGCTGCCCTTTGCCGAGACCTTCATGATCTCCGCCGAGAAGGGCGAAGGGCTGGATCGGTTGGTTGATCGGCTGGCGGAGGCCGTGCCGCCCGGCCCTTATCTTTTCCCGGAAGATGATCTGACCGATTTGCCGAACCGCATGTTGGCGGCCGAGATTGTGCGCGAACAAATCCTGCGTCAGACGCATCAGGAAGTGCCGCATCATGCTTCGGTTGAAACCGAAGCCTGGACGGAAAAGCCCGATGGGTCGGTGCGCATTGATTGCACCATCTACATCGCCCGCGCGACGCAAAAGGCGATCCTGATTGGGGATAAGGGCAGCCGCATTCGGGAGATTGGGCGGCTCGCGCGGTTGGAATTGAGCAAGCTTTTGGAACGGCCGGTGCATCTTTTCCTCAATGTGAAGGAAAAGCCCGATTGGGATGAAACTGCGGCCCGGATCCGCGCCATTGGGCTTGAGGATGCCGGTTAAGCCCCGCCAGCCATGAGCATTGAATGGCAGGCCCCGGCGGTGGTGCTTGATGTGCGCCCGCATGGTGAAGGTGGCGCGGTGGTGACAGTGCTCACCGAGGCCTATGGCCGCCATGCGGGGCTGGTGAAGGGTGGCGGTTCGCGTGCCCAGGCAGGGCTATGGCTGCCGGGCAATCTGGTTGAGGCGCGCTGGGTTGCCAGGCTTGCGGATCAATTGGGGAGCCTGAGCGGTGAATTGGTGCATCCGGCGGCCGCACTTGCCATGGATGAACCCTTGGCCCTAGCGCTGCTGTCTTCCGCCTGCGCCATTGCCGCCGAGGCCTTGCCGGAACGCGAAGCCCATCCCCGCGCCTTTGCCGGTCTGGTTTCCCTGATTGGCCATTTGGCCGGCGGCGCTGAGGGTGTGGTTGCGGATTATGTGCGCTTTGAAGCGCTGATCCTGGCAGAGCTTGGCTATGGGCTTGATCTTGGCGCTTGTGCGGTAACCGGGGTGAGCGAAGGTTTGACCCATGTCTCCCCACGGACGGGCCGGGCGGTCAGCGCCGGGGCGGCGGCGCCTTATCTCGACAAGCTTTTGCCCCTGCCCGCCTTTCTGCGTGATGCGGAAAGCCTGGGGGAGGCAGCATCCTGGGTGGCAGGTTTGAAACTGACCGGGCATTTTCTGGAACGCGATGCTTTTGGCGCGCGTCACCGCCCGCAGCCCGAAGCGCGCTTCAGATTGGTTGAGCGAATAGCGGGATTGATCGCCGATTGACGCGGTAATGCATGACGCCCGTCTGCCCGCACATGGCGGCTTCACAGATTTCGTGAAACCCATCCGGCAGTGAATGCAGCCTTTCGGGATTGAGCGGCAATCCGTTGAGAGTCGCCACGTGATTCCAGCCGAGGTTCCGCAGCGTCATCGCCGCCCTTTGTGCGGCGGCATCTGCGCCATGGGCCAGGGTAAAGACCAGGAAGCAGCGAAACTCCCCACGCGGGGCGAGTGTGGCGGGGCCGGCAATACCCTCAGCCCAGGTGACCCAGACGGCAGGCGCGGGTTCAGGCACATAATTTTGCCTTGCGGAAGCGATGGCCAAATTCATCATGGGGGAAAGACTACGGCAAGAATGCTTACCGAAGTCTTGAAGCCTTTGCAGCGCGATGGGCGCAGGGTTAGACGGTTGATTGAATGAGGATGCGATTCGCCTATGCCCGATGATGTGAAAACCCTGGCGCCCGGCGGGGCGGAGCGTGAAACGCGGCTCGCGGATGCACTATCCGAACGCTATCTGGCCTACGCGCTTTCCACCATTACCGCGCGGTCCCTGCCGGATGTGCGTGACGGGCTGAAGCCCGTGCATCGGCGCCTGTTGTGGGCCATGCGGCAATTGCGGCTTGATCCGGAAGCGGGTTTCAAGAAATGCGCGCGCATCGTGGGCGATGTGATGGGTAAATACCATCCGCATGGCGATGCCGCGATTTATGAGGCGATGGTACGCCTCGCGCAGGATTTTGCGGCGCGTTATCCGCTGGTCGAAGGCCAGGGCAATTTCGGCAATATTGATGGCGATAACCCGGCTGCCATGCGTTACACCGAAGCGCGGCTGACGGAAGTGGCACAGGCGCTGCTGGAAGGGATTGAGGAAGACGCGGTTGATTTCCGCGCGACCTATGATGGCGAAGAACGCGAACCCATCGTGCTGCCGGCAGCCTTTCCGCATCTGCTCGCCAATGGCGCGGCGGGGATTGCGGTGGGGATGGCAACCTCCATCCCGCCGCATAATGCTGGGGAACTCTGCGCTGCCGCGTTGGAATTGGTGCGCAACCCGAATGCCGGCACAGATCAATTGCTGCGCCACATCAAGGGGCCGGATTTCCCGACCGGTGGCATTCTGGTGGAAAGCCAGGAAGCGATCCGTGAAGCCTATGAAACCGGGCGCGGCGGGTTTCGTGTGCGCGCTAAATGGGAAGTGGAAAAGGGCAAGGCCGGAAGCTGGTTGATTATTGTCACCGAAATTCCCTATCAGGTGCAAAAGGCGCGGCTGATCGAACAGATCGCTCAATTGCTCGAAGAAAAGAAGCTGCCGTTGCTCGCGGATTTGCGTGATGAGAGCACCGCACAGGTGCGGATCGTGCTGGAGCCGAAGTCGCGCAATGTGGAACCGGCGGTGCTGATGGAAACGCTGTTCCGCGCCACGGCGCTGGAATCGCGCTTTCCGCTCAATATGAATGTGCTGGATGCCGATCGCACACCGCGTGTGATGAGCTTGAAGGAAGTGCTGCGCGCCTGGCTCGATCATCGGCATGAGGTGTTGCAGCGGCGGACCAATCATCGGCTGGGTGCCATTGCGCGGCGGCTTGAGATTCTGGATGGCTATCTGATTGCCTATCTGAACCTGGATGAGGTGATCCGCATCATCCGGGAAGAAGATGAACCAAAGCCGCGCCTGATGGAACGCTTTGGCCTGACCGATACGCAGGCCGAGGCCATTTTGAACATGCGGCTTCGCGCACTGCGGCGCCTTGAGGAAATGGAAATCCGCAAGGAGCATAAGAAGCTTTCTGCGGAACAGAAGAAGCTGCAAGCCCTGATGAAATCCGAAGCCGCGCGTTGGCAAACTATCGCGGAAGAAATTGAAAGCATGCAGGCGCGCTTTGGCGGCGGCGCACTCGGCACACGGCGCACCGCCACAGGTGCGGCGCTGCCTGAAGTGTTGGTGGATGAAGCGGCCTTTGTGGAGCGCGAGCCGATTACCGTGATCCTGTCTGAGAAAGGCTGGATCAGGGCGCAGAAGGGGCATGTTTCGCTGGATGGCGAATTGCGCTTCAAGGAAGGCGATAGCCTGTTCATCGCACTCCATGCCGAAACCACGGATCGGCTGGTGTTGTTTGCCACCAATGGCAAGGCTTTCACGCTGAAGGCTGATGCCATTCCGCGCGGGCGTGGTGACGGCCAGCCGGTGCGGCTCATGCTCGATCTGACCAATGAGGATGCGGTGGTCACGATGTTCGTGCATCGTGAAGGGCTGCGCTATCTGGTTGCGGCATCGGACGGCAAAGGCTTTCTGGTGAAGGCCGAGGATTTGCTGGCAGAAAAGCGCACCGGCAAGCAGGTTTTGAATGTGGATGCGCCGGCGGAAGCGGCAGTCTGCGCGGCGGCAGAGGGCGATTCGATTGCGGTGGTTGGCGAAAATCGCAAATTGCTGATTTTCCCGATTGACCAGGTGCCGGAAATGACGCGCGGGCGCGGCGTGCAATTGCAAAGCTATCGCGATGGCGGGCTGGCCGATGCGAAGGTGTTTATCCGTAAGGAAGGGCTTTCCTGGGTGCTTGGCGAAAGAACGCG
Source organism: Alphaproteobacteria bacterium (assembly GCA_016869735.1). GTDB lineage: Bacteria > Pseudomonadota > Alphaproteobacteria > Acetobacterales > Acetobacteraceae > Neoroseomonas. The sequence goes on from VGDL01000003.1 coordinate 50,652, forward strand.
GACCGAGACCGATTTGCGCGCCTGGGTTGGCAATCGCGCTGGCGCGGGCAAGGCGCCGCCCAATGGGTTCCCTCGGTCCAATCGCTTTGAATGAAAAAACCCCAGTGTGATTGCTCACACTGGGGCCTTTATTCTAGCGGCCATGAAGCGCCTTACGGCATCGCGACATCAATGCCCTGATAGAAATAGTTCTGCGCGCGGATTTCATCATCCGAAAGGCGCCGGCCCGCTGGGATGACTACCGTGCCATCCTGGCGCGTGATCGGGCCTTCAAACGGGTGCAGCGTGCCAGCGGCAATGGCGTCGCGGATGCGCGTTGCTTCGCTGATCTCCTCGGGCGTCATATTGGTGAAGGGGGCCATGCGGAACATGCCGCTGCCAAGCCCGCCCCAGGTATCCGTCGGGCGCCAGGTGCCATCCAGCACGGCCTTGGCACGTTCGGCGTAATAGTCGCCCCAATTGTTGACGCTGCTGGTCAGATGGGCGCGCGGCGCGAAGCGCGTCATGTCGCTTGCCTGGCCGAAGCCAAAGACGCCGCGCTGTTCCGCCAATTGCAGCGGCGCCGGGCCATCGGTGTGGCTGCAGAGCACATCGCAGCCTTGGTCAATCAGAGCGCGCGCGGCATCGGCCTCTCGCGCGGGGTTCGACCAGGCATTCACCCACACCACGCGGATTTTCATGGAAGGGTCAACGGACCAGGCGCCGCGCATGACGGTATTGATGGCGCTGATCACTTCCGGCACCGGGAAGGTGGCGACATAGCCAATCGTCTTGGAACGGGACTTGCGCGCGGCGATCACGCCCTGGATGTAGCGGCCTTCATAGAAGCGGGCATTGTAGATCGCCATATTCGGCAGCGTTGTCGGGCCGGTGGCGTTCTCAAAAAACACGCCCGGATGCTGCGGCGCCAGCCGCTGCGTGGGGGCGAAATAGGAAAAGCTGGTGGTGAAGATCAGCCGATGCCCGGTGCGGACAAGCTGCGTCACCACGCGGTCGAAATCGGGCGGTGCGACGGATTCCACCGTGGTGGCATTGACGCGGTCGCCCAGCACCTCGGCCATGCGGCGGCGGCCCTGGTCGTGCATATGCGACCAGCCGAAATCGCCGACGGGGCCGATCAGGACGACGCCGACGTTCAGGCGCGATTGCGCTTCGGCATGCTGGCCAGCCAGCGCAGCGCCGGCAAGACCGGCAGAACCGGCCATAAGGTGACGACGGGTGATATTCATGAGGGGCTCCCTAAAAAGCGATTCGCATTGAGCAAATTTAATGCCGATACGGAAGGGGCTATCTATCGGGCACGAATGGCACGCCGAGGGAGGCCGGGCCCGCCGCCCCGCCCCGCCTTGCCCGCATAATGAGCACCAGCACGAGAATCGTGATCAGATAGGGCAAGGCCGCCAGAAACTGCGATGGCAGCGGCACGCCGGCCGATTGCGCATGCAATTGCAGGATGGTCAGCGCGCCAAACAGATAGGCGCCGAGCATGGCCCTGAAGGGCAGCCAGGAGGCAAAGACCACGATGGCAAGCGCAATCCAGCCGCGCCCCGCGGTCATGCCGCTGGTCCAGAAGGGCGTATAGACCAGGGACATGTAAGCGCCCGCCAAGCCCGCACAGCCGCCGCCGAACAGGATGGCAAGCAGGCGTATGCGCCGCACCGGATAGCCAAGCGCATGCGCCGCCGCGTGGTTTTCGCCGACCGCGCGCAAAACCAGCCCGGCGCGGCTTTTGGTGAGGAACCACCAGACGGCCACCACCAAAGCGATGGAGGCATAGACAAACGGGTCCTGGCGGAACAGCAGCGGGCCGAGAAAGGGAATTTCGGACAGCCAAGGGATCTCTATTTTGCCGATGCCCGCGCGCTGCACGCCGACAAAGGGCGCGCCGATCACACCGGAAAGCCCAAGCCCCAGAATGGCCAGAGCAAGCCCCGCCGCGACCTGATTGGCCGCAAGCCCAAGCACGAGCGCGGCAAAAACCAGCGACAGCGCCATGCCTGCCAGCACGGCGACCAGCACGCCAAAACTGGACGACCCGGTGGTGATGGCAGCCGCAATGCCGGCGGCAGCGCCGATCACCATCATGCCCTCAACGCCCAAATTCAAAACGCCAGCGCGTTCCACCACCAATTCGCCAATCGCCGCAATCAGCAGCGGCGTTGACGCCGTAATGATGGTCAGGATGATGGCTTCGAACAGGGTCATGCGGCGGCACCCCGCAGCAGGCGGAAGCGATACAAAAGCAGGCTATCGCAGACCAGCACGAAGAACAGCAAAAGCCCTTGCAGCACGCGGGTAGCATCCAAAGGCAGGCGCAGCATGATTTGCGCATTCTCGCCACCGATGAAGGTGATGGCGATGAATATGCCGGCGAACAAACAGCCGATGGGATTGAGCCTGCCCAAGAAGGCAACAATGATGGCGGTGAAGCCATAGCCGGGTGAAATGCCGGGCTGCAATTGCTTCACTGTGCCCGCCGCTTCCAACACACCTGCAAGTCCGGCGAGTGCGCCCGAGATCATGAAAACCGTGATCACCAAACCGGTTTCGGAAAATCCCGCAAAGCGCGCGGCGCGCGGTGCTTCGCCCACCAGGCGAATTTCAAACCCCTTCAGCGTGCGCCCCATCAGCAGCATAAAGCCAAGCACCACCGCAATCATGATCGGCGTGCCGATATTGAGCCGCCCGCCCGCCATCAGCAGCGGCAGCGTCGCCTCCGGCTCAAACATCACGCTATTTGGCATGTTGAAGCCGGCAGGGTCTCGCCAGGGGCCGCGCACCAGGTAATCCAGCAGCAATTCCGCGACATAAACCAGCATCAGGCTGGTCAGGATTTCATTGGCGCCGAAGCGAGTGCGCAGCAATGCCGGGATCAGCGCAAAACAGGCACCCGCCATGGCGCCCATCAGCAGCATCACTGGCAATAGCCATGGGCCTTGCGTGCTGCCATGGGTGATGATGGCGACATAACCACCCGCCATGGCACCAAACAGGAATTGCCCCTCGGCGCCGATATTCCAGACCTTGGCGCGATAGCAGACCGCAAGCCCAACCGCGATGAGCACCAGCGGCGTCGCCTTCACCGCCACTTCCTGCAAGCCCCAGGAATCCGAAAGCGGATCAAGGAAATAGGTTTGCAACGCCGCCACCGGATCCTTGCCGAGCAGCGCGAACATGATGGCCGCCGATATCATGGTCAGCGCAACCGCAATCATGGGCGATATCAGCATCAGGCTGATCGGCGTTTCGCTGCGCTTTTCCATGACAAGCTTCATCACGCCGCCATCCCCGCCCCGCCCATGAGTAGGCCGAGCGATTCACGTGTGGCTTCAGCAGTTGGCATGGCGGGCGAAAGCCTGCCCATGAAAATGACGCAAAGCCGATCTGAGATTTCCAGCAGCTCATCCAAATCCTGGCTGATCACCAGAACAGCACTGCCCGCGCGCGCGAGATCCATCAGCGCCTGGCGAATAGTGGCAGCGGCGCCGGCATCAACGCCCCAGCTTGGCTGCGCCACGACCAAAAGGCCGGGCTTGCGCGCAATTTCCCGGCCAATGACGAATTTCTGCAAATTGCCGCCGGATAGCGCGCGCGCTTCCGGATCGGCAGGGCCTTTACGCACATCAAAGGCACGCACCACCTTGCCCACAAAGTCAGTCAGCTTGGCGCGCTCCACCAGGCCGTAGCGCAAAAAACCATTAGTGGCATGGCCTGACAGCAGCGCGTTTTCCGTGAGCCGCATGGCAGGTGCGGCGCCATGCCCAAGCCGTTCTTCCGGCACAAAGGCTGCCCCGCGCCGGCGGCGTTCATTGATGCCAGCGCGGCCCACCGCGACACCATCCATGACAATGGCGGCATCATGGGGGGCCAGCTCTTCACCGCTGAGGGCTGCAAAAAGCTCATCCTGGCCATTGCCGGCAACACCGGCGATGCCCAGCACCTCACCGGCGCGGAGTTCAAGATTTATGTTGGCGAGCGCGATGCCATGCGCATGCAGCGGCGGCAGTGAAAGCGCGGAGACCGCAAGCCGCACCGGGCCTTGCGCTTCAATGTGGTCATGGCGAATGGGCACGACATCGCCGCCCATCATCATGCGCGCGAGGCTTGCCGCGGTTTCCGCGCGCGGGTCGCAATGCGCCACTACCTGGCCGCCGCGCAAAATGGTCGCGGCTTCGCAAATGCGCCGCACCTCATCCAGTTTGTGGGAGATATAGAGCACTGAACGCCCCTCAGCGCGCAGCCTGGCAAGTGTCGCAAAAAGCCCTTCGGCTTCCTGGGGTGTCAGCACAGAAGTGGGTTCATCCAGGATCAGCAGGCTTGGGTCCTGCATCAGGCAGCGCATGATCTCAACGCGCTGCCGTTCGCCGACCGAAAGCCGCCAGACTTCGCGCTTGGGATCAAGTGGCAGGCCATAAGCGCGGCTGGTTTCAGAAAGGCGTTGGGCGATTTCGTCCAAAGGTGCAGAGCCATCAAGCGCGAGGGCGACGTTTTCCGCGACCGTCAGTGCCTCAAACAGCGAGAAATGCTGGAATACCATGCCAATGCCAAGCGCGCGGGCGGCGCGGGGGCTTTCCACCGCAACAGGCGCGCCGCGCCAGACCAGCCGCCCGGCATCCGGGCGCAGCAGGCCATAGATGATTTTGACGAGCGTGGATTTGCCGGCACCGTTTTCGCCGAGCAGGGCATGGATTTCGCCGGGTGCGACCTTCAGGTCCACGGCGTTATTGGCCTCCAGCGCGCCGAAGCGCTTGGTAATGCCCTCAACGGCCAAAAGCGGGGGGGAAGCCTGCATGACAGGCGTGTAACCTTTTTCGTCTGCCCTGTCGCCGGGATTGTGCGGCTTCGGCGCGCAGAAAATCAGCCCGGCAAAGCAAAGGCGGAAAGTTCCGCCCGCAATTCGGGAATGCCCTGCCCGGTTTCGCTGCTGGTCACCATCACCACCGGATGGCCTGCCGTGTGGCGTCGGGCGAGGCCTTCAACCTCGGCCAGGCGCTTGGCCAATTGGGCGGGCGGCACGTCATCGGCCTTGGTCAGCACGATCTGAAAGGCGACGGCGGCATCATCCAATAGTTTCATCGCGGCGAGGTCGGCGGATTTGGTTTCAATCCGCGCATCCATCAGCAGCAGCACGCGGCCCAGATTGGGCCGGCCGCGCAGGTATTCAAACATCATGCCTTGCCAATCGGCCTGCAATTCCTTGGACGCCTTGGCATAGCCATAGCCCGGCATATCCACGAGTGCGAGCCGATCACCCAAATTGAAGAAATTGAGCTGACGTGTGCGCCCAGGTGTGTTGGAAACCCGCGCCAGAGCATTGCGCCCCGTCAGCGCATTCAGCAAAGATGATTTGCCGACATTGGATCGCCCGCAAAAGGCAATTTCCGGCAGGCCGGGCGGTGGCACTTGTTCAAGCTTCTGCGCGCCGAGATAGAAATCACAAGGTCGCGCAAAAAGCAGCCGCCCCGCTTCAAGCAGGGCGGCGCGCGCTTCTTCATCGGATGTGTCGGCAACGCCGTTCATCACGCCAACCTGGCAAGCGGTATCACGCCTTCTTGCCGCTGGTCTTGGCCGCGCGATTGGCGGTACGTTCATGGCGCATGATGTAGTATTGCTGGCCGACGGAAAGCGTATTGTTCCAGGCCCAGTAGATGATCAGCCCCGCCGGGAAGGATGCTAGCATGAAGGTGAAGATCACCGGCATCCAGGCGAAGATTTTCGCCTGAATCGGATCAGGCGGCTGCGGGTTCAGCCTTTGCTGCACCCACATGGTCAGGCCCATGATCAGCGCCCAGGCCGGCATGTGCAGAAAGCTGCTCCAGGCCGCAGGATCGAAAGGCAGCAGGCCAAACAGGTTGAACAGATTGGTGGGATCAGGCGCGGACAAATCCTTGATCCAGCCAAAGAAGGGCTGGTGGCGCATTTCAATGGTGACAAACAGCACCTTATAAAGCGCGAAGAACACCGGAATCTGGATCAGGATCGGCAAGCAGCCGGATGCAGGGTTGACCTTTTCACTCCGATAAAGCGCCATCATCTCCGTCTGCGCTTTTTGCGGATCATCCTTGTGACGTTCTTTGAGCTCGGCCATTTTGGGCGCAAGCACCTTCATCTTCGCCATGGATTTATAGGCCTTGTTCGCCAGCGGGAAGAAGGCGATCTTGATGGCGAGCGTGAAGATCAGAATGGCGACGCCGAAATTGCCAAAGACCTGGAACAACCAATCCAACGCATAGAAGAATGGCTTGGTCATGAAGTAGAACCAGCCGAAATCAATCGCCTTGTCGAAATCCTTGATGCCGAAGCGCGTTGCGTAATCGTCCAGCAAATGCACTTCCTTGGCGCCAGCGAATAAGCGGCTTTTGAAGCCATCGGCGGCACCGGGCGCGACTTGCTGCGCGCTTGGCGCTGCGATATCCACCTGCCAGCGTTCACCCGCCGTGCCGGGGGCTTCGCTCACAAAGCGATAGGCGGCGCGCATCGGTTGATCCGCTGCTGCCGGCATTAGCGCCGCGAGCCAATATTTGTCGGTAATGCCAACCCAGCCGCCGGCATCTTCCTGTTCAAAGGCAGCGCCACGACGCTTCTGCGCCTCAGTTTTGGCATCGGCGAAGGTGACTTCATTCAAGCGCCCACCAACAACGCCGGTGAAGCCTTCATGCAGAATGAAGAAGCCTTCAATCTTCGGCGTCACTTCGCGCCGAATGCGCGCCCAGGGCAGCACCGCCACCGTATCGCTGCTGGTATTGCGCATGCGCTGTTCGGCGGAGAACATGTAATTCTCATCCAGGGCCAACTGGATTTCGAAAACCTGGCCCTGTGTATTGTCCCAGGTAAGTGTTACCGGCTTGCCTGGCGCAAGCGGCCCGCCACTGATCTGCCAATCCGTATCATTATCCGGCACGCGGGTGCGGCCATCAGCGGCAGTCCAGCCCCATTGCGCGAAATAAGGTGCTGCAGAATCGCGCGGCGCGAAAAGCCGCACCGGGGCTGAATCAGGCGCCGTGGTTTCGCGGTGGCGCAGCAGCACCAGATCATCCAGCCGCGCGCCACGCAGATTGAGATTGCCCGCGACCGAGGCGCTTTCAATGGCAATGCGGCGCGCGGGCGCACGGGCCGCCGGGGCGGCTTCCTGTTGCGTCGGCGCGGTCAGAACGGGCGTGGCCGGCACCGGCGCGCCGGAAGCGGCTGGCGCAGGCACGGCGGGCGCGGGGGCCTGTTGCGTAACGGGCGCAGGTGCCTCGGGCGGCGCATTCATGCGCTTGTAGACATCGAAAAGCAGCAGGATGCCGATTGAAAGCGCAATCGCGGCGAACAGACGCTTCTGATCCATGGCGGGTGCTCAGCCTTTGGTGTTTTTGGGGCGGGGTACGGGGTCGTAGCCGCCAGGGGTCCAGGGATTGCAGCGCAGGATACGCCGCGTGGTCAGCCAGGTGCCGCGGGCGGCGCCATGGGTTTCCAAAGCTTCCAACGCGTAATCGCTGCAGGTCGGGTAATGGCGGCAATGGCTGCCGATAATGCCCCGCAGCGTATAGCGATAGGCATGCACGCAGCCCTTCAGCGTCATGGCCGGCAGGCTCATGCGGCCACACCGGCTTGGCGCAGCGCGGCGCGCAAATCTTCGATCAGCAACGGGAAGGGTCGTTCGGCAGTCGCATCACGGCCAATCAGCACCAAATCCCAGCCGGAAAGTCCCATGGCGGGCAGCGTGAGCCGCGCGGCTTCCTTCAGGCGCCGGCGGGCACGGTTGCGGGCCACGGCATTGCCGATTTTCTTGGTCACGGTGAAGCCAAGCCTAAGTGATGGTTCCGGCACAGCAAGCGCTTGCAGCACAAGGCCAGGCCGCGCCGCGCGCTTGCCACGTGCCGCGGCGCGCAGAAACCCCCGCCGCTTCTTGAGCCGCGTTGCCGCGGGCGGCAATGGCGCGGCGTCAGGTTCTTGCCGCTCCATCACCCAACCCCGCGCGAAAGCTTCTTGTCAGGCGGAAAGGCGCTTGCGGCCCTTGGCGCGGCGATTGGCCAGCACCTTGCGGCCGCCCACAGTCGAAAGGCGGGAGCGAAAGCCATGGCGACGCTTCCGGACGAGCTTGGAGGGCTGATAGGTACGCTTCACGATACTTCTCCCAGAGGGTCGTAGCCATAAGGCAAAGAAAGAGCGCCGGCGGCGGGCCATTGGCTGGCCGCCCCGGCGGGGTCGGACCCTATAGAGAGAGCCAGCGCCATCCGTCAACCATAAGCGGGGCCGAAAGCGATTGACGCTGGCGGAAAGCGGCCCGCATCATCCCCTCAATGGCTCGGGCGCGGTGGGATCTGCCGCGCCAAAGGGGGAGGATGGGCATGGCTGAGGCGCCCTATGACACGGTTTTGCAGCATTTCCGTCTGGCCGATGGCGGGCCGCCTGGCCGGCGCCTGACGCTGAAGGATGGGCGGATTGCGGCCATCCTGCCCGCCGAGGCGCCGCCACCCCCGGCAGGCCAGGTGTTCGATCTGGGCGGGGATTTGCTACTGCCCGGCCTCGTGGATGGCCATATGCATTTGGATAAGACGCTGTTCGGCCTGGCCTGGACGCCCCATGCCGCCGAGCCCTTCCGCATGAGCCGGATCGCGACCGATGCGAAGCTGCTGCCATCCCTGCCGCTTGATACGGCGGCGCGGGCCGGGGCGTTGATCCGGCGCTGTGTCGCCAATGGCACGGCGCATATCCGCACCCATGCCGATATCACGCCCGCCTTCGGGCTTTCCGCTCTGGAAGGCTTGCTGGCGGCGCGGGAGGCGCATCAAGGCGCCGCCACCGTGCAGATCGTGGCCTTCCCCCAGGCCGGCGTGATGCGGGCTGGCGGCAAGCCCATGCTTGATCTGCTGGATGCCGCCATTGGCGCGGGGGCGGAGCTTGTGGGCGGCATTGACCCCTGTGAGGTGGATCGCGACCCGCGCGGGCAATTGGACGGCATTTTCGCCATTGCGGAAAAGCGTGGCGTTGGCGTGGATATTCATTTGCATGAACCGGGGGAGCTTGGCCTGTTCAGCCTGCTTGAAATCTGCGCCCGCGTCCGCGCGCATGGCATGGCGGGCCGGGCCACGATCAGCCATGGTTTTTGTTTAGGTGGCATTGCCGAATCAAAACAGAAGGCGGCGGCGGACATGATGGCATCTTGCGGTGTCGCGCTGGTGACGCATGGCGCGGGCAGCGCGACCATGCCGCCCTTGATGCTGCTGCGCCGCGCCGGGGTACGGGTATTTTGTGGCAATGATGATGTGCGCGATACCTGGAGCCCTTATGGCAATGCCGATATGCTGGAACGCGCTTCGGTGATCGGCTGGCGGGAAGATTTGCGCCATGATCCGCTGCTGCTGGAATTGTTCAGCATGGTGTCATCCGAAGGCGCCGCCGCGCTTGGCATTGCAGAATACGGCATTGTGCCCGGCAATCCGGCGCATTTCTTCAGTATTGCAGCTGAGAATATCCCCGATGCGATTGGCGCGCATCCGCCGCGCCGGCGCGTCTTTCACGCGGGGCGCCTGGTGGCCGCGGATGGCGCATGGAAGGACGCGGCATGACCAGCACCGCAGAAGAAGCCGGGGTATTTGACTTTGTTGTCTCCGGCGCCGGTTCCGCCGGCGCGGCGGTAGCGGCGCGGCTTTCGGAAGATGGGCGTTATTCGGTGTGCTTGCTGGAAGCCGGGCCGCCGGATCGCAACCCGTGGATTCACATTCCGCTCGGTTTTGCCAAAGTCTATGCGAATTCGGCGATCAATTGGTGCTTTGAAAGCCAGCCGCAAAAGCAACTGAATGACCGGAAGTTCTTTGTGCCGCGCGGCAAGACATTGGGTGGTACAAGTTCGATCAATGGCATGGTCTATATGCGGGGCCATCCGCGCGATTATGATTCCTGGCGCCAGCGCGGCTGCACGGGCTGGGATTATGATTCCGTGCTGCCGTTCTTCAAGAAAAGCGAAAACCAGGCACGCGGCGCGGATGAATTCCATGGTGTTGGCGGGCCGCTCAATGTCTCGGACCACACTGGCACGACGGAATTGACCGAGGCGATGATCAGCGCGGCGGAGCAGGCTGGGATACCGCGCAACCCGGATTTCAATGGCAAGGTTCAGGAAGGCACTGGGTATTATCAATCCACCACCAGCGCCAATCGGCGCTGGAGCACCGCGCGCGCTTATCTGGCGCCGGCGAAGAGCCGCGCCAATCTGGATATTCGCACCAATGCCCATGCGACGCGGGTGGTGATCGAAAATGGGCGGGCGACTGGCGTGGAGTATCGCGACCCAGGCGGGCTTAAGCGCGTGCGGGCGCGGCGGGAAGTGATTGTCTCGGGCGGCGCTTATGGTTCGCCGCAATTGTTGCAATTGTCAGGGCTTGGGCCGGCAGAGCATTTGCAGGCGATGGGCATTCCGGTGCTGCGCGATATGCCGGCGGTGGGTGCCAATCTGCATGATCATTTCTGCGTCTATCTGATGTGGCGCTGCGCCAAGCCCCTCACCTTCAATGATCTGGAAAATAGCTGGCCACGCAAGATAGCGGCAGCGCTGCAATATGGCTTGTTTCGCAGTGGCCCCATGGCAGTGAATGCCGTGCGCACCGGGCTTTTGACCAGATCAGATCCACGGCTTGAACGGCCTGACTTGCAAATCAATCTGCTGGAATGGAGCACGCTGGAGCGCAACAAAAAGGGTGTCATTCCGCATCCTTTTTCGGGCTTCACGCTAAGCCCGGTGCATCTGGCGCCCGAAGGGCGCGGCACGGTCAGGCTTGCAAGCCCCGATCCCTTTGCGGGCCCGGCGATTACCTTCGGGTTCCTCGCTTCCGATTACGATATGCGCGCCATGATCAGTGGCATCAAGCTGGTGCGACACCTCGTAGAACAACCAGCATTGAAGCCCTTTGCACTTGGGGAATTGGTGCCGGGCAATGCCTTGGAAAGTGAAGCTGATATGGAACGCTTCGTACGCGAAACAGGCACGACCAATCATCACCCATCCAGCAGCTGCGCCATGGGTATTGGCAGTAATAGCGTGGTGGACCCTGAATTGCGTGTGCATGGTGTCGCGGGGTTGCGCGTGGCGGATGCTTCCATCATGCCATCCGTGGTGGCGGGCAATACCAATGCGCCTTCCATCATGATTGGTGAGAAAGCCGCGGCGATGATTCTGGAAGATGCGCGGGCGGCAGCCTGAAAGGACGGATATGATTTCCCTGCTTGGCACCTGGCAATTGCTGCGCGTGCGCGCCACCGATGCGGCGGGGCAGCCGCTGGAACATCACCAATATGGGCCGGAGCCAACCGGCATTGTGCAATTTGGCCCGAAGCGCATGCAGGCCGCAACAGGTGATGGCCGCGCGATACTACCGCCCGGCGTGAAGCGCTTTTGGTCCGCCTATACGGGCAATTACAGTTTTGATGGTCAAACGCTGATCACGCGTGTTGATGACAGCAATTTGGTCGAACGCATTGGCGGCGATCAGGTACGGCAAGTGCGCGCGGAAGGTGTCGGCGTTTGGCTGAAGCCGCCGGCGCGCATGGTGGATGGCGCCATACAGCAATTGGAATTGTATTGGGAGAGGATTGGCTGAAGCTGCGGCTTTCTTGCCGATTTACGCAAAAGCCTGCTGGCGGCGAGTGAGCCGCCAGAAAAGCCAAAGTGCGATGGAAAGATTGACGAGATTCCAGGCGATGCCGTTCAGCATCGCTGCCGTATAGCCGCCGGTGGCGTCAAATAAGGCACCCGCCATCCAGCCGCCCACCGCCATGCCTACCATCGTCGAGGACAGCGCCAAACCAACACGGCTGCCGGCCTGAGATGGGGGGAAGTTTTCACGCACAATCATGGCGTAGCAGGGCACCAACCCGCCCTGAAACAGGCCAAACATGAAGGACACCAGGTAAAGCGCCATCAACCCATCGGATGGCAGGAACATCAGCAAAGCGATGCCTTGCAGCAGGGAGGAGAGCACGAGCGTGCGCACCCCACCGATGCGATCCATGATGAAGCCGAAAATCAGCCGCGAAGCGATACCGCTGGCGAGCATCACTGAGAGCATCTCCGCTCCACGCGCCGCGCCATAGCCAAGATCCACACAATAGGCGACGATATGCACCTGCGGCATGGCCATGGCGATGCAGCAGGTGATGCTGGCCAGGATCAGCAATGTCTGCAAGACATTCGGCGGGAGCCCCAGCGCCATGGGATTGCGCGGCGTGATGGCACCGGGCTGTGGTGTCGCCGGCATGGGCGCACGGGTGCGCAACAGCAAGGCAAGAGGGACGATGGTGAGGAAGCTCGCAATCCCCATGATCAGATGCGCCTGACGCCAACCAATCGTGGAAATGCCCCATTGCAGCAAGGTCGGCCAGAAGGTACCGGCGAAGTAGTTGCCGGAAGCGGCGAGCGCCATGGCAATGCCGCGGCGCTTTTCAAACCAGAGCGAGACATCGGCAATCAGGGGGCTGAATACCGCCGCCGCGCCAAAGCAACTCAGCAACACGCCATAGGCAAGACCGAAGGTGAACAGGCTCGGCGCGAAATACGTGGCGATCCCACCAAGCCCGATGGAGGTAGCGCCAATCAAGACCGGCACCATGACGCCGAAGCGATCAGACAGCCTGCCCATCAGCACACCGCCCACCATGAAGCCCACCATGGTCATGGTATAGGGAAGCGAAGCGCCAGCGCGGAGCGTGCCGAATTCCGCCTGCACGGTGGGCAACACCACCACCACGGTCCACATCGGCGCGCTGCCGATCATGCTGATCAAAAGCGCAATCGCCAAACGTGTCCAGGCAGCGCGGCCATCCAAGCGGCTGTCACGCATCATGATGGCGTCGCTTCATTCTGGGTTTCCTCGGCGTGTTTTGTTGCAGGCTGACAGCTTTGCCGGCGCCGCGCCATAGGCTATTTCACACCAGGAGACCAGCGATAGGCGCGCGCAGTGGCTTCACCCATCAGCATGGCGCGATCACTCTCCGAAAGCCGATCCGATTTCAGGAAGGCATCCACGCCTTCGGCATAGGTCATCAACTCCACCGCGCGAGTCCAATCCGTGCCCCAAAGGCAGCGCTGCAAGCCAAAGGCATCGAATATGCGCGCAAGCGGTTCCCAGATATCGGCGTAGGGATATTCGCCACGCGAGAGCGTACACGCGCCGGTGATTTTCACGACGATATTGGGAAAAACAGCAAGCGCCAGCAACTTCGGCAATTCATCAAAGCCGTTTTCCATCCGCGGCGGTTCAAAGGGCTGTTGCAGGCCAAGGTGATCAATCACCAGCCGCGTATCCGGATTGCGCCGCGCCAATTCATGCACCTGATCAAGCCTGCCCCAACACAGCAGATTGACCGGCAGGTCACGCTTCGCAGCCGTTGCCAGCACATGATTGATGCCAGGATCGGCGGGATCGGCCGAAACATCGCCGCGCATCATGATGCGAATGCCAACCGCGCCAGGGGTCCCCTGCCAATCGGCGATGGTATCCGCCACCGCCGGATCATTGGGATCAACCGGTTTTATCAGTGCGAAACGATCGGGATAGGTATTGCGCACGGAAACCGCATAGCTTGCGTCAAAGCGATACATGGTGAAGGCGGAAACCAGAATCGCGCCATCCACGCCGACGGCGTCCATGGCCTTGACCATGTCGGCGCCGGTGACTTCGGGCGGGCCATGCAGCACCGCATGCCAAGGGCGGCCCGGATGGTTGCGTTCATAGGCATGAACTTGTGCGTCAATGATCGGCATGGCGGTTCCTTGGACGTTTCTTGAGACAAAGCCTAGGCGCGGGACGCTGGCGCAGCAAGGCGCAGGTATTGGTGGCGCGCGCGATTCGATCTAGCGTGGCGCATCATCACCTCGATCGAGGAAACATCATGACCCCGCCTGAGAGAATGCGTGCCCTACTCGCCAAGCCTGATTTCGTTGTCATGCCCGCCGTATGGGATGGGCTTTCCGCCAAGATGGCGGCGGCAGCAGGGTTTGAAACCGCCTTTCTGTCCGGTTCCTGCGTGGCCGCCAGCCGCCTTGGCGGGCCGGATCTCGATTTGATTTCCTTCGCCGAAATGTTTGACAGTTTCAACATGGTGCGCGGTGCCGCGCCGAATACGCTGGTGCTGGCCGATGGCGATCATGGCTATGGCAATGCGATGAATGTGCAGCGCACCGTGCGCGCTTATGGCCGCGCCGGGGCCGCCGCTATCCTGATTGAAGACAAGATCACACCGCGCGCCTTGACCGCTGCGGGCAAGCCCTGCCTGCCGCGCGAAGAAGCACGCATGAAAATCCGCGCCGCTGTTGAAGCCGCCAAGGAATCCGGCATTCTGATTCTGGCCCGCACCGATTGCCGTCCGACCGCCGGCATTGATGAAGCCGTGGCGCGGATTGAAATGTTTGTCGAAGAAGGCGCGGATATCCTGTTTCTGGATAGCCCCGCCGATAACGCGGAAATCCATCGCGCGATTGCGGCAGCGAAGGGCCGACCTTCCTTCGTGGTGCTTTCCCCCGGTGGGGCGCGCGCCACACCGACGCAGGCGGAAGCCAAGGCGCTTGGCTTCAAGATCGGCACTTTCCCAACCGGGATGCTCTCTCCGGCGGCAGCAGGGATGAAGGCCGGCTTGGCCGCGCTGCAAGCCGGGCTTTCGGAAGCCGCCAGCGCCATGCCTTCGGCGGAATTGCGCGACACGCTTGGCTATGGCGATTATGACGCCAAGGCCAAGGCTTTTATCGTTTCGTGATTTAGGACCGGTCGGGTGAAATCACCCGACCGGATCAATCGGCGTAATCGGCGCGCCGGCCGCTTCAATGACAGCGCCGGCTTGCAGCAGCAAATCTTCCCGGTAACGGCCAGCGAGCAATTGCACGCCCACGGGAATGCGCCCAACCGTGCCGGTGGTAACCGTAAGGCCAGGCAGCCCCATCAGCGGCAGGCCAACCTGCGTGAGCTGCGCTTCCATGATGCGGCGGAAGGCAGCAGGGCTTTCAACATCTTCCTGATCGCGGAAGGGCAATTCACCCGAGACTGGCGTGATCGCCACCGGGAAGCGCTCAAAGAATTCCATCCAAAGCCGCACGAAATAGGAACGCTTCTGCAGCGCATCCATGAAGCTGTTCAGGTTCGGCGTTGGGCAAAGTTCTTCCATCTGCGCGAAGATGAAGCTGGCATCCGGATCACCTTCCTGATGCAAGGCGCTATTGAAACCGCGGCGGCTTTCCGCGAGCCAGAGCATCGCCTGTAATTGCGCGGGTTCACGCAGGGGCGGTGTGTCGGTTTCTTCAATCGTCCAGCCGGCGGCTTCAAGGCGCTTCGCGGCATCACGCAAAGCGGCCTGCACTTCCGGCTGTAGCTTCATGCCATCGGGCGCCAGGCAAAGCGCGGCGCGCTTCGGCGCGGGCGGGCCTTCCATGGCGGCATCCACCCACCAGGGGTCGCAAATATCGCGCGCGCACATGGCGCCAAAGCCAAGCTTCACATCGGCGATGGTCCGCGCCAAAGGCCCGCTGACCGCCATGATCTGCCCGCCAACATGGCGTTCCGCACCGGAAGCATTCCAGGCCGGAATACGCCCAAGTGTGGGGCGCAGCCCGTGAATGCCGCAGGCATAGGCAGGGTAGCGGATGGAACCGCCAATATCCGTGCCATGTCCAATCGCACCAATGCCGGCCATGGTGGCGGCACCTGCACCACCGGAAGAACCACCCGGCGTAATGCTTGGGTCGCGCGGGTTTTTTGTGTGGCCATGCAGCGAATTGCGCGTGAACCACCTCAACGAAAAGGCCGGCGTATTGGTCCGCCCGACAATCACCGCACCCGCCTTGCGCAGATTAGCGACAACGGGGTTGTCCTGCTTCGCGATCAGATCCTTTTGCAGGCGCAAACCATTCGTGGTCGCATAGCCTTGCTGATCCGCATTCACCTTGATGGTGATGGGCACGCCGGCAAGCGGCCCGGCATCCTCCCCCCGCGCGATCATGGCATCAATGCGCGCAGCCTCCGCGAGTGTCTCTGCCGGGCGGTGATCCACCACGGCATTGATCTTGGGGTTCACCGCATCCAGCCGCGCCAGCGCATCCTTCGCCGCTTCAGTGGCGGAGACCTGCTTGGACCGAATGCGCGACGCCAAATCGGTTGCGCTGAGGCGCCATAAATCGCCCATGATCACTTCCTTTTTTTGGCGCTGCCTTAGCCGGGCAGCGCGAGGACATTCTTGCTGATGATATTGCGCTGGATTTCATTCGAACCGCCATAAATGGTGGAAGGCCGCGCCTGAATGTAAAGCCCGGTCGGGTTCAGGTTGCGATTGCCTTCCATGGGGTCGAGCAAGCCGGCATTCTCGCCACAGATTTCCAGCATGGTATCCGTGATGCGCTGAAAGAGCTCTGTCTGAAACACCTTCAGCATGGACACATCGGGGCCGAGCGTCTCGCCGCGCCGCACCTTATCCACGAAAACGCCATAGAGGGATTTCAGATCTTCCAGATCAAGCCGCAGCTTGGCGTAGGTATCCTGGAACACCGCATCTTCCCAGACCCCCATGCGTTCCGCGAGTTGCTTCAGGCGCGAGAACGCATAGGCCGAAAGCCGGGGGGAGCCGAGATAGATGCGTTCAAACGAAAGCAACGCCTTCGCCATATCCCAGCCGCGATTGGGCGTGCCGACCAGATTGGCCGCGGGCACGCGCACATTATCGAAGAACACCTCACAGAATTCGTCGTGATATTCCAGATTGATGATCGGCTTCACGGTGATGCCGGGGCTGGTCATATCCACCAGCAGGAAGGAAATGCCTTCCTGCTTTTTCGCATTCTTGTCCGTGCGCACGAGCAGGAAGCACCAATTGGCATCCATGGCGAGTGTGGTCCAGATCTTCTGGCCATTCACCACGTAATGATCGCCATCCAGCACGGCTTCGGTGCGAAGTGCCGCCAAATCCGACCCCGCATTGGGCTCCGAATAGCCCTGGCACCAGATATGTTCGCCAGAGAGAATTTTCGGCAGGAAGAATTGCTGCTGTTCGCGCGTGCCATGATTGATCAGCAGCGGGCCCACCATGACAATGCCATGGTCATTGGTGCGCGCGCAGCCATGGCGTTCGATTTCCTCGGTGAAGATGATCTGCTTCGCCGGGGAAAGACCAAGCCCGCCAAATTCGCGCGGCCAGCCGGGGCAAAGCCAGCCTTTTTCCGCCAGCTTGAAATACCAGGGCTTGTTTTCATCCCAATGCAGGCGCTTTGGCGGATTGCGCAATTCGGCCGGGTAATTGCCTTCAATCCATTGCCGCACATGCAGGCGGAAGGCTTCATCTTCCAGCCGGTTCAGATCCTGGCTTTCGCGTGCTTCGATCATCTGTTCAGCCTCCCGTAAAATTCGGCTTGCGCTTGGCGAAGAAGGCAGCGCGGCCTTCCTTGAAATCCTCGGTCGTGAAAAGCGCGGCCTGATAGGTTTGTTCCTGCGCCAAAGCCTCATCCAGGCCATCGGCAAAGATTTGCTTGGTGAAGGCGATGGGGCCTGGCGCTTCAGCGGCCAGGAAGCGCGCCTTTTCCAAAGCGGCTTCCAAAGCCTTGCCAGGTGGTGCGACGTAATCCACCAAACCGATGCGTTCGGCTTCCGGTGCGGCGATCACCTCATGGAAAAACAGGATGCGCCGCGCGCGGCCAATGCCGACACGTGCCGGCAGGAAATGCGGCAGGCCCATATCGGACATCAGGCCAATCTTGTGAAAACCCGCCGTGAAGCGCGCATCTTCGGCGGCGACAATCACATCGCACGCGCAAGCCACCGCCATGCCCGCACCCGCGGCCCAGCCTTCCACCGCGGCAACAATCGGCTTGCCGCCCTTGGCCATGAGGCGCACGAGCTTATGGGTGCGGCGCATCCGCTCCCGCCCAGCCAGCGTGCTATCAATATCCATCGAAGAAATATCGCCACCAGCGCAGAAAGTACCCTCGGCGCCCGTCACCACAATGGCGCGGATGGTATCATCGCCATGGGCGCGTTCCATCACGTCTTCCATTACGGCGCGCAGTACGGGCGCGATGGCATTTTTGCGCGATGGGCAATCAATGGTGACGATCAGCACCGCGCCATCGCGTTCTTCCAGAATGCGCTGCCGTAGCGGTTCGGCGGGCGCGCTCATTCTGCATCCTCCGGCGCCAGCGCCATGAAGCGGCGGCGATGCAGGGCGGCAGAGCCGAATTGATTGGCAATCACCATGCCACGGCGCAGATAAAGCCCGACATCATATTCATCCGTGTAGCCAATGCCGCCATGCAACTGGATGCATTGGCGGAGCACCATCAACCCGCTTTCGCCCGCCCGCGCCTTAGCCTTGGAAACCGCGGCCTTGCGCGCATCCCCTGCCGCACCGCCATCCAAGGCTGCTGCCGCCGCTTCCACGGCTGCGCGCGTGAGCGACAGATGGATTTTCAAATCCGCCGCGCGGTGCTGCAAGGATTGGAAGGTGCCAATGATGCGGCCGAATTGCTGCCGGGTTTTCAGATAGGAAAGCGTCATGTCAAAGGCGCGTTCCATCAGCCCGACCATGGCGCCGGCTGTCATCAACGCGGCCTCATCCAAGGCGTCGTCCAAAACAGCGCCGATATCAGCGGCGATTCGCTTGCCCCGCGCAAGGTCAGCGCGCAGCGTGCCGAAATACCCGCCATCCATGGTCTTTTCCAAGATTGCATCAGCGCCAGCAGCGGGCACGGCGTAAAGCGCCAAGCCCGCACCTTCACGCACCGGCAGCAAAAACACATCCGCGCCACCAGCTTGCGGGATGAAGACGCGCGGCGCATCGGCATTGCCAGGCGCTGCCAGCGTATCGGCGCGTTCCTGCCACGCTGTCAGCACCACTTGCTGGCCGGCCAGCAAGGGACCGAGCAGCGCTTGATCATCCGCGCCTGCCAGCAAACGCGCCGATAGCATTGCCGGGATCAGCGGTTCAGGCGCCAGGCCGCCCGCGAGTTCTTCCGTCAGCGCAATCGCCTCACTCATGCCAAGCCCAGCGCCGCCGGCGGCTTCCTCCACCGCCAAGCCAATCCAGCCGAATTCACCCATCTGGGCAAAAACGCGCTTGTCAAAACCAGGCGCGACAAAGCGCAGGCCGCGCACGCGTTTGCTATCCCCGCCACGCGGCGCCACCGCACCCGCGCTATCGCGAATCATGCGAATGGATTCCGCGCGTTCTTCCAAAACCTCACTCATGCCCGTTTCCTCATTGCCCGCAGGGGCGCCTTTTTAGTTCGTGTGCAGCTTGGCGCCGCTGGCGGCCTGGATTTGATCAAAGGTGACACCGGGCGCCAAATCACGCACCACGAAGCCCTTGCCCTTCACCACATCCAAAACGCCAAGATTGGTATAGACGCGGCTGACCGCGCCAGGTGTGGTCAGCGGATAGGTGCAGCGTTCCACAATCTTGTGCCCGCCATCCTTGGTGGTGTGTTCCATCACCACCCAAAGCCGCTTGGCGCCGGCGCCAAGATCCATGGCACCACCCACCGCAGGTGCTGAATCATTTTCGCTGGTGGCCCAATTGGCGATATCGCCATTGGCCGCCACTTCGAAGGCGCCCAGCACGCAAAGATCAATATGCCCGCCACGGATCATGGCAAAGCTATCGGCGTGATGGAAATAGGAACCTCCCGGGCGCAGCGTAACAGCCTGCTTGCCGGCATTCACCAACCACGGATCCACCCTATCCGGCGCGGGCGCTGGACCCATGCCCAGAATGCCATTTTCCGAATGCAGAATCACTTCACGTTCCAGCGGCACGTAATTCGCGATCATGGTCGGAATGCCAATACCAAGATTGACGAACCAGCCTTCCGGAATGTCTTCCGCGACACGGGCGGCCATTTGCTTGCGGTCAAAGCCAGTCATGGTCTGATCCCCTTCTTTCCTGCCTGCTCATGCCCATGCCGGGCCGCGGTCAATGCGCAGCACGCGTTGCACGAAAATGCCGGGCGTATGCACATTTTCCGGCACCAGCTCACCCAATTCGCGGATATGCATCACCTGCGCGATGGTCAGATCCGCGGCCATGGCCATGACTGGGTTGAAGTTCCGCCCGCTGGAACGGTAGGTCAGGTTGCCCCAACGGTCGCCCTCCCAGGCTTCAACAAGCGCCACATCGCCCTTCAGCGCATGTTCCATGACATATGTCCGGCCATTGAAGTCGCGCTGTTCCTTGCCATTGGCCAGGATGGTGCCAACCGATGTCGCGGTGAAAAACGCCGGCACACCCGCGCCGGCAGCACGCATGCGTTCTGCCATGGTGCCCTGCGGCACGATCTCAAGCTCAATCTTGCCTTGGCGATAAAGTTCCTCAAACACCACGGAACCGGCGGAACGCGGGAAAGAACAAATGATTTTCCGCACCCGGCCCAATTCCATGAGCCGCGCGAGGCCAACGCGCCCCGTGCCGGCGTTATTCGCCACACAGGTCAGGCCGGTCGCGCCCTGTTCGATGAGCCCTTCAATCAAGTGGTCCGGCTGGCCGACAGCGCCGAAGCCACCGATCAATACGGTTGATCCATCCTTGATACCGGCCATGGCGTCCGCCATAGATTGCACGATCTTGTTGATCATTCGTTTCTTCCCATCATCATGCCGGCGTCAGGCGAAGCGGAACAGGCCATTGCTGACCACCACCTTGTCGCGTTCCACAACGCGCGCGCGGAAGGCGGCGCCACCAGCTTCGTGCCAAATCTCGGTGCGGATTGTCTCACCCGGATAGACCGGGGAGGAAAAGCGCAAATCCATCTTACCGAAGCGTGCCGTATCGTAACTGCAGAGTATTTTCAGCAGCGCATGGCAGACCGTGCCAAAGGTGCAAAGCCCATGCAGGATCGGGCGCGGAAAGCCTGCGGCGGCAGCTATTTTCGGGTCTATATGCAGCGGGTTCAAATCCGTGTTCAGCCGATAGATCAGCGCCTGTTCCGGGCGTGTTGCCAGATCAAGCGTCATATCCGGCGCGCGGTTCGGTTCAGGATGCGGCTGCTTCACCGGCCCGCTAGGCCCGCCAAAACCGCCATCGCCGCGTAGGAAGGATGTGCTGGTGAGTGTGGCCAGCAAGTCGCCCGTTTTCGCATCAATCACCTGGCGTTCGGAATACATGAGCGCGCCTTTGCCCTCACCGCGATCCACCAGGCCCGTCACGCGCGAACGGCCAATGATTTCGCCTTCGGTTGGCAAGGGCTTATGCAGGATCAAGCCCTGTTCGCCATGCACAATCTTCACCCAATCCATGCCGGTATCGGGATTGCGCGACCAAAAGCCCGGCGCGCCCAGCACTACAGGCATGGAGGGCATGACTTTCAGCCGCGGTTCATAGAGGAAATCGAGTTGCTGTTCATCCATCGGGTCCTGGCCGAGCCCGACAGAAAAATTATACATCGCCACATCCTGCCAACGCAGATGCTGGCGCATTTCCGGGATGGGGTAGTTCAGCAGCTTTTCATAGACGATCGGCATTTCAATGCCCTTCCTCGATTTCAATCACCGCATCCGCGGCAAAGGCGCCCTGCCCTGCCGGCAGCACCAGCATGGGGTTAACATCAACGGAGGCCAAACGCGGCCCCGCCGCCACGGCAAAACGCGATAGCGCGGCAAGCGCTTCCGCCAGAGCCTTCACATCGGCCTTGGGTTTGCCGCGCGCACCATCCAGCAGGGGAAAACCCTTGAGCGAACGGATCATGGTTTCCGCTTCGGTCGCATTGAAGGGGCAGCGACGGAAGGCGACATCCTTCAGGATTTCGATGAAGACACCGCCAAGCCCCACCATGGCCACAGGACCAAAGACGGGATCGCGCAGCACACCAAGCGCCATTTCAACGCCGCCGGTGATTTGCTTTGCAATCAGCACACCTTCGATGCGCGCCTTGGACGCGTGTTGCGCGGCGCGGGCGAGCAAGGTCGCATGCGCTTCACGCACCGCAGTGGCATTGCCCAGGTTCAAAATCACGCCACCGATTTCGCTTTTGTGCAGGATATCGGGCGAGAGGATTTTCGCCACCACCGGATAGCCCATGGCCTCCGCTGCGCGCACCGCTTCATCAGCACTGGCGCAGGCTTGCTCTGGCACAGCGGCCACGCCGGCTGCGGCCAGAAGGCGTTTGGCTTCGGCCTCGGTTGGGGTTTTTGCGGGCAGCGTAACATTCGGCAGCGCACCCGCCGCGCCCGCTTCCTGCCGCGCGAAATAGGCGCCGAAGCGGCCCATCGCAGCAATGGCATTCACCGCGCGCGTCGGGTCTTCGAAAACAAGGAAGCCGTCTTCTTCATATTCGCGCACTTTCTCACGCGAACAAATGGCAGACAGCACCCAAAGCCGATCACGGCGTTTGGCGATGGCATCCCGCATGAATGGCCTGAGCTTCGGCGCCATGGAGGTTGAGCCCCCCGTCTGCGTCAAGAACACCAGGACGGAAGGATAGCCGCCATCACCCGCCGTCGCTTCCAGGAAATCACCGAAAAGCTCGGTCTGGTTCACAGCTTGCGCCGTACAATCCACCGGGTTGCGCGGCGCGCAGAAGCTGATCAGGCCGCGCAACTTATCCTGTGATGCCTGCGGCATTTCCGGCATGGGCAGGCCC
Organism: Alphaproteobacteria bacterium; assembly: GCA_016869735.1. GTDB lineage: Bacteria > Pseudomonadota > Alphaproteobacteria > Acetobacterales > Acetobacteraceae > Neoroseomonas. The sequence goes on from VGDL01000003.1 coordinate 73,237, forward strand.
ACCGCTTCCGAGGCATCGGAAATCAGCACGCCGGCGCCGCCACTGACCGTCAGCACCCCAAGGGAATTATTGGCGGGATAAATGCGCCGCGATGCTGCGTAGGCGATATCGAGCATTTCTTCCGTGGTGCGCGCGCGCAAAACACCGAATTCATCCAGCACGGCCTGCGTCACGGCATCATCACCCGCGATGGAAGCAGTGTGGGATTTCGCCGCGGCACCACCCAAGGCGCTGGCGCCGACCTTCATCATGATGACGGGCTTGCGGTTGCGCCGCGCGAGATCAAGGGCCGCGACAAAACCGGCACTTTCGCGAATGCCTTCCGCATAGGCGCAAATCACTTCCACTTCCGGGGCCTGCGCCATCCAGCCAATCGCCTCACCCAATGAGACATCGGCTTCATTGCCTGTGGTAATACATACCGTGGTGCCAAGCCCGCGTTGCCGCGCCACCGCAAACACATGCGTGCCATAGGCGCCGGATTGGGACGCGATGCCGATATTGCCGCGAATGGGCCAGCCCTGTTCGAAGGAAAGCGAGAAAATCGGGTAGAAACCAATCGCAGCATTGAACAGGCCAAGACAATTCGGCCCCAGCATCCGCATGCCATGGCGACGCGCGGCGGCAACCAAGCGTTCCTGCATGGCAGCACCGGCTTCATCCACCTCGGCAAAGCCGGCGGTGAAAACAATCGCGGATTTGCAGCCGCGCGCGCCCAGATCATCCATGGCCTGAATGGCGGCCTCACCTGGTACGGCAATAATCGCAGCGTCCGGCACTTCGGGCAAAGCGGCCACGGAAGCGAAGGCCGGCAGGCCCTGCACGATCGGGCGATTCGGGTTCACCGGCAAAAGCCGCCCCTGAAAGCCCTGGCTTTGCATATAGGCAATGGGGCGCCCGCCAATGCGCGTGCCGTCATCGGAAGCACCAATCACAGCAACCGAACGAGGGCGAATCATCGCATCTAGCGCGGCGAAATTGACAATAGAATTTCCGGCACTCAAGGGGCCGCCTTCGGCGGGCATCGCGTCTTCCTCCTGCAATCGCTTGCAGGGTGGCGCCAGCGGGCGCGGGCGGCAAGGGGTTGACTTCAGCCAAATAAAACGAACAGCGCCCCCAAAGCGCCGGCCGCCAGGGAAAGCCCGGCATAAGCCATGCCATAGCGCCCGCCACCCAAGGCCAGAGCGTAGCCAGCCTTGGCGCAGATATTCACCGCAACGGCGATCAGAACCGCCTTGGCCGCGAAGGCGAAGCTGATGGAAGTGGGCGCCAATTGCGGCACGGAAAGCGCCACGGCGTCTACATCGGCCAGACCAGTGATGGCGGCGACCGCCAGCACGGCCTCAGGCCCCAGCTTCTCAGCTGCCAATTTGGAAATCAGCACAACGGCAGCGAGCAATAGGGCGATTTTCAGTACGGCGCTGAGTTCGAAGGGATTGTCAGGCACGCTCACCACGGCGCCATCAGCCCCCGCGCGCCGCGCCAGGACAAAGCCGGCCAGGGCCATGCCAAGCGCCGCAACCCCCAATGGCGCAAACAAATGCGCCGCAACGGCGGGCGCGATGAAGGCAACAATGCCGATGGTGCGCAGGCAGGAAACCGCGCCCGCCACCAGCGCCCGTGCCGCCAGCGCCAAGGCCGCGCCCCCCGCCGCCGCCGCCCGCGCATTGGCAAGCGTGACCGCGGTGGAAGACACCAATCCCCCCGCCGCACCGCTGAACAGCAAGCCCCGTTCCGGCCCCAGCAGCCTGACCACGAGGTAGCCAAGATAGGAAATCGCCGCGAGCAGAATGGCAAAGCGCCAAATCTTCGCTGGATTGAGGCCCCCCAGCAGCGATATGGGCTCATCCGGCACCAGCGGCATGACCAGCAGGGTCATGGAAAGCAGCACAAGCGCGGATCGCAGCTCTGCCCAGGTGATGCGGGCCATCAGGCCATGCAGGCTTTCGCGCGCCGCTAGAATGGCGGTCATGGCAACCGCCGCAGCACCAGCCACCGCCATGTCACCCAGCACCGCCAGCGCGCCGAGGCTATAGGTGCCAAGCGCCGCAACCAGGCTGGTGGCAGAGACCTTGTTCTCGGCATCGGCTTCGCGCAGCGCGAAGGGCAATTGCGCGGCCAAAAGCGCGGCCAACCCAAGGCCCAGCAGCAGCGCGCCGCCGTTCTGGCCCAGCAGGAATGCCAAAGCCGCCATGACACCGCCCAAAAGCCCGGTCAGCGCGAAGGTGCGCACGCCGACGGTGCGCCTGCCGGCGGCTTCCTGCCTTTCCCGCCAATGGCGCTCCGTCCCCACCAGCAAGCCGATGGCGAGTGCAGCGGCCAAGCGGCGCATTAACTCCTCAGTATCCATGGCCGCATCAGGCGCCAAGCCAGCCGGTATCGCAAGCGTCAAGCTTGCGTGCGGGGGTGCATCGCGGCCATATGTCCGTGATGTCGCTTTCCTTCTCCCGCGCGGAATTGCAGCGCTATTCCCGCCATATCCTGCTCCGCGAAGTGGGCGCGATCGGCCAAGCCAAGCTGCGCGCCGCGCGCGTGTTGATTGTGGGCGCGGGGGGCTTAGGGTCGCCGCTTGCGCTATATCTGGCAGCGGCTGGGATCGGCACACTCGGGCTTGTGGATCATGACGTGTTGGAGCTTTCCAATCTGCAGCGCCAAGTGGCGCATAGCACTGCGCGGATTGGGGAAAACAAGGCGGCGAGTGCCGCGGAGACGCTGAACGCTCTGAACCCGGAAGTGGCGGTGGATATCCATGCGCGGCGGATGGATGCCGCGGCGGCGCGGGATTTAATCCCCCATTACGATGTGATCTGCGACGGGACGGATAATTTTGAGACGCGCTTTCTGCTGGGCGATGCCTGCCATTTGCTCGGCAAGCCCTTGGTAAGTGCGGCGGTCCTGCGCTTTGAAGGCCAGCTTTCGGTGTTTCATGGCCATGATGGGACCAACCCCTGCCATCGCTGCCTGCATCCGGAACCACCGCCGCCGGGCCTGGTGCCAACCTGTTCCGAAGCGGGCGTGCTTGGCGCCGTAACTGGGGTGATGGGCACGCTGCAAGCGACCGAGGTGTTGAAGCTGATCCTTGGCATTGGCGATCCGCTGATTGGCAAGCTGCTGCTGTGGGATGCCTTGGATGCGCGGTTTCGGACCGTGCGCCTCAAGCGCGACCCGGCCTGTGCGCTGTGCGGGCCTGAGGCTTCCATCCGTGATCTTGCCGCCCATGAAGGCGCGGCCGCGCCAGCCTGCCACACATGAGCGAAAAGCGCTCCCCGCTTGGTATTTTGCTGCTGGATGGCGGGCATGAACGCGCCCATTACGCGCTGGTGATGGCCAGCGGCGCGGCGGCTTTGGGCCGGGATGTGGTGCTTTTCGCCACCAATGGCGGCTGCCGGCTGCTGCTGGCCGATTGCCCCTTGTTGCAGCACCCGCGAGAGGCGCATCTCGCTGCCCGGGGCGTGGCAGGGATCGGCACTTTGCTTGCCGCCATTGCCTCACTTGGTGTGCAGCGCATGGTTTGTGAGGCGGGGCTGAAGGCCGAGGATTTGGGGGCCGCACCCCTCGCGCCCGGCGTTGAACGCGCCGGGGTGGCGAGTTTTCTGGCTGCGGTGGGTGCGGGGCAGATCATCAGCCTGTGACCGATGGGCGACATGGTGTGTTAGTGCCGCGTGAGCTTTAGTCGTTAAGTATCTGAATTAACACGTGGTTCGGTCAATGTTTTGCCTAAATCTTGTCATGATTGCCGTGGCAAATACCCCACATGCTGTGGGCTATGGGTAACGCTTGACCTGCCCAATCCAAATAGCCTAGGCGAGAGTGTCGCGATTGTGTTTCTGGATGTTTCAGCACCCAGGGCGTGGTCAGCGGAATGGCTTGGGCCTGACCGATGCGGGGGCATTGGTGGGGCTTATGGGGGGGCCGTTTCGGGGCAAAAATCCCAGACCCGATGGAGTATTAGGGGATGCACGGGTTTCGACTGGGCTATGGCCGGTTTTTGGCACTTGGGTTGTTGCTGGCTTTTCTTTCGGCTTGCGCGGATGGCGCAGGGCGCTATGCCAATGGGCCTTTCTATAACCGGCCAGACAGCACTTCCCCACCCGGACCGCCGGGTGATCCCTGGGGTCCTTGGATCCGCGATGCGTCCCGCCGGTTTGATGTGCCTGATCTTTGGATCCGCGAAGTCATGCGCCAGGAAAGCGGTGGCCGGGCCAGCGCGACCTCTCGCGTGGGAGCCATGGGGCTGATGCAGGTGATGCCCGGCACCTACCGCGAATTGGCGCAGCGCTACAATCTGGGGCCTGACCCTTATCACCCTTATGACAATTTGCAGGCCGGCGCCGCCTATATCCGTGAGATGTATCAGCTCTACGGCAACCCTGCCTTCCTTGCCGCCTATAATGCAGGCCCGCGGCGGCTGGAGGATTATTTGTGGGGCGGGCGTGGCCTGCCGGATGAAACCCGCAATTACGTGGCGCGCGTTGGGCCGCGTATCGTGAGCACAGCCCCGACGCGCCGTGCGCCGAGGGAGGTTTATGCGGCAGCCGATATCGGCACCAATATTCCGCGCGGGCCGCGCCGGATGGATAGCAGCACCTTGGTGGCGCTGAACCAACAGCGTAGCCCAGCGCCGACGGTGCAGGTCGCGCAGGCCGCGGCCCCAGCCCCGGCGGCACTGGCGGGTACGCAGGTGGCAAGCCTTGGCGATGTGGTGCGTATGGACCCCATTCCGGATGGCAGCACCTTCACGCCGGCGGAACGCAGGCGCGCCGGGCTTGATTCGGGCAGCTCACTGCGCGCCTCGGCCCCAGTGGCGCCGCCAGCGCCGCGCCAGGCACCCGCTGCCGCACCATCGCGCAGAAGCGGCCTTGGGCTGATCAGCTCTGCCCAGGCGGCACCGCCTTCGACTTTGGGGCGCGCCGGTTCCGCCGCGGTGGCAAGCGGCGGCGGCAATGGCTGGTCGGTCAGCCTTGGGCGTTTCGCATCTGAAAATCTGGCGCGCAGCGCGGCATCTTCCGCGCGTTCTTCGGCCGGCGGCGGCGGCCAGACGGAGGTGGTGCGGATCACGCAAGGCAACAACGCTGCCTTCACCGCACGGGTGAAGGGGCTGACGCGCGCCCAGGCCGACCAAGCCTGCCAGAAGCTGCGTTCAGCCGGAAATTGCACGCTGGTGGCGCCGGGCGCCTGATCGGCGGCAGTCCGGTTGGGCCCTCACGCCACCATCTAGTTGATGACAAAACCGCGCGCCGAACGCCGATCAAAACTCTGCGCCATCAATTCCTGGCGCGCATTGCGCATCGCGCGGGTGGTGCGCGGCAGGGCGGGCAGCGCACCAAAACGTGCCAGACTCTCCTGACCGCCGGGCGTGAAAAGCGGCGCGCGCAAGGCGGCGGCGGCTGCCGCGAGGTTTTGGGCGGCAAAGGCACCACGCAGCCCAGCCAGGCTGTCAATCACATCCTGCGCGCGTGCATCAGCAGCAATGCCGAAAGCCTGCCGCCATTCGGGCCGCGCCGCCGGCACCTGCAAGGACGCCATGGGCAAGGTTGAATTCCAGCGCGCGCCCACATGCAATTCAACCGCCAGGAATTCAAGCGCTTGCACCAGGCGCGCTACCTCCCCAGGTTGGCCGTCCATTCGTCGCGGATGTGAAAGCATGTCCGCGCCCTGATCAATTGACTGGCGCACAGGATCAAGCGTGAGGGAGCCGCGGAACTCAGGCAGGCTGGCTGTCTCGACCACGGTTTCGGCGCATGCGCCAAGACCAAGCAGCCCCATGAGGAAAACGCGCCTGTGACACCGCATCATGGCTTCCTTCCACCAATGGCCAAAGGGGCTGCATTCATCCCAAGCCCAGAACCTTGTGCCGGTTGCCCGGCGTCATCCGGACGCAAGGCTATTTAAAAGCGGCATAAGGGTTTTCATAGGCAATTCGTCTCACCTTGCCGTGACCGGGCAAGATGAGACAAACAATACGCGCTTACAGGCTGACCGCCTTGCCCTTTTCGGGGATCAGCACCTTGGCCTTGGCGCCTACCATCTCCGCCTCAAAACCCTTGGCATCCGGCAGCAGCATGCCGAAGGTCGCGTAATGGCAGGGGATGGCGGTAGTGACATTGCGCAGATAACGCTTCACTGAAAGCGCCGCGGCACGCGGGCCCATGGTGAAGCGATCACCCACCGGCACCAGTGTGACGGTTGGCGCATAAAGCTCATCAATCAGCGCCATGTCGGAGAAGATATCCGTGTCACCCATGTGATAGACGGCCGGTTCATGCTTGTCCTTTGGCGTGACCACAATGCCATTGGGCAGACCAAGGCAATGGAAAACGCCATTGGCATCCACCTCAACCGAGGAATGGAAAGCCTGCGTCAGCGTGACGGTAAATTCGCCCTGATCCGTGGTGCCGCCGGTATTCATGGGATCAAACGCGGTGACACCCTGCTTGCCGAGCCACATGGCAAGTTCATAATTGGTGACAAGCTTGGCGCCGGTGCGTTTGCAGATGGCGGCCGTATCGCCGATGTGGTCAGCATGGCCGTGGGTCAGTAACACATGGGTTGCCCCAGCACTTGCCGCTTCGGCATCACCGCCAAAAGCGGGATTGCCGGTAAGGAAGGGGTCAATCATCACAACCGACTTGCCGAATTCCAGACGAAAGGCGGAATGGCCGAACCAGGTAAGTTTCATTGCTTGTTCCTTTTTTTGAGTTTCAGGTGAAGGACATGCGGATGGTATCCGCGATCATGGCGGGCTTCGTCTCATTTTCGATTTCCAGTGTCTGGCGCACGGTGATGCGATGCGCGCCAGGCGCGCCATCTTCCACCGCAACCAGGCTTTGGCGGAGCCTGATGCGCGCGCCGGCCTTGACCGGATTGACGATGCGCACCTTGTCGCTGCCGTAATTGATGGATCGTGTGGGCCAGGATAATTTGTAGATACCAGCGCCAAGCTTGGGCAAAAGCGAGAGCAGCAGATAGCCATGCGCGATGGTCTTGCCGCTAGGCATTTCACGCTTGGCACGCTCCACATCCACATGGATCCATTGATGATCGCCGGTGACCTCGGCGAAGCGATCAATCAAATCCTGGGTCACTTCCAACCAATCGCTGACACCTAATTCCTGCCCGATCAGCGCCCGGAGCGCTTCCGGGGTTTCGACCATACGCATTGCGTCCTCCCTCAATCACTTCAACGTAACATCGGGCGCGGCGCGGCGGGGATCAAGACAGGCTTTTCGGCACAGGCAAATTGCGGCCTAATCGCGCCATGACCCTGTCCCCCGGCAGCCGAGGTTTCGTTGTGGCGATGGTCACGGCGCAAATCCTGACGCAAATCGGCGCCTTCACCCTGCCCGCCCTACTGCCGGGGGTGATGGCGCGCTGGTCGCTTTCCGCCACCGAAGCGGGCTGGCTGATTGGGGTGTTCTTCGCGGCCTATGTGCCGGCGGTGCCCGTGCTGCTTTCGCTGACGGACCGCGTGCCGGCCAGGCGGATTTATCTGATCGGCACCGGGGCCACGGCGGCCGCGCATCTTGGCTTTGCCTTTTTCGCCGATGGTTTCTGGACGGGGCTGTTCTTTCGGGCGCTCGCCGGGATTGGCTGGGCGGGCGCCTATATGCCCGGCCTTAAATCCATTGCTGATCCACTGACCGGTGTGGCGCAATCACGCGCTGTTGCCTGGCATGCGGCGGGGGTGGGGATTGCGGGGGCGGCTTCCTTTGCGCTGGCTGGGCTTTGTGATGCGCTGGTGGGGCCAAGTTTTGCCTTTCTGGTGGCGGGGCTGGCGGCCACTGGCGCCTTTGCCATTGCCATGCTGATCCTGCCCGATGCGCCGCCGCCCAAAAGCGCGGCGCCGCGCGGCTTGTTGGATTTCCGCCCGGTTTTCGCCAATCGGCGCGCCATGGCCTGGATTGCGGGCTATACGGTGCATACGCTGGAAATGGCCGTGCTGCGCGCCTGGGCGGTGGCCTTCCTGACCGCAAGCTTCCTGATCCAGGCACCGCCGGATTGGCTGCCGGGGCCGACAGTGCTGTTCACCCTGGCAGGCTTGGTCGGCATTGCGAGTTCCCTTGTTGGGAACCGCCTGGCCGAGAGCCTGGGGCGGGACAGGATTGTGGCGATTGCCATGCTGTCCGGCGCGGCGCTTTCGTTGGTGGCGGGGTTTGCCTTTGGTGCCTCACCCTTCGTGGTGCTGCTTTTGGTGTTTTTGTGGAATGCGGCGATCTATCTGGACAGTTCGGCGCTGACCGCCGGCACGGTGCAGGCGGCCGACCCGGCTTTGCGCGGTGCGACCATGGGGCTGCATAGCATGTTTGGCTATGCGGGCGGTTTTGTCGGGCCTTCGCTGGCGGGGGTGGTACTGGATTTGGCAGGCGGAGAGGGTGCGCTGGCCTGGGGCATCGCCTTCGGCCATGTCACCTTCATCATGCTGGCGGGGTTTGCCGTACTGCGCTGGTTGGGGCGCAGCGCGGATTCGCCCGGCCTGCCCCGGTAAGCTTCCGGCCAAAACGCTGCCTTGCAGGCGGATTGACCCGGCCTTCCATGCGCTTTCGGGGAGGATTCCGGGCCCTCGCGAGGGTTTGAGGAAAAAAACCGGGGCGAGAGCGATTTTTTTCTTGCAATGGCAAAGCGAGGGGCGTAGACGCGCTTCAGACGCAGTACGCACGTGCCTCTGGCCCCCGGCCTTCCGGCCAAAGGGTTTACGCAACGACGTCAAGCGTTCTGGCAACCCCGCTTGGATTTTCCAGGCGGTTTTCTTCTGGTCGCTGGTTCGTTCGACCGTTTCGTTAACCTTGGGCCATCGCCTTTTTCAGGTGGCCCTCTTGGAGCCTGGGGGGTGCTGCGATGATACCGAAGATCGCACGCTTTTTGCGCGACAACGCGCCGGCCACGCCATGCCTTGTGCTGGATGTGGATCGTGTCGAGGAAAAATACCGGGCCATGCGCTCGGCCTTGCCGCTTGCGCGCATCTATTATGCCGTGAAGGCCAACCCGGCCGCCGCCGTGCTTGATCGGCTGGTGAAGCTTGGGTCGAGCTTTGATGCGGCGTCCTTCGAAGAAATCCAGGCTTGCCTGGCTGCCGGGGCGCGTCCGGAAGCGATTTCTTATGGCAATACCATCAAGAAGGTGTCGGCGATTGCCGCCGCCCATAAGGCTGGTGTTTCCATGTTCGCCTTCGACAGCATCGAAGAACTGGAAAAGCTCGCGCGTCATGCGCCGGGCGCCAAGGTTTATTGCCGTATTCTGGTGCAGAACGAAGGCGCTGAATGGCCGCTCTCGCGCAAATTCGGCTGCGAATTGGAAATGGCGCGCGACCTGATGCTGAAGGCCGGCGATATGGGGCTCGACCCCTATGGCATTTCCTTCCATGTCGGCAGCCAGCAGACCAAGACCGCGGCTTATGAAGGCGCCATTGCGCGGGTGGCGATGCTGTTCACCGATCTGAAGGAAGCGGGCGTGAAGCTCCGCATGGTCAATCTGGGTGGCGGCTACCCTGTGCGCTACCGTGCGGAAGTGCCGGAAATTGACGATTTCGGCATGGCGATCATGGGCGCCATGACCAAGCATTTCGGCAATGATCTGCCGGAAATGCTGGTTGAGCCCGGCCGCTTCATGGTGGGCGATGCTGGCATTGTTTCAAGCGAAGTGGTGCTGGTTTCCCGCAAGGGTGCATCGGACCCCGTGCGCTGGGTCTATCTGGATATTGGCCGCTTTGGTGGCTTGGCGGAGACCGAAGGCGAGGCGATCCGTTACGAAATCCGCACGCCGCATGATGGCGCTGAGGATGGGCCGGTGACCATCGCGGGTCCGACCTGCGACAGCACCGATACGCTCTATGAAAAATCCAATTACCGCATGCCGCTGAAGCTGGCTTGCGGTGATCGGGTGGAATTGCTTGCGACGGGGGCTTATGTCACCTCCTACGCCGCGCAATTCTTCAATGGCTTCAAGCCATTGGACGAACACTACATCTAAAACGATCCCGGCGCGGGAAACCGCGCCGGGTCAGACGTAGCCCGGGCCCTCGATGGCCGGATGCGCTTTCAAAAACGCCTCATCCACTTCAACGCCAATGCCGGGCGCTTCCAGCGGGCGCACGCAGCCATCCTTGCCGATGCGCCAGGGCTCGCTGCCCAATTCATCGCGGAATTTATTGGCGCGCGAGACATCGGCTTCGAAATAGCCACCATTATCAATCGCGGCGAGCAGATGGATGGACGCGGCCTGATTGACGCCGGTCATGGATGAATGCGGGTGGACCGGGATCTTGAAGCCCGACGCCATGGCGGCGATACGCATGGTTTCCGTCACGCCACCGCATTTGGACAAATCCGGCTGCCAGATGCGGATCACATCATCTTCCAGGACGCGGGTGAATTCAAAGCGAGTGAAGTGGTTTTCGCCGGCCGCCAGAGGCGTGCTGCCAAAACCATGTGCCTCGGCATAGGAACGGTGATCATGCGCAGGGAAGGGTTCTTCCAGCCAGCCGATATTCAGCCGATCCATCTCAGGCAGCACCTGCCGCACTTGTGCGATGTTGTAGCCGATATTGGCATCGGTCAGGATTTCAAGCTCATCCCCGAAGACATCGCGCACCGCTTCCATGCGAGCAATGTCATCGCGCACCGTATCGCCAACGCGAAGTTTCACCGCCTTGTAGCCCGCTTCCATATGCGGTGCGGCTTCATCAATCAGTTGCGCTGGCGGCTGATAGCCAAGTGCGACGCCACCGGCATAGGCCGGCACCGGCCGGGCTGAACCACCGAGCAGCTTGTAAAGCGGCAGGTTCAGCGCCTTGCCCTTGGCATCCCATAGCGCCATGTCGAGCCCCGACATGGCCATGGCGGTGGCGGCGCCCATGCCGTGGCTCGCCAACTGATACTTATAGATGCGCGCCCAGATGCCGGTGGTGTCAAAGGCATCCATGCCGAGCACCAATTGGCGCAACGTGGTTTCCAGCAATTTCGCGATGGCGGTATGCGCCCGGCCGTGATGGCTTTCGCCCCAGCCGACAATGCCATCTTCCGTAATGACCTTCACCATCACCGCATCGCGCTTCACCGCCTGGCCAATCCCAAGCCGCGGCCCGGAATTGGGCGGCAATGGGAAGGAGGTTGGGAATGCCTTGATGTCCACGATTTTCATGCGGCGATCCTCATGCTTGCTGGGGCGCAGCCTGCCATCTTGGCCGCGCATTTGCAAAGCCCGGGCACCCGTCGCAGCATGCGACATCGCAGAGGAGGTACTGGCATGAAACCCGACCCCATCCCCCCCAACATGGAAGCCATCCAGCTTTGGAGTGGCGTTGATTGCCCGAATGAGGCGGCGCGGCTTGGCCTTGCGGATCATATCGGCTTGCTCAAGGAATTGGCGGCGTTGCGCGGCACGCTGGTGTTTGAAGACGAACCTTCCAGCTTTGAAGCGGCTCTCCGCGCCGAGCAGGAGAAGGAAGCATGAGCGCGCTGCATGAACTTTCCATGACGGAAGCCGCCGATGCAGTGGCGCGTGGGGAGGTGACGGCGACCGCGCTGACGGAAAGTTGCCTTGCGCGCATTGCCGCGCATGATGGCAAGGTGAATAGCGTGATCCGGCTTGATCGTGACAGCGCCTTGGAACAGGCGGCTGCCGTGGATGCCGCGCGCAAGGCCGGCAAGGCGCTGGGGCCACTTGGTGGCGTGCCGATGATGCATAAGGATATGTATTACCGCGCGGGGAAGGTCTCCACCTGCGGGTCAAAAATCCGGCGGGATTTTGTGCCCAAGGTGACGGCGACCGTGCTGGAAAGGCTGGATGCCGCGGGTGCCATTGATATGGGCACGCTGAATATGGCGGAATTTGCCCAGAACCCGACCGGGCATAACGCGCATTTCGGTCACTGCCATAATCCGTGGCAGCATGGCTATTGCACGGGTGGTTCTTCTTCCGGTTCTGGCGCCGGGGTTGCGGCGCGGTTTTTCTATGGCGCGCTTGGGTCGGATACGGGTGGTTCCATCCGCCTGCCGGCGACGATTTGTGGTGTGACCGGCATCAAAGGCACGCAGACGCGGGTTTCGCGTGCGGGCGTTATGCCGCTGTCGTTTTCCGCTGATAATGTCGGGCCTTTGGTGCAAACGGCGCGCGATGCGGCGCGTTTCATGCGGGTGATTTCCGGCCATGACCCACGCGATGCCACCAGCGCGCGTGAGGCCGTGCCGGATTATGAGGCAGCTTTGACCGGCGATTTGCGCGGCATATCCATCGCCGTGCCGCAGGAATATTTCTTTGATGGCGCCGATGATGTGGTGGTGAAGGCGTTTGATGCCGCGCTTGATGCCATGCGGGATCGCGGGGCGAAAATCACACGGCTTTCCTGCCCGTCTTTGCGCGCCATTGCCGCCTTTACCGCGCTGGTCAGCCGGTCAGAAGCTGCGGCGATCCATGCCGAATGGATGCGCGAAAGGGCAGCGGATTATTCCATTCATCTATCGTCCCGGCTTTACGGTGGCTTCCCGATTCCGGCGCATCTTTACATTGAAGCGCTGTCGCGCCGTGGCCCGCTGCTGCGCCAATTCTGCGCCGAGGCGATGACCGGGCATCACATTGTCGCAACCCCGGCGCTGCGCACCCGCGTTCCCACATTGGCCGAGACGGATATTGATGCCGATGCGGCGAATTGGTCCCGCTTCATGGCGGTTTCGGCCAATACGCGACCCTTCAATTATTTGGGCCTGCCGACCATCAGCGTGCCCTGCGGCTTTGATGATCGCGGCCTGCCGATTGGCCTGCAATTGGCCGCGCGCCCCTTTGCCGAGGAGCGTGTGCTGGCGGTGGCCGATGCCTATCAGCGTGTGACGGATTGGCATAAGCGCTACCCATCCCTGTGACGGGGCCACTTGCCCAAGAATTGGGCGCAGCGGATGCCGGGCGGGCAATAAGGCGCCGCCTGGCCTAGTTTTCGGGCATCACAGGCTTGTGTGGCGCGGCCTTTGACCCGATCTCCTGTGAAACAGGAGGTCAGTCGGGCGATGGCCGAACCCATCAAGGCCTTTGACGAAATGGGTGAGCCCCAAGCGGCGCGGGCGGCCTATGGCGAGATTGCGCGCTGGCTGGCGGCGACACCTATGGAGCAATTGGAACGCAAGCGCCAAGAAGCCGAGCTTCTGTTCCGTCGCATTGGCGTGACCTTCGCGGTTTATGGCGAAGGCGGCGATCCGGAACGGCTGATCCCCTTCGATATCATCCCGCGCATCCTGGCCTGGCAGGAATGGGAGCATCTGTCGCGCGGCCTCACGCAGCGCGTGCGTGCGCTGAATATGTTTCTGGCGGATGTTTATGGGCCAGGGGAAATCCTGAAGGCAGGGCGCATACCGGCAGCGTTGATTTTACAGAATGAAGCCTATCGGCCGGAAATGCGCGGCATCACGCCGCCGGGTGGGATTTACGTGCATATCGCCGGCATTGATGTGGTGCGCACGGGTGCGGCGCAATTCCATGTGCTGGAAGATAATTGCCGCACGCCATCCGGCGTTTCCTATATGCTGGAAGGCCGCGAAGCCATGTTGCGGTTATTCCCTGGGCTGTGCGCGGCGCATCGCATTGCCCCGGTCAGCCATTACCCGAGTGATTTGCTGGAAACGCTGATGTCAGTCGCGCCGTCCGCCTGCCGTGGCCTGCCGCGGGTAGTGCTGCTGACCCCGGGCGCCTTCAATAGCGCCTATTATGAACATTGCTTCCTGGCCGATGAAATGGGCGTGGAGGTGGTGGAAGGCCAGGATTTATTCGTCGAAGATCGCGTGGTCTATATGCGCACCACCGCAGGCCCGCAGCGCGTGGATGTGATCTATCGCCGGATTGATGATGATTACCTGGACCCCGCCGTGTTTCGCGCCGATTCCATGCTGGGGGTGCGCGGGCTGATGGAAGCCTATCGCGCCGGCAATGTAGCACTTGCCAATGCGCCGGGTGGCGGTATTGCCGATGACAAGGCGGTTTATCCTTACGTGCCGGAAATGGTGCGGTTCTACCTGGGCGAAGAACCGATCCTGGCCAATGTGCCGACCTATCTGTGCGAAAGGCCGGATGATTGCACCTATGTGCTGGAACATTTGCATGAATTGGTGGTGAAGCTGACCAAAGGTTCGGGCGGCTATGGCATGCTGGTCGGGCCGCATAGCACCGCCGAACAGCGCGCTGAATTCGCCGCGCGGATCAAGGCGCATCCAGCGGATTACATTGCGCAACCAACACTCGCGCTTTCCACCGTGCCGACCTTCACGGGCAGCGGCACCGCGCCACGCCATGTGGACTTGCGGCCTTTTGTGCTTTCGGGCGCGGAGACACGCATTGTGCCAGGGGGCCTCACGCGCGTTGCCTTGCGGGAAGGATCGCTGGTGGTGAATTCATCGCAAGGCGGTGGCACCAAGGATACCTGGGTCCTGGCCCCGGATGCGCCATGCTGAGCCGCACGGCAGATAGCCTCTATTGGTTGGGGCGCTATATGGAACGCGCCGGCAATACGGCGCGGGCGCTACAAGTGGCGCTGCGCGAAGCGGGCATGGGTGGTGGGCGGCCCGCACAGGGTGAAAGCTGGCGCACGCTTCTGCTGACCAGCGGCGATATCGGGCTATTGCAGGGTTTTGGCGCGGCGGCTGATGCAGCGCAGATTATCCAGCATCTGGTGATGGATCGCGCCAATCCTTCTTCCATCCAATCCTGCATTGAAGCTTCCAGGCAGAATGCGCGCCAGGTACGCACGGCGCTCACGGTTGATATGTGGGAAGCGGTGAATGACACCTGGGGCCAGATGCGGCGCATGGAAAATGCCATGCCAAGCGCGGATGATCTGCCGGGCTTTCTGGATTGGGTGAAGCGCCAGACCATCCTGTTCAATGGCGCCTATGATGACACGATGCTGCGCGAGGAAGCCTGGCGCTTCGTGGGGCTTGGCACCATGCTGGAACGGGCCGACAACACCGCGCGCGTGCTGCATGCCCATGCCAGGGCGCTGAGTATCGCGGAAGCCGGCACCGCGGAAGATTACCTGCATTGGCAGGCAATTTTGCGGAACTTTACGGCGCTGCGTGCCTATCAATGGGTTTATCACGGGCGGATCGAACCGCGCCGGATTGCCGAATTGCTGATCCTGCGCGCTGAATTGCCGCGTTCCATGATTGCCTGCCATGCCCGCATCGAAGCCGTGCTGGATGAAATCGCCGCCGCGCATGGCGGGCGGCGCGGGGAATGCCATCGGCGTGCAGGGGAAGCCCATGCCAGGCTGCGCTTTGGCCGGGTTGAGGATATCTTCACCCAGGGGCTTGAAGCCTTCCTGAATGAGATGATGGCGCGCAATATTGATCTTGGCGGCCAGATCGCCGAATTCTACCTCCATAACTGAAGGGCGCGGAGCGCTTGCCATGACCTATTGCGTTGGCCTGTTTCTGAAGGATGGGCTTGTTCTGCTTTCCGATACGCGGACCAATGCAGGGCTTGATCATATTTCCAGCTTTTCCAAGATGCATGTGGTGGAACAAGCTGGAGAGCGCATGTTGGCGCTGCTATCCGCCGGCAATCTGGCGATCACTCAGGCCGTGTGGAATCGCTTGCAGGAAGGTTTCCCACTGGGGGAGGAAACCCATACGCTGCGTGATGTGCCGAGCATGTTCCGCGCCGCACAGCTGGTGGGGGCAGCAGTGCGCGATGTGTTTGAAACCGATGGCCCCGCGATGAAGGCACAGAATGTGCCCTTTGAAGCTTCCTTCCTATTGGGCGGGCAGATCGCCGACGGGCCGATGCGGCTTTTTCTGATCTATGCCGCTGGCAATTTCATTGAAGCCACCATGGATACGCCCTTCCTGCAAATTGGTGAGCATAAATACGGCAAGCCGATTCTGGACCGTGTGGTAAAGCATGACACGTCACTGGCGGATGGTGTGAAGCTGGTGCTGATCAGCATGGACAGCACACTCAGGTCCAATCTTTCGGTCGGGCTGCCGATTGATCTGATGGTCTATCGCGAGGGCGAACAGAAGGTCTCGCTCAGCCGACGCATCACGGAAGAGGATGCCTATTTCCGGCAAGTCAGCCAGCGCTGGTCGGATAGCCTGCGTGAGGCCTATCGCGCCCTGCCCTCACCCGGGTGGATCGCGGATTGACCCTTGCGCACTGTCCCTGGCTGCGCCAAGGGAAGGTGAAAGTCTCAGGGGGTTCCATGATCTTACGCAGAACGACTTTGGCCTTGGGGGCGACGCTGCTCGCTGGGCGGCAGGCGAAGGCTCAGGCTTGGCCCACGCGGCCCATTCGCATCATCGTGCCCTTCGGGCTTGGCGGTTCCGCCGATGTCGCGGCGCGGTTTTTGGCCGAGCCCTTGCAACAGGCTTTGGGTCAACCGGTGGTGGTGGAAAATCGTCCCGGTGCTGGCGGCACCATTGGTGCAGATCAGGTGGCCAAGGCAGCGCCGGATGGGCACACGCTGCTGTTAATGTCCAACACGCATACCGCCAATGAAACGCTGCTGCCCAATCGGCCCTATGTGTTACTGCGTGATCTGGCGCCGGTGGCTTTTGTGAATGTCGCGCATCACGTTCTGGTGGTGCATCCATCACTTGGCGTGAATTCGCTGGCCGAATTGATTGCCTATTGCAAGGCCAATCCGGGGAAGTTGGATTACGCATCTTCCGGCCCTGGCACGCCTTACCATGTGGCGGGTGAGATTTTCCGCGCCATGGCCGGCATTGAAATCACGCATATCCCCTTCCGTGGTTCGAATGAGGCGCGGACAGCCTTGATCGCAGGCCAGGTGCCGATGATGTTCGACGCCATTCCAACCATGGTGGAACAGGCGCGCGGTGGGCGTGTGCGGGCGCTGGCCACCACCGGGCCAGCGCGCAGCCCACTTTTGCCGGATGCGCCGACGGTTGCCGAAGCCCTACGCGGCTATGAAGCCAGCATCTGGCTTGGCGTGATGGCGCCAGCGCAAACGCCAGCGCCCATCGTTGAAAAGCTGAATGCCGAAATCAACCGCATCATGTCCCTGCCCGCGACACGTGAAGCGCAGCTCCGCGCCGGGGCCGCAGTGAACCCGATAAATGTCGCTGCTTTTGGGGCATTTTTACGTGAGGATATCACGCGCCAGGCAGAGGGCATTCGTATTTCCGGCATGAAGGCGAATTGATCCTGCCATGATTTCATTGTCCTTGGCCTGTACTGCCACTGATCGCACGCGCCCGCTGATGGAAGGGCGCTTCAAGGTGCCGGGCGCTGACATCACTTTCCTGCCTGGTGAGCCTGAGGATATTTTTCGGCGCGCGCTGCGTGATCGCGCCTTTGATATCTCGGAACTATCCATGGGCAGCCATATTGTGACCAGCGCGCGCGGTGATGCGCCTTATATTGGCGTGCCAGTGTTTCTTTCCCGCGCCTTTCGGCATTCGGCGATCTATATCCGCACCGATCGCGGCATCAATAGCGCGGCTGATCTGGCGGGGCGGCAGATCGGCCTGCCGGAATATCAGCAAACGGCTGCCCTTTGGGTGCGTGGCATTTTGCGTGACCATTACGGAGTGGACACGAAAGGCATTTCCTGGCGCACGGGCGGCGAACGGGTGGCGATTACGCTGCCCGATGGCTTCAAGGTGAAGCCCATGGGGGAGTCGCTTGAAGAAGCCTTGGCCGCTGGGCGGATTGATGCGCTGATCGCGCCCCGCCCACCGGCCTGTTTCGGCAAGCCTGGCGCGCCAGTGGCGCGGCTTTTTCCGGATTATCGGAGCGAAGAAGAAAGCTGGTTCCGCGCATCGGGCTTTTTCCCGATCATGCATTGCCTGGCAGTGCGGAAGGATGTGGCGGAACGCCACCCCTGGCTGCCGGTTGAATTGTTCCGCGCCTTCAGCGCCGCCAAGGCAGCGTCGCTTGCGGAAATGTCGTTGGTCAATGTGTTGCGCGTTTCGCTGCCCTGGATTGCGGCAGAAGCGGAAGCGCAAAGCGCTTTATTCGGCGGCAATCCCTGGCCCTATGGCTTCAAGCGCAACCGAGACGAGATTGCCGCCATGATCCGCTATGCGGTGGAAGATGGGCTGGCGGCGCGCCAGATGAAACCGGAGGAATTGTTTCATCCTTCCGTTCTTGATCTGATGGAATAGACGTAAAAATTACAGGGAGATCGGACCATGAAGATTACACGTCGTGCGGCCATGGGTGGTTTGGCAGCGGCCAGCATTCTACCAGCCCAGGCGCAATCAAATGCCATGCGCATTGTGGTGCCTTTTGGGCCAGGCGGTTCAACGGATGCGGTGGCGCGCATGGTCTCGCCAGGGCTGATGCAGCGGCTTGGCGCAACGGTCATTGTAGAAAATCGTCCTGGCGCGGCCGGGTCGATCGGGACGGATGCGGTGGCCAAAGCGCGGCCCGATGGCCAGACCTGGCTGCTTACTTTCGACAGCCACGCCACCATGCCGGCGCTGCTTCCAAGCCTGCCCTTCAACCTGACGCGTGATCTTGACCCGGTAATGCTGATTGGCGGCGCGCCTTATGTCATTGCCTGCCGCGCGGATAAGCCGTTTCGCTCGCTCGCGGATGTGATCTCGGCGGCCAAGGCGCGGCCCGACGCGGTTTCCTTCGGGTCAACCGGCAATGGCACCATCGGCCATTTGGCGATGATCCAATTCCAGGCGCGCAGCGGCACGCGGCTCACGCATATTCCCTATCGCAGCGGGGGGCTTGCCGTGAACGACACTTTGGCCGGCACGGTGGATATGATGATCGGGTCTGCCGCCTTGGTGGCCACACAGATCGCGGCCGGCACTTTCCGCGCGGTGGCGCAATTTGGCCCGGCGCGGCTGCCGGCTTTGAGCAATTTACCGACGGTGGAAGAAAGCGGCTTTCAAGGCTTGCAGGCGGAAGCCTGGTGGGGCGTTTTCGCACCTGCCGGCACGCCGACGGAAGCGGTGGCGCGCATGAATGGGGCGCTGCGCGAAACGCTCTCCGAAGAACGCATCCGCACGCAAATGACGCAGACCCAACAGGCGCGGCTGGTCATGTCTGATCCCGCTGGCTTGGCGCGCTTTCTGGATGGGGAAGTGTCGAAATGGGGCGCCGTTGTGCGCGAATTCAATATCCGCGCTGATTGATCAGGCGGGCTGAATGCCGCGCCGCGCATCATGGCGGCGCAGCCAATGAATGAAGGGCAAGGCCAGCAATACCATCCAGGCCTTGCCCAGGATTTGCCCAGCCAGGAAATCCAGGCTGCCAAAGGCAAGAAACAGGAAGACAACGCTATCCACGACAAGGCCCACCGCGCCACTCGCCGCCACTGCGAGTGTCAGACGGCGTTTCTGCAGCGGCGTATAGACCGCCAAATCGGCGGTTTCACTGAGCAGAAAGGCGGTTGCTGAGGCCAGGACCAAGGCGGGCGGCGCGAGCAGCGCAGAAAGCACGACGCCCGCCGAAATGGCGGTGAAGGCCCAGGCAAGGCCAAGTCGGCGCTGCACCAAATCCCTCAGCACCAGTGCCAGGCCAATCATCAGCACACCCGATGGCGCCATGATGCCCGGCGCAACAGGGATCAGGCAGGGGCCATTCGGCACGCAGAAGCTGCCGAGGTTCCCGATCATCCAATTCGCTGCGGGAATGCAGAGCGCGAAGCCGATCAGAAAGGCGAAGCCTTGGGTGCGGGGGGAGAGATTCATGGTGGTTCGACCGCTGCATAAGACGCCCAGCCCTTGGCGCGCAAGTCACAGGCCGGGCAGGTGCCGCAGCCATAGCCCCAAGGATGCCGGTGCTGCCGATTCCCCAAATAGCAGCTATGGGTGTGTTCTAGGATCGCGGCCACCAAAGCGGCGCCGCCCAGGTTTTCCGCCAACCGCCAGGTCGCAGCCTTGTCCAGCCACATCAGCGGCGTTTCCAGGACAAAGCGCCGATCCATGCCGAGGTTGAGCGCCACTTGCAGCGCCTTGATCGTATCATCGCGGCAATCGGGATAGCCGGAATAATCCGTCTCACACATGCCGCCAACAATATGCTTGACGCCGCGGCGATAGGCGATGGCGGCGGCGAAGCTCAGGAAAATGATGTTGCGGCCCGGCACGAATGTATTGGGCAGGCCATCGGCGTTGAAGGCGATGGTGGCTTCGGATGTTAACGCAGTATCGGAAACCTGGCCCAAGGCATCCAGGCGGATTAAATGATCGGGGCCAAGTTTTGCTTGCCATTCCGGGCGCGCTTGCAGCAGCGCCGCGCGAAAGGCATCGCGGGTATCGAGTTCGATGCGGTGGCGCTGGCCGTAATCGAAGCCGATGGTCTCAACCGCGACGAAACGATCCAAGGCCCAGGCGAGGCAGGTCGCGGAATCCTGCCCGCCACTGAACAGGACAAGAGCTTTTTCTTGCGTCATGCGGCGTGTTCCAATTGTGCGGCGGCCCAGGCGGCCGCTTCCGCCACGACCGGATCGGCATCGGTGCAGAGTGAGCGTGTGGTTTCGCCTAAGCTGGGGTCGTTGGAATTGCCGATAGCGATCAGCACATTGCGGATGAAGCGATTGCGCCCAATGCGCTTAATGGGGCTGCCGGAAAAGAGGGCGCGAAAGGCTGCGTCATCGAGCATCGCGAGTTCAGCAAGCTTAGGCGCGGTGAGTTCCGCGCGCGGCGCAAAAGCGGGTTCTTCATGCGCGGCAGCGAATTTATTCCAGGGGCAGACCGCTAGGCAATCATCACAGCCATAGATACGATTGCCGATTGGCTTGCGGAATTCTTCCGGGATCGGTCCGTGATGTTCGATGGTGAGGTAGGAAATACAGCGCCGCGCATCCAGCCGATAGGGCGCCGGGAAAGCCTTCGTCGGGCAGATATCAAGGCAGCGCGCGCAAGAACCACAATGGTCAATTTCTGCCGCTTCAGGGCTGAGATCGAGCGTGGTGTAGATCTCACCGAGGAACAACCATGAACCATGCGTGCGGGAGACAAGATTGGTATGCTTGCCCTGCCAGCCCAAGCCGGCCTGCTGCGCCAAGGGCTTTTCCATGACGGGCGCGGTATCCACGAAAACCTTCACGCCAGCATCGGCGTATTCTGCCACGATCCAACGCGCCAGCGCCTTCAGACGTTTCTTGACAACATCATGATAATCGCGATTGCGCGCATAGACGCTAATGGTGGCGCGGTCCCGCCAAGCAAGGCTTTCCATGGGGTCAGTATCAGGCGCATAGGAAAGACCAAGTGCGATCACGCTGCGGGCTTCTGGCCATAGCGCGCGCGGATCGGCGCGTTGGTCGGCGCGGGCTTCCATCCAACCCATGCCGCCATGCATGCCATCCGCCAGAAATGCCTGCAGCCTTGCGCGCACTTCCGACCCAAGCCGCGCGGGCGCAAAGCCTATGGCATCAAAGCCGAGGCGCGTGGCCTCCGCCCTGATGGCGTCAGCCGCGCCCACGATAGGGCTGCACTTCCTGCGCCGGAATCCAAACCCCTTCGGGCGGCGCGCCGCTTTGCCAGAAGACATCAATGGGGATGCCGCCGCGCGGATACCAATAGCCACCGATGCGCAGCCAATGGGGCGTGAGCAAGCCCACCAGGCGCTGCGCGATATCCAGCGTGCAGGCTTCATGGAAGGCTCCATGATTGCGAAAGGAAGCAAGATAAAGCTTGAGCGATTTGCTTTCCACAATCCAGGCATCCGGCACGTAATCAATCACCAGATGCGCGAAATCCGGCTGGCCCGTCAGCGGGCAGAGGGAGGTGAATTCCGGCGCAGTGAAGCGGATGCAATAGCGCAGGCCAGGATGCGGATTGCCGACACGTTCCAGCACTGCCTGTTCCGGGCTTTGTGGTTGCTGGGCGGCCTGGCCAAGCTGTGTCAGATGCGACAGATCGCTCATGCTGCGTTTTCCTTTTCCGCCTGCCAACCGGCTTCAATGCGCGCGGCAGTGCCGGCGAGATCGCCCGCCAGGATGCCGGCGCGAAGTTCCGCCATCAGGTCCTGGTAGTATTGGATATTATGCCACGTCAGCAGCATGGGCCCCAGCATTTCATTCGCCTTGAACAGATGATGCAGATAGGCACGCGAATGGTTGCGACAAGCGGGGCAGGCGCAGCCGGGATCGAGCGGGCGATTATCCTCGGCATGGCGGGCA
The DNA here is from genome assembly GCA_016869735.1 of Alphaproteobacteria bacterium. Classification (GTDB taxonomy): domain Bacteria; phylum Pseudomonadota; class Alphaproteobacteria; order Acetobacterales; family Acetobacteraceae; genus Neoroseomonas. Next base: position 95,324 of record VGDL01000003.1, read on the forward strand.
TTGCGGATATTGATCACGCCGCCCCGCGTATAGGCGCGCCCGGTGCGGCCGGAACGCGTTGGCATGACGCAATCAAACATGTCTATGCCACGGCGCACGGCGCCGATCAGATCGGAAGGCGTGCCAACGCCCATCAGGTAACGTGGCTTGTTGGTCGGCAGCAGCGGCGAGGTGCATTCCAAAGTGGTGAACATGGCTTCCTGCCCCTCACCCACCGCAAGCCCGCCCACCGCATAGCCTTCAAAGCCGATATCGGTGAGTGCCGCGACACTCTCCTCGCGAAGATCAGGAAAAACACTGCCCTGGACAATGCCGAATAGGCCATGCCCCGCACGCGGCACGAAGGCTGTGCGGCTGCGCGCCGCCCAGCACATGGAAAGCCGCATGGATGTCGCGGCCTGTTCATGCGTCGCGGGAAAGGGCGTGCATTCATCAAAACACATGGTGACATCAGCGCCGAGCAGATGCTGGATTTCCACACTGCGTTCCGGTGTCAGCCGATGACGTGATCCATCCACATGGCTTTGGAAAGTAACGCCATCCGCATCCATCTTACGCAAACCCGCCAGCGACATGACTTGGAAGCCGCCGGAATCCGTCAGGATTGGCCCGTGCCAATCCATGAAGCGATGCAGGCCGCCCAGCCGCGCGATACGTTCTGCGCCAGGCCGAAGCATCAAATGATAGGTATTGCCAAGCACCATGCGCGCACCGGTCGCGCGCACCGCATCGGCGGTCATGGCCTTGACCGTACCGGCGGTGCCAACAGGCATGAAGACGGGTGTCGGCACCGTGCCATGCGCGGTGTGCAACAAACCCGCGCGTGCCGCGCCATCTTGCGCTTCATGCTGCCAAGTCAGTGTCATAGCGCATCACTCGCGCGAAACAGTAGCGATGAATCACCATAAGAATAGAAGCGATATCGTTGCGCGATGGCATGGGCATAGGCCGCGCGCATGCGCTGATCACCAGCAAAGGCGCATACCAGCATGAACAAGGTGCTGCGCGGCAGATGGAAATTCGTCATCAGCGCATCGGCGCTGCGGAATTCATGGCCCGGCAACAAATACACATCCGTGAGGCCACGAAAGGGCGCGATGCTGCCATCCGGGCGTACCGCACTTTCCAACAGGCGCAAGGCGGTGGTGCCGATGGCGATAATGCGCCCGCCCGCCGCGCGCGCGGCATTCAACTGTGCGGCGGCTTCCGGCGTGATCTGACCCCATTCTTCGTGCAATTTGTGCGCCCGCGCATCATCGGTGCGCACCGGCAGGAAGGTGCCGGCGCCGACATGCAGCGTGACGGTCACGCGCGCGACACCGCGCGCATCAAGCGCTTGCAGCAGCGCCTCGGTAAAATGCAGGCTTGCGGTGGGGGCAGCGACAGCGCCCGGCCGACGCGCGAAAATCGTTTGATAATCAGTCGTATCTTCGTTGGTTGGGCCATCGGGGCGGCTGATATAGGGCGGCAAGGGAACCTTACCGGCCTTTTCCAAAGCAGCCGCAAGCCGCGCCTGATCCGGGCCGAAATCAAGCCGCGCGGCACCGCCTTCGGGATCATCCAGCACGCGCGCGGTGCAATCCTCGGCACCTTCAATCATGATCTCATCGCCGGCCTTGAGCCGGCGGGCATTGCGGATCAGCGCGTGCCAAATGCCAGCTTCCTCATGCCGGTTCAGCATGATTTCAACCCGCGCCTGACCACGCCTGGCATGGAGCCGCGCAGGGATCACGCGCGTATCATTCACCACCATGACATCGCCGGGGCCAAGTAAATCGGGCAGATCGCGCACGCCGCGATCTTCCAGGCCATCCGGGCGCACCACAAGCATGCGCGCAGCATCGCGCGGGCGGATGGGCGCCTGCGCGATCAGGTGATCAGGCAGGATGAAATCGTAATCATCCAGCCGCAAAGGAGGTGGTTGAGCCAGCACGCGGGGGCGGTAGCGCGAAGCCGCCCCCGGCGCAACCGGCCCGCCCCGGTAACGGGGGCCTTATTCCGCGGAACGGAGCCCGGTTGCTTCAATCAGGCTGCGGAATTTTTCGCTCTCGGAGCGCGAGAAAGCGGCGAATTCGGCACGGTTTCGATACAAAATCGGCTGGGCCACGCGCTTCATGCCTTCAATGAAGCCATCGGCCTTCACTGCCCTTTCACAGGCGGCTTCCAGCCGCGCCATGACGGGTTCCGGCGTACTTGCGGGGGCGTAAAGCCCGCTCCAGATCGTATAGACCAGGTCATGGCCTTCTTCGCGCATGGTGGGCACATCGGGGAATTCCGGATTGCGCGCTGCAGTCAGAAAGGCGATCGG
>VGDL01000004.1 GCA_016869735.1 Alphaproteobacteria bacterium
AGGGAATCGGCCCGGATTCCAGGGCAGGGCGCTGCCTGGGGCCGATTCGCGCGCCCTGGACCAGCCGGGCTGCCCCGGCTTTGGCTATTCAGTGACCCGTCCCGCCTGCCGGACCCGCGCCTGGCCATGGAGGGCCTGCCGCGTGGCGCCGGGGTGGTGGCGCGCGGCCTGGCGCCGGGGCTTTTGGCGCCAGTGGCGCGGCTGGCGCGCCAGGGCGGGCTGAGGCTGCTGCTTGCCGGGGATGGCCGGGCGGCGCTGGCATTGGGGGCCGGGCTGCATCTGCCGGATCGGCGGGAAAGCGCGGGCCTGCTGCCTTTTCTGCTGGCACGCCGGGCTGCGCCAGGGCGCCTTATATTGAGTATGGCCGCGCATGGCGGCCAGCGCAGCGCGGCTCGGGCTAGGCGGCTTCGGGTGGATTGCGTGTTTCTTTCCCCAGTTTTCCCAACACGAAGCCACCCTGGCGCGCCCGCCCTTGGGGTCTTGCGTTGGGCGGGTTTGGCGCGGCGCCTGCCTGCGCCCTGCATGGCTTTGGGGGGCATCACCCCCGGCAGGCTGGCTGCTTTGCCCGCCCCTGTGGCAGGGGTGGCGGCGATTGGGGGGCTGGCACTACCTGTTGCGCGTTTGCCACAGTAATGTGGCCAAGTCGCGGCAACCCCTGCTGAGAGGTTGCGGCCAGCGGCGTGAAATGATCATAGTCTTTCAAGGTCTGGGGGATTTGGCGCCCATATTGGGGGTTCAGTCTTCCTTCCTGCCGGGGGCAGGGGCCGAGGAACACTGCCGGATTTTCCGGCTATGAGGAGGACTTGAATGCGTAAAATTCTTCTGGGAACGACTGCTGTTGTCAGTCTCGCTCTCGCGGCGCCGGCTGCTTTTGCCCAAACTGCGGCGCCTGCGCCCAGCCTCGCCGGCGCTGGCGGTCCGACCATTCGCCTGGGCGGCTACTTCGATTTCAGCTATGGCGTGGTTTCGGATAGTGCTGATAAGGCCGGTGGAACTGGCGGTCGGGCTGCTGGGTCGCAGTCTCGTGCTACGACCGACTTCCGTAATGATGCGGAAATCTTTCTCTATGTTGACGGCCGAGCAGCCAATGGCCTTCAATATGGTGCGGTTTTCGAACTGCAGATGGATAATATGGCTGCTACCGGCTCCGGCCAGGGCGTGGACTTCGACGAAATGTATGGTTTCGTGAAGGGCGCCTGGGGTGAACTGCGCTTCGGTGCAGAAGATGGCGCAGCGGGACTTATGCAGGTCCGTCCCCCCACCGTGTTGGGGTTGGGCACCTCTGCTGATTGGGACGAGTTCCTTCCCGCTGGCAACCAAATCATAGCAAGCTTTCAAGACAATGCTGACGCGACCAAGATCATCTACATGTCCCCGCAGTTCAGCGGCTTTGATTTCGGTTTTTCTTATGCAGCGAATCGTTTTGAAGGTGAACGCGCCGACACTAATACCAGCGCAACTGTGTTTCAGCGCGACAATACTGGCGTGACCAATGAATTGACTGCCGCCATTCGCTATCGGGGTACACTCGGCGGTGTTGGCGTGCAGGCGAGCTTGTCGGGCATGTCGGCTGAGTCAGCAAAGCAGTCTGCCGGTGGTGCGGCGCTCGCCACGCGCGAGCGGAGCATCCGGGCCTATCATGCTGGCTTGGCGTTGAACGGCCTGATGCCCGGGCTTGCCATCGGTATCGACTATCACTGGGGTAATTACCGGGGCGCTCCGGGCACAACCGCCCTGAATGAGGGAGTGGATGGCAGCACCCAAATCGTGCTGGGTGCAACCTACACCGTTGGTGCACTCGCCATTGGCGCGCAATATGGCAACGCGGTCCAGTCCAACGGCGGCACGCGTGATGACCGCACCCAGACTTATATTGGTGCGGGTCTTGCCTATACCTTTGCGCCGGGCATGGCCTTCTTCGCCAGTTATAACGTCCTCAGCGATGAAAATGTGCCGACTGCGGCGCCTACGAACGCTGGGGCGACCCTCACCACCTACGGCGCTAACCTCGACAACAAGCGCGACATCTCGGTTGCGCTTGCTGGCGTGCGCCTCGCCTTCTGATCTTCGGATCATTCGGAAAAAAGGGGCGGCGAGGGAAACCTTGCCGCCCTTTCTCTTTTCAGATGGTGGTGGTTTCGGCTATTAACATTGCATGATTCTGTTCCAAAACCGACGCTCCCCCCCCCTCCGGCTGTTGTTCAGCCTTCCGCTGCTTGGCCTTGCGGCCTGCAGCGGCGACTCATCGCAGGTCCGCGAAGTGGGTCGGGACGAATACAATACCGACAGCAGGCGCGAACGATTGCTGCGCGCCACATCCGGGTCCGGGACAGGCGGTGGTATCACCATGATGGGTGCTGGCACCGAAAAGGGCCAGGAAGAAGGCCGCGGCAGTGGTGGGCTTGGGGTGAATGCCTTCCTGTGGCGTGCCACGCTGGATACGCTTTCCTTCATGCCGCTGGCATCGGCCGATCCCTTTGGTGGCGTTATCATCACGGATTGGCACGCGCCTGGCGGCGTTTCCAATGAACGCTTCAAGGCAACAGCCTATGTGCTTGGACGGCAGCTGCGGTCTGACGGGGTCCGCATTTCCGTCTTTCGCCAAGTGCGCGGCCCGGGCGGTTGGGTAGATGCGCCAGTCAGCGCCGCGACAGCGGCGGAATTGGAAGACAAGGTCCTGACCCGTGCGCGGGAATTGCGCAGCCAATCAGCCGGGCGCTAGAGCAGATCCCGTTCAGATGGATAAATCTGAACGGGTGAAGATGCTCGAAAACAACATGGTTAAGCCATAGGTGTATCCTCTGGAATCAATGACCTGATGATGCCGCCTGCCGCGCTTTGGGGCCAAGTGCAAATGGCCATGCAGCAGGGGCGGCTGGATGCGGCTGAAGCGGGGGCCGAGCAAATCCTGCGCGCCGCGCCGCGCCATACCGGTGCCTTGCATATTCTGGGGGTGATCTGCCTGCAACGCCGGCAGATGCCGGAAGCGCTGCGCTGGTTGAAGAAAGCCACCCAGGCAGACCAGCGCAACGCGATGATCTGGGCGACGCTCGGCTATGCCTGTTTCGAAACCGCTGCCTTTCGTGATGCGGTGGACGCTTTTCGCAAGGCGTCTTTGATTGATGCGCGCGCGCATCCCGCCTTGCATGGCTTGGGCAAAAGTTTGCAAGCCTTGGGCCGATATCAGGAGGCCGCGGCCGCGCTCGGCCGCGCGATTGCCCTTGAACCGCGCAATCCGGACTACCTGAATGATCGCGGGGTGGCGCTGATGGAAAGCGGTGTGATCACCGAAGCGTTACGGGATTTTGATGCCGCGCTTCTGCTGGCACCAGGATTTTTTGGCGCCCTGATGAACAAGGGATTGGCGCTGAAGAAATCCGGTGATGCAGCCAGCGCATGCATGGCTTTGGACCAAGCGATCAACCTCAATCCTTCCTATGCGCCCGCGCATAATAATCGCGCCGCGATCCTGTTGGATTTGGGGGATGCTGCACAGGCCTTGGCAGCAGCAGATCGCGCCATTGCGCTAGCGCCTGATTTTGCGGAAGCCTGGAACAACAAGGGGCTGGCGCTGCTCGATTTGAAAGATCACAGTGCTGCCCTTGAAAATTTTCGACATGCCGCGCGGCTTGATCCAGCAAATGCGGCAGCACATTACAACGCGGCGGGTATCCATTGGCAGCGCGGCGACTATGCTGCGGCAGCCGAGGCGCATCGGCATTGCCTGAATGCCGCTCCTAATCATCTTTCAGCGCTGAATGATCTTGGCCTCGCGGAAGCTGCACTTGGCAATCACACCGCCGCGCTGGCATGCTATGATCGCGCGTTGCGACTGACGCCGGATTTTTCTGAGGCGCAATTCAACAAATCCCTGACCTGCCTTTTGTTTGGCAACCTCAAGGAAGGTTGGCACCTGTGGGAGGCACGCAAGCGCAAGAAAATCCCAGTCGGCTTTCAGGATTTCGGCCTGCCATTATGGACTGGGGCGCAGGATGTGGCAGGGCGGCGTATCCTGCTGCATTGGGAACAGGGGTTTGGCGATACGATTCAATTTATTCGTTATGCGCCAATGGTTCAGGCTAAGGGCGCTGATGTTGCGCTCATGGTGCAGCCTGAATTGGCGCCCCTCATCCGCCGCGTAATGCCGGGCATTCAAATGGTGGAAGCCCCACCCGCCGACGCCACCCTGCAATGCCCCCTCATGAGCCTGCCGCGTGCCTTGGCGACAGAATTGGGAACGATCCCGCCTGCACCAGTTTGGCGGGCGGATGAAACACGCCGTGCCATGTGGCGCGCGCGGCTGGGCGCCTCTGACAGGCCCCGCATTGGGTTTGCCTGGCGCGGTAGCGCAGGCCATACCAATGACCGCAACCGGTCGCTGCCCATTCAATCGGGTTTTCCGATAATGGACGGCAGCGCAGCCTGGTTCGGTATTCAAAAGGGTCTGCCGGCAGCCGACCATGAGGCCCTTTCAGCTACGCCAAAACTCCGCATCTTCGACAGCGAGATCAATGATTTTGAAGATACCGCCGCGCTGATCGCCGAGATGGATTTGATCATTACCGTGGATACCAGCCTTGCGCATCTTGCTGGCAGTATGGGCCGCGATTGTTGGGTCCTGCTGCCCTTCAATCCGGATTGGCGCTGGTTGCTCGATCGGGAAGATAGTCCCTGGTATGCGTCAATCAGGCTTTTCCGGCAGAAACACCCTGGTGACTGGGCGGGGCCATTGCAAGAAATCCGCAGCGCCTTAGCAGCCCATTTCCGGTGAATGGATGGGGGCGGAAGAAGCGCCATGCATGTTTGGCGCGGGTTGCCCTTCAGGGTGGGTGCGGTGATGGCGGCAAATATGCGCCGCCATCGGCGGATCATGCCAGGCAAGCGGCCTGGAACCTGCTCAAGTCACGCGAAAATTGCTGAATTGCCAAGGATCTTCGCGGTCCAATTCCTCCGGGAAAAGTGTGGCGCGGTCCTGCAGCGGGGTCCATTCGGCATAAACCCCGGCCATTTCGCCCAGATAGGGCAGGCAGATATCAAGCATCCGCGCATGGTCCAGTTCATCGGCTTCCAGCACCCCAAGTTCAGGGTTTTCCATGGCGAAGACCACGCCCGCCAGCACGGCAGCGCAAACCTGCAGCGAGGTCGCGTTGTTATGTGGCGCAAGGGCGCGTGCTTCTTCAATCGTCAGGCGTGAACCATACCAATAGGCGCCCTTCTTGTGCCCCATCAGCAAGACGCCAAGCTCATCCATGCCAGAGGTGATTTCATCCATCATCAAACGCTTGCTGTCCTGGAGTTTCCAGTTCTGGCCAGCGAATTCATGCAGCGAAAGCACCGCGTCATCGCAGGGATGATAGGCGTAATGGGCGGTTGGCCGATAGATCACGGCGCCCGCCGCATCCCGGCGCGTATAGTAATCCGCGATTGAAATGCTTTCATTATGGGTAATCAGAAAGGCCTGCATCGGGCCTTCCAGCGGGGTCCAGCTCCGCACCCGCGTCGCCGCCCCTGGGCGCATCAGGTAAATCGCCGCATCGCCGCCGAAATCATGGCGCTTCCCATCTGCGGGCAGCGCCTTTTCATGGCTGCCCCAGCCCAGTTCCGCCGGTTGGCAGCCTTCACCCGTGAAGCCATCAATGGACCAGGTATTGACGAATTCGCCACGGCGCTTGGCCATGCTCTCCGCAACCTGGGTATCGCGTTCGGCGATATGGATCACCTTGACGCCAAGATCATGCGCCAGCGCCGCCCATGCCGCGCGGGATTGCGGCACACTGACTTCATGGCCTGTGTCGGCGGCGATATTCAGCAGCGCCTGCTTCACGAAATGCGAAACAAGCCCCGGATTGGCGCCATGCGTCATGACAGCCGTTGGCCCAGCACCATCCTTGAGCGCGAGCGCGCTTTCACGCAGCGCGTAATTGGACCTGAGTGATGGGGAAAGCGATGTATCCGTATAGCCGCCGACCCATGGTTCCACGCAGGTGTCCAGGTAAAGCACACCAATGTCGCGGCACAGCTTGACTAACGCGACCGAGGATATGTCCACGGAAAGGTTGAGCAAGAAATCCCCCGGCGCCAGGCGCGCGCCAAGCTCCGCCGCGTAGTTTTCGCGCGTGAGGGGCAGGATGGTGTGGCGAATGCCATGCTGGGCGGCAATCGCCTCCCCCCGCGTATCAGAGGTCAGGATTTCAATGCGGTCCTTCGGCATGTCGATATGCCGCAGGATCAGGGGCAGCACCCCTTGGCCGATGGACCCAAAGCCCAGCATCAGCAGCCGGCCATCAAAAGCAGCGTGTTTCATGTCACTTCCTTCATTGTCACGCCGCGCGCGGCGCATTCAGTATGTCATGTGGTGTGACGCGCAGCGGTGCGTCAGCAATTTCGGTCACCAGGGCGCGGTCAAAGCCATTGAAGGCGGTGCGCAAAGCCGTCCCATAAGCCCAAAGCTGCCCGATTTCGATCCAATCTCCTTGGCCGATATCGCCGGGCAAAGTCCATGGACCTTTCATGATATTTGCCGAATCGCAGGTGGGGCCAAACAACACAAATTCCTGGCACGCGGCGCCCAACCCGCTGCCTTCCGCACGGATCAGGCGATGCGGAAAGCGAAACCCAGGTGCGCCGGGACGCAGGCAATAGACCGGCTCTTCCGGGCGGAGGAACCGCACCAGACCATCCACGCTGGGGAAAGACGGCAGGCTGGCCGAACGGCGCAGCGGAGAGACAGCATTACGGCTACGAATATGGCTCATCACAAAGACCCCTTCTGGAAGGGAGGAAAAGGCGCCCCCGCCGCCACACCGCAGCCTTTTGGGCTTGGCGCGCAGCGATGCCTTCAGGGCGCTGCGTTCAAAGCGATGAGGAGGTCATCGCAGAGCGGCAGACAGGCGACACAGGCGGCTCCCTCGAACATTCCGGCCCATCTTTGGCTGGATCGAACAAAGGACGCGTCCCGTCGTTGCTTGTGGCCCTGAGACAGGGCCTCGCGGCACGTGCGATGGCGTCAGCGCCCCCATCCCGGGTAGCGCTGACAGGGATATATGCGGAAATAAAATCGAATGCAAGATAAAAATCTCGCTCTAAAGCTAATTGGCCGTTTTTTCGCCCGGATAACCCGGGCTAGGTCGGGAAATTATCCCGCCCCTATTTTCCACTGGCAAAAAGGCACAGATACTCCCAGGCGATGGTGGCGGCGGCCAAGGCGGTGATTTCCGCAACATCATGGGCAGGCGCCACTTCCACAATATCCGCGCCACAAAAATCAACGCCCGCCATGCCGCGCAGGATCGCCTGGGCCTGCCAGCTTGCCAGGCCGCCAATTTCGGGCGTGCCAGTGCCGGGGGCGAAGGCCGGGTCCAGCCCGTCAATGTCAAAGGAAAGGTAGCAGGGGCCGGCGCCAAGCACTGCCCGCGCCTCAGCGATGACCGATGCGATGGAGCTTTGGTGGACATCCTGGGCCGAGAGGATGGTCACCCCCTTCCCGCGCGTCCATTCAAACATCTCCGGCCAGGCGGGCGCACGGATACCGATCTGCACCATGCGCCGCGGGTCCACCAAGCCTTCCGTAATGGCGTGCCAGAACACGGCCCCATGCGCGAAAGCCTGCCCGAAATTATCCTTGGACGTATCAAGATGCGCATCTATGTGGAGCAGCCCCACGGGCGCACCAAGCCGCTTGGTCAAGGCCCGCAGCAGGGCAAGCGTTATGCCGTGCTCCCCGCCAAGCGCCAGCAGATGGGAAAGGCCCGTGGCCTGTTCTTCGATCATCGCCAGGCTTTTGACGATATCCCCAAGGGCAATATCAAATTCACCAAGATCGGAAAGATCGAGCGCGGCGGGGTCAGCGCCGCTCACCGGATGGCGGCCATCTGTCAGCATGCGGGCGGCGGCGCGAATGGCGCGCGGCCCATCGCGCGCGCCGGCGCGGTTGGTGGTGCCGATATCAAGCGGCACGCCAGCGATGCAAAACGCAGCGCCCCGGTCCTGCGCACGGGCACCAAGAAATGAATGGGGGGCGGCAAAGGTAATGGGCATGGACATGGGCTTCTTTCCCGACACTGCTACGCTTCCCAGCCTGTAGAATATTTTCGCACCAAGCGGCATTGCCTCGCGTCCCAAGCCACACGGGCGGCCGCGCTTTCAGTGCAGCATCATGAAGCCGCTTTCAGGCGCCGCCGCGGCCAAGATGGCCCGGCGCGGGTGCAGATAGGCCAGGGCTTAGGTGCTGTTGGTGAGACGCCAAGTGTGACCACTTGGCTTGAAAATGCTTATTGGTCTGATCGCATTTTCCGAGTCGCCAAGTGTGACCACTTGGCTTGAAAATGCTCAGCTCTCCAATTCGCTATCCCAGTAAAGGTAATCCCGCCAGCTTTCGTGCAAATAATTCGGCGGGAAGGATCGGCCATTATCCTGTAATTCCCAGCTGGTTGGCTGACGTGGAGTATGGCGTGGAATCATTTGGCATTCGCGCGGCAGGCGGTTGCCCTTTCGCAAATTGCACGGCCCGCAGGCGGTGACGACATTCTCCCATGATGTGCGCCCGCCCTTGGATCGCGGGATCACATGGTCAAAGGTCAAATCCGGCGTGGGGTAGGACCCGCCGCAATACTGGCATGCAAAGTGATCGCGCAGGAAAACATTGAAGCGCGTGAAGGCCGGGCGCCGCGCGGCCGGGATGAATTCCTTAAGTGCAATCACGCTGGGCAGGCGGAGCGCCAGCGATGGCGAATGCACCTCCACATCATATTCATTCAGCACGGAAACACGATCCAGAAAGACAGCCTTGATGGCGTCCTGCCAGGACCAGATGGACAGCGGGAAATAGGAAAGCGGGCGGAAATCCGCATTCAGAACAAGCGCGGGATAGGCATGCGCCCCCGCGAAGGTACCGCCATCTGGCAAGCCTCGCTCCTTCCAGCGTGGCGCCACAGCATGCGGGGGCTCTATTCTGCGGGAACCCCCAGATGTAGTGGTGCCGCCTCGTCTACTGAAGTCATGACATGCGCCGCGCCGTGCCGCAAGCCATCCAAGGCAGGTTTCATGCGCCTGAAACACTCGGCAGGCTCTCCGCCAGCAGCGCGGTGCCGGCGGCAAGGCCAGCATCATCCAACCCATGGGCAAGATCAGGCCGCAACAGCAATTCATGCGGCACGGCTTCGGCCTGCAAAAGCCGCGCTGCCTGGCGGCTGGCCATGGCGGGCACCACCTCATCCGCTTCGCCATGCACCAGCAGCACGGGCGGGCGGGCAGTGACTTCGGCGGCGAAGCTCTCCGGCCCTAAAAGCGCGCCGGAATAGGCCAGGATGCAGGCGGGCGCTGGCACCGCGCCACGCAGCCCGGCAAATAGCGCCACCATGGCCCCCTGGCTGAAGCCCATCAGCGCCAGGCGGTCTCCGCCAAGGCCCAGTTCTGTCAGTTTTGCGCGGGTGAAATCGCCAAGGAGAGTGGCGGCGAGGCGGAGCCCCGCTTCAAGCCGTGCCGGCGTGCGGTCCATGATGTCGAACCATTGCCGGCCAAAGGGCGCGCCCTGGAAGGGGAAGGGCGCATGGGGCGCGATGAACAGGGTGCAGGGCAGCACTTCCGCCCAGACCGGCGCCAGGTCAATCAGGTCAAAGCCATCCGCGCCCACGCCATGCAGCAGCAGCATAAGCGAATCGGGCTTGCCGCCCGAAGCGGGGCCGTATTGCGGGCCTTCCAATACTGCCATGTGGGAATCTCCCCTTGCTTGCGATGCGCTTCGCCCGCTACCCGGCGGAAGCCATGGATGCAATGCCTGAAATCACGCGCTTCGCGCCAAGCCCGACGGGGCTTTTGCATCTGGGCCATGCGCGCGCCGCGCTATTCGCCTGGCGCCGCGCGCGCGCAACCGGTGGGCGCTTTCTGCTGCGGATTGAGGATATAGATACCACGCGCTGCCGCCCGGAATATGAGGCAGCGATTTTGGAAGATTTGCACTGGCTGGGCCTTGATTGGGACGGCACCCCCCGCAAGCAATCCGAGCATTTTGCGGAATATCGCAAGGTTTTGGATGAGCTGGCGGTGCGTGGCCTGACCTATCCCTGTTTTTGCACGCGTGCCGATATTGCGCGCGAAGTGGCCGATGCCGGTGCTGCACCGCAAGGCCCGGATGGGCCGCTTTATCCGGGGCTTTGCCGTGATTTGCCGGACGCGGAAGCCACACGCCGCATCGCCGCTGGCCAGCCCTATGCGCTGCGCCTTCACATGGCGCGCGCTTGTGAGGCTGTGACAGTGCCATTGCAGGCGCATGAGGAAGGGGAAGGCTGGCATATGTGCCGCCCCGAAGTTTTCGGTGATGTCGTGCTGGGGCGGAAGGTCGTGCCGGCATCCTATCATCTCTGCGTCACGCATGATGATGCGCTGCAAGGTGTTACCTTGGTGACGCGTGGCGATGATCTGAAGCCTGCGGTGGATGTGCATCGGTTGCTTCAGGCGCTGATGGGCTGGCCCGCGCCGCGCTTTGCGCATCATGCGCTGCTGCGTGATGCGGCGGGGCGAAGGCTTGCCAAACGCGATGGCGCGGAAAGCCTGCGCGCATTGCGGGAAAAGGGGCTGAGCGCCGCTGAGGTGCGTGCGATGGCGGAAGCGCCCCAGAGCTAGGCCTTGGCGGCCGGTAACCTGCGCTAATCCGCGGTCCAGCCGCCATCCACCAGCAGGGCGGAACCCGTCATCAGGGCGCCGGCATCGCTTGCCAGCAGCAAAATGGCGCCCATCAGATCTTCCACCTGGCCAACGCGGCCAAGCTTGATCTTGGCTTCCACCTGTTCACGAAAACCAGGCGCGGCCAGGAAGGGTTTTGTGAGTGGCGTTTCGATGAAGGTGGGGCAGAGCGTATTCACGCGAATGCCATGCGGCGCCAATTCCACCGCCATGGCCTTGGTCAGCCCCTCAATCGCCCATTTGGAAGCGCAATAAATGCTCCGATTTGGCGCGCCGACATGGCCCATCTGCGATGAGATATTGATGATTGAACCGGGGCGCTTGGCGGCCAGTAGCCGCTTGGTCACGTGTTGTGCGAGGAAAAACGCGGCGCGCACATTAAGCCCCATCACCGCATCGAAATCATCCGGCGTGACATCGGTAAAGGGCTTCGGGCGATTGGTGCCGGCGTTGTTCACCAGAATATCGAAGGGCGCAGCCTCCATGATGGCGGCTTCCGTCGCTGCCAGATCGGCCACATCTAAGGCAAGCGCCTCCGCCGCACCGCCCGTGGCGCGAATGGCCACCGCCGCGGCTTCAATCTCATTCGCGCTACGGGCAAGCAGCGTGACATGCGCGCCCTGATCAGCGAGGGCGGCGGCGGCGGCAAGGCCAATGCCTCGACCAGCGCCCGTTACCAGCGCGCGGCGGCCATCAAGCCGGAAGGAAGGGGTGCGGGGCAATTCCATCGTGCAATTCCTGAAGCGTTGTTTTCGCTGGTATCACAAGCCAAGCGCGGCGCGCCAATCCGCGAAGCGGACCAGCCGCACACCCTGCCGGCGCGCTTTGCCAATCTCGGCAGCGCTCGGAAAGCCGCAATAGGGCAGGGGCGGCGCTGAAACACCGTCAGCCTTGGCCGCCGCCAGCGCGCGCAAGACATCGCTGATTATCGGCAAGGCTGCGTCATGCAGCAGTCGCGCGGCGGTGGAGGCGGAAACGCCCGGTGGCAAAGCGTGCGCACATTGTGCCAGCCCCTCCCCTGCATCAATGCGCGCCGCGATGCGGTGGATGCAGATGCCCGTCGCCGTCAGCCCTTCCTGCATGGCCCAAAAGGCGGGCATGGGGCCGCGATGCCGCGGCAGCAATGATGGGTGGATATTCACGCCCCCCAGCGGCGCCAAAGCGAGGGTTTCCAGCGTGAAAATCTGATCGAAATGAAAGGAAAGGATCACATCAGGTCGCGCTGCCTTCAACGCGGCGTGACAGATCGGGCCATTCACATCCTGAACCTCAAACAGCGCAATGCCGCGCGCGCGTGCCAGATCCGCCAGGCCCTGTCGCCTGCGCAAGCGCGCAACCAAGGACGGCAGAGCGAAATTGACGAAAAGATAAGGCAGAAACCGCAGACCGGAACGCCGCATATGCTGCCAGAATTGCCCCAAGGCGCCACCCGCCGCAGCGCGATAGGGTGCAGAACGGCCAATCAGCATAAGCTCTGCCGCATGGGCCTTGGCGAAGGCCAGCACGGCAGCGCTGCTCGCCAGGCTTTCCAGCGTGAATAGCGCAATGCGGAGCGGCGGTGTTTCGCTCACCTGCCGCGCTGCCCGGTCTTAATCTGCAGCGCTGGCATAGGGGATATTACGCCCGCCATAGCGGCGCACGCGAATATTCGCCTGTTCTGCATGGCCCGCGAAGCCTTCCAGCATGCAAAGTCGCGAACAATATTCGCCGATCATGGTCGAAGCCCCATCGGTCAGCACGCGCTGATAGGTGCAGGTCTTCATGAATTTGCCGACCCAAAGCCCACCCGTATAGCGCGCGGATTTTTTCGTGGGCAGCGTATGGTTGGTGCCGATCACCTTATCGCCATAGGAAACATTGGTGCGCGGCCCCAAAAATAGCGCGCCGTAATTCGTCATGTGCTGCAGGAAATAATCTGGATCGCGTGTCATCACCTGCACATGTTCGGACGCGATGCGATCGGCTTCCGCCACCATTTCATCTTCGCTGTCGCAGATGATGACCTCGCCATAATCTTCCCACGCCTTCCGCGCGATGGCGGCGGTGGGCAGGATGGTGAGCAGGCGTTCAACTTCCGCCATGGTCTCGCGTGCCAGTTTTTCCGAAGTGGTGAGCAGCACCGCCGGCGAGTTTGGCCCGTGTTCTGCCTGCCCCAAAAGATCAGTCGCGCAAATCTCGCCATCCACGGTTTCATCGGCGATGATCAGGGTTTCAGTGGGGCCGGCGAAAAGATCAATGCCGACACGGCCGTAAAGCTGGCGCTTGGCTTCCGCGACAAAGGCATTGCCGGGGCCGACCAGCATGTCCACCGGCGCGATGCTTTCCGTGCCCAGCGCCATGGCACCCACCGCCTGAATGCCGCCCAGGCAATAGATCTCATCCGCGCCGGCCAGATGCTGCGCGGCCACAATGGCAGGCGCCGGCCGGCCTTCAAACGGCGGCGCGCAGGTGATGATGCGCTTGCAGCCCGCGACCTTCGCCGTCACCACCGACATATGGGCCGATGCCAGCAGCGGATATTTGCCGCCGGGGACATAGCAACCAACCGAATTGACCGGGATATTGCGATGGCCGAGCACCACACCGGGCAGGGTTTCCACCTCAATATCACGTAGCGCCGCCTTTTGATGTTCGGCGAAATTGCGCACCTGGGTCTGCGCAAAGCGGATATCTTCCAGGTCGCGCGGCGTGAGCTGATCAAGGCAGGCTTGGATTTCGCCCTCACTCAGGCGGAAATTCCGCCGGTCCCATTTGTCGAAGCGGATGGAAAGCTCCCGCACTGCGGCATCACCGCGCGCCTTGATATCGGCCAGGATGTTTTCAACCGTGGCGCGTACCTTGGCGTCATCTTCCGCCACCGCATCCGCATCCCGCCCCCGCTTCAGAAAACGCGCCATGTCCTATCCCTTTCCGGCTTCTGCCCTGTGCTTGAAGCGCCCAGGGCGGGCAGTCAAGCGGAGCATTTTCAAGCCAAGCGGGATCACTTGGCGACTCGGAAAATGCGACCAAACAAAAGCGTGTTTGACCCCGACGCTCATCGGGGGAAGTATTCCCCCATGAACGCAGCCGAATTGCTCGCCCCTATCGTGGGGCCGAAGAATTGCCTCATTGAGGATGCCGATATCGCCCCCTACGCGGTGGATTGGCGCGGAACCTATCGCGGTACGCCGCGCGCCGTGTTGCGCCCGGGCTCGGTGGAGGAGGTTGCGGCTTCTGTCCGCGCCTGTGCCGCGGCTGGGCTCGCGATTGTGCCGGCCGGCGGGCGCACTGGGCTTTGTGGCGGGGCGGTGGTGCAGGATAACGGCCCGCCCGCAGTGGTCATGAGCTTGGAACGCCTGAACCGAATCCGTGATGTGGATGCGAAGGATTTCTCGTTGGTCGCGGAAGCGGGCTGCATCATCCAGAATGTGCAGGAAGCGGCAGCGGCGGCAGGGCGGCTGTTTCCGCTTTCCTGGGGCGCGCAGGGCTCGGCCATGGTGGGTGGGGCGCTTTCCACCAATGCGGGCGGCATTCGCACCATTCGCTGGGGCAATGCGCGCGATCTGGTATTGGGCCTGGAAGTGGTGCTGCCGGATGGGCGCGTGCTGAATGATCTGCGCCGGGTGCGCAAGGACAATAGCGGCTATGCGTTGCGCCATTTGTTCCTGGGTGGGGAAGGCACGCTTGGCATCATCACCGCTGCCGCCTTGCGGCTGGTGCCGGCGCTCAAACGCGTTGAAACTGCTTTTGTCGCCGTGCCATCGCCCGATGCGGCGCTATCGCTTTTGTCGCGCATGTTGGAATCAGGCGCGGATGTGATTGCCTTTGAATTGATCCGCAAGGAATGCATGCAGGTGGTGGAACGCCATGGGCTGCGCACACGCATGCCCATGGCCTTGGAAAGCCCCTGGTATGTCATGGTGGAAATCGCCGCCGCGCATTCGGCCGTGCCACTCAAGGAAATGCTGGAAGACACTTTGGCGGAAGCGGCTGAGGCCGGTGATTGCACCGATGCCGTGCTGGCGGCGAATGAGGATCAGCGCGCCGGCTTTTGGCGCATTCGGGAAGACTACCCGGATTGCCAGCGCCGCAACGGGCCTTATGTCGGCACCGATACCGCCGTGCCGGTTTCATCCGTGCCGCGCTTCCTCGCGCGCGTTGAAAAGGAATTGGTGGCCAATTGGCCGGAAGGCGAGCTGTTCATGATCGGTCATGCCGGGGATGGGAATATCCATCTCGGCATGGGCGCGCCCAAGGGCATGGACTACAAGGATTGGGTATCCCGTGCGGCGGGGCTTGAGGCGCTGGTGAATAGCATCGCGGTTGAGATGGGCGGCAGCTTCAGCGCCGAACATGGCATTGGCCAGTCCAAGCGCCACGCCATGGCATCGCTGAAGGACCCGGTGGCGCTGGATGTGATGCGCGCGATCAAGGGCGCGATTGACCCCGATAGCCTGATGAACCCCGGCAAGATGTTGCCGGGGTAGATCGCCCCGTTTCAGGTCAGGAAAGCCCCGCCATTCACGTGAATGGTCTGGCCGGTGATGTAACCACCCTCTGGCCCCGCCAGCAGGCGCACCACATCGGCGATTTCGGCAACACTCGCGCGGCGACGCATGGGAATGCCGTTATCCGCGAGCGTGCTCGGCATGGACCCGGCCGAGGCACCGCGCACCGTATCCACCGCGCCAGGGGCGACGCTATTGGCGCGAATGCCTTTGGGCGCCAATTCCACCGCCAGGGCGCGCATCAAGCCCTCAAGCCCCGACTTTGAAGCCGAAACATGCGCCCGATTGGGCGTGCCGACATGGGTGGAAATGCCCGATAGCCCAATGATCGAACCACCCCCGCGCGCGATCATCTGCGGTGCGAAAGCCTGCGTGACAATAAAGGCGCCATCCAGCGCGACCGAGAGAATTTCCCGCCATTCAGCGAAGGACATCTCCAGAAAGCTGGTCTGGCGGCGCAGCCCCGCATTCGTCACCAGAATATCCACGCCACCGAATTGGGCGGCAACGGCAGCCGCCATGCTGGCCACTTCCTCGGGCTTCGAGATATCGGCGCGATAGGGCATGGCGCGGCCGCCCGCGGCCGCGATTTCATCGGCCACGGCCTTGATGGCGGCTTCATCCGAACGGCCATTCACCACAATGGTGGCGCCATCGGCGGCGAGCCGCATCGCAATGGCGCGACCGATATTTTTGCCGGCGCCAGTGACCAGCGCGACCTTGCCCGTGAGCGATGCATTCATGAGCGTTTCTCCGTTCTCGCCCAGCAGGATAGGCGCATTCGCCCCAGGATGAAATCCACCATGGGGCCGGGTTTGCGGCGGCGCGGTTACGGGCTTAGGATCAACGCGGAAAAGCGCCGGTTTGGGTGCGTTGGATTGAGGGCGGAAGCAAATGTTGGTGATTTCAGAACAAGGTATCGGCCATATCATCGAAGCCTGGCTCAAGCGCTTCAATGCGGCGCTGGCGGCGGGCGACAAGTCAGCCCTTGGCGCGCTTTTCCGCACCGATAGCCATTGGCGCGATATTGTGGCGCTGGGTCGCCGCATCCGCACCGTGAGCGGTCAGGGCAAGCTTGTGGATGCCTTACTGACCGCAGTTCTGGATACCGGCGCGCGGGATTTCGCCATTGATGAGGAACGCGCCGCGCCGCGCTTTGTGGAGCGCGCCGGCGAGGACACGATCGAAGCGATTTTGCGGTTCGAGACGAAAATCGGCACCGGCGCGGCGCTGCTGCGTCTGAAACGCGCCGAAGCGTCAGGCGATGCGCCGGTGGCCTGGGTGCTGACCACCGCACTTGATAGCCTGCGCGGTTTTGACGTGGATACCATGCGCGAAGCGCGTGAAGAACCCGCCTTTGAACGCGAATTCAACGGGCCGAATTGGTTGGATAAGCGCCGCGAAACGGCGCGTTTTGCAGGCCAAGATCCGGCGGTGCTGATTGTGGGTGGCGGGCATGCCGGTATCACCGCTGCGGCCTGGCTTGGTGCGCTGAATATTGAAACGCTCATCGTGGATCGCATGGCGCGGATCGGCGATAATTGGCGGCTGCGCTACCATGGCCTGAAGTTGCACAACCAGGTGCATAGCAACCACCTGCCCTTCCTGTCCTTTCCGAAGACCTGGCCGAAATATATCCCGAAGGACAAGATTGCCAATTGGCTCGAATCCTATGCCGAGACGATGGAAATCAATTTCTGGACCAAAACGAGTTTTGAGGGCGCGACCTATGACGCGGCGGCCAAGTGCTGGGTGGCGCGGCTGAAGCAGGCGGATGGCAGCGAACGCATCATGCGCCCGCGCCATATCATCATGGCAACCAGCGTCAGCGGCACGCCGAGCCTGCCGGATATTCCAACCCTTGATCGCTTCAAGGGGAAGGTTGTGCATTCATCGGGCTTCAAGAATGGAGCGGAATGGAAGGGCAAGCCGGTTTATGTTTTCGGCACCGGCACCAGCGCGCATGACATTACGCAGGATTTGCACGGCAATGGCGCCAAGGTGACGATGGTGCAGCGCAGCCCGACGCTGATCGTGAATGTGGAACCCAGCGCGCAGCTTTATGATGGCGTTTATTACGGCAAGGGGCCAACGCTGGAAGACCGCGATCTGATCAATGTGTCCTTCCCGCTGGACGTGATGAAGCAGGCGCACAAAATCCTGACCGATAAGACACGCGAATTGGACAAGCCTTTGCTGGATGGGCTTGAGAAGATCGGCTTCCGGCTGGAATTCGGTGACAATGGCACGGGTTGGCCGCTGAAATATCGTTCCCGTGGTGGTGGGTATTACTTCAATGTTGGCTGTTCGGATTTGCTCGTGCGGCGCGAAGTGGGGCTGATCCAGTATCACGACATCGCCGAATTCAACGCGACTGGTATGCAGATGAAGGATGGCCGCGAATTGCCGGCGGAGCTTTTGGTGCTCGCTACCGGCTATAAGGGCCAGGATCATCTGGTGCGCGGCTTCTTTGGCGATGCGGTGGCGGATCGTGTCGGCAAGGTCTGGGGCTTTGACGACGCCGATCAGGAATTGCGCAATATGTGGATGGAAACGCCTCAGCAGGGCTTGTGGTTCACCGGTGGTTCCTTCGCGCAATGCCGGATGTATTCCAAATACCTGGCCATGCAGATCAAGGCGCGCGAAGAAGGTTTGGTCTGATTAGTTTGCTTAGCGGGTTTCGCGCAGCGCCCAGACAAGGCTTGCCGCGAACCCCGCCAGCAATAACCAAAACACCGTCAACGTCGCGCCGGCGCCGAACGCATCCATCGCAAATCCCGCCATCAGCGGCGGGATGCAAAAGCCGATATGCGCCACCAGGAAAACGCCCGCTGCCGCGCGGGCGCGGTCCAGCCCGGCTTTTTCGGAAACGCCGGCCAGCCCGCCAATATACAAAAACCCATAAGCTGCGCTGCCCACCAGCGCGCCGCCCAGCAGCAGCGCGGGCAAGGCGGCATTCAGCGTGCCCCACATCACCAGGCCCGCGCCCAGCACCAGCACCGGCAGGCCAAGCACCACCAGGCGCCGCGCGGCGATGCGCGCCATCAATTGCTGCACCAAAGCGCCGACCAGGATCATGAAGCACACCGCAAGCGGCCCCATGCGTGGATAGCCGGCTTCGGTCAGCGCGGTCGGCACTGCCGTGATCACCGTGCCCGTCACTGCCCAGGCCGCCAACATACTGAGTGAAAGCGGCAGCGTGCCGCGCGGAAAACTTGGCATGCGCAGCCATGCCACGCGCGCCGGGGTTTTGGTTTCTGGCAGGAAAAACACCAGCAGAAAAATCATCGCGAGTGCCGTCATATGCAGCCAAAAGGTCAGCGGTGGTTCACGGCCACCGAAGATTTCAATGGCGATCATGGTGGCTATGCCGCCGGCAGCAAAGCCACTCGCGCTGGCAAGCGTGGTGACTTGCGCGGCGCGGCGCCCGGCTTCAGGGCCCTCGGCCAATTCCGCGGCCCAGGCGGTGGCGCCGCCCGCCAGCAAGCCCACCGCCAGGCCCTGCATGCCGCGCGCAAAGGCCAGCGCGGCAAGCCCCGGCGCCGTGATCAGCGCAATCGTGCCGCAAATGGTCAACGCCAGCGCCGCCAGAATGCAGGGCTTCCGCCCAATGCGGTCCGACATGCCGCCGAGTAGGGGCGCTGAGATGATCGCACTCGCCGCATAGGCAATGAAGGCGGCGGAAAGCCCGCCCGCACCCTGGCCATCCCGCGCCGCATAGGTGGTGAACAAGGGCATGGCGAGGGTGGTGGAAAAGCCAATGGTGAAGACTGCGGCGCCAATCACCCAAATACCACGAGACATTGCCAAGCCTGGCGCTCCTGAAATCGCGCTGATGTTCCGGGGCTTGCCCTGCCGCGTCAATCGCTGTTTCGCCGCAGGGGCCGGCGTGATATGGAGACCCCATGGCCCGATCACCGGCCAAACCCTCAGAAGGTCGCGGCAAGCCCCCCCGCAGCCCGGCCAGAGAGGCTCTCGGCACGCGTCTTTCCGCCCCCCCCTCACGTCCTGCGGCGCGTCCGCGGCGGCGCTTCGGGCTTGTGCGCTTTGGTTTCCTGGCGATGATTTGGGGGCTTATCGCTGCCTCGATTGTTTTGCTGGCCCTGGCTTGGGATTTGCCGCGCCCAGAGGCAGCCCTTGCTGCCACACGCCGGCCATCCACCACCTTGCTTGCATCAGATGGGAAATTGCTGGCGACGAATGGCGATTTATATGGCGAAACGCTCCGGCTGCGCGATATGCCGGCGCATCTGCCCGCCGCCTTCATCGCCATTGAAGATCGGCGCTTTCGCGACCATTGGGGCGTTGACCCGATTGGTCTGGCGCGCGCTGTTTATGCCAATTTCACGTCGGGTCGCGTGGTACAGGGCGGTTCCACCCTGACGCAGCAATTGGCAAAAAACCTGTTCCTGAGCCCGGAACGCAGCCTGAAGCGCAAGGCGCAGGAAGCCATGCTGGCCTTCTGGCTGGAACGGCGCTTCAGCAAGGATGAATTGCTTGAGGTCTATCTGAACCGCGTTTACCTCGGCGCTGGCACTTACGGCGTGGATGCGGCGGCGCGGCTTTACTTTGGTGTCTCGGCAAGGCGGCTGACACCGGGGCAGGCGGCGGTGCTGGCGGGGCTGCCCAAGGCGCCATCGCGGATCAATCCCCGCGCCAATCAGGGGGCCGCGCTGGCGCGTGCCTTGGAAGTGCTGACCGCCATGACTGAAACCGGCGCGCTGACAGCAACCCAGGCCCTGCAAGCGGCCGAGGCTATTCGTTTCATTCAGGCACCATCGCGCGATGCCGGCTGGTTTGCCGATTGGGTGCAGGATGGCATGGCGGGCCGCGCGCCAGGTAGCGCTGATTTGGTGCTACGCACCACGCTCGACCCCGTTCTGCAAGCGGCTGCGGAAGCGCGGATTGATGCTATTTTGGCCGGGCCGGGTGCGCGCGCCGGGGTGTTTCAAGGTGCCGTAGTGGCCATGGATGCCGCAACCGGCGCGGTGCGCGCCATGGCGGGTGGCAAGGATTACCGCAATAGCCCCTTCAACCGCGCGACGCAGGCACGGCGCCAGCCCGGCAGCGCCTTCAAGCCTTTCATTTTCCTGGCCGCCCTGGAAGCGGGGATCGGGCCGCAGGATATGGTGGCCGATACCGCGCTTAATCTTGGTGGCTGGTCACCCAGCAATGGTCCATGGCGCGCGCGCGGCGAAATCACGGTGGAAGAAGCGCTGGCCCATAGCGTGAATACGCCCGCCGTGCGGTTGATGCAGCGCGCGGGGGGCTTTCGCAAAGTGGCGGAAGCCGCGCGGCGCGCCGGGCTGGATGGTCCCTTTCCGCGTGATGCCACAATTGCGCTTGGCACCGGGGAAGTGACTTTGCTTGACTTGGTCGCGGCCTATGCGCCCTTTGCCAATGGTGGCTTTCGTGTGGAGCCCTTTGGCGTGGCGCGGGTGCAGGCCGAAGGCCGCCCTTGGCCCTTGCCGCGCCCCGACCCGCAACGCGCCTTTGCGCCCGAGCATATGGAAGCAATGCGTAGCATGATGGCAGCGGTGGTGGCGCGCGGGACGGGCCGCGCCGCTGCTATTCCGGGGCGCACGATCATCGGCAAAACGGGCACCACACAGGAATACCGCGATGCCTGGTTCATTGGCATCGCCGGCGGCTTGGTGATGGGCGTTTGGCTTGGCAATGATGATGGGGTGCCGATGGATAATGTCGCGGGCGGCGGGCTGCCGGCGCGGCTTTTCCGCGACATCCTAGAGGGCGCCGCCGCCGCCAGCCCGCGCGGGTAAAGGGGCCCTACCGCAACAGGATTTCGACGCGCCGGTTTTGTGGTTCACGCACACCATCGGCGGTGGGCACCAGGGGATTTGCTTCGCCGAAGCCGCGCGTGACAATTTCATTGCGTGGCACGCCACGGCGCAGCAATTCCGCTGCCACAGCCTCTGCCCGGCGGAGGGAAATGACCTCATTGTATTGGGCGGAACCGGAACGATCCGCAAAGCCATTCACTTCAATGCGCGTGACCTGCTGGCTCATGCGTGATTGCGCGGCCTCAGCGATGATCTGGCGCGCGCGATCCGTGAGATCTGAGCGGTTCCAGTCAAAGAATACCAGATAGCTCCGCATTGCGGCGGGTGCGGGTGCTGCAGCAGCAACCGGCGCAGGTGCCGCATTGAAGGCGTAGCGGAGGCCGATCAGCAGCGAATGGTTGAAATTATCGACATCCAGCTTGAGGTTCGCGGCATCCGCTTCGCCCGGCAGGGTCGCGCGGCCTGTGCCTGTCACGGACTGGCTGGCGGCACCCAGGAAGCGGTATTCAGCGGTAACAGATAACCCAGGCACCTGCCGGATCGGATAGGCCGCGCCCAGAATCGCCTGATAGGCAAAGGCTCCGCCATCACCGTTGAAATCAACCGTATTGCCGCCAACCCTCACGCCGATTTTGTCGTATTCGTGCCAGATATAGCCCAGGCCCGCACCAACATAAGGCGTGACACCCCAAAGCGCATTGCCCAGATCAATATCGTAAAGCACATTCGCCATGGCACCCCAGCTGCGCGCCGTGCCCTTTTCGGTGAAGTTGGAAAGGCCGGGGAAGCTGATATCGCTCACCTCATTCTGGCGGTAGCTGCCTTCAATTTCAGCGCGCAGGCCATTGCCGAAACCCCAACCCAGGCTCAGCACACCAGCCCAGCCCCAATGAAAATCAACCGAGCTATTGGCATCGCCGAAATCCGAGCCCTTGATATCGGTGCTTTGCAGGTAATTCCCGCCAATGCCGCCACCAAGATAGAGGCCCTGAATGGGTTGTGCCTGTGCGGCGATTGGCAGGCCAAAGACCAGGACCATCAGTGATTTGCGCAGTGTCATCGTTCTTCCTCGTCATGGACTGGCATCTTCGCGTAGACGCCGGGATGCTTCGGATAGCAGGAGGCTGATGCGCTTGGTCCTGAAATGCCCGTGAGGCTGGCGGCGTTTGCGCGCCCTCACGCCCAAGTGATGGAATTGGGGAAGGGGTATGGGGGTGCAGCGTCGCGGCAAGGCGGAAATCACGCTGCCCGGCTGTCTTTGGCCTTGAAGGGCGGGCTGGCAGGCGCTTCAATGACATCAGCGCTTTCCCGCATGAAACAGGAGCCTTGCCCATGACCGATATCGTGATCCGTGGCGGTGTTGTGGTGGATGGTACAGGGGCTGCGCCGCGGGAAGCGGATGTGGCCATGGCTGGCGGGCGCATTACCGCCATTGGCCATATCCCAGAACGTGGCGCCACGGAAATTGACGCACGCGGCAAGCTGGTGACGCCCGGCTTTGTTGATATCCACACGCATTATGACGGGCAGGCGGTTTGGGATTCGCATTTGGCGCCTTCCGCCTGGCATGGCGTGACGACAGCGGTGATGGGCAATTGCGGTGTTGGCTTCGCACCCTGCCGTGCGGCGGATCGCGACAAGCTGATTGAATTGATGGAAGGCGTGGAAGACATCCCAGGGCCCATTTTGCATGAGGGGCTGAATTGGGCCTGGGAAAGCTTCCCCGAATATCTGGATGCTTTGGCCGCGCGCCCGCGCGATATGGATATTTGCGCCCTGCTGCCGCATGGCGCGGTGCGTGTGCATGTCATGGGTGAACGCGCGCTGAATTTGGAGAACGCCAATCAGGCGGATATCGCTGCCATGCGCGCGATTACTGCCGATGCGGTGCGCGCTGGTGCCTTTGGTGTTTCCACATCACGCACCATCAGCCACAAGACGCTGAAGGGCGACCCAACGCCGACTTTGCGCGCGCAGGAAGATGAACTGCGCGGGCTGGCGCAAGGCTTGCGCGATGGCGGCGGCGGTTTGCTGGAATTGGTTTCCGATTGGAATACGCCCGACCCCGCGACTGAATTCGCCATGGTGCGCCGCGTGGTGGAAGCCACCGGACAGCCGGTGGTGTTTTCGCTCACCGCGCGGCATGACCGTACGGAAGCCTGGAAGGAATTGCTCTCCCTTTCCGATGGCGCCGCTGCGGCGGGGCTGCCGATCCGCCCGGTGTTTCCGCCGCGCCCGATTGGCATTCTGCTAGGCTTGGAAGGCAGCCAAAATCCATTCTCGGGCTGCGCGAGCTATAAGGAAATCGCGCATCTGCCGGCGCCTGAGCGTGCCGCCGCCATGGCCGAGCCGGACTGGCGCGCACGTATCCTGGGCGAGGACCGCATTTCGGGCAGCAATTTCCCGCTGATCTCGCGCCTTGCCTTTGAACGCATGTTCCCCTTTGGCGATCCGCCGGATTACGCGCCGCCGGCTTCGGCATCCATCGCCGCCATGGCCGCGCGGGAAGGGCGCCGCGCGGAAGAAGTCGCTTATGATTTGCTGGTTGCCGATAGCGGGCGCGGCTTTATCTTCGCGCCACTCACGAATTTCGCCGATTACACGCTTTCGGCGAGTGCGGAGTGTCTGCGCCACCCCAATGCCATTGCCGGGCTTTCCGATGGTGGCGCGCATGTCGGTTTCATCTCTGACGGGTCCTTCCCGACCTTCCTGCTGACCTATTGGGCGCGCGATGCGAAGGAAGCGGTATTCCCCGTGGAGGACATGATCCGCCGCCTGACATCGGACACGGCACGCGCTGCCGGCCTGCATGATCGCGGCATTTTGCGCGCGGGCATGAAGGCGGATGTGAACGTGATTGATTTCGCCGCGCTGAAACTACAAGCGCCGCGCATGGTGCGCGATTTGCCGGCGGGTGGTCGGCGCTTGCTGCAAAAGGCCGAAGGCTATGCAGCGACCATTGTGAATGGTGCGGTGACCTATCGCGATGGTGTGGCGACTGGCGCGCTGCCGGGGCGGCTGTTGCGGGCGGGGCGCGCCTAACCGTCACCCTTCGCCCGCGCTTCCAGCAAGCGCACCAAGGCCGCATCACGCCAGGCCGCAAGATCACGCGTGGAGGCACCCTTGGTGCCTTCCGCGACACCTTCGGCCAGTACGCGCTGCAAATCCTGATCAACGCTGGGATGGCCCAGATCATCCCACCAGCTTGTCACCGCCGGCAGCAAATGGTGCAGGAAATGCGCCATGCCGCCTTCTCCGCCCGCCAGATGGAAGGTTGTATGCGGGCCCATCAAAGCCCAGCGCAGCCCAGGGCCTTCGCTGATGGCGGCATCAACATCCGCAACGCTTGCCACCCCTTCCGCCACCAGATGCACCGCTTCGCGCCATAGCGCTGCCTGCAAGCGGTTCGCCAAATGGCCCGGCACTTCCTTCTTGATTTCAATCGGGTACTTCCCGATGGCGCGGTAGAACGCCATCGCGGCTTGCACGGCTTCCGGG
The DNA here is from genome assembly GCA_016869735.1 of Alphaproteobacteria bacterium. Taxonomy (GTDB): domain Bacteria; phylum Pseudomonadota; class Alphaproteobacteria; order Acetobacterales; family Acetobacteraceae; genus Neoroseomonas. The sequence continues at coordinate 24,467 of VGDL01000004.1, forward strand.
CTGCCCTTGGCGCCGCCCACAACCTCCACCAAGGGGATCAAATGCGGCGGGTTGAAGGGGTGGCCGATCACCACGCGTTCGGGATGCGCGCAATGTTGCGACAGGCGGCTGGCGAGCAGCCCGGAAGTGGAAGAAGCAATCACCACATCCGCCGGCAGCGCGGCATCAAGGCGCGCAAGCAAGGGCTGTTTCACATCCAGCCGCTCAGGCGCGCTTTCCTGCACAAAATCTGCCCCGGCCACGGCTGCCACGGGGTCCGCTTCAAAGCGCCAGGCATTGGGGTTGGCATCCGCCTTGCCGCCAAGGCGCATCAGGATCGGCCAGGCAGCCTCCACCATGCGGCGGATCAAATCGGGCGCGCCGGGGGACGGATCGCTTGCCGTGACGCTCAAGCCACGGCTCAGGAAATAGGCCGCCCAGGAAGCGCCAATGGTGCCCGCGCCAATCACCGCGACATGCTTGATGTCTTGCCTCATGCTTCGATCCTCCGTTGCTTGGCGCAAGCCTAACCGGAAAAGCCGCGCCCTGGCCATGCCGCCCGCACAAGGTTAGCGTTGCGGGATAAGGAGAACGCCCATGCAGGAATTGATCGCGCGCATGAATGCGCTTTGTGACGCGCAGCCTTTCACCACAAGCTGGTATGTGAAGGATCTGGTGACCGGCCAGGAAGCGGATCGCGCTGGCGATATGGTACTGCCTTCCGCCAGCACACGCAAAACCTCGATCCTCATGCACGCATTGTCGCGCGTTCATGCGGGCGCGCTGAGGCTGGATGAGCCCTGCACCATTGAAGCGCGGCTGCAGGAAGGGGTTGATAGCGGCACCTATCAATACATGACGCCAGGATGCGTGATCCCGTTGCGCGATGCTTTCGTGAATATGATCATCACCAGCGATAATGTCTGCACGCAGCTTGTGCTTGAAAGGCTGGATCGTGATGCGCTGAATGCCTGGTGCGCCCGCATCGGCATGAAGGGCACAACGCATCGTGTGAACTTCCCGCCACCGGGTCTTGCCTGGGATCATCCAATTGAAGCGGTCGCCAGCACCACGGTGCGCGATCAGGGCATTCTGCTGGACAGGATGCTGCAGGGTGCTGCGGATGCCAATGCTGCGGCGGAGCTTGGTGCCAGCAGGGAACTTTGCCAATTGGGGCTTGATATCCTGTCCTGGCAGAGGCTGCGTAACCTGATCCCGTCCATGCTGCCGGCCAAGACCAAGGTTGCGCATAAAACCGGGCGCGGGCCGCGTGGGCGGATGGATGCCGGCGTGGTGTATCGCGGCAATACGCCACGCTTCATCATCAGTGTATTCACGGATCGGGTGCCAGAGACCTTGCCGGATGGTATGCCGGGCTTTACCGCTGCCTTCGCCACCGCTGGGCGGCTCACGCGACTGTGTTGGGATGCAATGCCATGAATGATGCTGAATTTGAAGCGGCGATTGCCGCGCTTGCCCCTTGGGTGGGGCGTGTCCGAATTGTGGAAGATGAAATCGGCCTATCCTCCGCACGCCGTATTGCCGGCATGCTGGATATGGACCCGGCCGGCATTACTCAGGGCATGGCGTTGCCGCCGCATTGGTTCAGCATGTTCTTCCCCGATATCGCCAAGCAATCCGATATCGGCCCGGATGGCCACCCGAATAAGGGCGTATTTCTGCCGCCGATTCCGCTGCCGCGCCGGATGGGTGCGGGCCGGCGCGTGAAAATCAACGGCCAGCTTGTGGTGGGTGAACCCGCGATCAAAAAGGCCGAAGTGGCGGCGATTGTTCCAAAGCATGGCCGCACGGGCCGCATGGCAGTGCTGACCATGCGCCACACGATTGAATGCCGTGGTCAGGTGATTGCCGTTGAGGAATTTGACGCGATGTATCGCGAAGCAACGCCCCCCGGCCAAAAAACCACCGCGACCCCGCCCGTGCCGGCGCCGGAAAACGCTGCCTGGGCCGATAAGGTATTGCTGTCCTCGCCTTTGGTGTTTCGCTACTCTTCGGTCACCTGGAATGCGCATCGCATCCATTATGATGCGGATTACGCGCGCGATGAGGAAGGCTACCAGGCTACCGTGCAAAATGGCGGCCTGACCATGCAACTGATCCTGGACGCGGCGCTGAAGCGCGCGACAGGTCGGCTGGTGGGCTTCACCGCGCGGCTCGCGCGGCCGCTTTGGGTGGGAGATACCGTGACACTTTGCGGCGCAACTCAGGCAGATGGCAAAATGGAATGCTGGGCGGCCGATAAGGATGGCTATCTTTGCGCCAAGCTGGAAGCGGAGTTTGCCTAATGGCGGCATCAAACCCAAATAGCTGGCGATCCCTGCTGTTCATCCCAGCGGTAGCTGAGCGTTTTGTCGCCAAGGCGCATACGCGTGGCGCGGATGTGATCATTCTTGATTTGGAAGATTCCATCCCGCCCAGTGAAAAGGAAGCCGCGCGCGCCGCACTTCCAGGGGCGGCGAAGACGATTGCTGCCCATGGGCAGGAGATTTGTGTGCGCATCAACCGGCCATTGGAATTGGCGGTGCCGGATATCGCGGCGGCCATCATGCCGGAAGTGTCATCGCTGATGCTGCCCAAGGTGATGGGGCCGGAACATATCAAGCTTCTGTCGGAAGTGGTGGCGGTGCGCGAAGCTGCCCTTGGCATGCGGATTGGCCATACGCGCTTCATCGGCGTGGTGGAAACGCCCGATGCACTGCCCGCCTTGCATGCCATCGCCCTGGCCGATCCGCGCATGGCAGCCCTTGGCGTTGGTTCGGAAGACCTTTCCACCGAATTGGAATCGGTGCCGGGCGCTGATTCGCTTTATGTCTATGGCATGATGGCAGTGGCAGCAGCGCGTGCGGCGCGCATCCTGCCGCTTGGGTCCATCGGCGTATTTGCGGATTTCTCCGACCTTGATGCCTATCGCGCGTCACTCCGGCGTTCTCGCGCGTTGGGCTTCGGCTGCGCGGCCTGCATCCACCCCGCGCAGGTAGCGGTGGTGAATGAGGAATACGGGCCGGCGCCGGCGGAAGTGGAACGCGCGCGCCGGCTGATCGCTGCCTTTGATGCGGCGCTGGCGGAAGGCAAGGGCGCCGTCGCCTTTGAAGGCGCGATGATTGATCTACCGGTGGTGGAACGCGCGCGGCGTTTGCTCGCGCGCGCACGGTAAGCCGCCATGCGCCGCCGAGGCTTGCTCTTTGCGCCGGCGCTGATCAGCGCTACCGCGCAGGCGCAAGCCGCACCCGAAGTGGATTTGCTGCTGGTGCTGGCAATGGATGCTTCCGGCTCCATTGATGCGGATGAATTTCGCCTGCAACGCGAAGGCATTGCGGAATCCATTACCCATCCCGCGGTGCTTGATGCCATCGCTGCCAATCCGCGCCGTGCCATTGCGCTGGCGATGACAGAATGGGGCAGCCCTGGTGGCGCTGCCCTAGCGGTGGATTGGCATCGCGTGACTGATGCGGCCTCGGCCCAGGTATTCGCCAATGCCGTGCTAGCCGCGCCGCGATCACGGCAAAGCTATAATGCGATTGGGGACGCAATCACCCATGCGGCGGCATTGATAACCGCCGCACCTTTCCGCGCGAATGAGCGTGTGATTGATGTGGCAGGGGATGGGCCGGATATGCGCTCCACAATCCTGGCGCCGGATGCGCGGGATGCTGCGGTGGCGCAGGGTATCACCATCAATGGACTCGCCATTGAAATCGCGCCCGTGACGCGCGGCAATGAACCGCTGCATGTGCATTATGAACGCAATATCATGGGTGGGCCTGGCGCTTTTGTGATGGTTGCCGAAACGCGGCGCGACTTCGCCCGCGCCATGCGCGCCAAGATGCTGCGAGAGATTGCGTAACCCACAGCGCCCAGGATGTCCGCCATGCAGCATTTCAGCATCAAGGGTTACGATATGGCCTTCATCACCGAAGGCGAGGGGCTGCCATTGCTGCTGATCCATGGCTCGCTTTATGATTATCGATATTGGGCGCCACAGATTGAGGCTCTGGCAGCTGCGGGTTTTCGCGTGATCGCCCCTAGCCTGCGCTATTACTGGCCGAATGATGCAAGCGGCGCGGCGTGGCTCTCCATTGAAGAACACATCGAAGACATGGTGGCATTCATCACCGCGCTTGATCTTGGGCCGATTGATCTGCTTGGCCATTCGCGCGGTGGCTATATCGCGTTCCGCATCGCGGAACGGCGTCCGGCATTGTTACGCCGACTTGTGCTAGCGGAACCTGCCGGCGTTTTGGGCGAATGCTTCATCGCGCCTGGCGAAGCCATGCCGAATTATACCGCGCTGATCGCTGATTCGGTTGCCAAGGTCGCCAACGGTGAGATCGAAGCGGGGCTTGCCAGCTTTTATGACTATGCGCTTGGTCCCGGGTCCTGGGCGAGGCTTGGCGAACCGCGCCAATCCATCTGCCGCGATAACGCACGCACGCTGATCGGCCAAGGACAGGAAGGCCGCGTGCCTTACACGCGCGCTGCCGCCGAAGCGCTTCGCCCAAGGACTTTGTTGATTGATGGCGCCTTGGCGGAAGCGCCTTTTCGTTGTGTTGCGTATGGCTTGGCCCGGACCATCCCGCAGGTGACGCGCGTTACCCTGCCAGGCGCCGCGCATTTACTGAACTGGGATGATGCCGCCGGCTTCAATGCTGCCGTTCTGGAATTTCTCCGCGCGCCCTAATCCACCAAATACCGCGCCCGCAAATGATCCATGAAATCATTGGGGTCCAGCGGCTTACCTGTTGCCGCGCACAATAAATCCTGAAAGCCAAGCAGCGATCCCTTGCCATGCACATGGGTACGCAGCCAACCAAGTAACGGCGCCATATCGCCTTCCGCGAGCGCAGCATCCAACCCTGGCTCCGCCACGCGCGCCGCCTTCATCAATTGCGCCGCCGCCATGGCCCCTAGCGTATAGGATGGGAAGTAGCCAAACGCGCCATCATGCCAATGAATATCCTGCAAGCAGCCCTTGGCATCATTGGGTGGGCGAATACCAAGAAGCGTCTCCAACCCCTCATTCCAGGCGGTGGGCAGATCAGCCACGGAAAGCGCGCCTTCGATCATCGCTTTTTCCAGCCGAAAGCGCAGAATGACATGGGCCGGATAGGTGATTTCATCCGCATCCACACGAATGAAGCCGCGCGAAACGCGGCGCCATAGCCGCGCCAGATTTTCCGGCGCAACCTCTGCCGCATCGCAGCCAAAACGCGCACGCAATTCACCACCCAAAAAGCGCAAAAACGCATCCGAACGGCAGGCCTGCATTTCCACAATCAGGGATTGGCTTTCATGCGCTGCCATCCCCGCAGCCTCACCCACCGGCTGGCGCGCATAGGAAGCGGGCAGGCCGCGTTCATAAAGCGCATGCCCCGTTTCATGCAGCACGCCAAGCAATGCCTTTGCTGGATCCGCTTCGTCATAAAAAGTCGTCATGCGCACATCGGCAGGCGTGCCACCGCAAAAGGGATGCAGCGATTCATCCAGCCGCGCATGATCATATTCCAAGCCAATGCTCGCCGAGAGCGCCTGGCACAACGCCTTCTGCGCTGGCACTGGAAACGTGCCCGTCAGCGGCACCGGCGCGCCGCGTTTGGCCTGGATTTCCTCGGCGCGCGGCAAGGCTTCGGCCAAAAACGCCTCGTAGGCCGCGAAAACGGGCTCGACATCCGCAGCCGTCACACCGCGCTGATAGCCATCCATCAGCGCATCATAGGGCGCCATGCCAAGTGCTACTGAAAGCGCCGCTGCCGTTTCGCGTTGCAGCGCGACAACTTCGGTGAGCGCCGGGCGCACCATGGCGAAATCCGCTCGAGCCTTGACGTCCCGCCAGATTTTCTCACACGCCGAATTGGCGCGTGTGGTGGCTTCAACCAGGCTGGTCGGCAAGGCCGTGGCGCGCGTATGGGTGCGGCGCATCAGGGCGAGGTTCGCACTTTCCCATTCGCCTTCAGCGTGAGCCTGCGCAAGGTCTTCCGCTACCACCGGCGCGGTCAGCAATTCATGTGCAAGGCCGGCCAGGGTCGCCAATTGCTCGCCTCGCGCGGCACCGCCACCGGCGGGCATCATGGCACTCGCATCCCAATGCAGCATGGCGGCAGCTTCGTTCAGCGCGGCGATGCGCCCAAAGCGGGATTGCAGGCTGGCATAGGCGGTATTGGTCATTCAGGCTTGCTTCCGGTTGCGCCATGCAAAGGCGACGAAAACGCCAATCAGGGATAGCGCCAGGCCATACCAGGTGATGGCATAGCCAAGATGGTTGTTGCGCGGCTTTGGCAGGGTCTGGGAAGGCTCTGGCAGGCTGCCTGGCGGGCCTAGCATCACCAGGGCGTAGGGCGGTGTCCCTGGAACGCCCAGCGCCGCACCAATCGCCACGGGATCGAAGTGAAAGAAGCGCCGCCCGGCCACATCATCCTGCGCGGCGAAGCGCCCGGCGGGCTCGCCAAAGCGCACATAACCCAGGATGCGTTGGGGGCCTTCAGGCCGTGACAGGCCCGCCACCCCATCCAGGGGGATCCAGCCGCGATCCACCAGCAGGGGCGGGCCGGACTCGCGCAGGAAGGGCACCACAAGCCGCGCCCCCATCCGATTGGCGCGGATTTCAACGCCCAGCAGAGCTTCGCGCGTGTGGTCAAAGCGCCCAACGGCTTCAAGCTTCGCATAAGGCATCGGCGGGTCGCTGAAGGGCGCTGGCGGCGCGGCCTCGGCCGCTGTAATGCGCGCCAGTAAATCGGTCTTCCAAGCCAAGCGCTGCGCCTGCCAGGTCCCAAGACCAAGCAGGATGATCAGAACAGGCAGCCCCGCCAAAGCGGGCCAAAGCATGCGGCGCGGAAACATTGCTGATCTAGCTTGTGCTACGGTGCCGCCATTGCAAGCCAAGCAGCATGGCCTTGGCAAAGCGCATCACCAGCAGCGATAGCGGCAGCACCACAGCGGGCCAGATCAGCGCATGCACCCAAAGGTCAGGTTCAAACCGCCGATCCACCCAAAGCGCCAGAACAATTGCAATGGCGCCGATCAGGAAAATCCCTGCCATGGCCGGACCATCCCCTGCGTCATGCGCGGTGAAATCAAGCCCACATTCGGTGCAGGCTGGGCGGATATCCAACAGCCCCAAAAAAATTTGGCCGCGCCCGCATCGCGGGCAACGGCCAAGCAAGGCTGATGTCAGCACGCCGGAAATGCCCGGCGCCAATCAGTGATGCGCGATTTCGCCCGCGCCCCACCAATAGATACAGACAAATAGGAACAGCCACACCACGTCGACGAAGTGCCAATACCAGGCCGCCGCTTCAAAGCCGAAATGGCGTTGCGGCGTGAAATGCCCCTTCATGGCGCGGATCAGGCAGACAAACAGGAAGGTGGTTCCAACGACGACATGGAAGCCATGAAAGCCGGTGGCGAGAAAGAAGGTCGAAGAATAAACGCCGCCACCATTAAACTTGAACGGCGCCAGGCTATATTCCCAGGCCTGCAAGCCGGTGAAAATCACGCCCAGCAGAACGGTCAGGGTCAAACCCTTGATCAAGCCCTTCTGATCATTATTCAGCAGTGCATGATGCGCCCAGGTGACGGTGCAGCCCGACAGCAGCAGGATCATTGTGTTCAGGAAGGGCAGATCGAAGGGATCAAAGGTGAGCGTGCCCTTCGGCGGCCACATCGCCACTTCGGCGCCCGAAACATGTTCCGGGAATAGTGCGAAGTGGAAATAGGCCCAGAAGAAGGCCACGAAGAACATGACTTCCGATGCGATGAACAGCGTCATCCCGTAGCGAAGCCCGATACGCACGATTGGCGTATGCAGCCCGGGCGTCCGGCTTTCCTTCACCACATCGCGCCACCACAAGAACATGAGCGCCAAAACACCAGCCAGACCCAGCAGCATAACAAGCTTATTCCCATAATGCGCCCAAAGAATGATGCCCAGCACCATGGCGCCCGCCGCGAAAGACATAAGAAGCGGCCAGGGTGACGGATCAACCAAATGATAGGGGTGCTTATGAAGCGGCGGCGCTTCGCCCTCAGCCGTGGTTGCCTGCGCGTGAGATGTGCTTGCCATTGTCAGTCCTGGTGCCTTCCTCGGTCACGGGTCTATGCCCGAACCGGACGATCGCATCAATCCTGAAACCGCCCCCAAAATCAAGCCCGTTACGGGTGAAAACCAGGATAACCCAGCAATCAGTTCTGCCTTGTGCCAGCGCGCCCCACATGCGGCCCGGCATTGGCCAAGGCGCCTGCCTTTTTCGCATCTTCGATGGTGCGGAAGAAGCTGTAGGACAGGGTGATGGTGGTCACATCCCGCGTGCTGGGATCCTCGGTGATTTTGGGGTCGACCCAGAAGGTGACTGGCATATCCACGCGTTCGCCAGGCGTTAGGGTCTGTTCATCGAAACAGAAACAGGCGATCTTGTGGAAATAGCGCCCGACTTTCTCGGGCGTCACATTATAGGTTGAAACCCCCGTGACCGGGGCCTCAGAGCGATTCGTGGCGGAATAGAAGGCCAGCCCTTCCTCACCAAGACGCAGCGTGACACTTGGTTGTTCCGGCATGAAGCGCCAGGGCAGGTTGGGATGTGTGGTGGCGTTAAAGCGGATGGTGATTTGTCGATCCCCCATCGCGCCGGGCGCTGCCGCGCTTCGTTGCGTGGTGCCACCGAAGCCAGTGACACGGCAGAAAAGATCGTAAAGCGGCACGGCAGCGAAAGAAAGCCCGACCATGAAGGTAACAAGGCCTGCCGACGCAAGCCCGGTGCGCTTGTTCCGCCTTGCAAGGTCTGCCTTGCGCTGTTCCTGATCCATGCCCGTCATTTGGGGAGCAACGCGCCCTGGCTCAAGCCCGGATCAGCCGCGCAACGCCAATGAAATAGAACAGCACCGAAAGCCCAACCAGCACCAGCAGCAGCGCGATATTGCGCCCGCGCCGACGCTTTTCAAAAATCGCGCGTTCTTCCGGGGTCATGGCGACAGGATCAGCTTTTCAGCTGCCAGCACGGCGAAAAGTGCGAAAAGATAGGTGAGCGAAAAGCGGAAGCATTTCTTGGCCGGCTTGTCGCCGGCAAGGCTGCGGCCTTCGGCGTCCTGCGCCTCCCGTAACACAGCGACCGCGTGGCGAATGAAGTTAAGGCCAAGCAGCGCAGCAATCGCGCCATAAACCGGGCCGGAAAAGCCGATCAGCCACGGCGCCAGGCCAAGCGGTGCCAGCGCCAGTGTGTAGTAAAGAATTTGCCTGCGGGTTTCGCGCGCGCCGGCGGTCACGGGCAGCATGGGCACGCCGGCCTTGGCGTAATCCTCATGCGCCCAAAGCGACAACGCCCAGAAATGCGGCGGCGTCCAGATGAAAATGATGGCGAACAGAATGACGGGCACAAGGGTGATGTCGCCTGTCACCGCCGCCCAACCAATCAGCGGTGGAAAGGCGCCAGCGGCCCCACCAATGACGATGTTTTGCGGCGTGCGGCGCTTCAGCCACATGGTATAGACCACCACGTAAAACAGGATGGAAAAGGCAAGCACGGCAGCGGCCAGATAATTGGTCGCGAAAGCCATCATCACCACAGACCCGACACCCAACAAAATGCCAAAGGCAAGCGCGGCATCAGGCGCGATGCGCCCGGCGGGAATGGGCCGACGCGCTGTGCGGCGCATCACCGCGTCAATGTCGCGATCATACCACATATTGATTGCGCCCGAGGCACCGGCTGCCACCGCGATGCAGAGAATGGCAATCACCGCCAGCACCGGATGCAAATGCCCAGGTGCCACCAAAAGCCCGGCGACCGCGCTGAACACTACCAGCGACATGACACGCGGCTTCAGCAGCGCGATCCAATCGCGCACTTCCGAGTTATTGTAGGAAACAGGAAGGGGGGCCGCGCCCCCCTTGCCGTTTTCGATGACTGAATCGCTCATCGTCACCCCATAGGCTTCGCGGCCTTAACGCAGGCGCGGAAGCTCCTCAAAAGTGTGGAAGGGCGGCGGGGACGCCACTTGCCATTCCAGCGTCGTTGCACCTTCACCCCAAGGATTGGCCGCGGCTTTCACGCCTGAACGCATCGTTACCCAGACGATGTAGAAGAAGAACACGAAGGACGCGACCGAAATGAAAGACCCGATGGAAGCAATGAAATTCCACCCCCAGAAGGCTTCCGGATAATCCGGGTAGCGGCGCGGCATACCCTGATTGCCCGAGAAATGCATCGGGAAGAAGGTCAGGTTCACGCCGACAAAGGTCATCCAGAAATGGATCTTGCCCAGCGTCTCAGGATATTGCCGCCCGCACATCTTGCCGATCCAGTAATAGAAGCCGGCATAGATCGAAAAGACAGCACCAAGCGACAGCACGTAATGGAAATGCGCAACAACGTAGTAGGTGTTGTGCAGCACCTGATCGATGCCCGCATTGGCCAGCACCACACCGGTCACACCGCCCACGGTGAACAGGAAGATGAAGCCAACAGCGAACAGCATTGGCGTATCCATCTTGATCGAACCGCCCCACATGGTCGCGATCCAGGAGAAGATCTTCACCCCCGTCGGCACCGCAATCACCATGGTTGCCGCCATGAAGTAGGCGCGTGTGTCCACATCCATGCCCGATGTGTACATGTGGTGCGCCCAGACGATGAAGCCAACAAAGCCAATCGCCACCATCGCGTAAGCCATGCCAAGGTAGCCAAACACCGGCTTCCGGCTGAAGGTGGAAATGATGTGGCTGATGATGCCGAAGCCCGGCAGGATCATGATGTAGACTTCCGGGTGGCCGAAGAACCAGAACAGATGCTGGAACAGCACCGGGTCCCCGCCACCTTCCGGCTTGAAGAAGGCCGTGCCGAAATTGCGGTCCGTGATCAGCATGGTGATCGCACCCGCCAGCACCGGCACCGCGAGCAGCAGCAGGAAGGCCGTGACCAACATGGACCAAACAAACAGCGGCATCCGATGCAAAGTCATGCCGGGGGCGCGCATATTGAAGATGGTAGTGATGAAGTTGGCCGCACCCATGATGGATGAAGCACCCGCCAGGTGCAGTGAAAACAGAGCCAAATCCATCGCTGGGCTGGAATGGAATTGGTTGTCAGACAGCGGCGTATAGATCGTCCAACCCGCGCCAGGGCCTTCGCCCACGAAAAGGCTCGCGGCCAGCAGCATGAAGGCCGGCACCAGCAACCAGAAGGAAATATTGTTCATGCGCGGGAAGGCCATATCCGGCGCGCCAATCATGATCGGCACGAACCAATTGCCGAAGCCGCCAATCAGTGCGGGCATGACCACGAAGAACACCATGATCAGACCATGGGCCGAGATATAGGCATTCCACATCTGGCCATCGGCAAAAATCTGCATGCCGGGATACATCAGTTCAAGACGCATCAGCAGCGAAATGCCAATCCCCACCACCGCCGCAACCAGCGAGAAGATGATGTAGAGCGTGCCGATATCCTTGTGGTTCGTCGAAAAGAACCAGCGGGACACGAAGCCCGGCGTGTGATCGTGATGATCGTCGTGATGGGCGTGCGAAGAGGTTGCCATGTCTGTCTTCCTTGAGCCGCGCCTTACCGGCGGGCCTCCGCGATCTGAAGTGAATCCTGAACCACTGGCGCGGCAGCGATCACCGGCGCGCTACCATCAGCCTGGGCGAAGCGCTTCTGCGCATCCGCGACCCAGGCATCGAATTCGGCGCGCGGCAGGGCGCGCACGGCAATCGGCATGAACCAGTGATTCGTGCCGCAAATCTGATTGCACTGCCCGTAGAAGATGCCGGGGCGATCAGCACGCATCCAGGTTTCCAGCGTGCGGCCAGGGATGGTGTATTTCTGGATGCCAAGCGCCGGCACAAAGAAGGAATGGATCACATCATGGCCCGTGGTCAGGATGCGGATATTGGCGCCGACCGGAATCACCAGTTGATTATCGACATCAAGCTTGAAGATTTGCCCCGGCTGCAGATCAGCTTCCTGCAGCGGATAGCTGTCAAAGGTGAAGTTCCCTTGATCCACATAGGTGTAATTCCAATACCACTGACGCCCCTGCACCGAGATCGTCATATCCGCATCCACTGCGCGATCCTGAAAATACAGCAGGCGGAAGGATGGGATCGCGATGACAACCAGGATCAGCACCGGGATCACCGTCCAGGCAATTTCAAGCCCGGTGTGATGGCTGGTGGTGGACGGTGTCGGGTTGCGGCTGGCGCTGAAGCGCCACACGCAATAGGCCAGCAGGATCAGCACGAAAATCGTGATCACCGTAATGATGGCGAAGACCATTGTGTTGAAGGAGGAGATGCGTTCCTTGATGACCCCGCCTGAAGGCTGCAAGCCCATGCCCCAGGGGGCGGGCGCGCCAACCATGCTCTCTGCCAGGGCTGGCACTGTCAGCACCAAACCCATCGCCAACGCAGCCAAGCCGGCAAGAACCCGACCCATGCCGAATGCGCGGCACTTTGCCTTGAAAACCTTCATCAACCCATCCCTTATCGGTCACGAAAAACGCGCCGTTTCAAGATTTTAACCTTCGATTCAGCAGGGGTCTAGCCCCAGAGTTCCGAACTTGGCCGGACCATAATCGCGCCTCCCGCACCGCACAAGGGCGGGGAAGCACAAAACCGGCATAATCCGCGCCACCCTGTTTTAGGCCTCACCCTCCGTCGCTTCTTCTTCACTGATGTGATCAACCATATCGGCCAGCATGGACCGAATATGTTCATCACCCACCACATAAAACACCTGCCGCCCGCGCCGATCCGCCTGTAACAGTCGCGCTGCCCGCAGAAGACGTAAATGGTGTGACACGAGCGAGGCGGAAAGGCCCAGCTTCTCAGCCATTTCATTCACCGCCGCCGGCGCATCCCGGCAGGCCAGAATGATCTTAAGGCGCGTCGGGTCGCTCATCAGCCGAAAGGTTTCGGCCAATTCCACCACCAAATCATCACCAATCCGAAAACGCGCACGCATGGGATCATCGCCCCTGTTACGCACTCAGCATGGTGCCGACCGCTTCGCTTGCGCAAGGCCAGACCCTGTGGGGGGCTTGACGAGGGGGCCAAGAAGGCCAAGGTAATTCACAGGATAAAACTCTGAAAAACAAAAGATATATGCAGAAATGAATAGTTGTTCAGCCATTGGCCGGCGCGGCTTTGGTCTTGCGTTGCTGGCCCTGACACCGGCCTCTGCGCCGGCGCAGAACCGCGCCCAGCCCCGCGCGCTGGCGACCGTTGCCATGGTTGGCGATCTGGTGCGCGATATCGGCGGGGATCGCCTGCGCGCCGAAACCCTGATCGGTGAAGGTGTTGACCCGCACCTGTTCCGCCCCACCCGCGCGGATACGGCGCGGCTATTGGCCGCTGATATCCTTTTCGCCAATGGTCACCGCCTGGAAGGGCGCATGGGCGATGTGCTGGCCCGTGCTGCCGCCAATGGCAAGCCCGTGGTGATGGTGGCGGAAAGCCTGCCGCGGGCAAGCCTGCGCGCCAATCCGGACTACCCCGACGCCGCTGACCCGCATGTTTGGATGGACCCGGTTTTGTGGGCCGAAGCCGCGGGCAGCATCGCCGCCGCGCTTGGCCGGTTGCTGCCCGATCAGGCCAGCGTTTTTGCGGCCAACCTTGCCGCGCTGCGCGCCCGCTTGGCCGCCCTGCATGATTATGGCGCGCGGGTGCTGGGCAGCATCCCGCCGCGCCAGCGCCTGCTGGTCACGGCGCATGATGCCTTCAGCTATTTCGCTGCGCGTTATGGGCTGGAAGTGGATAGCATCCAGGGGCTTTCCACCGAATCGGAAGCAAACCTTGCGCGTATCGAAGCCTTGGTCCGCAGCCTGGTGGAAAGGCGCATCCCGGCGGTATTCGCCGAAAGCTCGGTCCCTGATCGCGCCGTGCGGGCGCTGATTGAAGGGGCCGGGGCGCGCGGGCAGCGCGTGGCTTTGGGCGGCACGCTGTTTTCCGATTCCATGGGCAAGCCCGGCACCTATGAAGGCACCTATCAGGGCATGTTGGATCATAACTTCACCACCATCGCCCGCGCTTTGGGTGGGGAAGCGCCGGCACGCGGTATGCTGGGCAGGCTCAGCACAACATGAACCAAAATCCAACACCGCCTGCCCCGCTTGCGATCACGCATCTGACTGTCGCTTACGGTGACAAAACCGTGCTGTGGGACATTACCTGGCAGGCGGCACCGGGGCTGACGGCGATTGTCGGGCCGAATGGCGCGGGGAAATCCACGCTGCTCCGCGCTGCACTTGGCCTGATCCCGAGCATCGCGGGTGAGCCGCGGTTTTTCGGCCGCAAGCTGGGCGAGGTGCGCAATCGCGTTGGTTACCTGCCACAACGTGCCTCGGTGGATTGGGACTTTCCGGCAACCGCGCTCGATGTCGTGTGCATGTCGCGCTATCCGCGCATGCGCTGGTGGGGGCGCGTGCCGAAGACGGAACGGGATGCCGCTTACGCTGCCTTGGATCAGGTGGGGTTGGCGGATCTGGCGGATCGGCAAATTGGCCGGCTTTCAGGGGGGCAGCAGCAGCGCGTTTTTCTGGCGCGTGCGCTGGCGCAGGATGCTGACCTGTACCTGATGGATGAACCCTTCGCCGCGGTGGATGCGGCAACGGAACAGGCAATTATCGCCGTGCTGCGCCGCGTGGTGGCAACGGGCCGCAGCGTGATTGCCGTGCATCATGATCTTTCAACCGTGCCAAGCTATTTCGATCAGGTGTTGCTGCTGAATGGCCGCGCAGTTGCGGCGGGTGATGTGAAATCCGCCTTCACGCCGGATGCGATTGCGCGCGCCTATGGCGGGCGGCTGAATGTGCTGGAACAGGCCGTGGCCGAAGGCGGGCTCAGGTGAGTTTTGGCTACAACACGCTGGTGGTGTTGGCGGGTTGTGCCCTGCTGGGGCTTGCCTGCGGCACGGTCGGCGCTTTCGCGCTGCTGCGTGGCCGCGCGTTGATGGCCGATGCGGTGGGCCATGCCGCTTTGCCTGGCGTAGTTTTGGCGGCGATGCTGGTTGCGAGTTTTGGCGGCAATCCACGCGCTTTGCCGCCCTTGTTGGCGGGCGCGCTGGTCGCGGGCGTCTTGGGTGTGCTGGCGGTGCAGGCGCTCACGCGCGGGCGGCGCATTCGCGAAGACGCGGCCATCGCCATTGTGCTTTCAAGTTTTTACGCGCTGGGCGTTGCGCTGCTGTCCTATGTGCAGACCATGCCGCAAGCGGCGCAGGCGGGGCTTGGCAAATTCATTCTTGGTCAGGCGGCGGGGATGCGGGCAGAAGATGCGCTTTGGGCCGGCGGCATTGCGGCCTTCTGCGTACTGATCTGTCTGGCGTTGTTTCAGCGGTTGCGTGCAGCGTGTTTTGACCCTGACTATGCGCGCGTCATGGGGCTTTCCGTGGCGCGCACTGATCTTGCCTTGCTTGGTCTGATTGTGATTGTCGCGGTGGCGGGCTTGCAGGCGGTTGGGCTGGTGCTGGTGGTGGCCTTGCTCATTCTGCCGTCGGCAACGGCGCGGCTGCTCACGCATCGTCTGCCGGTCCTGCTGCTGGTATCGGCATCACTTGGCGCGCTGGCGGGGGCCTTGGGCGCGGCGGCTTCTGCCTTCCAGCCAGAATGGCCAACGGGCGCGGCGGTGGTGCTGGTGGGCGCGATTTTCTTCACCCTGGCGCTGCTATTGGCACCTGAACGAGGCCTGCTGCCGGAAGCCTGGCGCCGCACGCGCCGACGCATCGCCGCCACCGAATCGCATTTTCTGCGCGCCGCTTGGGAAGCGCAGGAAGCCGCCGGCGCCGGCCCCGGTACGGCAGGGGATCGCTGGACGCCGATTGCCGCCTTGGCCGCCGCGCGCGGCTGGTCTGAGCCTCATGCCGCGCGCTTGGCCCTTTGGCTCGGGCTGCGCGGGCTGGTGGCACGGGCGGATGGTGAAATTCATCTGACGCCCCGTGGCGCTGCCGCCGCGCGGCGTGCCGTGCGCGCGCATCGTGCGGTGGAACATCACCTGCTCGGCCTGGGTGCCACGGATATCGCGGGCGCGGATCGGTTGGCGGATTTGGTCGAACATGGGCTGCCGGCGGAAATGGCAACGCGGTTATTGGCGGAGCCT
Source organism: Alphaproteobacteria bacterium (assembly GCA_016869735.1). Lineage (GTDB taxonomy): Bacteria > Pseudomonadota > Alphaproteobacteria > Acetobacterales > Acetobacteraceae > Neoroseomonas. The sequence continues at coordinate 40,545 of VGDL01000004.1, forward strand.
TCATCCTTGCCCGCATCGCCGCACGCCTTGGGTCCACGGCCATGACGGCGGTAGATTTTCTGCGGCTTGATCTGCCGGCGATGCTTGCAGCGATTCTCGCTTGCGGCTTGTGCGGTTTGCTTGGGTCCTTCCTGGTGCTGCGGCGTGATAGCCTGCTGGGTGATGCGCTATCCCATGCCGTGCTGCCCGGCATTATTGCGGGCTTTGCGATCACCGGCGCGCGGGCGGGGCTGCCCATGCTGCTGGGCGCCTTGGCGGCGGCTTTGGCGGGGGTGTTTCTGATTAGCCTGGTGCGGCGTGTCGCGAGGCTGGAATCGGGTGCTGCCGCGGGTGCCGTTTTCACCAGCTTCTTCGCGCTTGGCCTCATGCTGATTGAAGCGACCGGCGCGCGCAGCGTTGATTTGGACCTTGATTGCGTGCTGTTCGGCCAATTGGAGAGCCTAGTTTGGCTGGAAGCGCAGGGTTTTGCCTCATTGCTTGATCCTGCCGCGCTTGCTGCCCTGCCGCGCCAGATATTCCTGCTCGCGGCGGTGAGCATTGTTCTGGCAGGGGTTGTCGCGCTGCTTTGGCGGCCCTTGCATCTGCTCTGTTTTGATCCGGATTACGCCGCTGCCATCGGCCTGCCGGCGCGCGGTTTGGAATTGGCGCTGAATTTGATGGTGGCGGCAGCGGCGGTCGCGGCTTTTGAAGCGGTGGGCAGCATTCTGGTGGTGGCGATGCTGGTCTGCCCGGCGGCGGCAATACGGCTGCTGACGGATTCCTATCGCGCACAGGTATTGGGTGGTGCGGCTTTTGGTGCAGCGCTTGGTGCAGTGGGTTATGCGCTTGCCGGGCCTTTGCCGGCGGCTTTTGGGCAGGCCTTTGCCCTGAATGCGGCGGGCGTCATCGGCACGCTTGGCGGGTTTACGGTGGCGGGTGCGATGCTGCTGCGCCAATGGCGGAGCGCTGCGCCAAAACCAGTGGCTATTTCAGGATAATTTCCACTCGGCGGTTTTGCGGCTCACGCACGCCTTCGGCAGTTGCGACCAAGGGCTGAGTTTCACCCAAGGCTGTGATGCTGATATCCTGACGCGCAATGCCGCGACGGACGAGTTCTTCCGCCACTGCTTCAGCGCGGCGGCGCGACAGCGCTTGATTATATTGTGGCGTGCCGGTGCGATCCGCATGGCCCGATACTTCAAGGCGCGTGGGCTGGGCGCGGGCGGCTTCGGCGGCTTCACCGACGATCTGGCGCGCACGCGCGGTCAGGTCAGCGCGATTCCAATCAAAAAACACCAGAAAGCTCCGCACCGCGACGGGCGCTGCGACAGCGGCGGGCGTCGCCGCAGGTGCATTGAAGGCATAGCGCAGCCCAAGCAGGAAGGATTGATTGCGGCTTTCCGTATCCGCCTTGCCCGACAGCACCGTGGCGCCGGCGGCATTCACGTAAGTCACGGGGATGCTTGGCCCCAGGCTTTCCAGATACCGATACTCGGCTGTCAGCGTCAGGCCGGGCACCTGGTCAATCACAAAGCCAAGCCCGGCAATCCCCTGCACGGCAAAAGCACCGCCCGTATCATCACCGCGCAGCCGCAAGCTGCCATTGCCGGGGCGCCCGTTCAGATCATTAAAGCTGGAAACAAGATACCCCGCGCCAATCCCGACATAAGGCAGGAAGGGACCGATCCGCACCAAATCCACCAGCGCATTGCCCATCAGGCCATAGCTATCCTGCCGCCCGCCATGCCCGCCCGGGCCGGCGAGGCCGGCAGCGCCATTGGCGCTATCAACCTCATTGCTGCGGTAGCTGCCTTCAAGTTCAAGGCGAATACCGTTGCTGAACCCCCATCCCAGGCTGAGCAGGCCAACCCCGCCATAATCAAAGCCAAGCTGGCCACCATTGGGCTGGCCAAGCGCCGTCATGCCCTGGTTCAGGCTGTTATCCAGGCGGAATTTGGCATCATCCAGGTAATTCATGCCAATCGCGCCAGCGATGTAAGGCCCTTCAATGAATTGGGCGCGCACCGGCTGAACCACGCCAAGCCCGAGCGTCAGGGCGGCGGCTGAAAGGATGCCAGAGGTGTAAAAACCAGACTTCATGCGCCGCAACCTACCGGCAGTTTCTCAACAAAAGAAGACCAAAGCGCCCCGGCGCTCATGATTTTTGCGCCGCAATGGCCGCGAGTGGGCCAAGCGCCGCCCCATCATCCATCGCCGCCAGCGCGCCCAAGGGCAAAAGCCGGTTCGCATGGCCCATTTTGCGCCCTGCCCGCGCTTCCGCCTTGCCATAAAGATGCGGCGCAATCCCGCGCTGCCCTTGCAGCCCCGGCCAGGCGGCCATGCCTTCCGGCCCGATCAGATTGCGCATCACCGCATCATGGTGGCGATCCCCGGCGCCCAAAGGCAGCCCAACCACGGCGCGGATATGCTGTTCGAATTGTGAAGCGGTGCAGGCATCCATGGTCCAATGCCCGGAATTATGCGGGCGCGGGGCGATTTCATTGCCGATCAGCCGGCCATCGGGCAGCAGGAACATCTCCAGCGCCACAAGCCCGACCAGATCAAGCCCGCGCGCCACGGCGGCCACATGGCCCTGCGCGGCAGCAGCAATTTCGGGTGCCACGCGCGCCGGCGCATAGCTGATATCCAGGATATGGTGCCGATGCGCGTTTTCGGTCGCGTCGAATACTGCGAGCGCACCATCCACGCCGCGTGCCGCAATCGCTGAAAGCTCCAGCGTGAAAGGCACAAAGCCTTCCAGGATCAATGGCCGAGGCGCCAATCTTGCCCAGGCGGAAGCCAGATCATCCGGGTGGCGCAATACTGCTTGGCCGCGCCCATCATAGCCAAGGCGGGTTGTCTTCAGCACGGCAGGCAGGCCAAGTTCGGCCACCGCCGCCTGCAATTCGGCTTCCGTCCGCACCGCGCGCCAGGGGGCAACGGGCACACCGATCCCTTCCAGAAACGCCTTTTCCTGCAAGCGATCCTGGCAGATCCCAAGCGCCCTTTCCCCTGGCCGGCAGGGCACGCGGCGGGCCAGGATTTCCACTGTCTCCGCCGGGACATTTTCAAATTCGAAGGTGACGACATCCACCTGGTCTGCGAAGCGCGCCAAAGCCTCATGGTCGTCATAGGCAGCGACGGTGCGGGCGGCGGCCACCTGCATGCCGGGTTCATCCGCGCCAGGGGCATAGATATGGCAGCGATAGCCAAGCCGCGCCGCTGCCATGGCCGACATGCGCCCAAGCTGCCCACCGCCCAGAATGCCAATCACCGCGTTGGATGGCGGGTTGGTCACACTGGGCTCTCCGGCACATTCTCCGTCTGGGCGGCGCGCCAAGCGATCAGGCGTGTGGCCAGCGCGGCATCTTCCAAGGCAAGGATGGAGGCCGCGAGCAAAGCCGCATTCACCGCCCCAGCCCGCCCGATGGCAAGGGTGCCAACCGGCACGCCGGCCGGCATTTGCACAATGGACAACAGGCTATCCACGCCCGCCAAGGCTGCGCTTTGCACCGGCACGCCAAGCACGGGCAGATGCGTCATGGAAGCGGCCATGCCTGGCAGATGCGCCGCCCCGCCAGCGCCCGCGATGATGACGCGAAGCCCCCGCCCTGCCGCTTGCTTCGCGTAGTCAAACAGGCGTTCGGGCGTACGGTGCGCGGAAACCACGCGGGTTTCATGCGCAATGCCCAGCTTTTCCAGGGTTTCGGCGGTATGGCGCAGCGTTTCCCAATCCGAACGGCTGCCCATGATCACGCCCACCAGCGTTGTTCCGGCCATATCCAACCCCCTCAGGCGATGATATCAGGCAAAAGCTGACTATCGAGCCAGGCGATTTCGTCCTTCAGTTTCAGCTTGCGCTTTTTCAGCCGCTGCAACTGCAATTGATCCACTGTGCCGGCTTCCATCCGCGCGATCACGGTATCCAAATCCCGATGCTCGGTGCGGAGTTCATGCAGGCGGCGGAGCAGGGCGTCTCGGTCAGCGATCATCGCGGGGCCAGGTTCGAAAACAGTTGATGCATCTTTAGCGTAGAATGGGTTAGCATGTCCTTGCTGCCCGGGACAGGGCCAACCCACCGGGCTGCATCACAGCATAAGGATGCTTCGGTATGCGCTTGGATGCCCGGATCGCTTCCCTCAATACCCGTCATGCTGCGCTTGAGGCGCAGATTTTTGAGGAAGACCAGCGACCGAGGCCAGATGCCGAAACCCTGGCGCGATTGAAGCGGGAAAAACTTAAACTGAAGGAGGAGATGGCGCGGCTCCGTTCAGGGAAGCCGCACTAGACACTTGCCTGGTCGCATTTTCCGAGCCGCCAAGCGTTTCCACTTGGCTTGAAAATGCTCCGCCTCAGGCCGCAGCACCTTCTGCGGCCTGTGCTTCAACCGCGGCTAGTGCGCCGACGGCGGCATTAAGTTCGCCCTGCGTGCAAAGCCCCAGGATCACAGGATCACGCGGCTTGATGTTCGCGCTGTTCCAATGGGTCCTGTCGCGCACCTTGGCGATGGTTTCCTTCGTGGTGCCAAGCAGCTTCACAATGGTAGCTTCCGGCACCTGAGGGAAATTCCGCAGCAGCCAGGCAATCGCATCTGGCCGGTCATTGCGCTTGGAAACGGGAGTATAGCGCCCGCCCTTGGCCTTGGATTTCGGCAAATGGCTGACCTGCCGGGCCATTTGCAGCCGCGCTTCGCTATCTGCTTCACAGCGCTGGATTTCTTCCCGCGTCAATTGACCATTGGTGATCGGATCATAGCCGATGATCCCCTGCGCCACTTCGCCATCCGCGATGGCCTGAATTTCAAGCGGGTGCATGCCGACAAAATCGGCAATCTGGTCAAAGGTAAGGGCGGTCTTGTCAATCAGCCACACGGCGGTGGCCTTGGGCATCAATGGCTGGTTCATGGCATAACCTCAAGGGGCGGGCGGGCGAGAGAAACCCCCGCCTTGTTGCGGTTCCTATAGAGAGAGGCGCGGCCAGGGTCAAAACCCGCCCGCGAGAGGAGAGAGATATGGCCCCGATCGAGGAAGAAGAAAGACCGCGCCGCGCGCCGCGGTTTCAGCCGATGGTGTTTGACGGCTGGGATGTGGCGCAGCTGCGCGAATATATCGAGGCTTTGCAGGCCGAAATCAGCCGCGCCGAGGCCGCTATTGGCGCACGCGACGCCCAGCGCTTGGCGGCGGAGGCGTTTTTCAAGAAGGGGTGAACCCCCACCCATAACTGGATGGGGGTCATTATTTTTGGGGTTCAAGCCGCCTGAGGCGCCGCTTCGGTCAGTGCCGCCGGTCGGCTGCCCTGCACCGGGATTTGCCGCGGCTTCAGCGCTTCCGGCACTTCATGACGCAGCGCGATATGCAGCAGGCCATTTTCAAGCCTCGCACCACTCACCACGATATGATCGGCCAGCACGAAGCGGCGTTCAAAACCCCGCCCGGCGATGCCGCGATGCAGGAAACGGCGGGTTTCTTCCGGCGCTGCCTGGGCGCGGCCCGTCACGGTCAGCGTGTTCTGATGGGCGGTGATGTCCAAATCCGCTTCCGCGAAACCGGCCACCGCCATGGTCAGCACATAGCTGTCATCGCTGGTCTTTTCGATATTGTAGGGCGGGTAGGCCCCGGCATCGGCGCTGCCGCGCGCCGTATCCATCAACCGCGCCAGGCGATCAAAGCCAATGGCGGTGCGGAAAAGGGGGGAGAAATCAATAGCATTCATAGCAGGGACACTCCTTCGCAAAGCAAGGTCCGTTGAGGCCAGCGAACTGCACCCGATATGCCCCCATCTGGGCGGCAAGAGGTTTTGTCCGCACCAGGGGCCCGAATGGCGCCCCTGATGGAGCAGAAATGGACATAACCCCGCCGCCAATCAAGGGGCTGCGGGGCGAAAAACCTGTCGTGTCAAGAAAGGCCGAAACTTACGGCCCGGCGCTTGGAAGTCCTACTTGCGCGCGCCAATACCGGCGAAGCGCTTGTTGAACTTCGCGATCTGGCCGCCCGTATCAATGATGCGCTGTTGGCCGGTCCAGGCCGGGTGCGACTTCGGGTCAATATCCAGGCGGATGGTATCGCCCGGCTTGCCGTAGCAGGAACGGGTCTTGTACTCGGTCCCATCGGTCATGATGATGTTGATCTCATGATAGGCGGGATGGATATCGGACTTCATGGCGCATGCTCACAAAAAACAGGCCGCCGATGCCGACCGGCTGCCTTGGGAGTGGGGGCTATAAGGGATCGGCCCCGCCCATGCAAGCGCGTGATTGACCCAAGCCGCGCATCGGGCGACAGGGATCACCCTGCCATCGCAAAGGTCCGGCGCGCGTGAGCCTCAATATCCTGTCTATCCAATCCTGGGTCGCTTATGGCCATGTCGGCAATGCCAGCGCCATCTTCCCCTTGCAGCGCCTGGGGGCAGAGGTCTGGGGCGTGCATACGGTGCAATTTTCCAACCACACCGGCTATGGCGCCTGGCGCGGCCAGGTGTTTGGCGCCGATCTGATCCGGGAATGCGTGGCCGGCATTGAAGATCGCGGCGTGCTGCCCCGCTGTGATGCGGTGCTGTCGGGTTATTTGGGCTCGGCCGAGATCGGGGCGGCGGTGCGCGATGCCGCGCTCAAGGTCAAGGCGGCCAATCCAAAGGCGCTTTGGTGCTGCGATCCGGTGATTGGCGATACGGGGCGCGGCGTTTTCGTGCGCGCGGGCATTCCGGAATTCCTGCGCGATCAGGCGCTGCCGGTGGCGGATATCGCAACGCCCAATCAATTCGAATTGGAATGGCTGACCGGGCAGGCCATCACCAGCCTGGAGGCTGCCAAGGCCGCCATGACCGCGCTGCAGGCCAAGGGGCCGCGCATTGTGCTGCTGACATCGCTCCGCACCGAAGGGACTGCGGTGGATGAGATTGAATTGCTCGCGGCTGAAGGCGGCGGGTTTTGGCGGTTACGCACGCCCATGCTGCCCCTGTCCGTCAATGGCGCGGGCGATGCGATTGCCGCGCTGTTCCTGTTTCATCGCCTGCAAAGCGGCGCGGCGGCGCCAGCGCTGGAAGCGGCGGCTTCCAGCATTTTCGGCCTGTTGAGCCAAACCCTGGCCGCCGGCGCGCGGGAATTGCAGGTGGTGGCGGCGCAGGCGGAAATTACCGCGCCCACGCGGCGTTTCAGGGCGGAGGCGTGCTGAAACGCTCGCCTTACTTCAGTGCATGAAGCTCCGCGTCACATAGGCCTTAAGCGCTTCAACATCGTGGTCCTGCTTGGCGAAGCGGAACTTCACCAGGTCACGGATGCTCACAATGCCAAGCAGGGACCCATCGGTGTCGCAGACTGGCAAATGGCGGAAATAGCCTTGGTCCATGATTTCAAGCGCTGCTTCCACGGGCGTATCGGCGCCTACCATGACCACTTCGCGCGTCATGATTTCCTCAGCTGCCAGGCAGCGCACACCATTCCGCCGATCAGCGACTGATTTGACGATATCACGCTCACTCAAAATGCCGGCAACTTGCCCGGTGCTCGTCACGATCAGCACAGCGCCGATGCGCCGCGCCGCCATGATGCGGGCGATTTCCACGACCGGCGTCTCGGGAGTCACGGAAATGGCGGCGTTACCTTTCTGCCGCAGAACTGCTGCTATCGTCATGGCCGGAGGCCTCCTGTTACGAAGCTCTGCCAGCCTACCTCATCCTTCACGCGCCTATTTCGTTGCTTTGCGCTGAAACGCAAGGCCCCCGGCACCTCGATGCCCAGGAATCCGCCGCAAGTGACCACTGCCGGGCCGGAATCAGCGCTTGCCTAGCCCCGCGCCACCATGCAAGCCTTGGTCCGGAGCGCCGGAGACGGCCCACTTGCGCCTCGCAACAGGGAGAAATCATCAATGAGCCTTCAAACAACGCGCCGCATTTTGCTGGGCGCCGGGCTTGCCGCCCCCTTCATTCGCACCGCTTCGGCGCAAACCACGTTGGAATGGGTGGCGGGGTCCGTCGGCGGCGGCTGGTACACCATGGCTGCGGGGCTTTCTTCCCTGATCCGCGAAGAAAACCCTGATCTGCAAATCCGCGTTGTGCCGGGTGGTGGCCTCGCCAATTCCACGCGCATCAATAACGGGCAATCCCAGATCGGCTGGGGGATTGATGCCTTTGCGGCATCCGCCGTGCAGGGGATTGAGCCCTATAGCGCCAAGCACGATAAGCTCCGCTGCCTTGGCACCGGCTATTCGCCGACGGAACACCATTTCCTGCGCCATAAGGGCGCGGGGCCTGAGGATATGCGCGCCATCCTGACGCAGCGTGGCCTGAAAATCGCAGCACCCCAGCGCAGCAGCACGGATGAAATGACGCTGCAGCGCATCCTGAAATTCCTGGGCACCAGTCCGGACAAGATCAGGGCTGAAGGCGGGCGCTATTTGAACGGGTCCTACGCCGATATCGCAGCCGCCTATAATGATGGGCAGGTGGATTATCTTTACGCCGCACTTGCGCGCCCGGCGGCGATTTTCACGGAAATCGCCCAAGGCCGCCGCGGCGGGCATATGGTCGCCTTCCCGCAGGATGTGCGCGACCATCTGCAAAAGGAATATGCCTATGCGCAGGGCATCCTGCCGGGTGCGACCTATCCTGCGCTCATGACCGGCGATGTGCCGGTGACCATGATGGATAGCGTGATCCTGGTGCATGAAAGCGTGCCGGATGATGTGACCTACAAGATCACCCGCACACTTATCCGCAACCGGGGGCAGAGGCTCATTTCCATCCATGCCAGCATGGGTGCCTGGAACCCAACCGCATCCGTTGCCTATCGCGGTGTGCCGCTAGCGGGTGGTGCGGTGCGCGCCTTCCGCGAAGCCGGCGCCAATCCGCCGGCCTGATCGCACTATTGCGCGTGCAGATAAGAAAGCTACGCCATGCGCGCGCTTGATGGGTGGCTGAAGACGGCCATCGCGCTTTGGATGGCGGGATGGGCGGCGCTGCATCTTTATTTTGGCGGCTTCGGATTTCCGGAGCCGATCGAAATGCGGAGCCTCCATCTGCTGGTCTTCACGCCGCCGCTTTTTTTGCTTTACCCGGCGTTTCAGAAACACTCGCCACAAAATCGGCCAAGCCTGTTTGATTGGCTTTGGACCATCGCCGCCGCCGCGCCGCATCTATGGGTTTTTGTGAATGCGGGCGCCGTCAATGACCGCATGGAATATGTGGATCCCTTCACGCCGCTGATGCTGACGCTTGGCATCATCTGCATGGTGACAATGCTGGAAGCGATCCGCCGCGCGGTGGAACCGGGGCTTGCCTGGATGGTGGCGGGCTGCCTGCTTTACATGTTCATCGGGCATCATCTGCCGGGCGTGCTGAACACGCGTAACTTCAAGCTGAATGAGATCATTGAAGCCGCCTGGCTGGTGCCAACCGCGGGCGGGGTTTATGGCCCGCTGACCGGGATTGTCGCCACCACCATCGCGGTCTTCATCCTGTTTGGTGCCTTCATGCAGGGCAGCGGTACAGGGCGGTTGTTTTCGAATCTGGGTGCTGCTGTCGCTGGGCGCTATACCGGCGGGCCGGCCAAGGTTGCTGTTGTCACCTCAGGTCTTTTCGGCACCATGAGCGGGTCTTCCGTTTCCAACGTCATCACCACAGGCGCGATGACCATTCCGTTGATGATGCGCGTGGGTTACCGCCCGGCGGTCGCGGCTGGGATTGAAAGTGCCGCTTCCGTGGGTGGCGCGCTGATGCCGCCCGTGATGGGCGCCGCGGCTTTTGTAATGGCCGAGATCACCAATATTCCCTACGGCGACATTCTGGTGGCCGCCGCGATTGGCGCGGTGATGTACTACTTCGCGATCCTTGCCGCTGTGCATTTTGAAGCAAAAAAACTTGGCATTGCGCCGATGGCGCTGAAGGATATTCCCGCCTGGCGCGAAGTGCTGGCCGATGCGCATCTGGTGCTGCCTATTGGTTTGCTGGTCTTCCTGATGACGGAACGCTGGAGCGGCAATTTCGCGGCCTTCTGTTCCACGCTTGCCATGGTCGGCGTTTCGCTGCTGCGCGCGCGTACGCGCATGGGCTGGCGCGCTGTGCTGAATAGCCTGGCCGATGCGGGCTTCACCATGGCGCCGCTTGCGGTTTCGATCGCGGGGGCGGGCGTTGTGGTCTCGGCACTTACGGCGACCGGTATGGTGGTGGCATTTGGCGGTATCATCAAGGATTTGTCGGCGGGCAATCTGGCGCTTTTGCTGATTATGCTTTGCATCACCGTGCTGGTGCTGGGCCTGGGTATCCCGACCACGCCTTCCTATATCATAGCCGCGGCGATTGGCGTGCCGCAGGTGCTGGAATTGGGCCGCCCGCTTGGCATTGATGTTTTGCAGGCGCATCTATTCGTCTTCTATTTCGCGGTGATTGCGGATGCGACACCACCTGTGGCCGCTGCTGCTTTCGCTGCGGCGGCCATCGCCAAGGCAAGCCCCACCATTGCGAGTGTGCATGCCTCACGCTTTGGCATTGCCGGTTTCACCGTGGGCTTTGCCTTTATTTATGATCCTGGGATCATGCTGCGCGGTAGCCTGTTTGATATCGCGACGGCCACGCTCATTCAGGTCGCGGCGCTGACGTTGATCACCGCATCCTATGCCGGGTATTTGCTGCGGCCCATGGGCGTGATCCTGCGCTGGGCGATGGGGCTTGCCGGTTTGGCGGCGGCCTTCTTGCATCTGCTGCCTGATACGCAGCGCCTATTGCTAGCGCTTGGCGTGCTTTGTGGTGTTGCCCTGTGGCAGCGCCTCAGCAAGTCAGCGCCCGCATGAATTTCACCATTCCCAGGAGGAAAAAACATGAAAGTCAAATTCCTGCTCGCCGCCGGCCTGCTCGCCGCGCTGCCCGCCTTTGCGCAACCGGTACAACAAGGCCCAACCGTTGCAGCCATCCGCGCGCGTGATGCGCTGATTTGCGGCGCGCATCCGGGCGCGCCTGGCTTTGGTGTTGTTGATAGCCAAGGCGTCAATCGCGGGCTGGATGCCGATACCTGCCGTGCGGTCGCCGCTGCGATCCTGGGTGATGCGAATAAGGTGCGCTGGGTGGTGCTGTCTTCCCAGGCGCGCTTGCCGGCCCTGCAATCGGGGCAGGTGGATATGTTGTCCCGCACCACCACCTGGTCCCATTCACGCGATACGGCCAATGGGCTCAATTTCACCGCCGTCAATTTCTATGATGGTCAGGGCTTCCTGGTGCGGGTCGCCACCGGCGCAAAGCGCGCGGCGGATTTGGCGGGGGCGACTATTTGCGTCACAGCCGGCACGACCAATGAATTGAACCTTGCGGATTGGGCGCGCAGCACGAATACGCGCATCCAGCCCTTGGTGTTCGAACAGAATGAGGAAACGCGCAACGCCTACAACAATGGCCGCTGCGATGCGTTTTCCACCGATGCGTCGCAGCTTGCGGGCATCCGCAGCGCGCTCCGCAACCCGGCGGAACATGTGGTTTTGCCTGATATCATCTCAAAGGAACCACTCGCCCCAGCGGTGCGCCATGGCGATGACCAGTTCTTCGATATTGTGCGCTGGACGGTTTTTGCGCTGATCGAGGCCGAGGAGCTGGGCGTCACGCAAGCAAATGTGGATGAAATGCTGAACAACCCCAACCCGGCCATTCGTCGCTTGCTGGGTGTTTCGGGCGATCACGGGCCGCTGATGGGGATTGATCGGCGCTGGGCCTATAACGCCATCAAGGCTGTCGGCAATTATGGTGAAATATTCGACCGTAACCTCGGCAAGAATTCACCGATCAACCTGCCGCGTGGGGTGAATGATTTATGGACGCGCGGCGGCTTGATGTACGCGCCGCCGATTAGGTGAGGTGATATGGCGCGGCGCCCATAACCGCCGCGCCATTTTTTTTGGTCCCGTTTTCCGAGCCGCCAAGTGAAGCCACTTGGCTTGAAAATGCACCTGTCTTTGGTCGCATTTTCCGAGTCGCCAAGTGAACCCACTTGGCTTGAAAATGCTCTAATTCCCCAACCGCTCCAATATTGCCGGCACATGCACCTGATCGCCCTTATAGTTCCCGGTCAGCGCATACATCACCAGATTAGTCCCGAAACGATACGCCAATATGCGCTGGCGCGCCCCGCCGGGGATCGTCGCATGCGGGTGCTGGCCATTGCGGTCCATCGCCCAGGCTGCGGCCCAATCATGCCCGCCCAGGATCACCGGGCTCACGCTGTCATTGGCGCGGTCCTGATCGCGCGCCACCCAAACCTGCCCACCGGCGAAACGCCCCGGCAATTCATTCAGCAAATAAAAGGCGCGGTTCAGCACATGGTCTTCCGGCACCGGGATCAGCGGCGGTATCGCCAAATCCCGCGTCACGCGCCGAAGTGCGGCGCGCGCGCCTGGCGACATGCCCTCGCCCGAGCCCTGATCACGCGTATCCATCAGGATAATGCCGCCCTGGCGCATGAAATCATTCAGCGCCGCCACCGCTGTTGCATTCGGCGCAGGCGCATCGGGCAGGATCGGCCAATAAAGCAGCGGGTAGAAGGAAAGATCATCCTGCCCCGGCGTCACGCCATGGGGTTCGGCCAGCGCCGCTGCCGTGCGCCGATTGACGAAATCAGCAAGCCCCGCAAGCCCGCTGCGAGAGGACTCGTCCACCGCTGCATCGCCGGTTTGGATATAGGCTAGGCGTGTTGCCAGCGCCGCGCTGCCATCGGCGCCTTGCGCGTTCACCTGCCACGGCGCCAGCGCCAGCAGCAAAAGCACAGGCAGCGCAAAACGCCGTGGCCGCCATAGCCCGCGCAGGCCAAGGGCCGCGATCAGCTCCACCAAAAACAGCGCGAAGGCAGCGGCCAAAAGCCACGGCCCCAAATCACGCTCCGCCGCTTCACCGCCCAGCGTTTCCACACGGGCCGAAGCCGGCGGCGCCGCCATCAATTGCGGTGCGGGCAGATGGGATGAAAGGTTCAAGGCGCGGCGATAGGCGGCCTCACCAGCCGCGCCGGCGGGCCCATACCAGCCGGGCGGATGGCGCGGCGATGCGCGGGTTTCATCCAAGGCGCGCGCGGAAACGGGCGCAGCACCGGCGGGCGGCGCGCCAAGCCGGCCAAAACCATCGAGGGTTTCCAGTGGTGCGAGGGGCTGATCAGCCTCCCCCGCCGCAACGCCTGCGGAAAGGGAAACCAGCCTGCGCAGCATATCCACAAAAAGCCCGGAAAGCGGCAGGTTCGACCATTCCGCCTGCGCCGTCACATGAAACAGCACAATCCGCCCGGCGCCGCGGGTTTCTGTCGTGACCAGAGGCGTACCATCGGCCAGCCGCGCCCAGCTACGTTCGGCCAAACGGGGCGATGGCTCCGCCAGCACTTGGCGTTCCACCGTCACCTCAGCGGGTGGGGTCAGCCCGGCAAAGGGCGAATGACCGGGGAAGGGGGCGAGGGTTTGCGGCTTTTCCCAAGTTAGCATGCCGCCCAATTGGCGTTCCCCGGCGCGCAAAGGGACCGGCAGCAGCGCATCCTGCTTCGCCGCCAGCCGAGGCCCGGCAAAGCGGATCAACGTGCCGCCCTGGCGCACCCAGGCATCGAGTGCTTCGCGTTCCTTCGGGTCCGCCAATTCACGATCCGCCAGGATCAGCACGGAAAGCCGGCGCGCCAGCAGCGCTTCCGGCGTGCCGCGACGCAATTCCGCGAATGGATCAAGTGCCCGCAGCAGATAGAAAAGCGGGCCGATGAGCGGCGCATCCGCCCCGGTATCCTCACCCGCCGCGAGACCGACCGGGCGGCGGCGGAAGCTTTCATCCAGCAGGAAAACCCCGGCCGCGCCGGCTTCCGGTTCCAATTCCAGCCGCACCATCTGGTTGCGGATTTCGCTGGGGAGTTGCAGCACGGCCTCGGCGCTGTTCGCACCGGGTGCCAAAGCTAAATCCACCCGCGCAAGGCTGGCGCCATCCCCGCCACGCGCCAGGACGGCGGCTTGCCCGGGCAGCGCCACCGGCGCTTGCAGTAGTTTTATCCGCAGCCGATCCCCTTCCAGCATGGGCGGGGCCAAAAGGCGCCTTGGCTCCGCGGGCACTTCGATCAGCGTGAGCGGCCCGGCGGCAGCCAGCGCGGCCAGAAATGCCTGAGCGTCCTGAGCCGCGCCATGATCCAACCCATCAGTCAGGAAAATGCTTTCCAAGCCGGCGTGGTTGGCGGCGCGCAGCGCAGTGAAGGCGGCCAAAGCTGCGGCGCGATCCGGCGCCCAGGGTTTGGGGCGCACCACCGCCAAGCGCGCAGCGGCTTCCTCGGCGGGCAGGAAGGCAAGCGGATCGGCTTCGCCCTGGTTCGGTGCTGTGGTCAGCAGCGCAACCGGGCGGGCTTCGCGCATGGCGGCTTCCAGGATGCGCTGCGCCTGGCTCATCCGCCGCGCCCAATCCGGGGCGGCGGCCCAGCCATCATCCAGCACCAGCAATAACGGGCCGGATTGGCCGGTACCCGCGCTTGGCTGCCAGATGGGCCGCGCCAGGCCCAGAATAATCAAGCCCGCCACGATCAGGCGCAGTAATAACAGCCACCAGGGCGTGCGCGCCGGTGTTGCCTCGGCCGGCTGTAACTCACGCAAAATGCGCGTGGGCGGGAAGATTTGGCGCTTCGGCGCGGGCGGCGTGACCCTCAGCAGCCACCACAGCACCGGCAGCGCCGGCAATGCCAGCAACAGCCAAGGGGCGGCGAAGCCGATGGGGCCGAGTGTCAACATCAGCCGGCCTCCAGCCGCTGAAATAGCGCCAGCAAGGCAAGCTCTGGCGGCTGATCCGTGCGATGGGTGGCGAAGCTGAAGCCAAGGGACAGTGCCAGCGCGGCCAAGCCTTCCCTGTGGCGAGTCAGCGCCGCCTGATAGGCGCCGCGCAGCGCTTCCGTGCGCGGAATGGGCGCGGGCGCGCCGCCCGAGGGGTCTTCAAAGCGGATATGGCCCGCGAAGGGCAGGGTTTCCTCGGCTGGGTCAAGGATTTGCAGCAGATGCCCGCGCAGGCCCTGCGCGGCCAAGGCGGCAAGTGCCACGCGGGTTTCCTCGAGCGGGGCCAGGAAATCACTGAACAGCACCGCACGCGCATGGCGCGGCAGGCGGGGATCAACGGGCCCGGTGGGTTGTTCCGGCAGAAACCGCGCCAGGGGGGGCAGGGCTGCGCGCCCGATAAAGGCGCGCGGGGCGCCAAAGCCGCGCAGCCTTTCGCCCCCGCGCAGCAGCAGCGCGCCAAGCGCCAGCAGCAGCAGTTCCGCGCGTTCCTGTTTGGTGGGCAGCGTATCGCGGCTGCGCCAGGCCATGCCCGGCCCATGCGCGGACCAAAGGGCCACGGTTTGCGCGGCTTCCCATTCGGTTTCACGGATGAACACGCGGTCAGACCGCGCCGATTGCCGCCAATCCACGCGCGATGCCGCGTCGCCCGGCAGATAGGGGCGAAATTGCCAAAACGCATCGCCCTGGCCAGCACGGCGCCTTCCATGCACGCCTTGCATCACTGTCGCCGCGATGCGTTCCGCCCGCACCAGCAGCGGGGGAAGGCGGGCGCCAAGCGCCTCCGCCCGCGCCGTCGCCGCGTGATGCGCGGCCTCAGCCAAGATCGGCCTTGAGCGCGGCGATCACATCGGCAAGCTTGGCCCCTTCCGCCCGCGCGGCGAAATTGAGCGCCATGCGGTGCCGCAGCACAGGTTCGGCCAGGGCCAGCACATCACCAAGCGAAGGCGAAAGCCGCCCATCCAGAACAGCGCGGGCGCGGCTGGCGAGCATGAGCGCCTGAGCAGCGCGCGGGCCGGGGCCCCAGGCGAGGCTTTCGCGCACAATCGGCAGGTTGGCCGTTTCAGGCCGGGCGCCGCGCACCAGGCGCAGGATTGCTTCCAGCACCTTCTCCCCCACCGGCATGCGGCGGATCAGCGCTTGCGCGGCCAGCAATTCATCCGCCGTCAGAGCCTGGGGTGGCGGGGCTTCTGGTGCACCGGTAGTCGCCAGCAGCATGGCGCGTTCTGCGGCCTCATCCGGGTAGCTTATCGCGATTTCCAGCAGGAAGCGGTCAAGCTGCGCTTCCGGCAGGGGGTAGGTGCCTTCCTGTTCGATCGGGTTTTGCGTGGCCAGCACATGAAAGGGCCGCGGCAAGGGGTGGATCTCCCCGGCAATCGCCACACGCTGTTCCTGCATGGCCTGCAGCAGCGCCGATTGCGTGCGGGGGGAGGCGCGGTTGATTTCATCCGCCATCAGCAATTGGCAGAAGATCGGCCCCTTCAGGAAGCGAAAGCCGCGCCGGCCATCGGCCTGATCTTCCAGCACCTCACTGCCCAGGATATCGGCCGGCATCAGATCTGGCGTGAATTGCACCCGCCTGGCATCCAGCCCCATCACCTGACCGAGCGTTTCCACCAGCCGGGTCTTGCCCAGGCCCGGCACGCCCACCAGCAGCACATGCCCGCCCGAGAGCAGCCCGATCAGGCTTTGTTCCACCACATCGCCCTGGCCATAGATGGCGGCGCCGATGGCAGCCCTGACGCCGGCCAGCTTTTGGCCCAGTTTTTCAACTTCCTGCACCAGGAATGTCGCTTCCTTGGCTTCAGCACCTTCACGCATGCGGGATAGGCTCCCTATATTGCAGGAATCGTTTTCGGGACTCGCCCCCGCCTGCAATCAGGTTGGGTGGCAAGGGGTCACACGGCAAGGGTCGAGCAAAGATTATGGCGTTTCAGGATGCGGCGAAAGAAAGAAATCACGCGCATGCCGATGTAATGGAAGGGCGCGCGCCCCGCCAGCGCCATGATGCCGGGGACCTTGCCATCCGAATCGCCCGCGACGGCACCTGGTATTATCGCGGTAGCCCAATCGCCCGGAAGGAAATGGTCTGCCTGTTCGGTTCGGTGCTGAAGCGGGGTGCGGATGGGTCCTATATCCTGGAAACCCCGGTGGAGCGCGGGCGGATTGAAGTTGAGGACGCGCCCTTCATCGCCGTTGAATTGTTCTGGCGCGATTGTGATTGCGGCGATGGCGCGCCGCGCCAATGCCTCAGCTTCCGCACCAATCTGGATGAAATGGTGACCGCCGATGCGGAACACCCCATCCGCGTGCATCTGGACCCCATCAGCCGCGAACCGCGCCCCTATATCACTGTCCGCCCAGGGCTGGAGGCGCGGATCAATCGCGCGGTGTTTTACGAATTGGTGGCGCTGGCGCAGCCTGAGACTGTGAATGGCCGCCAGGTGCTTGGCGTTTGGAGTGAGGGGATGTTCTTCCCCATAGATGAAGCGCCCATCCTGGATCTGCCGGAAGCGTGAGCGGGCAGTTCGCGTTTCCGCTGACAGTTGCAGCGCTGCAGGCGCGCATAGCTGACCCCTTAAGGCTACGCGCGGATCGGCCCGCGCCGCCGGAAGATGTGGAACGCGCCGCGCGCGCGGGTGGGCGCATGACGCCGGCGGCAGTGCTGGTGCCGCTGGTGCTGCACCCGGAACCGACCGTGCTGCTGACCTTGCGCTCGGCTGATTTGAAGGCGCATGCGGGGCAGGTTTCCTTCCCCGGTGGCCGGCTTGAAGGAGGCGAAGACCCCATCACCGCCGCGCTGCGAGAGACTGAGGAAGAAATCGGCATCCATGCTGGCCTGCCGGAGATTGTCGGCGAATTGCCGCCCTTGCTGACCGGGACGGGATTTATCATCACGCCGGTGGTGGCGCTGCTGCGCCCGCCTTTTGCGTTGAAGCCTGATCCGGGGGAGGTGGCGGAGACGTTTGAATATCCTCTGGCCCATGTGACAGATCCCGCCAAGCCGGAACGCCGGTCACGTGAATTTCGTGGTGAGACGCGGGAATTCTGGGTCTGGCCGCATGAACGCCATTACATCTGGGGTGCCACCGCTTCCGTGCTGGTGACGCTTGCTTCCGTGCTCCGCCAAGATTGAGCGCTTATGATTGCGGCGAGACAATAAGCCCGTGCCCTATCTGATCGAAGCCTTGCTGTTCCTGGCGCCCTTTGCGGCGTTTTTCGTCTGGCGCCGGCTCAATCCGGGACGCGAGCCAGGTACCGTATTGCTGGTGCTGGCCGGTTGCGGTGCGGCTTTGATGCTGGCCGGCGCCCTTTGGTATGGGCTGTCACGCGCCAGCGCGCCGGGTTCGAAATATATCCCCGCCCGGATTGATGGCACCGAAATCACGCCAGGTCATATGGAGCCGCGCCGATGAGCGCGACGGAACAGCGCCTGGCAGCCTTGCCCGCATTTCTGACCGCGCCCGCCACCGCTAAGGTTTTGGCCGCATTGCCTGGCAGCCGCGCGGTGGGTGGCGCGGTGCGTGATGCTTTGGCGGGCTTGCCGGTTGCGGATGTGGATATCGCGGCACCACTGCCGCCGGAGGACATCATCGCGCGATTAAGCGCTGCCGGCTGCAAGGTGTTTGAAACCGGCTTGGCGCATGGCACGGTGACCGCTGTTTGGGACCATCATCCGATTGAAGTGACGGCGCTAAGGCGCGATGTGCTGACCGATGGCCGCCATGCTGAAGTGGCCTGGACGACAGATTGGCGTGAAGACGCGGCGCGGCGCGACTTCACCATCAATGCCATGTCGCTTGGCGCGGATGGTGTGCTGCATGATTACTTCGGCGGGCGTGAGGATTTGACGCGCGGCGTGGTGCGGTTTGTTGGTGATCCTGCAACGCGTTTGGCCGAGGATTATCTCAGGCTGCTGCGCTTCTTTCGCTTTCAGGCGCGCTACGGCAAGGGCGCGCCGGATGCAGTGGCGTTACGCGCCATTCGCGCAGCCATTCCTGGCCTCGCGCGGCTTTCGGTTGAGCGCATCTGGATGGAAATCAAGCGCATCCTGATGGTGGCGGAACCCGTGCCGGCGCTACGCCTGATGGCAGAGCTTGGCGTATTGCCCGCGATCCTGCCGGAAATTGCTGCACCGGATATTGAATGTGTTGCGCGGTTGGTGGTGCTTTGGGCGCCGGCAGAAGCCTTGCTTCGCCTTGCGGCTTTGGGCGGTGCCGCGCCAGGGCTTGCTGCGCGGTTGAAGTTTTCATTGGCTGAGACACGCGCGCTGCGTTTCCTGCAAGAAGCCGAAAAACCAGGCGCGGCGGTTGACGCAGCAGAATTTCGCCGTTGGCGCGCACGGCATGACGCGGTGGCGTTGGAAACTCAGGAAGCCGCGCTGTGGTTGGCGGATGCGCGCGAAGGTGCCACGCCACTGCGCGCTACGCTGCGCGCAACCTTGCACACCGAAGCCGCGCCGGTTTTTCCCCTACAGGGGCGTGATCTTTTGGCAGCGGGTGCCACCCCCGGCCCGGCACTCGGTGCGCTATTGGCGCGGGTTGAGACGTTTTGGATCGCGGGGGGGTGCGTTGCGGATCACGCCGCCTGCCTTGCGGAAGCAAAACGGTTGATGGCGGCGTAAACTTCGCCACAACCGTATGGGTTACTCAGGATTCGGGCGTGGTCTTGCCAGGCGCTGTTCCAAGACTTCCTTGCCCCATTGATCGCCAGCATATTCTTCAAGGCACATAAACCCTGCCCTTTCATATAAATGCCGCGCCGCTTCCAGGCCCTTGAAGGTCCATAAATGGGTTTCCCTGAATTCCATCTGATCCGCGAAACGCAAGGCTGTGGCCAATAAGGCTTGGCCAAGACCCATGCCGCGAAAGGCATCATCCATGATGAACCAGCGCAAATGCGCGCGGCCTTCGCCCAAATCCTCACCATCAATGGCGATTGAACCGATGATGCGGTCATCCTGCATGGCAACCCAGATGCCATTCCGGGGATGGTTCAGCCGGGCACAAAAGGATGCCAAACCGCGCGCGACAACAGCTTCAAAATGCTGCCCGAAACCGGCATTGGCCGCGTAGTACAGGGCGTGCATTTCCGTCACGCGTCCAATCAGGCCAGGGCGATAGCCGGCCAGGATGCAGTTGCTGGCGTGATTGGTCATAGCCGGTTCACTTCATTCCTGAAGCATCGCAGTTTTATGGATGATGTCGCCTAGCTGCGAAGGTTGCGGCTATTTCGGCAGCACCGCCTGCAAGGAAGTCCGCACATGCACCGCCGCCGGGCCGGGTGCCGCCAAGACTTCCGCCAGCTTCGGCATATCCGCATCCGTTTCAATCCGCGTCACGGGCACATTGAAGGCCGCGCACCAGGTCGCGAAATCCGGATTTTCCAGGCTGGTGCCGCTGACGCGCCCCGGATGGACGCGTTCCTGATGGATGCGGATGGACGCATAGGAAGCATTGTCAGACAGGATCATCTTAAGCGGCACACCACGCGCCACCGCCACCGCGAATTCTCCGCCTGTCATGAGCGCGCCGCCATCACCGACCAGCGCAATCACCTGCCGGCCAGGGTAGCGCAACGCCGCGGCCACGCCAGCGGGCACACCAAAACCCATGGCACCCGAAACCGGCGCCAGTAGCCGGCGCGGCGAAACCCAGGCGATCTTGCGATAGAAGGGCGCGCCGAAAGTGCCGGCATCAAGCGCGATCATCGCATCCGGCGCGGCGATTTCACCAATCAGCTTCGCAATGCGCGCGAAGGCAACGCCATCATTATGCGTGGTGGGTGCCACTTGGCTGTCCGCGGTTTGTAAATCGCGTAGTTTTTTTGCCCAGGCGCTGCGCGCGGTGGGTGCCGCCGGTCTCTCGGCGCCAAGCGCGGCCAGTACGGCGCGGGCATCGGCGGCGACCGCAAGCTCGGTGGGAAAATGCCAGCCCAGGAAGCGCGGTTCGGCACAGATATGCGCCAAACGCTGGCCGGGCGAGGGCCAAATCCAACCCTGCGTGGTGATATCGGTCAACCGCGTGCCAAGCGCCACCACCAAATCCGCATCGGCAAAGGCAGCGCGCTGAGCATCCGGGTTACGCAGCCCAAGATCACCCGCGTAAAGCGCGTGATCATTCGGGAAAAGATCCTGCCGGCGGAAGGAAACCGCGACCGGGGTCTGCCAAGCCTCGGCAAAGGCGAGCAAGGCTTCGCGCCCGCCTGGCGTGTCAATCGCATGGCCCGCAAGGATGATGGGGCGTTCCGCGCCACGCAGCATGGCGGCAAGCCGCGCAACATCATCGGGCGCGGGCTGCGCCGCTGCGGCGATGGTGGCGGGCGGGATCGGCGCGGCGCAGGGTTCGGCCAGCACATCTTCCGGCAGGCTGAGCACCACCGGCCCCGGCACGCCCTGCATCGCCATGGCATAGGCGCGCGCGATCAATTCCGGCACTTGGTCTGCGCTGGTGGCTTCCCCCACCCATTTCGCAATGCCGCCGAACATGCGGGCATAGTCAATTTCCTGGAAGGCATTGCGGCGCAAATCGCGCTTTTCCACCTGCCCGATCAGCAGGATCATCGGCACCGCATCCTGTTCCGCCGTATGCAGCGCGATGGAGGCATTGCAGGCGCCGGGGCCCCGTGAGACCAGCACCACGCCGGGCTTGCCGGTCATTTTGCCATCGGCCACCGCCATGAAGCCCGCGCCGCCTTCGCTGCGGCAGGTAACAAGATCCATGCGCGGATGGGCATGCAGCGCATCCAGCAGCGCAATGTAACTTTCGCCGGGGACACAAAAGGCGCGGTCAATGCCTTGCGCGGCGAGGAATTCAATCAGGGCTTCGGCAGCAGTTTTCATGGTAGCGATCCTTCCTGCTCAAAGGGATAGCTCAGCCGTGCCCTATGATCCATGGCGCGCCCGCGGAAATTCTGTATAAGCCGCTGATCAGGGAAAAGCTTCAATAGGGAGGAAATCCATTCCATGCTGATCACGCGTCGCGCGGCCTTGGCGCTTACACTTGCCACCCCCGCCTTTGCATCCGCACGCGCCCAGGGTTCCTGGCGTCCGGACCGGCCCATGCGAATCATTGTCCCCTTCGCCCCAGGGGGGGCCACCGATGTGGTGGCGCGTTTGGTGGCGGATGCCGCCGGGCAGATGCTCGGCCAGAATATGGTGATCGAAAATCGCGCCGGTGGCGCGGCGGGGCTGATTGGTTCTGAAGCGGCGGCCAAATCCGCAGCGGATGGCTATACGATCATGATCCATTCCAACGCGCATGTGATTGCACCCAGCCTGGTGGCGCGGATGCCTTTTGACCCGATTGCGGATTTCGCCGCGGTTGCGCATTTGGGCCGCATTCCGCAGGTGCTGGTGATCAATCGCAGTATTCCTGCGACGGATATGCAATCCTTGCTGGTATGGCTGCGCGCGAATTCGGGGAAGATCAATTTTGCTTCCGCCGGCATCGGTAGCGCCAATCACCTGACATCCGAAGTGTTTCGCGCCGCGGTGCCGGGCGTTGAAATACAGATGGTGCAGTATCGCGGCGGCGGCCCTGCCATGGCGGCGGTGATTTCGGGGGAAGCGCATATGGCAGTGGACCCGACCGCGTCTGCCACTTCGCATATCCGCGCTGGCACGGTGCGCCCGATTGCCATTTCAGGCGCGAAGCGCGTGGCGAGCTTGCCTGAAATTCCCGCCGCGACCGAAGCCGGCCTGCCCGCCTGGGCTGGTGCCGCCTGGATTGGCGCCTTTGTGCCTGCGCAGACGCCGCGCGGCATTGTGGAAACGCTGAACGCGACCTTCAATGCGGCGATGGAACGCATCAAGCCGCGCTTGGCGGATATTGGGATTGAAATTGAACCCCAATACGCGACGACAGCTTCCTTCAACACCTATGTGCGAGAGGAATTGGCGCGCAGTGCCGGCGTGCTGCGCGCGGCGGGTGTGAAAGCGGAATAGGCTTTCAGCCGCCTTGCTGCAGTAGCGCCACTACGGCGCGCTGCCAGGCTTCAAAGGCGCGGCTTGATGCTGCGCCTTTCGCCTCTGCCTCTCGGCTGGCGGCATTCAGCCGCTGACGCGCGGTCTGTTGTTCCCCGCCGGTGCGATCTTCTACCGCTTGGCGGGCGCGCAGCAGTGCCTGATCGGCGGAACGTGCTTCGCGCGCTGCAAGCCGCGCGCTGTCTAATAGGACGCGGATTTGCTGAAGAGCGGTGATGGTGCTGGCGAGTATGTCGCGCCCCGGCACATCAGCGCCAGTGCGCGCCAGGATTTCCTGCAATCTTTCAACCGAACCCGGCGCGCCGGGAAGGCGGCGGAACGACGCTTCCAAATCAAATTGCGCTGACTGCAACAGGGCGGGATCGCCCAGCGCCTGATCCCAGAGTGAAACATCTCGGCGTTGGTCGCGTTCAAAGCTAAGCCTGACGGTCTTGGGCTGCGCTTCCAGGCGCGTTTCATGACGGAGGCCGAATTCCCCTTCCGCCGCTACCGGGAACCGCGGTGTGGCGCCGGGGCGGCGCGGCAGGTCAATCACCATCAGGCCATTGGCGCCGCGCGGATCAATCGCGATTGCGGTTTCTTCAATGTTTTTGGCTTCGATACTGATGAAGCCACGCCGTGGCGCGCTGCGCGTGATTTCTTCGCGGTTACTGTTTTGGCTGGAAAGCCGCAGATCGCGGTCCCGCGCGAAGGCGATCAGCCGTTGATCACCTGGCGACAGGGCGCGCAATTCCGCATCACCCAAAAAATTCGGCACATCCGGCCCGCCATAAACCGTGATCAGCCCATCCGGCAGCACGTGGTTGGAGGTGTTGCGGAAGCGCAGCGCTTGCAGCGGGTGTGCCGCCGCCAAATCCTGCACCCACCAAAGCCGTTCCGCTGGCAGGTTGAGATCAAGGAAGGGCAGGTTGGCGGTTTCGCCGCTGCGGATGGTGACAGGTTGTTCCAGGGTAAAGGCTACGCGCCCGGCGGCAGCTTCAGCCGCGACATTGACGGCGAGTGGCGCGGGTGCGGCTTCGGTACGCATTGCGGCGCGCGGTGCAGGGGCTGGTGCGGGTGGCGGTGCCATCATGGGTGCTGCCGCTGCCACCATGGGCTGAGCGCCCGTATCGGGCGTTACGCGAATGGCTTCAGTAACGCGCACCGGCAATTCAGGGCGCGGCACGGTGATGGGTTGGAAGATCGGCTGATGGAAGGCCGCCGCATCATCCGATACCAGGGAAATCCGCACGCCTTCCCAATCACTGCCTGACGCGTTTTCGACCACGGCCCAGCCCATCAGCCGCGCTTGCCCCCCGGTTGCACCAAGCGATGGCGCCATCAGCCGATAGGAAGGCTTCCAAAGCGGCGCGCCGGCAATATAGATCACCGCTACCTGCCGAGCGCGATCAGACCTCAGGCGGATTTCGATGCGCCTTTCATCATCGCTGCGCGCCGCAGCCAAGGCTTCCGCCGCGCGTGCGACCCGGGCAGCCAGCGCGGGGTCGGTAAGCGTGACCTCATCGCCCGATTTCAGCAGAACAGAAAGCAAACCACACGGGCCAATCAGTGAAACATGCAAGCCCGCGTCGGTTTCGGCAGCGGTGGCGATGCGGCCACGCGCGCCGGCGGCTTCCACTTCCTGGCCGCGCAAGGCATTCAGCAAGCTGGTACGGTTTTCGAAATCAGCAGGGCGCAACGGCAGGCCGCGAAACGCCTCATTCAACAAATCCCGCGCCGGCAGACTTAGGCCCTCAACACGCCCGGCGGGATCAAGGATCATCAGCGATCGCAGCAGATCATCCACATCGCCAAGCGGGGCGCGAAACACCACCGGCTGGTTGGCCGCGACTTCGCCGGCGCGTTCAATCTGCGCGATACCGGCAGAGGAAAGCGTGACACCGCGTATCGGCATTTCCGCTGCGAGCGCAGCGGGGGCAATCAGCGTAAGGGCAAGGCTGGCGCGACGCATGGGGTGGCTCCGTCAATGGCAGCGATACGTATTTGCGTTCCCAAAGCGGCGTTCTTAGGGCGCCCTTACCGGGCGATTGGCATGGCTTGATTGCGGCACGCCGCGATTGAGCGACATATGCGAATGGACGCACAGCCAAGCGCCTTCCCTGCCGTGAAAGATCATGGTGGCGCGGCCCGGACGATCAAAGCGCGTGCCATCCGGGTGAAAGCCTGTGCTGGTCCAGGGTGCCACAAGAACCACCATGGATTTGTCATCCGATGCCAGCACATGGGTTTCCAAAAGCGTGAAGCAGAAATCATCTGTCTTGGGCCAGACATTATCCCATTGCGTCGCCTGCCATGCGGCAAGCCCGGGGATCACATCACGATGCGTGCCAAAGGCGAGAACATCCGGATGGAAAAGCGGGCGCGCCGAAGCGTAATCCACGTCGCGCACAAAACCGGCGAAGCGATCCAGCCAAGCATGAAACCAGGCACGCGTTGCGGTATCGGCCTTTGGTAGATCAATCATGGCGCGTGTTCCTTCTGTTTCCACACTGTTAGCCTGAGCCGAAGCGGCAGTGCTTTCAAGCTCTGCGGCCAGAGGCTTGCCCGGCCGGGGCGGTCGGGCTTAGCCTTTGGGGAACAGGCCGCAACCGCGATGTGACGCCTTGGCGTATTGTTCAGGGGGAAATACCATGCCGAAACTCAGTGCAGATCGTGTCAAGGAGATTGGCCGCGCACTTCTGATGGCTGCCGGCGCACCGGCGGATGAGGCGGAAACAGTCGCGCGGCATTGCACCAGCGCCAATCTGGTAGGCCATGATTCGCATGGGATCATCATGATCCCTGGCTATATCGAAAGGATCAAGGTTGGGCATATCGTGCCCGGGGCGCCGTGGAAGATTGTGCAGGAATCCGCGACCACATCAGTGATTGATGGCCATTGGGGCTTTGGCTACGTCGCCAATGAAAAGGCCATGCGCTACACTATCGAAAAGGCGCAGAAATCCAATGTTGCCGCCGCAACCGTGTTTCGGCAGGGACATATCGGGCGCTTGGCGAGCTATCCGCTGATGGCCGCTGAAGCGGGCATGATTGGGATTTGTACAGCGGATTCTGGGCGTTCGCCCAAGGCCGTGGCACCTTTTGGTGGCCGCGAAGCACGGCTTGGCACCAACCCGATTTCCATTGCGGTGCCATCCGATTTGGCCGGGCCATTTGTGCTGGATATGGCAACCTCAGCCGCCGCGGCGGGCAAGGTATTTCTGGCGCAAGCGCGCGGGCAGGAAGTGCCGGATGGCTGGGTGATTGGCGCAGATGGCAAGCCCACGCGTGATCCTTCGCAATTGAAGAAGGGGGGCGCGCTGCTGCCACTCGGCGGTACGGAAGGCTATAAGGGCTTTGGTCTGGCGGCGATGGTGGAAATCCTCTGCGGCTTGCTGACGGGGCTTGGCTTTGGTGTGGAACCGACGGGTCGCCATAATGACGGCTGCTTTATGGCGGTGTTCAAGGTGGATGCCTTCCGCCCGCTGGCGCAATTCAAGCAGGAAGTCGCCGATTTCGCGCGCTATCTGAAGGACACGCCGCCGGCTGAGGGCAGCCAGGGCGTCTTTTATCCCGGCGAGCTCGAGGCCATGCGTGAAGCGGATCGCCGCGCCAATGGCATTGAGATTGAAGATAAGACGATTGAGGTATTGACCAAGCTTGCCGGTGAATTGGGTGTGTCCGGCAAGCTTGGATTGTAGCGTCTGATCCACAAAGGCGTTGAGCCGGAGCGGTGAAGCAGCCGGTCAAACGACGTTCCCGTCAGGTGAGATCGAAAGTGATCTCACCAACCCCCGCAAACCCGGCCTGCACGCGCTGGCCGGGCGGAACAAAAATGCAGCCCGTATAGGTGCCGGTCGTCACAACCTGACCGGCGCGCAAATGTTCCCCATGCACATGCAGATGATTGGCGAGCCAGACCAAGGGCAGCACCGGATCGACAGAGGGATTGCCGCCCTTCTGTTCCACCTGCACAGCGCCGGCATAGGATTGCCGCACGGCAAGATTGGGCAGGTCAAGCTGCCGCCAATCCGCCACATCAGCGCCGACCACATAGCCAAGATGCGCGATATTATCAGCCATGCCTTCAGCCGGCGATACGATCTTGTGATCGGCGTAGCGCGATTGCACCAATTCCAACAACGGAAAGGCAGCGGCCACGGCTTCCAAAACATCTTCGCGGCTATAGGCGCTGCCGCGTGGCGGCAAATCCCGCGCCATACGAAACGCGACTTCGGTTTCAAGACCAATGGGGCGCGAATTCGCCACACCCCAACGCCCGCCCGACTGCCGCGCGCCGCTGGCCGCCATGATGCCGAAGCTTCCTGGTTTGCCGGGCGGGGTCGCGCATTTCCAACCACCAATGGCGCCGCCAAGCGCCTGCAGCACGCCGCGTTGAATGGCGAAAACCGCAGCCTCATGGCTTGGCGCGGCATCGCCAAGATTGGCAATCGGTGCGCCGCCCTGATGGACAGCGACCAGCTTTTCAATCGCGCGCGCGATAGTTTCGGATGACATGATCAGCTTTCCTATTCATTCAATTCCGGAATGACCCAAAGCGGTGCCTCGCCGCGCGCGACGCGCTGCACATTGTCAAAAGCATTGCGCAGGCGGGCGATATTGCTGTCCTGAGTGGGGCCGGCCATATGCGCGGTCAACACGACATTATCCAGACCAAAAAGCGGATTGTCCGGTGGCGGCGGTTCCTGATCAAACACATCAAGCCCGGCACCGGCGATCTGGCCCGATGACAAAGCACGATGAAGTGCAGCTTCATCCACCACCGGCCCGCGGCTGGTATTGATCAGGAAGGCGGTTGGCTTCATCAGTGCCAATTCGGCTTCACCCAAAAGTCCCTTGGTGCTGGCATTGAGTGGCACATGGAGCGAGACGATATCGGATGTCCTGAGCAATTCCCGATACAGCCGAAAGCGCACATTTAGGGCATCTTCGGTTTCTTCGCGCAGCCGGGCAATGTCATAGTAATGCACATTCATCCCGAAAGCCTGCGCCAGACGCGCGGTTTTTTTGCCGATGGTGCCAAGCCCCACAATGCCAAGGGTGCGCCCGCGCAATTCATAAAGCTTCGGCGTTTGATTGCCGCGCCAGCGCCCGGCGGCAACATTGGCGTGCTGGCGAATCAATTGCCGCGAAACTGCCAACATCAGCAGTACCGCATGTTCGGAAACCGCGGTTGAATTTGCACCACCATTATTGGCGAAAGGCACGCCGCCCCGCCTTGCGGCAGCGATATCTGCGCGGTCATAACCCGCACTCAATACCTGGATCAGCTTGAGCTTGGGCGCGATGGCGTAAAGCTCATCCTTCACCAGCATATCGACGAAGCCAACCAGATAGTCGGCTTCCCCCATGGCTTCCTTCCAATCGGCGCCACCTGGCTTGGCGATACGCAAATCAAAACCATCCGGCGCCATTTCCTGGATCACCGCCTCATCCACCATGGATTGCGTGACAACAACAATACGCGGCTTCATGTTTCCTCCGAACTCGCTTTCCGGCGCAGCATGAACCGCCAAGCGCCGGTCGCCAAGGGGCGGGATTGCCGCACCCTTCGGCGGGCGCCATGCTGCGGGACGTCAAGCAATCAGACCAAGGGTGATATCAAGGTGAAGCAGCACGGCACGCCACCAGGGGCAGGCCCGGCATGAAGGAAGCGCCTTCCGGCCGCGCCTGGTTCATCCTTGCCGGCGGCTTTCTGGCCTTCACCATCAGCGCCAGCCTGATGCATGCCTATAGTGTGTTTTTGTTGGCCTTCATTGCTGAATTTCGTTGGAGTCGAGGTGAAAGTTCTATCGCCTATGCGGTCGGCCAGGTGGTGGGCGGCGTATCCTCTCCGCTCGTGGGCGGCATGGTGGATAGGCTTGGCGCGCGGCGTATGGTGCTGATGGGTGGCTGCCTGCTCACGCTTGGGCTGGTGGGGAGCGCCTTTAAAACATCGCTTTGGCAGGTGGTGTTGCTGTATGGCGTGGTGATGACGCTGGGTGCCAATTGCATCAGCATGGTGGTTTTTGCGCCACTGATTTCGCGCCTATTCGTCGCGCGGCGTGGCATGGCCATGTCCATGCTGCAATCGGCCAATGGTTTTGGTCGCGCGATTTCTGCGCCGATTGCGCAGCTCATGGTGACTGAAGTGGGTTGGCGCCATGCTTATCTGTTGCAAGCGGGTTTGATGGCTGCGTTGATCTTGCCGTTGGCCGCGTTGTTCCGTGGTGCGGAGCAAACGCCCGTCGCGAAATCTGTCACCGATAATGCGCCTGCGCGCGATTGGTCCGTGGCCGAGGCGATGCGCACGCGGCATTTCTGGTTGCTATTCATTGTCTATGGTCTGACCAGCATTGGTAGTTTTCTGGTGGCTCTCCATCAACTGGCCTTTGCCGTGGATCGTGGTTTTGATCCGCTTTATGCGGCCTTTGTCGTGGGGCTGGGGAGTTTGCTGGCGCTGCCCGGTGTTATCCTGACCGGGACGATTTCTGACTACATCGGGCGCGAGGGCGCCGCGATACTTGCCTATGCCATTTCCATCATTGGTGTTGCTGCAGCGCTGATGATTGATAATGCCGACCAACACCTATTGTTCTGGGTGCATGCGTGTTTCTTCGGTATTACCTGGGGGGCGCGCGGGCCGGCGGTAACGGCCAAGACCGCTGATCTTTTTGGTGGCCCCAGGCTTGGCACTATTCTTGGCCTGATAACCATTGGCTCTGGCTTGGGGGCCGGCCTTGGCGCCTGGGGTGCGGGGGTCCTGTTTGATGTGACTGGCAGCTACCAGCTTGGCTTTATGCTTTCCATCGCGGCCTATTCGTTGGGGGCTATCCTTTTCTGGGGTTTGCGTAAACCGGTGCAGGGTTGAAGCGCATCAGCGCCCGCGTCCAAGAAAATCCTGAAGCCTGAAAGCGGCATTGGCATTCACCGCACCATCGGGCATTTCCCCGCGCGCAAGGGCCGCAATCTGGCGCACCGTATCCATGGCTTGATGTTCCATTGCTTCTGGTGTCATGCCGCCGATATGCGGTGTTGCCACTACATCCGCGCGCGCCGCCAGTATGGGATTTGGCCGTTGATCCGCCGCGCTGCCAACATCCATCGCGGCGCCGACCAAATGCTTGGAATCAAGCGCTGCGATTAGCGCGGCCTCATCCACCAATTCGCCGCGTGACAGGTTGATAAAGCGCGCGCCAGGTTTCATGGTGGCAAAGGCCGCCGCGTTGAACATATGCCTTGTTTCAGCATCGGAAATTGCGAGGCAAACAACGATATCAGACTGCGCCAGTACTTCCTTGAAGCCAGCCTGGGTGATGCGTGGATCAGCCACCTTGGCGAAGGGATCAGCGACCGCGACCTGCATGCCAAGCGCCAGCGCCACTTCCGCAAGTTTTTGGCCGATACGCCCATAACCAATAATACCGAGCCGCGCGGCAGATAGCTGCAAACCCATGCGGCCCTGCGGCAAATCACCCGCATGGTAGGCACCAGCCATGGCGCTGACATCGCGCGCCAAATCCACCATGAAGCCCAAGCCCAATTCAACCACCGCATCCACAAAGCCGGGGGTGGCGCGCGTCACCAAGACACCTTCCGCGCTGGCGGATTGGACATTGATGGTGGAGATATCGACCGCCACGCGCAGAAAGGCCAAAAGCTCCGGCATGGCTGCGAAGGTTTCCGGCAGCCCTGGCGTTGCACGATCCGCAACAATCGCGTGGCAACCACGAGCAGCTTCTGCCAAAGCAGCGCCGGACAGCACGCTGTTTCCGGGATTGCGGATCACCTCGGCATGCTCGGCCAAAGCCGCCAAGGCGCGCGGGCCGTAATAGCCTTCAAACATTTCCGGCGTATGTGTCAGAAAAACACGGAGCTTCATGGGAATATTCCTGATGAAATCGCGGCAGCGAAGCCTCAGGAAGCATTCTCTCACCATACTCGGTCATGCGTCAAAACGCTCCGATTGACGACGCTACGCACCTTCATCTTTGATGCTTCCATGTGGCGCCTGCTGATCCTGTTGCTTTCGTTTGCTGCCGCGCCGGCTTTGGCGCAGCCGCAAGCCATCACCATTCCCGCACATCCCGGCGAACAGGCGGTGAATGGACCCGCGACCCTGAACGCCGTGCTATGGCAGCCAGCCGGGCGCGGACCGCATGCTGCGATTGTGCTGATGCATGGATGCGCAGGCATGACCACACGTGCGGGCCAGCCCTTTACACGTGATATGGATTGGGCGCGGCGCCTCTCGCAGTTTGGCTATCTAGTCTTGCAAGTGGATAGCCTGACGCCGCGCAATGAAGGCAGCCTTTGCGGTCAAGGCGATGATCGCCGCATTCGAGTGAGTGTGGAACGCGCACGCGATGCCTATGCCGCGCTATATTTCTTGCAAACGCGTCCGGATGTCAGGGCAGATCGCATTGCACTGATGGTGTATAAGTCTTGATTTGATCGGACGCTAAAATACCTCCTGTGGGTTTAGAGGCCGGGGCGCGGAGCCATAGGCGTAGCGTAGCGCCCCGGCCGGTTGCACTGGAGATGTGTGATGACGACAAGCGAACGCAAAGTAATCAAGGCCAAAGTTGGGCTGCTGGAACTGGCCAAGCAATTGGGCAGCGTGACCCAAGCCTGCCGGGTGATGGGTTATTCTCGGGACAGTTTTTATCGTTTCCGCGACCTGTATGAGAAGGGCGGTGAGTTCGCGCTGGTTGAGATTTCCAAGGCCAAGCCAAACCTGAAGAACCGCGTCGCCCCGGAAATCGAGGCGGCGGTGGTTGCGATAGCGGTTGAACAGCCTGCTTGGGGCCAGGCTCGCGCGGCGAATGAATTGAAGAAGCGTGGGCGCGAAGTCTCGCCCTTTGGTGTGCGGAGCATCTGGCTTCGTCATGATCTTGAGACCATGAAAAAGCGCTTGAAGGCCCTTGAAGCGAAAATGGCTCAGGAAGGCGGCATTCTGACCGAGGCCCAACTGATCGCGCTTGAGAAGGCCAAATCCGACAAAGAGGCCCATGGCGAGTTCGACAGCGAACATCCCGGCTACTGTGTCGCGCAGGATAGTTTCTATGTTGGCACCTTAAAAGGTGTGGGCCGGGTCTATCAGCAGACGGGGATTGATACCTACTCTAAGGTGGGCTTCGCCAAGCTTTATGATCGCAAGACCGCGCTGACAGCGGCCGATTTGCTCAATGATCGGGTGATACCCTTTTTTGACGAGCACGGGCTGCGGGTAGATCGCGTCTTGACTGATCGCGGCACGGAATTCTGCGGCGCCCATGATCGACATGAATATGAGCTCTACTTGGCGGTTGAGAATATCGATCACACGCGGACAAAAGCGCGCAGCCCGCAGACCAATGGCATCTGCGAGCGTTTCCACAAAACCCTGCTGGATGAGTTCTACCGCGTCGCCTTTCGCAAGAAGGTCTACCGTAGCATTGAGGAACTGCAGGCTGATCTTGACGAATGGGTGCGCCAGTATAATGAACAGCGTACTCATCAGGGGCGTTGGTGCTTCGGCAAGACGCCGATGCAGACCTTTCTGGACAGCAGGGCACTCGCGCGCGAAAAACAAAACATGGAGATGGCGGCTTAGTCGCCTCGTCCGACAGTCTCGATCCGGCGGACACCCACCACGCCAGATCAAGACAACGTCAGATTAAGTCTAAACTTGTACACGTAATGCCCGCGCGCTAACGCCGCCAGCGCGACAACATCAGGAAGCCACCTCCGGCGAGCAGGCCCCAAAACGCGCCGCCAATACCAAGAAAAGCCACGCCGGAAGCCGCAATCAAAAAGCAAATTACTGCTGCTTCGCGGTCCTTGTCGTCACGCACCGCGCCCATCAGCGCGCCGGCAAAGGAACCCAGAAGCGCAAGCCCCGCCACAGCTTCAATTAAAATTGGTGGCGCGACAGCGACTAGGCCGCTCGCCATGCCGGCGGCAAGGCCGCACGCCGTGTAAACTAGGCCCGCCATCACAGCAGCAGGCCAGCGCCGCGCGGGATCAGGGCCGGCGCCATCGCCCGCACACATCGCCGCCGTAATGGCCGCAAGGTTCACCGCATGGCCACCGAAAGGTGCCGCGACAAGGCTGAATATCCCAGTGGTGGAAAATAGCGGCCCTGGATTGGGGCGATAATTGTTTGCACTCAGCACTGCGATTCCTGGAATATTCTGTGATGCCATGGTCACGATGAAAAGCGGCAGCGCCAAACCTGTGATGGCGGTTACGGAAAATGCCGGCGTCACCCATTCGGGGCTCGGCGCCCAACTGCCCTGGGGCACAGGTGCCTGAAACGCGATGATCACCCCCGCAACAATCACTGCCGCCGGCACCGCCGCCATTTTATGCCAGCGCCCGGCGATGATCCAGGCGGCGATGATGGTGAGTGCCGCGATCGGCGCTTCCGCCACCGCGCGCACCGGCGCCAAGCATAGGCCAAACAAAATCCCGGCCAGCATCGCATTCGCAAGTGAGGCCGGAATCGCCGCAACCGCGCGCCCCAAGGGCTTCCATAACCCTGCCAGAATCAGCAAAAGCGCGCAGATGATAAAGGCGCCCACCGCTCCCGCAAAGCCACCCGCAGGCATGATGGAAGCCGCCATCAGCGCGGCACCCGGCGTGGACCAAGCGCAGCTGATCGGCATGCGCTTCCAAACTGAAAGCAAAACACCACAAAGCCCCATGGCGATGGAAGCCGCCATCAGCCCTGATGCGGCCTGAGATGGTGTGGCACCCATCGCCACAAAACCTTGCAGCACCACTGCGAAGGAAGAAGCAAAGCCCACAACCCCAGCCAAGAGTCCCGCTGATATTGCTTGCATAGGCATCAACGTCTTTCCTTTGGAAGCTTATCCAGGGCGGCTTCAATCGCCGCGATGGCTTCCGGCGTTAGCCTGCGAAAATCCCGCGCGAGCCGATTGGCAAGCGCTGTTGCTTCCGGCGAAAGCCCACCCGTTCCAAGCACTACCCGCGGATGGGATTGCCGCGCCAGCCGCGCCAATTCCTCGGCATCATCCCAGATCAGGCCGAAGAATTCATTGACCTGATGCACAAGCCCGGCTGAGGGTTGGCCGCGCCGCCCATGTTCAAGCGCAGAAAGATAGGCGGCTGAAACCTGCAAGGCGGCGGCTAAATCCTTCAACGCCACGCCGCGTTCAGCACGCAAAGCGCGCAGCCTCGCGCCGAAAGGCGTCATTTGCGTCGCCGCAACATCAAATGCACTGCACCCGTATTCGCCGCATGGGGATGCGCTGCCGCCAAAAGCATGCGCCGCATATCCGGCGCATTCAGCCAATGCGGCAATTCGCGGCGCAGCACGCCACCTTCCGGCGATGAACCTCGGCCAGTGATCACGGCCACACAGCGCAACCCATCGGCGAAAGCATCGTGCAAAAAAACACGCACCGCATCATGCGCTTCCTGCGCGCGGCGGCCATGCAAATCAATCGTACGTTCCGGCTTCATGCGGCCCCGGCGCAAGGCGCGCCACCGTTTGTCATCCAAGCCAGCCGGCGTGACGTTCACCTGAATCGGCGGTGGTTGCCAGGCTTGGGGTGCGGTGGGCAGCGCAGCAGGCACAGCTTGCGCCGCGGGGATGCTTGGCGGCGTATTGGTCCGCTCAGGCGGTGGCAGCGCGCGCCCAGGCAGCGGGTCTACGCTTACAACATAGGCCTGCCACAGGGCGCGATCCGCGGCACTCAGCGCGCGGGCACGACGACGCGAAAGGCTCATCCCGGCAGAGCGGCGGGATCATCATCCACCACAACAACATGCAGCCGCCGCGGCCCATGCGCACCAAGTTCAAGCGTTTGTTCAATATCTGCGCTGCGTGACGGGCCGGTCACCAGCATGACATTACGCGGCATGAAACCACCCGAAACAGGGTCTTGCCGTTCCGCGCGCAGCATATCCCAGGCATCCTCATAAGGCCCGGTGATGCGTGACGCGCGAAGGACCACAATCTCGGTTTCCGCCAGCAGATTGAGCGTGGTCGGGCGCGCCGGATCGGATGGCAGCATCAGCGTGCCGGTTTCCGCAATGCCGGCATAACCATATTGGACAGAGACAAGATCGCTTGCCTCAGCGCGGCGAGTTTCAAATTCCAGCATGGCGCGATTAGACCAGGGCAGCGCTTGCAATTCCGGATGCGGCGCCATGACAAAGCGTGGTGCGAGGTTCTGTTGGGACAGGTATTCGGCCACCGCGCCAGGAATTTCCTTCACATTGGCAACGCGCGTAACGGTGCCGAATTCCTTTTCCACATTGGCGATAAAAAGCTTGATCTGATCGGGGCGCGGTACGCGTGACCGCGCGGGGATCAAATGCCGCGGCCGCGCCACCATGCGCGCTTCCAACATGGCGCGCTGGTCAGCGGGTAGTGGTCCGCGCTTCAGGCCACGACGAATGGCATTCAGGATCGCTTCCTTGCTCATGGTTCAGGCCCCGCGCTTGGTTTTGGTGTAGCGATCCATGAAGGTGCCACCTTCCGGCACCGGCAAGTCACGCCCCTGAGTCCAACCGTCGGCCAATGGCAAAGATCGAAACGCGCCCTTGCCCTGGGCCATCAGGCCAAGCGCGCTGACGGCGAGTTTCGTCGCCATGCGATAAAGCGCCGGGCGCTGCGCAACATAGGCCCAAAGCCCAAGATTGCGCCGCACGGCAACCGGCGACAAATGCCGCTCGAACTCTCGTTCGCGCCAATGGCGCATCATTTTCGGTAGTGGAATCTTGACCGGGCAGACAGATTCGCAGCGCCCACAAAAGGTCGAGGCATTGGGCAAATGCCCTGCCTTATCCACGCCAATCAGCGTTGGCGTCAGCACGCTACCCATGGGGCCAGGATAGACCCAGCCATAGGCATGCCCGCCTGTCACACCATAAACCGGACAATGATTCATGCAGGCCGCGCAGCGAATGCAACGCAGCATTTCCTGAAATTCCGTGCCGAACATATTGGACCGGCCGTTATCAATCAGCACCACATGATATTCTTCCGGCCCATCCAAATCGCCGGGCCGCCGACCGCCCGTGGAAAAGGTAGTATAGACGGAAAAATCCTGCCCCGTGGCGGAACGCGCCAAAAGCCGCAGCAAAGCGCAGGCATCATTCAGCGTCGGTACCATTTTCTCGATGCTAGCGAGCGCAATATGCACGCGCGGCAGGGTCTGCGTCAGATCACCATTGCCTTCATTGGTGACAATCACGCTGCTGCCGGATTCCGCGATCAGGAAATTCGCGCCGGTAATCCCTACATCGGCGGCCAGGAAGCGATGCCGCAGCTTTGTCCGTGCTTCGGTCAGGATATCGCGCCTTTCACTCAATACGCGATCCTTGGGCAAATCCGTGTGCATTTCACGGAAGGAGTTCTCCCAATCCTCACGGTTCAGGTGAAAGGCCGGCGCGATGATATGGGAAGGATGTTCGCGCCGCAGCTGAATGATGTATTCGCCAAGATCGGTTTCGACCGGTTCAATCCCATGCGCTTCCAGATGGTCATTGATCCCGAGCTCTTCGGAGATCATGGATTTGCCCTTAGTGACGGTCTTCGCCCCGACGTTGCGGCAAATTTCAAGCACCGCAGCGCGGGCTTCTTCCGCCGTGGAACACCAATGCACCTTGCCGCCGGCAGCTTCCACGTTGGCGGCGTAGGTTTCCAGATAGAAATCCAGATTAGCGAGGGTATGGTTCTTGATTTCGCGCCCGATTTCTCGCAGCTGTTCGAATTCCGGCAGGCGCGCCACGGCATCGCCGCGGCGTTGCAGGAAGGCGCCCTTGGCCTTGCCCAAAGCCTTTTGCAGCCCGGCATCGCCAATGGCGCGGGCGGCGTTTTCCTTGAATTGCGGCGAGGTGATCTGAACCACGGCGGAAATCCTATTGCTTCTGGCGTTCATTGTAGCGCAACCGGCGCGCTTGGTCAGGGGGGTTTGCGTGTCGCCGCCACCTTTCCTAACCTGCCATGAGCCAATTGCGGGAGGAAACCATGGCAAGGCTAGTTGCAGGGGTTTTGGCATGAATATCGCGGCCTTGCCCGCCCGCGCCGCCGCCGCGCCTGGCTTGGCGCGCTGGGGGCGTGATCTGACGGCGGATGTCTTGTTCAGCGTTGGCGATGCTGCCTGGAATCTTTCGATTCATAAGGGCGTCCTGATATCCACCAACCCTGCCCCCGCGCTGATGCCAAGCTATGACCTGGCAATCCGCGCGGGCGCCGAGGATTTCGCCCGCTTCCTGCAAGACCCCCCGCCGCCCGGCTGGCATGACATTATGGGGCTGGTCCGGCTTGGGACCTTCAAGGTGGAAGGCAATGTCGCGCTGTTTATGGCGCATGTTTTCTGGTTCAAGGGCGTGCTGGCCCTGCTGAGGGAACCCCGCGCATGATTGAAGCCATTACCGGACGCTATATGCGCCTTGAACTCGAAGGTCGCGCACATCGGCTGTATTTTGAAGAAGCCGGGCAGGGCGTACCTTTATTGCTGCTGCACACGGCGGGCAGTGATGGCCGGCAATGGCGCGGCCTGTTGAATGATGCGGGAGTGACATCGCGTTTTCGCTGCGTGACTTTCGATATGCCCTGGCACGGTAAATCCAGCCCGCCCGAGGGGTGGGAGCGTGAAACCTATCAACTCACCACCGCGC
Source organism: Alphaproteobacteria bacterium (assembly GCA_016869735.1). GTDB lineage: Bacteria > Pseudomonadota > Alphaproteobacteria > Acetobacterales > Acetobacteraceae > Neoroseomonas. The sequence continues at coordinate 77,865 of VGDL01000004.1, forward strand.
GCTACACAGGCATGATCATGGCGGTGGCGCGTGCGCTTGGTCTGGATCGACCCGTGGTGATGGGCTGTTCAATTGGCGGGCGCATTGTATTGGATCTTGCTGCCGAACATGCCGATGAATTGCGCGGCGTGATTGGCCTGCAATCTGCAGCGTTTCTTTCACCCTATTACGACACATCCTGGCTGCATCACCCGCATGTGCATGGTGGGGAGGTTTGCGGTGGCATTGTTTCCGGCCTGGTCAGCCCCCACGCGCCAGAGGCGTCGCGTTGGGAAACACTGTGGCATTACATGCAGGGCGGGCCTGGCGTGTTTCGGGGTGATCTGCATTTCTACAAGGGTGAGGGCGATTTGCGCCCGAAGCTGGCGCGCATTGATACCAAGCGCTGCCCCGTGCATATGCTGACCGGCAATTATGATTATTCCTGCAAGCCTGAGGATACCGAGGCGACCGCTGCCGCCATCCCCGGTGCCAAGGTACAGATCATGAAGGGCCTTGGCCATTTCCCGATGAGTGAGGATTACGCGGCGATGCGCCCCTATCTTTTGCCGGTATTGGCGGAGTTCACTTAACGCCGTGTATCACGCCGCCAGCCGATCAATCCGATCACGCAGGCGATACCAGCCGCCGATGATGGGCAGGAACCAATTCAGGTTGCCGTTGTAAAGCGCAACTGTCGGGAATTCCAAGCCATCCAGCGCGAAGCGCTGATTGGCCGCACCGGCAATTTTTAGCGCAGCATTGTGGCCAAGCCAGGTTGCCATCGCAACACCAGAACCTTGGCAACCCGCCGCGTAATGAATGCCATCCTGCACGCCAATATGCGGCAGGAAATCGAAGGTGAAGGCGACGTTGCCTGTCCAGGCATGGGTGATTTTGACTTTGCTGAGCTCAGGAAACACCGCCGACATGAAGGAATGCAAACGGGGCGCGGCGGCTTCCGGCGCATTGGGGTTGAAGCGCGCACGCCCACCCCACAGAATCCGATTGCCATAGGGTGCCGGTCGAAAATAATTCAGCACGCGCTTGGTATCGCTGATCATGCGCCGCCCAGGGAAAAGCCGGTCCATCGCCTCAGCGGGTAGTTCCTCAGTTGCGATGATATAGGACGCAACGGGGATCATGCGTCGCGCAAGCCAGGGCATGGCGCTTTGCCCATCCGCACCGCGCGAATACCCATTGGTGGCAACAAGCACGGCATCAGCGCGCAATTCACCGCGACTGGTTGCAATGCGAAAGCCTGTCCCATCAGCGCGAATGCCACCAACGCGCGTATAATCCACCAGACTTGCGCCGGCGCGTTCCGCTGCCGCTGCAAGCCCGCGCGCATATTTACCGGGATGAATGCTGCCCGTGGCACCCGCCTTCATGCCGCCACGATAATGGTCTGACCCAAGTGCCTCATGCTGGCGTGATGGCGGCAGCATTTCCGTGGGCAGGCCGGTGATTTCCGCGATGTAATCGGATTGCCGCGCCAGCATGTCATAATGCTTGGGCGTCCAGGCCGCGACAAATCGCCCACAGCGCGTATAGTCGCAGTCAATCCCTTCCCGTGCGATGGTTTCTTCAATGAAGGGAAACGACGCAGCAGCGGCCATGGCGATATTGCGCGCCTGTTCCACGCCGAGCTTTTCCGCCAGCGCCGAGCGTGCGACCTTCAACCCGCCAGACACCATCCCCCCATTACGCGATGAAGCACCCCAACCAATGCGTTCCGCATCCAGCACCGTCACCTTGTGCCCAAGCCGCGCCAGACTGAGCGCGGCGGAAAGCCCAGCATAGCCACCACCAATCACCGCAACCGGTGTGTGGTCCGGCAGGGCATTATCGCGCGTCGGCGGTTCCGCCGCTTCCCACCACCAGGGGTTGGTCTTGAAATTTGGGGCGAAAAGGGCGTTGCGCATCGCCTTATGCCGTCTTTGCTTCCTGCAGGTTCAATTCGCGCGTCATTTCGTCTCGCATGATGAATTTCTGCATCTTGCCGGTCACGGTCATGGGGAAGCTTTCGACGAATTTGATATGCCGCGGCACCTTGTAATGCGCGATCTGGCCGGCGCAGAAGGCGCGTACATCATCCGCGGTCAAATTTTCATGCGCGCGCAGCTTGATCCAGGCGCAGAGTTCTTCGCCAAAGCGCTGATCGGGTACGCCGAATACCTGCACATCTTCGATCTTCGGGTGACGATAGAGAAATTCCTCAACTTCCCGCGGATAGATATTCTCCCCACCACGTATCACCATATCCTTGATGCGGCCAACAATGTTGCAGAAGCCTTCCTCATCAATCGTTGCCAGATCGCCGGTATGCATCCAGCGTGCGGCATCAATGGCTTGTACGGTGCGTTCGGGGTCTTCCCAATAGCCGAGCATCACGGCATAGCCGCGTGTGCAAAGCTCACCTGGCACACCGCGCGGCACGATGCGGCCTTCACTGTCAATGATCTTCACTTCCAGATGCGGTTGCACGCGCCCCACAGTGGAAACGCGGCGATCGAGCGGATCATCCACACTGGTCTGGAAGCTGACGGGGCTGGTCTCTGTCATGCCATAGGCAATGGTGATTTCGCGCAAATTCATGCTGTCCACCGCGCGGCGCATCACCTCAATTGGGCAGGGTGCGCCGGCCATGATGCCAGTACGCAGCGATGAAAGATCGAAGCTCGCGAATTGTGGATGTTCCATCTGCGCGATGAACATGGTGGGCACGCCATGCAGGCCGGTGCAGCGTTCTTCCGCCACGGTTTGCAGCGTTGCCAGCGGATCAAACCCCTCACCGGGATAGACCATGGCGGTTCCATGCGTTGTGCAGGCCAGATTGCCCAGTACCATGCCAAAGCAATGGTATAAAGGCACAGGAATGCAAAGCTTATCCTGCGGCGTCAGCCTCATCGCTTCCCCAATAAAGAAGCCGTTATTGAGGATGTTATGATGCGTCAACGTCGCGCCCTTCGGTGCGCCCGTAGTGCCGGAGGTGAATTGGATGTTGATTGGATCGTCAAATTGTAGCGTGCCGGCCAATTCGCGCAGGCGTTCACGATGGGCTGCCGCGCCCATTTCCAAAATACTATTGAAAGGGATCATCCCCGGTGAAGGAATTCCGTTGATCTCAATCACCATCTCAAGCTTCGGCAATCTTTCAGCCGTCAGCCGGCCAGGCAGGGAACGCGCCAATTCCGGCGCCAGTGTATTCACCATGCCGACGTAATCGGATGTCTTGAAGCGTGTGGCGGTAATCAGCGCGCGGCAGCCCACCTTGTTCAGCGCATATTCCAACTCGGAGAGTCGATAGGCAGGGTTGATATTCACCAACACCAGCCCTGCCTTGGCAGTCGCGAATTGGGTGATCACCCATTCGGCATTATTGGGCGACCAGATACCGACGCGATCACCAGTATGCAGCCCAAGCGCCAGAAGCCCGGCAGCGAAAGCATCCACCTTCGCGCCCAATTCTGCATAGCTCCAGCGAATGCCCTGCTGGCGTACGATCAAGCCCGGACGATCACCCCATTGGGCGATGGTGCGGTCAAAATTCAGGCCAATGGTCTCACCGATCAAGGGCTGGGTGCTCAGGCCGGTTACGTAGCTGAGGGCCGGGCTGGTCATCGGCAGTCTCCCTAGGGATTTATGCTGGCGTATCATTGGCCGGTGCACGCGATTATTGCAATATTTGCTTGGCCTTGATAGCGCCTGCGCCTATTCTGGGTGCAAGAATGACGATTAACGCGACGGGTTGAGCATGGCCATTATTCCAAACCGCCTTCCGGGGCTTGATTTTGATCTCGGCGAGACCGCCGATATGCTGCGCGATCAGGTTGCAGCCTTCTCTATGGCTGAAATCGCGCCGCGCGCTGCGGATATAGACAAGACGAATGATTTCCCTGCCGATCTTTGGCGGAAATTCGGTGATCTTGGCGTTCTAGGCATCACGGTTGAAGAAGACTATGGCGGCGCCGGCATGGGGTATTTGGAACATGTGGTGGCGATGGAGGAAATATCGCGCGCATCAGCCTCGGTCGGGCTTTCCTACGGGGCGCATTCCAATCTTTGCGTCAATCAAATATCCCGCAATGGCACCGAGGATCAGAAGCGGCGCTATTTGTCCAAGTTGATTTCCGGTGAGCATGTGGGTGCGTTGGCGATGAGTGAGCCAGGCGCCGGTTCCGATGTGGTTTCCATGCGCTTGCGCGCTGAAAAGCGTGGCGATCGCTATGTGCTGAACGGCACGAAAATGTGGATCACCAATGGCCCGGATGCCGATGTGCTGGTGATCTATGCCAAGACCGATCCTTCTGCTGGCCCAAAGGGCATTACCGCCTTTCTGGTGGAAAAGAACTTCCCCGGTTTTTCATGCGCACAAAAGCTCGACAAGCTTGGCATGCGCGGATCAAACACCGGCGAGTTGGTATTTCAGGATTGCGAAGTGCCGGCGGAAAACGTGCTCGGTGAAATCAATGGCGGCGTGTGCGTGCTGATGAGTGGGCTTGATTATGAACGCGCCGTGCTTGCCGCCGGGCCGCTTGGCATCATGCAGGCCTGCATGGATATCGTGCTACCCTATGTGCATGAACGTAAGCAATTTGGTCAGGCGATTGGCGAATTCCAGATCATGCAGGCCAAGATCGCGGATATGTACACCACCATGAATGCGGCGAAATCCTATATCTATACGGTGGCCAAGGCTTGCGATCGCGGCCAGACCACACGCAAGGATGCCGCCGGTGCCATCCTATATGCCGCTGAGAAAGCCACCTGGATGACGCTAGAAGCCATTCAATGCCTTGGCGGCAATGGCTATATCAATGATTACGCGACAGGCCGGCTGCTGCGCGATGCCAAGCTTTATGAGATTGGCGCTGGAACATCGGAAATTCGCCGCATGCTGATCGGGCGGGAATTGTTCCGCGAAACCGCATGAGTGTTCTGCGCAGCACGCTCGATACGGGCAGTGACAGCTTCGCCGCCAATGCTGCTGCCATGGCGGCGCTGGTCGCGGATTTGGAAAAAGCCGTCGCTGCTGCCGAACAGGGCGGCGGCAAGACCGCGCGGGATAAGCATCTTGCGCGCAATAAGCTGCTGCCGCGCGAACGCGTGCGTGCGCTGATTGATCCTGGTCCACCCTTTCTGGAGTTGTCACAACTCGCCGCCCATGGGCTTTATGGTGGGGGGGTTCCTTGTGCTGGTATCATATCAGGCATTGGGCGTGTTTCTGGGCGCGAATGTGTGATCATCGCGAATGATGCCACGGTGAAGGGCGGCACTTATTTCCCGATGACGGTGAAGAAGCATGTGCGCGCGCAGGAAATCGCCCGCGCCAATCGGCTGCCTTGCATTTATTTGGTGGATTCCGGCGGCGCCTTTCTGCCGCAACAGGATGAAATCTTCCCAGACCGTGAGCATTTCGGCCGCATCTTCTTCAATCAGGCGAATATGTCGGCGGAAGGCATTCCACAAATCGCCGTGGTAATGGGCAACTGCACGGCGGGTGGTGCTTATGTGCCTGCCATGTCGGATGAAAGCATCATCGTGCGCCAACAGGGCACGATCTTCCTGGGCGGCCCGCCTTTGGTGCGTGCTGCCACTGGTGAGATTGTCACCGCCGAGGAATTGGGCGGCGCCGATGTCCATGCGCGCCAATCCGGCGTGGTGGATCATTACGCGCAGGATGATCGGCATGCCCTGGCGATTTGTCGCCGCATCGTGGCCGGGCTTGGCCCACGCATTGCGCCGCAATTGGCGCTGCGCACCCCACGCGCGCCGCTTTATGATGAAAGCGAACTGCTGGGCGTCGTGCCCGCCGATATCCGCGCACCTTACGATGTGCGGGAAGTGATTGCGCGTCTGGTTGATGGCAGTGAGTTCGATGAATTTAAGCGGCTTTATGGCACCACGCTGGTATGCGGCTTCGCGCATATCCATGGCTATCCCATCGGCATTCTCGCCAATAGTGGCATCCTGTTTTCCGAATCCGCGCTGAAGGGTGCACATTTCATCGAACTCTGCTGCCAGCGCGGCATTCCGCTGCTGTTTTTGCAGAATATCTCAGGATTCATGGTAGGTCAGAAATATGAAGCGGGCGGCATTGCGCGGGATGGTGCGAAGCTGGTGACAGCGGTGGCGACCGCGGGCGTGCCGAAATTCACCGTGGTGATCGGCGGAAGTTATGGCGCCGGCAATTACGGCATGTGCGGGCGCGCTTATGATCCGCGCTTTATGTTCATGTGGCCAAATGCACGCATTTCTGTGATGGGCGGCGAACAGGCGGCCAGCGTGTTGGCGCAACTCCGCCGCGACAATATGGAAGCGCAAGGCAAGCCATTGCCGGCTGAGGAGGAAGAAGCCTTCAAGGCCCCGATCCGTGCAAAATATGAAACCGAAGGCCATCCCTACCACGCCAGCGCGCGGCTTTGGGATGATGGCATCATCAATCCTGCTGATACGCGGCGCATTCTGGGGCTGTCACTCGCCGTTGCCTGTAATGCACCCATTGAACAGACACGCTTCGGCGTGTTCCGGATGTAGGGGGCGGCCATGTTCCAAAGCCTGCTGATTGCCAATCGTGGCGAAATTGCTTGCCGCATCATCCGCACCGCGCGCCGCATGGGTCTGCGGACCATCGCAGTATTCTCCGACGCGGATGAAACGGCGCAGCATGTGCAAATGGCTGAAGAAGCCATTCACATCGGCGGCGCGCCGGCGCGCGAAAGCTATTTGAATATCCCCGCCATCATCGCCGCAGCGAAGCGTGCGGGGGCGGGTGCGATTCATCCGGGCTATGGTTTTCTGTCCGAGAACCCTGCTTTTGCCGAAGCCTGTGCGGCGGCAGGAATTATTTTTGTTGGCCCCAGCGCGTCTGCCATGCGCGCAATGGGGTCCAAGGGTTCCGCCAAGGCGCTGATGGAAAAGGCTGGCGTGCCGCTTTTGCCTGGCTATCATGGCACGGAACAGGATGCGTCATTTCTTGCCGATGAGGCGAGGCGCATCGGCTTCCCACTGGTGATCAAGGCCGTCGCCGGCGGTGGCGGGCGTGGCATGCGTGTGGTGCGTGCTGCTGGCGATTTCGCAGATGCGCTGCGTGCCGCGCGGCAGGAAGGCGCCTCGGCCTTTGGTGATGATCGCGTGCTGATCGAACGCTATCTGGAACGCCCGCGCCATGTCGAAGTGCAGGTGTTCGGGGATAGCCACGGCAATGCGGTGCATTTGTTCGAACGCGATTGCTCAGCCCAGCGCCGCCACCAGAAGGTGATCGAGGAAGCCCCCGCACCCGGCATCAGCGCTGAAATGCGCGACGCCATGGGTGCTGCTGCGGTGGCCGCTGCCAAGGCCGTGCAGTATCAGGGCGCCGGCACGGTGGAATTCATCGCGCAGGATGGCAGCTTCTATTTTCTGGAAATGAATACGCGCCTACAGGTGGAACATCCGGTGACGGAAGCGATTACCGGCTTTGATCTGGTGGAATGGCAATTGCGCGTTGCAGCGGGCGAGGAACTTCCAGCGCGGCAGCAGGATATCCGCGCCCAAGGCCATGCGATGGAACTTCGCTTATACGCCGAAGACCCCGCGCGGGATTTCGCACCTTCCATTGGTGCGCTGCAGGTCTTTCGTCTTTCCGATCAGGGCTTGCGGATTGATAGCGGTTTTGTCGCTGGTGATCGCATCAGCATCCATTATGATGCGATGGTCGCGAAAATGATCGCTTACGCACCCACCAGAACCGAGGCGATTACGCGCCTGCGGGCGGGCTTAGCCCATTCAGACATCATCGGTGTTGCGCATAATCTGGATATGCTGGACCGCATTCTGGCCCATCCCGAATTTGCCACGGGTAGCATTGATACCGGCTTCATTGGCCGTAACGCCGAAACCTTGCTGACACCAAAGCTGCAACCTTCAGCGCAGGCGCTGGCGCTGGCCGCGCTTGGTGTGCTTTCACTCGAAGCACAAACCGCGCGCACCCAGGCGGCGACCAGTGCTGATCCTCATTCGCCCTGGCATGCAACAGATCATTGGTGGATCAATACCCGCCCCGCGCGCGTATTTGATTTTTACCTTGAAGATGAAGTGCATACGACCATGCTTTCACCCGCAGCGGATGGCTGGCACATCACAATAGGTTCTACTGAAATCTCTGCACGGCACGCCAAACTTGAAGATGGGCGCATTCATGCGCTGCTGGATGGCATGCGGCTTTCCGCTTCCATCCATCGCGCTGATGAGGTGATCAGCCTGCGTCACCATGGCCAAAGCTGGCGCTTGCGCCTACCAGACCCCATCGCACGCGCCGGTGAGGAAGAAGGCGGCGATGACTGGCTGCTGGCACCCCTACCCGGTCAGGTCACGCAGCTATTGGCAAGCGAAGGCCAGGAAGTCGCGCGCGGCGATGTGCTGGTGGTGCTGGAGGCGATGAAAACAGTGTTTCGCCTCACCGCACCGCGCGCCGGCAGGATTGAAACTATTTCCTGCCGTGTTGGTGAGACGGTGCGTGAAGGGCAAATCCTGATCCAGTTTGCCTCAACGGAAGCGGAGGCGGACTGATCTCAGCCAGCCTTTGCCCCTGTTGCGCGAAGGATCGGCACCCATTTCTCAATTTCAATACGGATGAAGCGCGCAGAAGCAGCCGGGTCATTCGGCATGGGCTCAACGCCGGCATCTGCAAAACGCTTTTGTACTGACGGATCGGCGAAAGCCTGTGTGACGGCATTCGAAAGCGTGCTGATGATCTCGGCCGGTGTGCCCGCCGGCGCATAAAGCGCCTGCCATGAAGATGCGACATAACCAGCAACGCCCGCTTCCTGAAGGGTTGGAAGCTCCGGCAGCAAGCGTGAACGCCGTGCCGTTGTTACCGCAAGGCCCCGCGCCTTGCCTTCACGCACCAATGGCGCGACCAGTGTTTGGCTATCAATGACAAAGTCTACGCGCCCTGCCATGAAATCGGTCACTGCCGCCGGCGTGCCGCGATATTGCACGATCGTGAAATCCACCCCTGCGAGCTTTTTCAGCAGCTCACCAGAAAGATGAGAGGCAGCGCCAATGCCCGTGGTGGCGAAGGTTGCTTCCCCTCGTTTGGACTGCAACCAGGTGCGTAGTTGCGGCACATCATGCACCGGCAGCGATGGATGAACCGCGAGCACGAAGCCCTGGTCGCCAAGTGTCGAAATTGGAATGAAATCGGCGATTGGATCAACGCCGGCATCCGAGAAAAGCGCGGGGATAACGCTATGCGCCGCACCATTCAGCAATAGCGTATGCCCATCCGGCGCGGCGCGCGCCACGCTGCGCGCGCCGATAGTGCTGCCCGCACCTGGTTGATTTTCCACCACCACGGGCTGCCCCAAAAGGCGCGGCATAGGTTCCGTGATGATGCGCGCTACCAGATCAATCACACCACCGGCGGCAAAGGGCACAATCACGCGAATGGGCCGCGATGGGTAGCGGCCTTGTGCGAGTGCCGGCGTGGCAAGCGCGCTTCCGGCCAGCGCAAGAAAGTCACGACGTTGCAACATGGAATTCCTCCTCCTTACTCGGCTTGAAATTCACGCACCGCCAACGGGCTGGAAATCATAGGTGCCAATCCCTTGCAGAATGGCAAAGCGGCAACGCGCGCCATCCTTCCCAGTCACGCGATGCGCGCGCTTGGCAGGCACTGCATGCATCTGGCCCGGTGCCAATTCCACTTCTTCACGCGGGGCGCGCATTTCAATCACCATCGGGCCATCCATGCACCAGAAGGTATCCGTCACTTCACTATGCCAATGCCAGGGCACTTCCTGCCCTGCTGCAAGTGTCAGGATTTGCATGCGAAGCCCTGGCGCTTCGGCCACCAATTCGCGCTTTTCCAAAGGATAGGACATGGTGTTTCCCCTTACGCTTTCGCCGGATGTTGTGCCAACCAATGGCGCGCAATATCCGCGCGGCGACACACCCATACATCCGGCGTCGCCGCCACACGGTCCAAAAACCGCGCCAAAGCCGCCGCGCGTCCGGGCCGTCCGATCAACCTGCAATGAAGCCCGACCGACATCATTTTCGGCGCGCCAGCGCGACCTTCCGCGAGCAATGTCTCGAAGGAATCCGTGACATATTGTTCCCAGCCATCCGGCGCGGTGAAGCCGGGCGGCACCGCATATTTCATATCATTATTGTCGAGCGTGTAGGGGATGATCAGCATAGGCTTGCCTGCCGCCGTTACATAGAATGGTAGATCATCCGCATAGGAATCCGAATCATACAAAAAGCCGCCATGTTCCGCGACCAGGCGGCGTGTATTCGGGCTGATGCGGCCCGTATACCAACCAACCGGACGCGTTCCTGTCAGGCGTTCAATCACCTCAACACAGCGGGCGATTTCCGCACGCTCCGTCGCCTCATCCACATTGTGATAATCAATCCAGCGCCAGGCATGGGAAGCAACCTCATGGCCAGCATCGGCGAAGGCGCGCGTGACGGTTGGATTCAATTCCAGCGCACGGCCCACACCATAAACGGTCAATGGCAGTTTGCGCGCAGCAAAGGCACGCAAAATGCGCCAAACCCCCGCGCGCGCACCGTAATCGAATTGGCTTTCCACGGTACGATTACGCTCACCGATGATCGGCGATCCGCCTGGCACTTCATGCAAATACAATTCGCTGCCGGTATCGCCATTCAGCACCGTATTCTCTCCGCCTTCCTCGTAGTTCAGCACAAAGGAAAGCGCGAGCTTCGCGCCATTCGGCCATTTCGGATCGGGCGTATTGGCGCCATAGCCAAGAAAATCGCGCGGATAATCGGTATCCGCCGCCATCATATGGGAAGTGTCCGTCATACGACCCTCTCCTTCACGCCAATTTCAGCCCAATGATACCCGCAGTGATCAGCGCCACGGAAGCCCAACGTAGCGCGGTATTCGCATCGCCGAATAGCGTAATGCCCACCAGAAAGGCGCCGACTGCGCCAATGCCGGTCCAAACGGCATAGGCGGTGCCAACAGGGATTTCCCGCAGCGCCAGCAACAACAACCCGCCACTCGTGATGATGCAGGCAATGGCGAAGCCGAGCCAGCCGTAGCGCAGCCCGCCCGCAGCCCAACCAAGCTTGAGGCCGATTGGCCAACCGATCTCACAAAGCCCCGCAAGCAGCAAATAGACCCACGCCATAACCCGATCCTCATGCTGAAAAACAGAATATCTGCCTGCCAGGATGGCCACGCTCATGGCAGGCACTTGGTTGATCCATTGCAAGAAGGCTGACGATTGCCGCAGATCACCAGATCAGATGGCTTCGACCTTTTGCGGTATGATTGGGTTTCCCAGTTAAGGGCGAGCCAACCGCCACGTCATGCAGGTTCGGTGGCCAGTATCGTTACGGTAGGTCAAGTTCCTGCACCAGCTCCTGCGCATAGTTCCGGAAGCCGGCCTTGTGATAGATGCGTTCAGCGCGATCATTGCCGGTGCGCACACCTATATGAAGCCGTCTGCAGCCCGCCGCACGGGCATGCGCCGTAGCAACTTCAAGCATGGCGCGGAAGGCGCCCTGGCCCCGCGATGCTTCTTCGACGAAGGCGTCGCAGATCGAGCCTTCACGACGGTATTCGGGCGCGAGGAACGGCGCCGCTTCTTCCACGGCCAGGAAAAGGTGGCCGATGATCCGGCCTTCGGCTTCGGCTACGAGCATCAGCCCACCATTGGCTGTCCGGCGCTTGAAGTAGTCCAATACGGCTTCAGCGCTGGATGCTTCCGTTACGCGGTCCCCGGTGATCTCATTCTCGAACCGGTTCAGCGCAACGGTATTCGCCAAAAGCGCCTGACGGTCGGCCTCTCTAGCCGATCTGACAAGAAAGGCCGCCATGGCGTCAGTTCTTTGCCTTGTCAACCAATTGATTCTTCTTGATCCAGGGCATCATGGCGCGCAGCTTTTCGCCCACTTCTTCAATCGGGTGTTCAGCCAAGCGGCGGCGCGTGGCCTTGAAGCTGGCTTGGTTCACCTTGTTTTCCAGCATCCAATCGCGCGCGAAGCGGCCGGACTGGATATCTTCCAGCACGCGCTTCATTTCCGCCTTGGTTTCGCTGGTGATGATGCGCGGGCCCGTGACGTATTCGCCATATTCCGCCGTGTTGCTGATGGAATAATTCATGTTGGCGATACCGCCTTCATAAATCAGGTCGACAATCAGCTTCACTTCATGCAGGCATTCGAAATAGGCCATTTCCGGCGCGTAGCCGGCTTCGACCAAGGTTTCGAAACCGGCTTTGATCAATTCCACCAGGCCGCCGCAAAGCACGGTCTGCTCACCGAACAGATCGGTTTCGCATTCTTCCTTGAAGGTGGTTTCAATCACGCCCGAACGCCCGCCACCAATGGCAGAAGCATAGGACAGCGCGATTTCCAGCGCATTGCCAGACGGGTTCTGATTGACAGCGACCAGGCAAGGCACACCGCCGCCCTTTTGGTATTCGCTGCGCACCGTGTGGCCGGGGCCCTTCGGCGCGATCATGAACACATCAATATCCGCGCGGGGATCGAGCAGGTTGAAATGCACATTGAGGCCATGCGCGAAGGCAAGCGCGGCGCCGGGCTTCATATTGGCATGCAGGCTTTCGCGATAAAGATCGCCCTGGCCTTCATCTGGCGTCAGCACCATCACCACATCTGCCCATTTCGCCGCATCGGCTGGCGACATCACCTTGAAGCCGGCCGCTTCCGCCTTTTGCGCGGAACCACCGGGGCGCAGCCCAATCACCACATCCTTCACGCCGGAATCGCGCATATTCATGGCATGGGCATGGCCCTGGCTGCCAAAGCCAATGACCGCAACCTTGCGGGCCTTGATCAGATTCACATCCGCATCGCGGTCATAGTAAACGCGCATCTGCCGTTTCTCCTTTGCTGCGCAGGCTTTCGCCCGGATTGATCCTTGCGGGGCCTGCCATGCACGAAGAACATGCGCGGCCCCAAGGGCGAACAAGCCCCGTTCAATCCTTTATTTTGCGCTTGCCGACAAGATGCTGAATGCATCCGGCGCGCGTTTTATGGGCTTTAGGGCAGGCCCCGCTCAGGCCGCCCGCTTCAACGGCGTTGCATTCTCATTGGCATACTTCACCAGGGCTGCGCGATACTTCTCCCGCCGCCATTGCAGCAGCCGCCAGGATGCCTTGGCCGCCAGGTCTGAAACCCGCCCGCGCGGTTCAAGCCCAATGGTCTTGAAGATCATGCCCATGCCGCGTTCGATATGGCGGAACCGATAAAACCCTATCGCGCGCCCCATATACGCCGTGGTGCAGCGTTCATGGTCGTAAGGCGTGCCCTCAGGCTCATTGGCGCTGTGGAAGGCGAAGGCAAGCTCATCATCCTCCGTCTCTCCAATGCGGCCCAAAGCCACGCGCAGGCGCTTTGAGAAGGAAAGGTTCTCCCGCGCCAGATACCGCTTCATGTGATCATAAAACAGCTTGAAATGCCGGTATTCATCGGCGGCGATCAGCCGGCACACCTGCTTCAACGCGGGTTCTTCCGTGGCATCACCAAGCGCGGAGTAATAGCTGCTGGTGCCCGTTTCCACCATGCAACGCGCAATCAATTCCCCCGTGCGGCTGCCGCGGATGGACGCCTCTGCATCCAGTTGAGTCTGATAGCCAGCGCGGTAGCGCTGAAAAGCGGTGGGAAAATCCCAGCCCGGATCAGCCAACATGCCCCAGCGGCCCAGCGCATCGCCATGCTGGGTTTCTTCCACGCCCCAATGTTCGGCGGCTGCGCAGAAATCCGGATCATCGGCGAAAACGCGCGTCAGGTAGGTTACGTAGTCAGCCGCATTGCGTTCGACCATGGCGGCAGCCTTGATCAGCGGCACAATTTCGGGATCAACCTTGGAGGGATCGAAAAGATCCCAGCTAACCTCATCAATATGCCAATGCTTCATGAGCCTGTCCCAACCGTCTTGCCGTGATGGGTCTGCGCAACCCTTCCCGACTATGTTTTGTACCGCGATACGGCGGTTTCAAGGCATATTGGTGTTGAACAGAACTTATTCCACTCACCGCAAAAACAAACGGGCCGGAAGGACCCGCCCGCTGGCCAATGAAACGGTAGGCAGGCTTTCAGGCGGCCAAAGCTGCTTCCACCATGGCCCGTGCTGAAAGCACGCGCGCCATTGCGGCTTCGCGCTTTTCGGGTGTTTCATTCGCAGCGCTGGCAAAGGCGGCTTCAGCTTCTGCCAGCCGCCGCTCAGCATCGGATTTGGAAAGCGTGGCTACTGGCGTTGCTTCATCCGCAAGGATGGTCACGCGATCCGGCGCCACTTCCGCAAAGCCACCGGCCACGAAAAGTTGATCCGTCACCTGGCCGCCTTCACGCACCGAAATCACCCCGCCGCGCAAAGCCACGATCATGGGTGCATGGCCAGCCAGCACACCCAATTCGCCTTCCGCCGCCGGGATCACTGCCATTTCCACCGCGCGGGAAAGTAGCAGTTTTTCCGGTGAGACGAGTTCAAGTTGAAAACTCGCCATGGTGATCAGGCCGCCGCCTTCATTTCTTCGCCCTTCTTCGCGGCGTCTTCAATCGTGCCCACCATGTAGAAGGCGGCTTCCGGCAGATGGTCATAATCGCCACGGCAGATCGCCGCGAAGGACCGGATGGTATCTTCCAGCTTCACGAAAACGCCCGGCGTGCCGGTGAAGACTTCCGCGACATGGAAGGGCTGGGACAGGAAGCGCTGGATCTTGCGCGCCCGCGCCACGATCAGCTTGTCTTCTTCCGAAAGCTCATCCATGCCAAGGATGGCGATGATGTCTTGCAGCGACTTGTAGGTCTGCAAAATCTTCTGCACTTCGCGCGCCGTATTGTAGTGTTCCGCACCCACAACACGCGGGTCCATGGCGCGTGAGGTGGAATCGAGCGGATCAACAGCCGGGAAGATCCCAAGCTCCGCGATCGAACGGTTAAGCACCGTTGTCGCATCCAAGTGTGCGAAGGATGTCGCTGGCGCTGGGTCGGTCAAGTCATCCGCCGGCACGTAAATGGCCTGCACCGAAGTGATCGAGCCCTTCTTGGTGGAGGTGATGCGTTCCTGCAGCGCGCCCATATCGGTGGACAGGGTCGGCTGATAGCCCACCGCCGAAGGGATGCGGCCCAGCAGCGCAGACACTTCCGCGCCCGCCTGGGTGAAGCGGAAGATGTTGTCAATGAAGAACAACACATCCTGACCCTGCTCATCACGGAAATATTCGGCCATGGAAAGACCGGAAAGTGCCACGCGAGCGCGCGCACCCGGCGGTTCATTCATCTGGCCATAGACCAGCGCGACCTTGGAGCCTTCGGTATTGCCATCACCAAGCTTGATGACGCCCGCGTCAATCATTTCATGGTAAAGGTCATTGCCTTCACGCGTCCGCTCACCCACGCCGGCAAAGACCGAAACGCCGCCATGGCCCTTGGCGATATTGTTGATCAATTCCTGAATGGTCACGGTCTTGCCCACGCCGGCGCCGCCGAAAAGGCCGATCTTGCCGCCCTTTAGATAAGGGGCCAGCAGGTCAATCACCTTAATGCCTGTGACCAGGATTTCCGCGCTGGTGGCCTGTTCTTCAAAGGCCGGAGCTTCACGGTGGATCGGGAAATGCATGGTGGCCGGCACTGGGCCGCGCTCATCAATCGGCTCACCGATCACGTTCAAAATACGCCCAAGTGTGCCAGGCCCCACCGGCACGGAAATGCCAGCGCCCGTGTCCACGACTTCGGTGCCACGCACCAGGCCATCCGTGGTGTCCATGGCGATGCAGCGCACGGTGCGCTCACCCAAATGCTGCGCCACTTCAAGCACGAGCTTCTGCTCGCCAATTTGCAGCGTCAGCGCGTTCATGATGGCGGGCAGCTCGGCGGGGAACTGCACGTCCACCACGGCACCAAGCACCTGCGTCACCTGACCAACATTATTCTTCATGGCAGCGATCCCTTCTTAAAGCGCTTCAGCGCCGGAGATGATTTCGATCAGCTCTCGGGTGATGTTCGCTTGACGTGTGCGATTGTAATTCAGTGTCAGCTTGTTGATCATCTCGCCCGCATTGCGCGTGGCATTATCCATGGCAGTCATCTGGCTACCATAGAAGCCGGCGGCGTTATCGAGCAGGGCGCGATAGATCTGAATGCCAAGGTTCTGCGGCAGAAGCCGCGCCAGAATCTCTTCTTCAGTCGGTTCGAACTCATACTGCGCGCCACCATCAGCGGATGCTTCAGGTAGTGGCGTCGGAATAAGCTGCTGGCCCACCGGCGTCTGGCTGATCACATTCTTGAAGCGGTTATAGATCAGCGTACAAACATCGAAGTCACCGGCGTCAAGCATTTCGGTGATCTTGGCGCTAACCTCAGCGGCGTCTTCAAAGCCGATGCGCTTCTTATTGGCAAAGCTGATTTCACCCACGAAACGGCTGGCAAAATCGCGCTTGAGATAAACGGCACCCTTGCGGCCAACAGTGATGATCTTCACCGTCTTGCCTTCGGCTTCCAGCGCGCGCACCTGGGCGCGGGCGAAGCGGCCAACATTGGTGTTGAAGCCGCCGCAAAGCCCGCGTTCGGCAGTCACCACCACCAGCAAATGCACCTTATCCGCGCCTGTGCCGACCAGCATCTCGGGCGCATCCGGCGCACCAACCACCGATGCGCCGAGTGAGGCAAGCATCCGTTCCATACGCTCAGCGTAAGGGCGCGCGGCTTCCGCCTGGGTCTGCGCACGGCGCAGCTTGGCTGCCGCCACCATCTTCATCGCCTGCGTGATCTTGCGTGTGGATTTCACGCTATTGATCCGCAGGCGGAGGCTTTTCAGGCTGGGCATTGGTTACTCTCCCGCTTCGCGAGCCTCAGGCGAATGACTTTGCGAAGCCATCAAGGAAGGCAACCAGCTTCGCTTCCGTATCCTTCTTGATCTCGCGATCATTGCGGATGCTGGCCACGATATCCGGCGCGGTCGCCTTCAATTCGCTAAGCAGACGGCTTTCGAAATCGCCCACCTTGTTCAGCGGCAGACGGTCCAGATAGCCACGCGTGCCGGCGAAAATCGCAATCACCTGATCTTCAACGGCAACCGGCTTGAACTGCGGCTGCTTCAACAGCTCAGTCAGGCGCGCACCACGGGCAAGCAAAGCCTGGGTAGAGGCATCAAGGTCCGAGGAGAACTGCGCGAAGGCCGCCATTTCACGATACTGCGCCAGTTCCAGCTTGATCTTACCGGCCACCTGCTTCATCGCCTTGATCTGCGCCGCAGAACCCACGCGGGACACCGACAGACCAACGTTCACGGCGGGGCGGATGCCCTTGAAGAACAATTCGGTTTCCAAGAAGATCTGGCCATCCGTGATGGAAATCACGTTCGTCGGAATATAGGCCGAAACGTCACCCGCCTGGGTTTCAATGACCGGCAGCGCCGTCAAGGAACCATTGCCGGCATCATCGCCCATCTTCGCCGCACGCTCCAAAAGGCGCGAATGCAGGTAGAAGACGTCACCCGGATAGGCTTCGCGGCCCGGCGGACGGCGCAGCAGCAGCGACATCTGACGATAGGCGACGGCCTGCTTCGAAAGGTCATCATAGAAGATGACCGCATGCATGCCATTGTCGCGGAAATATTCGCCCATGGCGCAGCCCGTGTAGGGTGCCAGGAACTGCATTGGCGCCGGATCGGAAGCGGTGGCGGCAACGATGATGGAATATTGCAGCGCGCCCTGTTCTTCCAGCGTCTTCACCAACTGTGCGACAGTGGAACGCTTCTGACCAACCGCGACATAGATGCAGTAAAGCTTCTTGGATTCATCATCACCAGCATTGATGGTCTTCTGGTTGATGATGGTGTCCACGATCACGGCGGTCTTGCCGGTCTGGCGGTCACCGATGATCAATTCGCGCTGGCCACGGCCAATCGGGATCAGCGCGTCAATCGCCTTGATGCCCGTCTGCATGGGTTCATGCACGGATTTGCGCGGAATAATGCCCGGCGCCTTCACCTCGGCGCGCATGCGCACCACGTCGGTCAGCGGACCCTTGCCGTCAATCGGATTACCAAGGCCATCCACAACGCGACCGAGCAGACCCTTACCCACGGGCACGTCCACAATGTCACCGGTGCGGCTGACCGTATCGCCTTCGCGCACCGAAAGGTCGGAGCCGAAAATCACGACACCGACATTGTCGGTTTCAAGGTTCAGCGCCATGCCCTTTACGCCGGAAGCGGGGAAATCCACCAGCTCACCCGCCATGACATTCTGCAGGCCATAAACGCGGGCGATACCATCGCCCACGGTCAGCACAGTGCCGACCTCAGCGACATTCGCTTCAGCATCGAAGCCAGCGATCTGCTGCTTGAGGATTTCCGAAATTTCAGCCGGACGGATTTCCATGGTCAGGCAGCCCCCTTCATGGCGTATTGCAAACGTTGCAACTTGGATTTGATGGAATTGTCATAAAGGCGGGAACCGATCCGAACGATCAGCCCACCCAGGATGGATTTGTCCACTGTCTCAGACAGGCGAACATTGGAATAGCCCGCTTCCGTCAGCCGCGCGACGATTTGCGCGCGCTGCGTGTCAGTCAGGCAATGCGCGGTAGTCACTTCAGCGGTCTGCTGGCCGCGGCGCGCTGCGATCAGCGCACCAAAGGCATGCGCCACGGCAGGCAGGGCCGAAAGGCGCCGATTGGCGATCAGCACGCCAACCAGGTTCCGCACCTCACCGGTGATGCCGGCGCTCTCCAGCACCTTGAACATGCGGTCCCGCTGGATCGCGGTGT
>VGDL01000005.1 GCA_016869735.1 Alphaproteobacteria bacterium
ACTCCGGTGCGGCGAAACGCCCGCGCGCCGCGATCCAGGCATTCACCCCGCGCGCATAGGCTTCCAACATCGCCCTTGTTTCGGCATCAAGCGCGACCAGATCCGCTGCCGCACGCTCTTCCAGCCGCAAAAGCCGCATGAAGCGATCAAGCCTGAGCGCCGCCGCCCCCGCCACCACCGCAGTTTGGCCACGCGCCCCACGGCGTATCATGTCCATCTGGAAGATTCGGTCGCGCGCATGCAAAAAACCAAGCGCCGCCCAGGCATCTTCTTCGCTCGCTGCCGTGATATGCGGTATGCCGCGCGTATCGAGCGTGATGGCAACCGGCGCGGCAAGCCCCGCCAAAGCCAATTCAGTATGACGCGCGGGCAGGCTCCACCAGATCGCGCCAGCAAGGCCGCCGATGATCAGCAGGATCAGCGCCGCCAGAAAAATGCCAAGCCGCTTCACCCAAAAGCCAAAGCCACGGCGGCGCTGGCGGCGGCGGATCATGCCGGCGGCGGCAGATTGCCGGTGCGGATCATAAAGGCCGCGCGTTCCGCCGCACCGCGCCAATCCGCATTGCCATCCGGGCAGCGCACCAAGCGGATGGAAGGATACCAGAGCGTATCTTCCCGCCCCTGCTGCCAGCGCCAATCCGAATTGCGCCCATGTGTCAGCATCAGCGCGGGCCGCCCGAGTGCGCCGGCCAAATGCAGCACAGCCGTATCTACCGTCACCACCAAATCAAGCGCCATGATGGCCGCAGCGGTATCCAGGAACCAATCCGGGCCAGTATCCATCTCAGGCCCCAAGCGATCCAGCGCGAAGGGCGCTTCGGTATACTCGCCCGGCCCTTTCTGCAGCGCGAAAAGCCGCGCGCCGCGCAAGGCCGCGATGGGTGCGAAAACCGCAAGCGGTACGGAACGATTGCGATCCACCGGCGCCTTGGGATTGCCCTGCCAGACAATGCCGATGCGAAACCCCTGATCGCCGATGCGCTGACGCCAGCGGGCAACACGTTCGGGTTCCGCCGCCAGATAGGGAATGCGCCCCTGATATTGCTGCGGGCGCAACCCAAGCGCGCGCGGCAGATTGAGCAAGGGCAGCCAGGCCTTCACCCCCTGCACGCGCCCTGCTGCTCCACTTGGCCGCGCATCAATGCCTTCCAGCACCGGCGCCAGCAGTTTCATCACGCGCGGATCAAGCACCGCATGCACGCGCACGCCACGCGCGCGGAGCATCGGCAGGAAGCGCGCGAATTGGATGGTATCGCCAAGCCCCTGTTCACCCATCACCAGCAGCGATTCCGGCAAAGCGCCACCGCGCCAGATCGGCATGGGTTCCGGTCCATTGGGCCCCGGGCGCGTGACTTTGGTGAAAACTTCCGGCATCAAATCAAAGCGCACTTCATAGGCATCCCAGGCTTCCTGCCAAAGCCCGGCGCCAAACAAGGCGCGCGCAAGCGCTGCCCTTACGTGCAGATTTTCCGGGCGAAGTTGGGATAGCACCCGCAGCGCCGCCGCCGCTTCCATGCAGCGCCCGGCATCGCGCGCATCCTCAAGCAAGGTGAGGATCGGCGCGATATCGGGCGCGTCTGACATGATCTAAGCTTTAGCGCCGGCCTGAGGCAAAACGCACCGCCTCTTCCGCCGCGCGAAACAACGCGCGGGCCTTTTGGCGCGTTTCCTCATATTCCGCTTTGGGGTCGCTATCAGCCACCACGCCGGCGCCGGCCTGCACATACATCACGCCATCCTTCACCAGCGCGGTGCGGAGCGCGATGCAGGTATCCATGCCGCCATCAGCACCAAAATAGCCGACGCCGCCGGCATAGAGACCTCGGCGGGAGGGTTCCAATTCTTCGATGATTTCTATCGCCCGGATTTTTGGCGCGCCCGTCAGCGTGCCGGCCGGGAAGCCAGCGCAATAGGCATCCAAGGCATCCAGCCCCGCGCGCAAACGCCCCTGCACTTCGGAACCGATATGCATCACCTGCGAATAACGTTCCACCTGGAATTGCGCGGTAACCTTCACCGAACCGATTTCTGAAACACGCCCAACATCATTCCGCCCGAGATCGAGCAGCATAAGGTGCTCAGCGCGTTCCTTCGGATCGGCCAGCAATTCCACTTCCAAAGCGCGATCTTCTTCCGGTGTGGCACCGCGCCGGCGCGTGCCGGCCAAGGGGCGCACCGTCACTACACCATCGCGCGCGCGAACCAGGATTTCAGGGCTCGCCCCTACCGCGGCGAAACCGCCAAAATCGCAGAAGAACAGGAAGGGGGCGGGGTTGATCCGCCTGAGCGCGCGATAAAGCGCGAAGGGCGGCAAGGCGAAGGGCGCGGAAAAACGCTGAGCCGGGACGATCTGAAAGCAATCGCCGGCGCGGATGTAATCCTTCGCGCGTTCAACGGCTGCAATATAGCCTGCTTCGGTGAAATTGCTGTCAGGCTGGGGCAAGGCGGGCAGGTCAGCGGGTGGCGCGGGGCGCGGCACGGGGCGATCCAGCGCTGCCTCAGCCTCATCCAACCTGGCATTTGCGGCTTCCCAGGCGGTTTGCGGATCAGCCCCCGGCCAGACCGGCGCGCAGAGCAGAAGTGTGTCGCGCACATGGTCAAACACGGCCATCAGGGTCGGGCGCGTCATCACCGCATCGGGGATGCCAAGCACATCGGGGTTGGTCGCGGGCAGTTTTTCAATCAGCCGCACCATGTCATAGCCCAGATAGCCAAACAGCCCTGCCGCAATCGGCGGCAGGCTCGCCGGCACCACCATGCGGCATTCATTAATCAGGGCGCGCAGACTATCCAGCGCGGGTGCCGCTTCAGCCACGAAACCATGCGGGGCGGAAAGCGCGTGACGATTGATTTCTGCCTTGCCATTGCGACAACGCCAGATCAAATCCGGCGCCATGCCAATGGCAGAATAGCGCCCGCGCGCCGCGCCGCCTTCAATGCTTTCCAGCAGAAACGCATTGGCCTGCGCGCCGCCGGTGAGTTTCAGGAAGGCACCAACGGGCGTTTCCAGATCGGCCACGCGTTCACGAACCAGGATTTGCCCACGCCCCGCTTCCAAAGCCGCGCGAAACGCTGCGAAACCGCCGCCACTCATCTGCCTGTCACCTGTTCCAGCACGCGTTCATTGATGCGCACATTGGCCCGCACGCGCAATGCTGCCTGGAATTGCTGTTCCAGATCATCACCCACGGCTTGTTCGATTTCCACGCGCACGCGGCCCATGCCGAGCGGATCGGTGGTGGGATCAAGCCGCAGAATTTCCGCAACCGAGGCGACGGCAAAACCACCGCGGATTTCCGCCATGGTGGCTTCCCCACGCTTGGCTTCAAACAAGGGCGGCAGCAATTCCGGCGGCACTGGGCTGCCCTGCGCGGGGTCTCGCCCGAAAGGCGCGGTGCGCGTGCTGATCAGGCCCAATTCCTGCGCGGCTTCAACAAGGCTTTTGCCGCCACGCTGCGCCGACAAAAGCCCCGCCGCGCGGGTTTCAGTGAAACGTCGGCGCGCATCGGCCACCACGGCGCGGCGGAGTTCCGGTTCAATCTCGGCAAAGGGGCGAAGCTGCGGGGGCGTGACGGCACTGACATCAATCGCGGCAAAAGCGTCGCCAAATTCCTGCAAGCGCGGCGCGGCGCCCTGACCCTGCGCGAAGATCGCACGCAAAATTGCATTGCGCTGATCCGCCGGCACCGGCAGCGCCACCGCTTCATTGCCAGGGCTGCGCCCGCTTGGATCAAGTGTCGCATTCACCAGCGCCAGGCCAAAACGCGGCGCGGCTTCTGCCAGCGTCATGCCACCGGCCAAAGCATCTTCCACCTTATTGCCGCGTTCATACGCGAGATCGAGTGCGCGGTCCTTCGCGACATCGCGCCGCAATTGATCACGCAACTGATCCAGCGTGAAAATCTGCGCGGGTTCCACCGCTTCAATGCCGATCACATGCCAGCCAAAGGGGCTTTGCACCGGGTCCGTCACGCTTTGCGGCAGTGCTGCGAAAGCAGCATCTGCCAGGGCAGGAATGGGCAGGCTTGCCTTATCCCCCATGGGCAGCGCCATGGCTTGGCCACCCGCGGCCGTGGCGGCGGCTTCCACGGTTTCCCAATCGGCACCCGCCTGCCAAAGCTGCGCCACGTCCCGCGCGCGGGCTTCTTCAGCCAGCACCACCTGGCGGATTTGGCGACGTTCTGGCCTGTCATACTGACCATGGCGCGCATCAAAAGCTTGCTTGATGTCGTCTTCCGAAACCGCGATTTCAGCAGCCAGCGTTTCCGCCGACAGCACCGCGATGCTGATCTGCCGAAACTCCGGCGTGGAGAAACGCTGCGGGTTGTTTTCCAGAAAACGCTGCAATTGCGCTTCCGTCGGTGCTTCCGGTTCCGGCGCGGCTGAGAAGGGCAGCAGCACCACATCCGCCACGCGCCGTTCCGTCTGCCAGACCAGGTGCGGCGCCGTCATGGTATCAGGCGCGGCGGTGCCGGAACGCACCGCGCCGAGCAATTGCTGGCGCAGCAAATCGCCGCGGATGAGTGTCAGGAATTGCGCTTCAGACAATTCATTGCTGCGCAGCACCTGGGCCAAAATCTCGCGCGAAAAACGGCCATCCGGGCCGCGCAATCCGGGAATGGCGAAGATGGTGTCGCGCACCAATTCCTCAGGCGCCACCACGCCCATGCGCTGCGCTTCCGCGACCATGGCGCGTTCGCCGATCAGGTTTTCCAAGGCGCCGGCAGCAACCGCACGGCGGATCGCCTCATTCGGTTCAAACTGATTGCCAAGCTGGCGCGCGATTCGCGACATCTCGCGCCGCGCGGCCATTTGCGCTTCCTCGGCTTCGATCCGCTGATCACCAACCCGCGCCACCGCCGTATTGCGGCCAAAATTGCGCACGACATCCTCAATCCCCCAGACGGCGAAGGACAGGACGAGCAGGACGAAAAGCGCCTTGGCAAGCCAGGTGGAGGCAAGGCGACGCATGAAGGTGATCATGGGAAAGCTGATTACCGCCGCACGGGCCGGCGCGAAAGGCCCGATGCTTGCCAATCCCTGGGGTGGCCTGTAGCCAATCACGCAAAGATGAACGCCCCAATCCCAGGAGGAACCCAAGCATGACCCCCGGTGTGCGCCCGCTGATCGCCGGCAATTGGAAAATGCATGGGCTGGCCGCCGAGGGCCAAGCTCTGGCCCGGGCCGTTGCCGCCGGCGCCGCTGGGCTGAAGGCCGAAGTGCTGATCTGCCCCCCCGCCACGCTGATCGCCCCCCTGGCCCCGGTTTGCGCCGGGGTGGTGGCGCTTGGTGGGCAGGATTGCCATGAGGCCGCCAAGGGCGCCCATACCGGGGATATCGCCGCCGCCATGCTCAAGGATGCCGGCGCTTCTTACGTAATTCTGGGCCATTCTGAACGCCGCATGGCGTATCGGGAAACCAGCCACCGTGTCCGCGCCAAGGCCGAGGCCGCGCTGGCCGCCGGCCTGATCCCCGTGGTGTGTGTGGGCGAGCCGGAGGATGACCGACTTCTGGGCCGGGCCGAGGAAGTGGTGGCCGAACAAATGGCGGAAAGCCTGCCCGCTGGCTTTGGCGCTGCCGGCGGCGTGGTAGCTTATGAACCCGTCTGGGCCATTGGCACGGGCCGCACCCCGACCGAGGCCGATATTGCCGCCATGCACGCCATGATGCGCGCCAAGCTGACCGAGAGCTTCCCTGGACAAGGCGCGGGGCTGCGCTTGCTCTATGGTGGTTCGGTCAAGCCCGGCAATGCGGCGGCGATCCTGGCGCTGCTCCATGTGGATGGGGCGCTGGTGGGCGGTGCCAGCCTGGTGGCCGAGGATTTCCTGGCCATCGCCCGCGCGGCGGGTTAGGCGCCACTTCCCGCCTTGTCGCGGCGCGCCTTGGCGCCTAACTTCGCTTTCTCAAAATTCCTCAGGAGGATGCCAGCATGTTCAAGGGTTCCATGGTCGCGCTGATTACGCCCATGCGCGCGGATGGGTCCGTGGACGAAAAAGCCTTCGTGGAATTGGTGCAGTGGCAGATTGCCGAGGGCACTGAAGGCTTGATCCCCGTTGGCACCACCGGCGAAAGCCCGACCCTTTCGCATGAGGAACACAAGCGCGTAGTGGAGCTTTGCGTGGAAGCCGCTGCCGGGCGCGTGCCCGTGATTGCGGGCACCGGCAGCAACAGCACATCCGAGGCGATTGACTTCACCCGCCACGCCAAGAAGGCCGGTGCTGATGGCTGCCTTGTTGTCACGCCCTATTACAACAAGCCGACGCAAGAAGGCCTGTTCCTGCATTTCAAGGCGATTGCGGATGCGGTGGACCTGCCCATGGTGATCTACAATATCCCAGGGCGCAGCGTGATTGACATGAGTGTTGAGACCATGGCGCGGCTGGCGAAGCACCCGAATATCGTCGGCGTGAAGGATGCGACCGCGAATCTGGTGCGCCCGCTGCATACGCGCCGCGCATGCGGCCCCGATTTCGCGCAGCTTTCCGGTGAGGATCACACGGCTGTATCCTTCCTGGCCGCTGGCGGGCATGGCTGCATCAGCGTCACCGCCAATGTCGCCCCCCGGCTTTGCGCGGAAATGCACAAGGCCTGGCGCCTGGGCCGGGTGGATGAGGCGATTGAAATTCAGGACCGCCTGGTGCCGCTGCATGATGCGCTGTTTTCCGAGACCTCTCCCGGCCCCGTGAAGTATGCTGCGAGCCTGCTGGCAAAGAGCACCGATCTTTGCCGCCTGCCTCTCGCGCCGTGTGGCGAGGCCACGCGCGCAAGGGTGCGTGAGGCGATGGTCTCGGCTGGTTTGTTGAACTGAAGGGATGCGCCCGCGCGGAGGGCGCTTGAGACATGGCTGAACCGCGCAAAAAGGGGATGATTTCCCACGGCATCGCCGCGCAGAACCGCAAGGCGCGCTTCGATTACAAGATCAATGAAACCATCGAAGCGGGGCTTGCGCTGGTGGGGCCTGAGGTGAAGTCCTTGCGCGCCGGGCGTGCCACGCTGACCGAAGCCTGGGCCGGCGAACGCGATGGGGAGATGTGGCTATTCAACGCACATATCCCGGAATGGCAGGCGGGTTCCTTCATGGCGCGGTTTGAACCTCGGCGCCCGCGCAAGTTATTGCTGCACAGCAAGCAGGCGCGCGAATTGATCGGCGCGATTACGCGCGACGGGGCGACGCTTGTGCCGCTGGATATTCATTTCAATGAACGCGGGCGGGCGAAGGTGTTGCTGGGGCTGGCTGAGGGTAAGAAGAAGCATGACAAGCGGGCAGCGATCGCGGCGCGGGATTGGCAGCGGGATAAGGCGAGGCTGATGCGGGATAAGGGGTAGGGGGGTGGTTTAGCTGTTTGGCGCTGGGCATGCGTTTCGCAATCGAGCAAAAAGGCAGGAGTTACAAAAAACAAAATGACCCATGGTCCGCTTCAAATATACTTGCTCACAGACGCATATCGTAAGTCTACCGGAGGTGTAAAAACAAACCATTTACTGAAGCAATCACCGTGCGATTACATCGTAGACTTCGTTATCTCCACCAATGCAAACGCCTACGCCTCTTGTGCCGGCATATCTGATTTCGCAGCGCAAGACATCACCGTCTGAACACTGCAAAAAGCCGGCAGCCGTACCGCCAAGTCCCACAGTGGTCGCCGTACCGCTAACTGAGGCTGCTCCGCGTGGCCCTACGCCATAAGCGTTGATTAGGGTCATACTTCCTCCAGCCGGTACCGTCGTGTACTCGCCTCTGCACGTTTTCGAACCAATGTTCGCCTGTAATGTTTGACTGAAGCCTTCGGCGGTTCCCCGGCCTACCGTGCCCGTCGAGCGACTAATTTAAGTCACACTAGACGAACAACCTGCGAGAAGGAGATTCAAACACACCAAAGCCAAATACTTAATCATGAACCGACCCCTCCCGCCAATCTTGCGAAACTTATACTGTCAAGACCAGCATAGTCTTTGGACTTTGTCACGCCAAAACGAAAGCTTCTACCGATACAAATACGAAATCAACCTACACTGCCTGTTTATGCAGCAGGGCTCAGGCAGCTTTGGTATCGATACAGTATCACGCCGCACGATCCTCCCCTGCCAGATACCGCCGCAGCGCATCGCTAACGACAGTGTTGAGATTAACCCCCCGGCGTCTCGCATAAAGCATCGCCCGGCGATGCAGGTCGCGCCCGGGGCGCACATTGAAGCTGCCTTTCAGCGGCACATCGGGCTTGCGACCTTCAGCCTTGCAAAGCTCAAGATAATCATCCACGGCTTCCTGGAAGGCTGCCTTGATCCCCTTGGCGTCCTTGCCTTCATAGGTCACCAGATCACGGATGAATTCAAGGCGGCCATGCAGCACCTCATCCTCATCGCTGTATTCGACCGATCCTAGATACCCTTTATATTCCAGCATCGTGCTCATATCAGACCCCCTTCGGTCAGAACCCGCAGCACATCATCAATCACATACATCTTCACGATGTTGCCGGGGTGCGGCTTGTGCAAGGCTATGGTGGGCGCAGTGGCATGGAGGAAGCGCCGGCGGGAACCGCCTGTCTTGCCCCTTGCAGCCTCGGCATAGCCGAGACCTTCGAGCAGCTTGACCAGCTCATCCCAGGTGAAGTCCTTGGGCCGGCCCTTCAGCCGGGCAACCAGCTTGTCGCGCCGCGTCATGCCACCTTGCCACGCCAATCTTGTTTGCGAAGAGCATTATGCATATTCGGGTAGGATATTGCAACCGTTTTTAGTTGCAAGAGGGCTTTTCACATCCTGCCCCCCTACCCCTTCACCTGCGCCACTGAACTAATCGCCCCCGCTTCTCGCAGCGCCGCCCGTTCTTCCGCGGAAAACCCAAAAATCCCGCCCAGTACTTCTTCCTCATGCTGGTTCAGAAACGGGCTCGGCTTCAGCGCAGGCGCCGGCGCGTCCGTGAAGCGCAAAGGTGAGGATGGCAGGCACACGCGCCCAACCTCAGGATGGTCCATCCAATGCAGCATGCCGCGTTCATGCATGCCGGCATCATTGATCACCTCATCCAAATCGCGCACGGGTGCTGCCGGCACGCCGAATTTGCGCGTGGCGGCGACCGCTTCCTCACGCGTCATGCCGGCAAGCCAGGCGGTCACCATGGCATCAACCTCCGCCATGTTCTGCACGCGCGCGGGGTTGGTCGCGAAACGCGGATCGCCCATCAAATCCTCGCGCCCCATGGCGCGCAGCAGGCGGTTCCAATGGTCTTCCTTGACCACAATAATCGCCAGATACCCATCACTGCTCGGATAGACATTATATGGCGCCATCGCCAGGCCCGCATGGGAATTGCCGGTGCGCGGCGGGATCTTGCCGCGTAGCCCACCGAAATGCATGCCAAGCGCGGAAGCGAGGCAAGGATAAACCGTATCCTGCATGGCGATTTCAACAAAGCGCCCGCGCCCGGTGCGCTCACGGTCAAACAGCGCGGTGATGGCAGCGGCGTAAAGGTGTGTGCCCCCCAGAAAATCCACCACCGCCGGGCCGGATTTCACCGGCGGCCCATCCGGAAAACCCGTGGTGTGCATAATGCCGGATGCCGCCTGCACCGTCAGGTCCATCGCCAGCTTGTCGCGATCTGGCCCGGAACGGCCATAGCCGGATGCCGCCGCATAGATCAGGCGCGGGTTGCGCTTGATCAGCACTTCCTGCCCCAGGCCAAGCTTATCCATCGCCCCCGGCGCGAAATTCTCAATCAGAATATCGGCGCGATCCACCATGGAAAGGAAAAGCTCGCGCCCCGCTTCATTCTTGAAGTCAATCGAAATGCCAAGCTTGTTGGAATTCAGCATAGCCTGCGGCACGGACCCGCCCGAGACCATGGTGCGGCGGCGCAGAGATTCACCCCCCGGCGGTTCGATCTTGATGACGGTGGCACCCGCCATCGCCATCAGGAAGGAGCAATAAGGCGCCTGATAAATCTGCCCGAGATCGAGAACGAGAATCCCATCCAGCGGGCGATGCGGTTCCGCCATCCCGGATCAGACCTTGGAACCCAGGATGCGCCGGCCAATGGCGCTGCGATGCACCTCGGACGGGCCTTCATAAACGCGCATCAGGCGCACCTGCTGGTGCATCAATTGCAGCGGAAGCTCCTTCGTGACACCCATGGCGCCGAAGGTCTGCATGGCTTGGTCCAGGATATCCTGCGCCATTTCCGTGCCTTCCACCTTCAGCATGGAAGCTTCCATCCGCACATCAGCGCCGGCATCAAGCTTGGCCGCCAGATCAGCCACCATCAGCTTGCAGGCATGCATGCGCGTGGCGGCTTCCGCGACCCACCATTGAATGGCCTGGCGGTCAGCCAGCCGCACGCCAAAGGTCACGCGGTTGCGCGCCTGATCAGCCATCATGTCTAAAGCGCGGCGCGTCATGCCCACGCAACGCGCGCCCATTTGCAGGCGGCGCACATTCAGGCGGAGTTGCATGGGCGCATAGCCGCGGCCCAATTCGCCCAGCACTTGGGATTCCGGCACGCGGCAATCTTCAAACACCAGCTCATAAGTCTTGCGCCCGCCGATCATCGAAATTTCGCGTTCAATGATGAAGCCGGGCGTGCCCTTTTCCACGATGAAGGCCGTCACCCCTTCCTGGCGCTTACCTTCGCCCGTGCGCGCCATCAGGATGATGAAATCCGCGCGCGGCACATTGCTCACCCAAATCTTGCGGCCATTGATGACCCAATCATTGCCATCCTTCACCGCGCGGGTCGTCATGCCGGCGGGATCACCGCCTGCGCCGGGTTCGGAAATCGCCATGGCGGAACGTGCCTTGCCTTCAGCATAGGGCGCCAGGTACCGCTCCCGCTGCATGGAATTGGCGACCGAAAGCATCATGTGCAGATTGGGGCTATCGGGCGGGATGACGAAGGGCACGCAGGCGCGGCCCAATTCTTCCTCGGCCGCCGCAAGCGCGCTGAGGGAAAGGTTGGCGCCGTCGAATTCCTCCGGCACATCAAGGCCCCAAAGGCCCAACTCCTTGCAGCGCGCGAGCAGCCGCGTTTCTTCTTCCTCGGAAAGCTTAAAGCCCTTGCCTTCGGCTTCCCGCTTCAGAATCGCGGGCTCCAGCGGGATAAGTTCCTTATCCACGAAGCGCGCAACAAGGTCTTGCAACATGCGCGTTTCTTCGGTGGGGGCGAAGGGCAAGGGGTTATGGTCCATGGCGGCTATTCCTTCCTATTCCCGCCAAAGCATCACTTGCCGGGCGGGGCGTCAAGGCGGGGCGCGGTGGGGGCACCAAACGCTTGCCTTTCTGACCACGTGATCCTAAATTCAGCCTCACATGAACACCGCCGCCCTCCCCGCGCCTGTCCCACAGGCGCAGACCCTTACCCGCCTGCTGGGACTGCGCGCCGCCGGGCCGCTGCCGCTGATTGAGGCGGTGGAAGATGGTCTCTCCCTCGCCGCCCTGGACCGCGTTGCGCATAGCCTGGCACCGGCGGATGGCGCCTTTGTCTATCGTCTTGTGTCGCGCCCGACGCTCATGCGCCGCCGCCGCGCGCGTGCCACAACCAAAGGCGCGGCTGCGGCACGGCTATCGGCGACCGAGGGTGCGCGCCTTGCGCGGCTTGCTGCCGTATGGGCGCTGGCGCTGGAAGTCTGGGGCACTGAGGATGCGGCGCGGCGCTTCATGTTCGAAGCCCATCCCATGCTGGAAGGCCGCGTGCCGGTTGATCTTGTATTGGAAAGCGAATTGGGCCGCCCGGTGGTGGAAGGTATCCTCGGGCGCCTGATGTATGGCAGCGCGGCGTGACGCCACAGCGGCTGGACCGCAGCCTGACCGCCTATCGCATCGGTGATCCCAACGGGGCCTATCCGATTTTCGATTCAGCCGGCGCGCGGCTTTTTCCGGGGCGTTGGAATACGGCGGCGAGTCCCGTCATCTACACCAGCGAACATTACAGCACCGCGATGCTGGAGAAACTCGCGCATGGCAATGGGCGCGTGCCGCCGCATCAGCATTGGATCGACATCGTCATTCCGGCGGGCGTGTCTTATGAGGTTTTCTCGGCCGCCCATCATCCGGGCTGGGATGCGGCGGATTGCATGGTGGCGAAAACCTATGGGGAGGCATGGCAGCGCAGCCTGCGTTCCTTGGTGTTGATCGTGCCGAGCATTGTCGCGCGGATTGAAAACAATATCCTGATCAATGATCGCCACCCGGAATTTCCGCGCGTGACGCATGGGCTGCATCAGCCGGTTTGGTGGGATGAGCGCTTGTTTCAGCCAGCGCCAGCGCCACCGCGGCGCCCAAGGCGGCGGTGATCAATCATCCCCTCAAAACACCGCCCCAAAGGGCAGCACCGCCACACGATCCCCAGGGGCCACCACCGTAATGTCTTCCGGCAATTCCACAAAAGCATCCGATTGCGTGAGGGATGTCAGCAACCCCGCCCCTTCACGCGCAAACTTGCGCGCAAGCGGCAGGCCGCCCGTGGCGTGCAGGCTGACGCGCACATATTCGCGCCGCCCGGGTTTTTTGCGATAGGTGAAATCAGCTTCTGCCACAAAGCGCGGCAAGGCCTCAGGCAGCGCACCCGCCAGGCGCAGCACCAGGGGCCGCGCCAGATGCAGGAAAGTCACCACCGCCGCCACGGGGTTGCCCGGTAGGCCAAGCACGGGCGTGCCGCGCACCAGCCCCATCGCCGCCGGGCGGCCTGGCTTCACTGCCAGGCGCCAGAATACCAGCCGCCCGCCGGCTTCGATGGCGGCGCGCACATGGTCTTCCTCGCCTGTTGAAACGCCACCACTGGTCAGCAGCAAATCATGGCTCGCGGCGGCGTCATGCAGCGCCGCTTCGGTTGCGGCGCGGTCATCGGGCAGGATGCCAAGGTCATGCGCTTCCACCGGCAGCGCGGCCAACAGCGCCAGCAGCGTGAAGCGGTTGCTGTCATAGCTTTGCGCGGGGCCGAGCGCGCTGCCCGGGCTCGCCAATTCATCGCCGGTGGAAAATACACCGACCTTAAGGCGCGGGCGCACGGCAAGCCGCGCCTGCCCCAAAGCCGCCGCCAAGCCAATCTCAGCGGGGCCGAGCCGTTTGCCCTCAGGCAGCGCCAGTGCGCCGGCGGCGATATCCTCACCTGCGGGGCGCGCATTGGCGCCGGGTTTGAGACCGGGGGGGATGAAAATCGCCGCACCATCGCGGCGGACATCTTCCTGCATCACGGCGGTATCGGCGCCGGGCGGCATGGGGGCGCCGGTGAAGACACGCATCGCCTCCTGCGCTGCCAGGGCGCGCGGCGCGGCTTGGCCGGCAGCGATGCGGCCCACTTCGGTAAGCGCGGTCTCGGCGCCGGGCGTGAGGTCCGCATGGCGAAAGGCCCAGCCATCCACGGCAGCGTTGAAGAAGGGCGGCAGGGGCAAGGGCGCCACCAGCGGTGCGGCTAGCACACGCCCGCGCGCAGAGGCCAGTGCGACCATCTCAGTGCCTGTGGCGGGCGGGATGCGTTCCAGGATCAGCGCCTGGGCTTCTTCCACCGGCATCAGTGCGCCGCCAAAGGCGAAGCAATCATCCGAAAGCTGCGCCATTACCCCTCCGTCCAGGGAATGTCCTTGATCATCTTCGCATGGGCCAGCACCAGATCGGCGATGGCTTCCACATCATCCAAACCGGCGCGGGGCAGATCATAAGGGGGTGGCGTGTCCGATGCCACCGCGACAATGCCAGGCATATCCGGGTGCATCCAGGGCTTGGCATTGGCAGCGCGATGCACTTCGATCTTGGGGTGGGCGTCGCGCTTGAAGCCCTCCACAATCACCAGATCAACAGCGTCCATACGCGCGATCAATTCCGGCAGGCGTGGTTCAGCGGCGCTGCGGAGTTCCGTCATCAGCGCCCAGCGCGCGCCGGATGCCACCATCACCTGTTGCGCGCCGGCCTGGCGGTGCTGCCAGGAATCCTTGCCCGGCACATCCACATCAAAGCGATGATGCGCGTGTTTCAGCGTAGAAACGCCGATCCCCCGCCCGATCAGGCAGGGGATCAGTTTCACCATCAAGGTTGTCTTACCGGCCCCGCTCCAGCCGGCGAGGCCGATCACGCGCATCGGGCGATCAGAGCAGATCACGTTCAGATGGAATCATCTGAACGTGTGAAGATGCTCGAAAAACAACGAGATAGAGCGGGTGGCGTGAACACATGTGAACGCAACACGCTCTAATCTGCGCCGGAGGCTTTGGCGCCGGGCGGGGGTGCCGCCGCGCGGCCCTTGGCCAGTTCTTCCTGCACCCAAAGCCCGTGATGCTGCTTGGCCCAGTTCAGATCAACCTGACCCGTGCCCATGGCATCAAAGGCGCCATCCATGCCGACAGAGCCGATATAGATATGCGCCAGCATCGCCGCGATCATCAGCACGGAAAGCAGGCTATGGATGATATGGCTAAGCTGCATGCCCTCCATCCCCGTGAAGAAGAAGGGGAAGACCAGCAGATAGCCGGAAACCGCCACCACCGCGCCACCCAGCACGGTGATCCAGAACACCATCTTCTGCCCGCCATTGAAGCGGCCGGCTTCCAGATGCTCATTTCCGATCAAGCCACCGCCAGCCTTGAACCAGGCAATGTCGCGACCATTCGGGATGTTATCCTTCAGCCAGATCAGCAGCATGACCACCAGGCCAAGCGTGAAGGGGAAGGCCAGGAAGTTATGCGCGTATTTGCCCCATTGGCTGATGGCGGTGAAAGCCTCAGGCCCCACAATCGGCAGCAGGATATGCCGGCCAAAGGTCAGGTTCAGGCCCGACAGCGCCAGGATGATGAAGCAGGAAGCCACCATCCAGTGATTGGCGCGTTCCAGCGTATTGAAGCGCTGAATGGTGCGCCCTGAAGGCCCGCCTTCAATCGGGATACGCCCCTTGGTCATGCGGAACACCAGCAGGATCGCCAACATGCCAAGCACGGCAATGCCGCCCACCCAAGCCAAGGTGATATTGTGGAATTCGCGCCATTCGCGCCCCTCGGGCTGAATGAGCGTCGCGGCCTTTTCATCCGGAATGGTAATGCGGCCCTGGATGCTGCCACCGCGCAGCAGCGCCTGCACTTCCATTTCTTCCGCCACGGAAGGCGCGCGCGGTGCGGTTTGCGCGATTGCGGGTGCCGCCGCGCCCATCAGCAGCGCGGCAAGCAGGGCAAGGATACGGAGTTTCATGATGCGTCCGCCCTTCAGATCGCAACCGTTTCGCGATAGGCGGTGCGCCAGCCCCAGGCGCCCGTACCATAACCGCGGCGCTGCACACGTTCACGGTAGATGGAGGCGATGATCTGCCCATCACCCGCCAGCAGCGCCTTGGTGGAGCACATTTCCGCGCAAAGCGGCAGCTTGCCTTCCGCCAGACGGTTCGACCCGTACTGGATATATTCTGCCTGGGTATTATCAGCTTGCGGGCCGCCGGCGCAGAAGGTGCACTTGTCCATCTTCCCGCGAGAGCCGAAATTGCCAAGCCGCGGATATTGCGGCGCGCCGAAGGGGCAGGCGTAGAAGCAATAACCGCAGCCGATGCAAAGGTCCTTGTCATGCAGCACCACCGCATCCGCCGTGGTGTAGAAGCAGGAAACCGGGCAGACGGCAGCGCAGGGCGCATCTGTGCAATGCATGCAGGCCATGGAGATTGAACGCTCACCGGGCTTGCCGTCATTGATCGTAACAACGCGCCGACGATTGATGCCCCAAGGCACTTCATGTTCATTTTTGCAAGCCGTGACGCAGGCATTGCATTCGATGCAGCGTTCCGCGTCCAACAGGAATTTCATACGAGCCATTGTTCTTGCCCCCCTTATGCCGCGCGGATCTGACAAAGCGTGACCTTGGTTTCCTGCATGAATGTCACCGGGTCATAGCCATAGGTGGTGACAGCATTCACGCTTTCACCAAGCACGATCGGGTCCGTGCCTTGCGGATATTTGCTGCGTTGATCTTCCTGCATGAACCAGCCCGCGAAGTGGAAGGGCATCCAAGCCACACCGGGCCCAACACGTTCCGTCACCAAAGCCTTCATGCGGGTGGCCTTGCCCGCCGGCATTTCCGGGCCAGAGACCAGCACCCAGGCGCCATCACGGATATTGCGTGCGGCAGCGTCGCGCGGATTGATTTCCACGAACATATCCTGCTGCAATTCCGCGAGCCACTTGTTGGACCGCGTTTCTTCCCCGCCGCCTTCATATTCCACGAGCCGCCCGGAAGACAGGATGATCGGGAAATTTGGCGCCACCTGATGCGAACGGTTCTGCACCGTCTGCCCAAGATGCGGCAGGCGGAAGCCGCGCCGATCCGGCAGCGTTGGGTATTGTGCGATCAGATCGGTGCGCGGCGTATAGATGGGTTCACGATGCACCGGCACGGGATCAGGCAGGTTCCAGGCCACAGCGCGCGCCTTGGCATTGCCATAAGCCATCACGCCATGTTCCATGGTGATGCGAATGATCCCCATGGAAAGATCAGTGGCCCAGGAAGCGGTGCCACCCTGACGCGCGAGTGATGCGCGCTCCGCTTCCGTATATTCCGCATCCCAACCCAGGCGCTGCATCACCGCGGTGGTGAATTCCGGATAACCATCGGTGATTTCCGAGCCCTTGGAATAGGAGCCTTCCGCCAGCAGCGTCACGCCATTGCGTTCCACCCCGAAGCGAGCGCGGAAAGTGCCGCCGCCTTCCTTCACATGCAGGTTGGTGTTGTAGAGGATATGCGTCCCCGGATGGCGCATTTCAGGCGTGCCCCAGCAGGGCCAAGGCAGGCCGTAGAAATCACCCTTGATTTCGGCGGGTGCATCAGCCTTGGCGCGCAAGGTCACCAGGTCGAACTTGTCCTGGTTCGCCATATGCGCCTTCAGGCGTTCCGGTGATTGGCCCGTATAGCCCGTGCTGATCGCGCCGCGATTGATTTCGCGCAGGATGCTCTCGGCCACCGGTTCTTGGCCCTTCACTTCAATTCCCTTGAAGAGGTCAGCCTGGAAGCGGATTGGCATATTGCGCTTTTCGGCGGCCTTATCGAGAGCACCGGCGAGGCGATACATCGCCTCATAATCATTCTTGCTCTCGAAAATCGGCTTCACCACCTGTTCGCCCCATTGGACGGAACGGTTGGATGCCGTGCGGCTGCCCGTGCATTCAAATTGCGTGCAGATCGGCAGCAGATAAGTGTTTTCCTTGCGGTTCGCGAGGACTGCGAAGGTTGTCGGGTGCGGGTCCGCCACCACCAGCAGATCAAGCGCTTCAAGCCCCTTCACCGCTTCCGGCATACGCGTGACGGTATTGCCGCCATGGCCGAACACGACCATCGCCTTCAGATTGTCGCGCTGCTGCACCTGATCCTTGGGCAAGGTCACCGCGTCAAAATACCGCGTGGTCGGGATGCCCGGCGTGCCCATCAGCGCCGGTGTGTCAAACCGCGCCACCATGCTTTCATAGGAAACATCCCAAACCCGCGACCAATGTCGCCAGGCATTTGCATCCAAGCCGTAATAGGCCGGCAGCGTGGTGACATCGAGCCCGAAATCAGTCGCGCCCTGCACATTGCAATGGCCACGGAAGATATTGGCCCCCGTACCATCGGCACCGACATTACCAGTCGCCAACAGCAGGATGGAGAAGGCGCGCACATTGGCGGTGCCGACAGTTTTCTGCGTGGCACCCATGCACCAGATCAGCGTCGCGGGCTTTTGCGTCGCGAACATCTCCGCAACCTTGCGAAGCTGCGCACCCGGCACGCCGGTGACGCGTTCAACCTCGGCCGGGTTCCATTTGGCGCATTCGGCGCGGATTTCATCCATGCCATGCACACGCTGGCGGATGAATTCCTTGTCTTCCCACCCATTGGCGAAGATATGGTGCAGCATGCCCCAGATGATGGGGATATCGGTACCCGGGCGGATGCGCACATACTCATTGGCATGCGCCGCAGTGCGCGTGAAGCGCGGGTCAATCACAATCAGATTGGCGCGGTTTTGTTCCTTGCCGGACAGCACATGCTGCAGGCTGACAGGATGCGCTTCCGCCGGATTGCCGCCCATGATGATCATGGTTTTGGAATTGCGGATGTCGTTATAGGAATTGGTCTGCGCGCCATAACCCCAGGTATTGGCAACACCGGCCACCGTGGTCGAATGGCAAATGCGCGCCTGATGATCGACGTTATTCGTGCCCCAGAAGGCGGCGAATTTGCGATACAGATAAGCGCCTTCATTGGAGAATTTGGCGCTGCCCAGCCAGAAGGTGGCATCCGGCCCGCTTTTCTGCCGGGTTTCCATCAACTTGTCGGCAATCTCGGTCATCGCATTGTCCCAGGACATGCGCTGCCATTGGCCATTCACCAGCTTCATCGGGTATTTGATGCGCCGGTCGCCATGCACCAATTCGCGCACCGAAGCGCCCTTGGCGCAATGCGTGCCGCGATTGATCGGTGATTCCCAAGCCGGTTCCTGCCCGACCCAAACGCCATTCTGCACTTCGGCAATGACAGTGCAGCCGACCGAACAATGGGTGCAGATATTCTTCACACGCTGAACGGGCTTTGAATGATCCATCGGCCCCGCTTCGGCGGGCCGCATGGTGGACAGCGGAATGGCGCCAAGTGCCGCCAGCCCTGCCCCGCCAAGCCCGGCCTGACGCAGAAAGGCGCGACGGTCGAGCCCGCCGGCAGAAAGCCCCTGATAGGCGGAAGCAAGGCGCTGCTTGGCGGCCTTGCCATCGGTGCGTTTGATCAGCATGGGATTCTTGCCCTTTTCTCAGTCGCTGGAACGATTGGTGCGGTAGAAGGCCTGCACATGGGCGCTGTTTGGCTGGTAGCGCGCCTTCAGCCGATCCGCCTGGCCTTCCTTCCGCGCCGTGCCCGCTGGCACAGCATCGGCGCGGAGCGGCGCTGATGCTTCCGCCGCCGTCGCTGCCACCGCAGCACCGCCAGCAAGGCCCAGGGTCTTCAAAAAGCCGCGACGCTGCGCGACCTGGTTTTCATCAGCACTCATGTTCAACCCTCCCAGCAGAAAACATCAGACGGGCAATTCCTGCGCCGCCAATTCAACTTCAATGGCCATGCGGCCCAGCGCGCCAACGGCGCGGTAAAACGATGCGGCTTCCGCCGATTCCAGATCAGCGAAGAACCGCCCGGCCCAGGGGCGGATATGGCGGGCGAAAAACGCCTCAGCCGCCGCAACACCACCGGGGAACACGCCAGACAGCAGCCCGGCAAAGCTTTCGCATTCGGATGCGATGTGATCTTCAGGCTCGGCCACGCCCTCGGCGCGTTCAATGCCAAGCCGCGCGAGGTCCCCGCGCAAATCTGCGAGCGGGCGTTCATGCAGAAAGCCCGTGATGTAATAGGAAGCGAAGGGCAATAGCTCACCGCGTCCAAGCCCGATGAAAAGAGTGTGGAATTCACGCTCCACCTTAATGTTATCGGTGGCAGCGGCAGCTTCCGCCAGCGCGCGGTAGCATTTTCCAAGCGGCGAGGAATCGCCCGGCAGGCCAGCAAGCGCATTGAGCAGATGTGCATCCGGCGCGGCCACAAGCAAACGACCAAGCAGCGCAAAAAGCCGCGCCCTTTCAGTCGCCATGGCATCCGGTGCCGTATCTTTCTGCGTCATGGGCCGCATTCAGGCCATTGCCTCCTCAGAAACACGTTCTTGTTGTTGCGGGCACTGCCGACGCCACCCCGGAAATGGAAACTGATCAGCGATGGTCAGATGTCCAAAGGGGCAAACGCTTGTGAGGCCAGCGTAATTCCGACTCCTATACTCAAAAACCGCCTTATTTGCAAGCATGTCATCAAGGCGTCTCACGAAGTTTACACGGGCACGGCGCCACCATGCCTTCGGGGCGGCTCGGGGTGGGCTTCACCCACGAAGTCAGCCTCCGGCGCTGCTTCAGCAATGCTGAGCGCCGGGGCGTCAGGTGATGCCTCAGAAGGGGAAAGTTCTGCCAAGGCGGGCGCCTCCGGCGCATCATCCTCTGCCCCGGCTTCCGTGGGTTTGGGGGCCGGCGCATCCAGCCCCAGCGCATGAGACAGCAGCTTCATCGCATCCCCGCCCAATTCGAGCGCAAAGCCCGGCACGCCATCCGGGGCATTGAAATCCCAGGCATAATCCGCTGGGCCGATGAAATCCCGGATGGAGGGATCAAGGCTCCAGGCGCGGCGGAGTGCCGCCGCGCGCAAATCGAGCGGCACCTTGCGGTGCAGGAAGGCCTTGAAGTCACTTTCCAGTGTCAGGCTATCAATCGGCGGCAGGCTGGCCAGATCAAAATCATCCTCAGGCGCGGCGGGCGGCGGTGCTTCGGGCTTGGCTTCAAGGGGCGCGGGCGGCGCCGCTTCCTCAGGCGTGCGGCCTTCCACCACGGCGCGCTTGCGGCGCGACCAGCGGGAGAGGAAGCCCTCATTCTCCTCGCTCATGGGTCATCCACCCGGCCTCGGCGGCCAAGCCCATCCAATTCCGCCTTGTCGCGCTTGCGCTTATGGAAGCCCCGGTCGCGATGGTGTTCCGCCACAAAGGCTTCGAGCGCGGCGCGGATGCCAGGCGGCAGCGGCACCGCCTCCATCAGGTCAGACCCCGAATCGGCATAGAGATGCGCTTCTCCGGCATCCACCGTCACGCGTTGCAGGGCGAAGCCCGGCGCAGTCTCAACCGGGCGCAGCACCACCCAAATGCTGGGGTGGGAACTTTCCAGATTGTGCTTGTAATTGTCCGTGTCGGTCGGGTGGAAAGCCACTTCGGCATTGCCGGCAAAGAACAGGCTGCGCCCGGCTTCTTCGCGCATCAGCGTCCATGGCGGCAGGCTTGGTGCATCTTCCAGCACTTCCACCGCGCGCCAGGCGTATTCGGCCCATTGGGTGACACCGGGGCGGCGTTCCACCACCACGCCCACGGGGATCGTCACAGTGCCGGGGATGATCAGGGTCATGCGCCCTTCTCCGCCGTCAGCAGGGGCAGGCCGGCCACCAGATTCTGCGGCTTCATGCGCAGCCGATTGGCCGCATCCATGGCGAGCGCCAGATAGATCGGCTTGCCCGCCACGCGCGGCAGCACGCGCGCCGGATTGGCGAATTCCAAGACGCCGAGCCACAGAATGCGCGCGAGCCGCGCCTGCGCCACCTTCTTGCCCTGCCAAAGATCATTGGTGATGGAGGTGGCTTCCGTATCAAGCCCGATATGCCAGCGCCAATCACGATCTTCGATGGTGGGCACGGCGCGGATGGTTACTTCCTCACCAAATAAATGCCGGATGAAACGCGTGATGGCACGCGCTAGCCCCTGCTGGCCGGGCCGGCCTTCGGCAATGTCCAGCGCGAAATCATGCGCATCCGACCGCCCATGATAGAGATGGGCATTGATGTCGGACAGCACATCAATCTCGACTTCTCTTGGTGGGGCGCCGGCTTCGACCAGCAATTGGCCAAGCGCGCCGAACCCGCCATCGCGGCCGCGCATGTCCAGCACTTCCTCATCCGCCAGCAATAGCGAGCCCTGATTGATGGCGGCGCGTTGCGGGCGATAGAAAAGCTCAGCGGCACGCAGCGCGAAGGGATCGCCCTCCCCCTCCATCGCGGCGCGGGCTACCAGATGCGTCAGCATTTGCAGAAAGATCGGCGGGATGCCGCCGACATCGCCGCGATAAAGCGCCAGCCAGGCTTCTTCCAGGCTGGGCGCGGCAGAAACGCGATCCCGAAAGCCCAGAAAATACCGCCAATTTTCCTGCGCATCCGCATCGGCAAGCGAGGCAATCCGCGCGGCATCCACCGCCTGTTCGGGTTCCGCCAAAAGCGCGGCATGCAGCGCCATTTCCGCCGCGCAGGCTTCCTCTGGCGGCACCAATTCCTGGCGGGCGAGGAAAGCGCGCCACAAATCCGCCGTGGCGCGCAGCCGGCCATGCGGCGCGGCCTCACACAAATGATGCCCGGAAGCGACCCAGAAATCGCCGGGGGAGAGCATGGCACTCATGCGCCCTGCTTTCCGATCTTGGTCAGATCTGGGCGCAGGATGGGTTCGTCATCATCCTCCCCATGGGTTTCGACACTCGCGAAAACCGGCAGGCTTTCAAAACTGCGATGCTGTTCCGCGCGCAGATGCAGCGTGCGGAAGCGTTCGCGCTGTTCGCCGCCTTCAATGCTGCGGGTCAAAGCCAGCACCGTACCCGGCGGGTGATCACAAAGCTGTTCGGCAAAGGCCAATTCCTCCTCGGCCGCGGCGCGCGCCGCTGCCTCATCCGGCGCGCCATGGACCAGATGGATATGCGCGGCAAGCGCGGTGAGCGCGGCCTCACGCTCGGCAGCGCTGGCTTCCGCGACCTCCACCAAGGTGGCCCAGCCAAAGCTGCCAAGGCCGAGGAAGCCGCCGCGAAAGGCTTGCCGGCCCTTGCCGGTCATTTGCGCGGGGTCTTCATCCCAGAAGGAAAACCCACCCGGCACGGCCCATTCGCCGGGCGCGGCGGCCTGATCGAAGATCACGCTATCCGAGGCATCAAGGCGGATGGTGCGGGGCAGCCGGGTCATGCCAAGGCCTCAGCGAGCGACAGGGTTTCGCGCCCTGCCCCGGCTTCCAGCACCAAATCGCCGCTGGCC
Source organism: Alphaproteobacteria bacterium (assembly GCA_016869735.1). Classification (GTDB taxonomy): domain Bacteria; phylum Pseudomonadota; class Alphaproteobacteria; order Acetobacterales; family Acetobacteraceae; genus Neoroseomonas. Next base: position 22,561 of record VGDL01000005.1, read on the forward strand.
GGCACAATGCCACGCCGCGCGCCGGCGCCAAGCTTGGGGTCGAGCCGCGCGAGGTAGCGTTCCGCCAGCGTCTTCACGCCGCGCGCCTGCCAATCCGCGACCGTCGCCATGAAATGCCGCGCCCAGGCAGCGACCAGCAAGGCGGGGGTCAGATCATCATAGCCTTCCCCGAGCAAGGAGGTCCGGTCCGGGCTTTCGCCGGGTTCGCCATCGGCATATTCGGCAAAGCGCAGTTCCATCCCAACCACCAACCAGGGCAGCGTGCCATCCGGCGCAAGATTGGGGGGCAGGCCAAGGCGGGTCTGCCCGACCACGGCGCCATTCAGGCGCAGCGTGCGCGGCCAATCGAAAACCAAGGGAATATCGGGCGGGCCATAGGCGCCAAGCGCATCAGCAAGCGCAACGCTGGCGGCATGCAAGGCGAGCCTGGCGGAGGGAAGCGCATCTTCCGGTTCCAGCACAATCGCGGCTTCCGCCCGCGCCCAGGACCGCACCCAAACCAGCGTGCCCGCGCCTTTCTGCGGGGCCAGCGCGCAGGCGTGGCTGAGTGCATCGCCGCCCTCGCACAGCGCGATGATAGGCGTGAAAACGCTTGGCAATACGGGCAAATCTTCGGTCAATCCGGCGCCATCCCTCGTCAGCATGCTTTCGCTGCCATATATGCCACGCCAGGCGGGTTTCACAGCCGGGGGTAGGATAGAACATCATGGCTGAGGAAAAAGGGCGCATCGCCCTGGTGTGTAGCTGCGAAGATACCATGCTGCTGGATGGCAAGGCACTAGCGCGCGGTTGCGGCGCTGGCGTTGAAATCCGTGGCGCCGAGCAGCTTTGCCTCGCGCAGCTTGATCGCTTTGAAGCCGCACTCGCGACTGGCCGGCCACTCACCATCGCCTGCACCGCCCAGGCGCCGCTTTTCACCCAAGAGGCCGAGGCCGCCGGCGCCGCCACCCCGCTTTTCGTCAATATCCGTGAGGCTGCGGGCTGGTCCGTTGAGGGCAAGCAGGCCGGGCCGAAAATGGCCGCGCTGATCGCCGCCGCCGCCGAACCCATGCCCGAATTCCCCCTGGTCAGCCTGGAAAGCGGCGGCATCGCCCTGGTGCTGGGCCGGGATGAAAGCGCGATCTCCGCCGCCGCCCGCTTGCAGGAAAAGCTCGACATCACTGTCTTGCTGACCGGGGAGGTGCCGGTGGCGCCGGCGCGGCAGGCAGCGTTTCCGGTGATGCGCGGGCGGGCGCGCTCGGCCAGCGGTTATCTCGGCGCTTTTGAAGTGACGGTGGATGGCGCAGCAGCGCCAAGCCCATCGTCGCGCGCTGCTTACGCCTGGGGCAAGGGCAAGGATGGCGCGATCAGCCGCGCGGATATCATCCTCGATCTGACCGGCGCCGCGCCGCTTTTTCCGGCGCATGAGGTGCGGCAGGGGTATCTCCGCGCCGATCCCAACGATGGTGCCGCTTTGGAGCGCGCGCTTGTCGCGGCGGGCGAATTGGTGGGCAGTTTCGACAAGCCGCGTTTCGTCACTTTCGACGGCAAGCTTTGCGCCCATGCGCGCAATAAGCGCGAAGGCTGCCGGCGCTGCCTGGACCTTTGCCCAACTGGCGCGATTACGCCGGGCGTCGGTCCGCTCAAGGATCAGGTGGTGATCAGCGCGGAGATTTGCGCAGGCTGCGGCGCTTGTGCCGCCGTGTGCCCAACGGGGGCGGCGACCTATGCGCTGCCGCCAACCCAGGCGCTGTTGCGGCGGCTCAGGCGTTTGCTGCTGACCTATGCCGATGCGGGCGGTGAGGCGCCGGTGGTGCTGATCCATGATGAAACCCATGGCGAGGCGTTGATTGATGCCCTCGCCCGGCATGGCGATGGCTTGCCGGCGCGGGTGCTGCCGCTGCGCGTGAATGAGGTTTCATCGCTGGATTTTGCGGTTTTCGCCGGCGCCTTTGCCTGGGGCGCGGCGGCGGTGCGGCTGCTCGCCCCTGCCAAGCACGGGCATGGCGTGGAAGGTGTGTTGCGCAATATTGATTACACCGCAGCAGTGCTTGATGGGCTTGGGCTTGCCGGCCCCGTGCCGCGCGCGGCACTTCTGGAAACCGATGACCCATTCTCATTGGGCGAGGCCTTGGCGGCCCTGCCACGCATGGCGCTTGGTTTCGCGCCCGCGCGGTTCGAGGCTTTGGGCAGCCCGCGAGAGATGGCACAGCAAGGCTTCCGCACGCTGCGGGAAGCCGCCGGGGCGCGCGTTGCGATGGTCGCCCTGCCGGAAAAGGCGCCTTTTGGCTTAGCGCTTGTGGATCAGGCGGGCTGCACGCTTTGCCTTGCCTGCACCAGCGTCTGCCCAACCAGCGCCTTCAGCGCCAATCCTGACCGGCCGGAATTGCGCTTTTTGGAAGATGCCTGCGTGCAATGCGGGCTTTGCGCTGCAACCTGCCCTGAGGGGGTGATTACGCTGGAACCGCGGCTGAATTTCGCGCCCGAAGCCGCACAGGCACAGGTGGTGAAGGCCGAAGAGCCCGCCGCCTGCCCGCGCTGCAACAAGCTGTTTGGCACGAAGGCTTCCATCGCGCGGGTAAAGGCGAAGCTTTCCGCGCATTGGATGTTCGCCGATCCGGCGCGGCAGGCTTTGCTTGAATTGTGCGAGGATTGCCGTGTTTTGGAAGCGACCAATGGCGGGATTGATCCTTACGCCGGCGCGCCAAGGCCAGTCACGAAAACGACTGAGGATTATTTGCGTGAGGCGGAACGCGCGAAGCGCGAGGAGAGTTGACGGTTAACGCCGCGTGGGCAGCCGCGTATTGCCGCCGATCTCGTAAGGGGTGCGGAGCGGCGACATATCGCCGCGCGGCGCTTCAGGGTCCAGCGCTTCAAGCCGTTCATTGGCGCGGTCCTGGTCCAATTGCTGTTGCAGCGTGGACATGGCGCGCTCAGTCCCCGCCCGGCCGGTGGTGGGCAGGTTGGAAGGGGTTGGCGCCGGGCTTGACGCAGCGCGTGGCGCTGATGGTGTAGCGGGCGCGGGTGGCGGTGTTTCGGCGCAGGCAGTCAACGCCAAGGCGGCGAGTAAGGCGCCGCGCCGGATGATCACAGCCGGACGCCAGTGGTGGCGAAAGCGACGTCGGCAGATTGCTGGACATTGCGGTCCAGATAAAGGGCAGCGCCAATGGCGATGACGATGGCGATGCAAACGCCGCTGATAATGCCGTTCATTGCGGTTCTCCCCGGAACTTAGCCTTCAGGCGTGTATGCCGGGGACAGGGGTTTTTTGCAAGATTTTCTCAGCCTCCGCCAAATCCTCAGGCGCATTGGCGTTGAAGAAGGGGTCGAAGGGCGCGGCGGGCCAGGCGGCCTCGGCGCAGCCGAAACGCGCGGTCCAGCGGTCCATCTTGCGCTCCCCGGCCAAAAGCGCGGCGCGCAATTCGGCACGTAAAGCAACAGGCCAAAGCGCGGCCGGCGGATGGCTTTGCCCGCCGGAACATGCCGCGGCCATCGGCACGCCCGCAGCCTCCCGCGCTGCATGCAAACGCGCCACGAAATCCGCCGGAATGAAGGGGCAATCGCCGGGGATCGAGGCAATCCAGGCAAGGTCAGGCCGATGCTCTGCCGTCCAATCGAGCCCGGCCAGAATCCCCGCGAGTGGCCCAGGGTGATCCGGCAGCGGGTCCGCCACCACCGGCAGGCCAAAACCAGCAAAACGCGCGGGATCGCCATTGGCATTCAGCACCAACGCCGCGACCTGGGGCGAGACGCGCGCCAAAACGTGATCGAGCAAAGGCCGCCCACCCAGCAAGCGCAGCGGCTTATCCCCGCCCCCCATGCGCCGCGCGAGCCCACCCGCCAGCACAAGACCCAGCGTTTCAGCCGCCATCGCGTTCCGCTTCCGCGCTGTTCTTGCGCCAATGTTTGGCACTTTCTTCTTCCACGTAGCGCAAATCCGCATCGAAAATGATGCGGTCTTCACCCGCCAATGCGACAAAGCGCTTGCCCTTGCAGCGCCCGATCAACATCACGCCGGCTTCGCGCGCCAATTCAACGCCCCAGGCGGTAAAGCCGGAACGCGACACCAGAATGGGAATGCCCATGCGCACGGTCTTGATCACCATCTCGGACGTCAGCCGCCCGGTGGTGTAGAAAATCTTGTCGCCAGGCGCTTCCCTGTTGCGGAACATCCAGCCCGCGATCTTATCCACCGCATTATGTCGCCCGACATCTTCCATATAGACCAGCGGTTCATCCTGCCGACACAGCGCGCAGCCATGAATGGCGCCGGCTTCCAGATAAAGTGTCGGCAGGGAATTGATCCGATGCAGCAGGCGATACAGCCAAGATGTGCGGAGTTCCGCGCGCGGCAATTTCGCTTCCGCAAAGCCTTCCATCAAATCGCCAAAAGCCGTGCCCTGCGCGCAGCCGGAGGTGAGGGTTTTCTTGCGCAGCTTTTCCTCATAATCCGTCCGCCGCGCGGTGCGCACAATGACAACAGCCAGATCATCATCATAATCAACGCCAATGACGTCATCATCGGCAAGCAACATGCCCTGATTGAGCAGATAGCCCAGCGCCAAATCTTCAGGCCGATCACCAATTGTCATCATGGTCACGATTTCCTGACCATTCAGGAATAGCGTGAGCGGGCGTTCCACCGTGACGCTGGCTTCAATCGCAGCCCCCGTATGGTCGCGCCCGGTGACGCGGCGCGTCAGGCGCGGATCGGCGGGATCGGGGCGGATGATGAGCGTGTTTGCCATGCGGCGAAGATGTGCGTGGCGCGGGGCTGGTGCAAGCCTTAAAAGGAAACCGCGAGCCCGATCGACCCGCCAGAGACGTTATTGCCGAATAAATAGCGGCCGACGATCCGGATGGTTTGCATGTTGAAATCCCAAACCCCCAATTCATAGTGCCCGACATTCATCTCAATCCCGCCGCCCAGCTTGGTCAGCCTATCGAAGCCAAGCGCCACCTGATCACCGAAGAAGTGTGAATGGGAAAAATCCACCACCCAGCGCAGCGGGCGGCCAAACATCTCCGCATCCATCGGCCAGCGCACCCGGCCCCAGAGGTTGAAGGTTTTCGCCTCTGCCTCTCCCCGCACAGCGCGGGAGGTATCGCCAAAAGTGGCAAGACGAATATCGGTGTAGCGCAATTCAAGGTCAACTTCGTAGCCTGGGCGCGGGATGTTCAGATCAAGCATCAATGACCCGCCAAGCCCATAGGCATTCATGCGCCCACGATCGAGGAAGGCCAATTCGCGATCATATTTCAATTCCAAAAGCCGCCCCGCCAGCGATACATCGCTTTCTACATGCCCAAGTGCTGCGTTCAGGATGGGGCGGAAGACCAGCCCTTCAATGATCGGGAAATCCCAACCGACCCCCACAGTGCCTGAGAAATTGTTCCAGCGCGTAGGCAGGATGGTTTTGTCTCTGCCTTGCGAAAAAATGAAGCGCGGATCGTAGCGCGAATAGCCGAGAAACCCTTCAAGATAGAGCGGGAAATCCGGGTCCACCGTGAAGCCCAGGCCGAATTGCGTGGTTTGCAGCCCGGTATCATCCTGCCCGCCGCGGCTGATGCTGAGCGAAGATGCGGTGACATCCGGCACAACGTTGTAGCCGAGCAGCCCAAGCACGCCATTTGCGGTTTGTTGCAGATTATTGCCGGGAATGCCGGTGATCACGCGGCCCGTGCCTTGGGCTTCAGCCCGCAGCGCCAAAAGCGGGCAGATCAATACCAACAAAAGCGTGAGGCGCATGCTTCGCATGGTTGATTATTACGTATTCATGCTCCTTACGCCAATGCTTTGCCGGGCAGCCAAATGCCGCGTCCGGCGAAAAAGCGGCCGAAATCCGCGATTGCAACACGCGCATCCGCCTGGGATGCCGCATCATGGCCTGAAGGGTTGTGCAAGCGAAGCACGCCCTGTTCTGCCCTGAATACCAGCACCAGATGCCCGCCCTTGCCGGGGGCGGGCTCTGTCGGCCGGCGGATGGCGGGATGGACGGAAGCGATGAACAACCCGCCCCCTGCCAGGAGGGGCGGAATATCCTCCGCCGCGCGGTCCAATATGATTTCGGCCGCCATGGCATGGGTTTCAGCGAGCCAGGTGATGGCCGGCGCGTAGATCAGGCCACGGATATGGCCACCCGGTTCTTCCACATAGGCACCTTGGCGCGTCAGCATCCGCGCCAAATCGCGGGCGCAAGGCGGCGTGATGCCGCGCGCAGCGAGTGCCATGCGGAGACACGCCACACCGCATAGATGATCCGCCCAGCGTGCATAATCCTGCGGGGTTTCGGCACCGGATTGCGCCCAGGCGGGGTCATCCTCGGCGCGACACGCACCCGTGATGATGGCGCCGATCAGCGCCGGCGTTTCCCATTGGCCGAAATAGGGCGGGATGGCAGCGCGCTTCATGGGTTGATGCGCTTCGCAGAAATACGAAAGCGGCTTTCCGCCGGCACCGCTTCCAAGGTTCCGATGATGGGCGCGGCGGCTTCCGGTTCCGGCGCGGCGGCGAGCGGAATATGGCCTTCCGCCGCCAGCAGGCCAGATGTGGGATCAAACCCAATCCAGCCAGCGCCGGGCAGATAGGCTTCCGCCCAGGCGTGCAATTCCGCGTGATCAGAGGAATCCTGTTCGGCTTCGACCAAATAGCCCGAGACAAAACGCGCGGCGAAGCCAAGCGCGCGGAGCAGATGCACGAGCAGCCAAGCCATATCCCGGCAGGCGCCGCGGCCTTCCCGCAATACGCGTTCCGCATCCCAAATGCCTGGCGTTTGACGCTTTTCATAGCGGATGCGCCGATGGATCAGCCCATTCGCGGCGACCAAAAGATCAATCGTTGCTTGTGGTGTTTGCGGCACGCTTGCGATCAGCGCCGCGAGCAGCGGGCCAGGCGCTGGTGCTTCCCGGTAAGGCGCAAGCTGGCGCACGAGCCAGGGTTCAAGCGTGAAGGGCCATTCAGTGGCGCTGGCATCAAGTAAGAAATCAAAAGGGTTGATCGGCGTGAGCGTCGCTTCCAGTGCGACAGTGACGCTCAATTCGCTGGTCATGCCATCAAACAAGGCACGCGCGGCGCGATTGCCCGCGGGGTCGAAGAACCAATCAAGCCGCGCGGGGGGTGGCGTGATGTCCAGCCGATAGCCCGTGATCGGCGTGCGCGCATGGGGTGCTGGGTGCAGGCGGATCAACTGCGGTCCAAGCTGCACCAGCCGCGCATAGCGGTAGTGGCTTTCATGGGTCAGGGCGAATCGCAGCGACATCGTGGGTCAGTCTAGCCCGGCTTCGGCGGATCAGGCGATTGACCGCAAGGCCAAGACAACGTGATGCTGCGCTACACAAGGAAAGGAAACGCCATGGCCGATCTCACGATGCGGGAAGTGAAAACCACGCTCCTGCAAATGCCCTGGGCGGATGACCCCTGGCTGGCGGGCCATGCGCTGGGGCCGATGCGGGATTTGGTGGTGGTGGAAATCACCACGCAATCGGGCATTACCGGCAAGGGCTATCTGCATTTGCTGAACCTACCCTTGCAACGCACCATCGGCGCCTGCATCGCGGAAGCCATGGCACCGCGCATCATCGGGCGCGATGCCTCGGCCATTGAAGCGATCTGGCGCGACTTGTGGCGCACAACACTGACCGGCGGGCGCGGCGGGGTTGCGATGATGGCGCAATCGGCGATTGACATCGCGCTTTGGGATATTCTGGGCAAGGCAGCTGGCTTGCCCTTGCATCGGCTTTGGGGGCATTACCGTTCCGAAATCCCGATCTATGGCAGCGGCTGTTTTCGCGGCGCGCGCGGTGATGGCATGATCGCGAAAGCCAAGCATTACATCGAATAAGGCTACCGTGCCATCAAGATGCAGGTCGCGCATATTGGTGATCTCAACACCGATCTTGATAATGTTCGGCGCATGCGTGAAGCGGTCGGCCCAGATATTGATATCATGATTGATGTGAATATGGGCTGGAGTGCGGATATCGCCATCACCATGGGCCGCAAATTCGAAGAATATGATATCTACTGGCTGGAAGAACCCGTGCTGGCCGATGATTACGCCGGCTACCTCCGCTGCGCCGAAGCGCTTGATATGCGCGTGGTGGGTGGGGAGACGCATTTTGGCCGCGCCGATCTGAAGCCCTTCCTCGAAAATCCGCGCCTGCCCATTCTGCAACCTGACCCGATGCGGGGTGGCCTCACGGAACTCCGCAAAATCGCGACGGTAGCCGATACCTGGGGCATCACCATCGCGCCGCATCTATTCCCGGAATTGAATGTGCATCTGCTGGCGAGCATCCCGAATGGCATTTGGGCGGAACAGATGGGGCTATTGGATGATGTCTTCATCAGCCTGCCAAAAATCGCCAAGGGCATGATCACGGCACAGGAAACGCCGGGGCATGGTCTGGCCTTCAAGCCGGAAGTGCTGAAGGATTTTGTGTTGAAGTAACGATTATCTGAAATCCCGGCTCGCGGGCAGCTTGGCCTGCGGCGGGCGGCGATCATCCTGCGGGCGGCGGATTTCATCGGCGCGGCCAAGCGCGGCAGCGGCCCAATCGCTGCCCGCTTCGCGCAACAACCCTTCCAGCAGATCGGAACGATCCACCAACCGGCGCGCAATCACATGGATGATCGGCACTTCGGCGTGGCGATCCTCTCGTTCCACCCGGCCTTCCACTTGCAATAGCCGCGCGCCACGCAAGGCACGCCGATCACGGGCAGCGATATCGGTATAGACCACCAGATTGGCGGTGCCGTGCTCATCTTCGATGGTGATGAAAATCACGCCCTTGGCGGAACCGGGGCGCTGGCGCATCAGCACCAAGCCCGCCAGACGTAGCAAGCGACCTGATGGCCATGACTGCAAATCGCGCGTGTCGCGCAGCCCTTCGGCGCGGAGTTGCGCGCGCAGCAGCGCCAAGGGATGCCGCCCAAGCGTCAGGCCAAGCGCCGCGTAATCATGCACAATATGCTCGCCCTCATGTTCCATCGGCAGCACGGGTTTTGCTTCCGGCAGGATGGGTGTTTCCTCTGCCAGGGCAGCATCCACGCCATCGCGCGGGGCGAATAGCGGCAAGTCGCGCGGCGTGCCCCGCGCACCGCGCGCGGCCCAGGCGGCATCGCGGCGGAGTACGCCGGGAAAGGCATTGGCGGCGGCGAGTGCGCTCAAGGCGCCTTGAGAAAGTCCGGCACGCCAGGCCAAATCCTCCACACTCACGAAGGGTGCGCCATTGCGCGCGGCGCGGGCGGCAAGCAAAGCCTCCGCTTCCCGTTGCGCCAGCCCTGCCACCAAACGCAACCCCAAGCGCAGCGCCAGGCCACCCGCGCTTTCGGGCGCTTCTTCCAGGCTGCTATCCCAATCGCTGGCATTCACATCCACCGCACGCACAATCACGCCATGGTCCCGTGCATCGCGCGCGATTTGCGCCGGCGCGTAAAACCCCATGGGCTGGCTGTTCAGCAGCGCGCAGGCAAAAGCCGCCGGGTGGTGGCATTTCAACCAGGCCGAGGCATAGACCAGATGCGCGAAGCTTGCCGCATGGCTTTCAGGAAAACCATAGCTGCCAAAGCCTTCGATTTGCGCAAAAACGCGTTCCGCCAATTCCTGCGCGTAACCGCGGCGTGTCATGCCGGCCACCAGCTTGTCCTTATGGCGCGTGACCAGCCCCTGTTGGCGAAAAGTTGCCATGGCGCGGCGCAATTGATCGGCTTCTTCGGGCGTGAAGCCAGCGGCGACAATCGCAAGCCGCATCGCCTGTTCCTGAAATAGCGGCACGCCAAGCGTGCGCCCCAAAACTTGTTGCAATTCATCAGGTGGGCCAAAGGCAGGATCAGGCGCGGGGTAGTCCACCGCTTCCAAGCCCTGACGCCGGCGCAAATAAGGATGCACCATATCGCCCTGAATGGGGCCTGGGCGCACAATCGCCACCTGCACCACCAGATCATAAAAGGCGCGCGGTTTCAGGCGTGGCAGCATATTCATCTGCGCGCGGCTTTCCACCTGAAACACGCCAACGGAATCCGCGCGCCGCAACATGGCATAGGTTTCCGCGCAATCGCGCGGCAGGTTTTCCAAAGCCAGCGCCAGGCGCCGATGCTGCCCCAGCAAATCAAAACTGCGCCTGAGGCAGGACAGCATGCCAAGCCCCAGCACATCCACCTTCATGATGCCGAGTGCATCAATATCATCCTTGTCCCATTCCAAAACGGTGCGGTCTTCCATCGCCGCCTGCGTCACCACCGCCAATTCCGTAAGCTTGCCGCGTGTGATGACAAAGCCACCGACATGGGTCGCGGTATGGCGCGGGAAATCCTGCAATTCCTCAGCCAATTCCAGCGTCATCGCCAAGCGCGGATCGCTAATGTCAAAGCCCTCATCCGCGGCCAATTCTGCAAGGCTCATCTCCCGCCCCGGTCCCCAGCCGGCCTTGGCGAGGCGCGCGGTGATATCCTCGCTCAATCCCATCGCCTTACCCACTTCGCGAATGGCGCTGCGCGGGCGATAGCGGATCAGGGTCGCGCAAATCGCCGCGCGGTCGCGGCCATAGCGTTCGTAAAGATGCTGGATCACCTCCTCTCGCCGGTCATGTTCGAAATCAATGTCTATGTCGGGTGGTTCGCCGCGGCTGGCGGAGACAAAACGTTCAAACAGCAGATCATGTTTTTCGGGATCAACGGCGGTGATGCCCAGCACATAGCAAACCGTGGAATTCGCCGCCGAACCGCGCCCCTGGCATAATATGCCGCGCGCGCGGGCGAAGCGAATAATCTCATGCACTGTCAGAAAATAAGGCGCATAGCCAAGATCATTGATCAGCTTCATTTCATGCGCGATGCGCGTGGTGATGGCATCCGGCACCTGCACCGGCCAACGCGCCGCGACAGCTTCGGCCACACGCGCTTCCAGGCTTTGCTGCGCAGTAAGGCCCGGGTCCAGCACCTCATCCGGGTATTCGTAACGCAAGTGATCAAGCGAAAAGCCGCGCGTTGTCGCCAGCACATCCAGGCTGGCCTGCAAGGCATCCGGGTAGCGCGCGAAAAGCCGTGCCATTTCGGCCGGTGATTTCAAATGGCGTTCGGCATTGGGTTCTGCCGCCTGGCCCAAGGCTTCCACGGTGCAGCGCAGGCGAATGGCGCTCAGCACATCCGCCAAGCGCCGGCGCGATGGCACATGATAACGGATATTGTTGGTGGCGAGCAGTCGCGCACCACTTGCTTCCGCCAAAGCCGCGTGGCGCGCAAGCAGCGCCGCATCATCACCCAATAAGGGGCAGGCGACCGCGATCAATGGCGGCAAGGCAAGGCGCAACCCGCCCAAGCGGCGCAAGGCGGCGGGCGCCACAGGCGGGATGGCGGCCAGCGCCATGCCCTCGGCCGCGTCGCACAGCATGGCGAAATCCAGCCGACATGCGCCCTTGGGCGCAGCCATGCGCCCGGCAGAGAGCAAGGCGGTCAGCCTTCCATAAGCAGCGCGATCAGCGGGCCAGACCAGCCATTCCGCGCCATCTTCCAGCCGCAGCCGGCAGCCCGGCGCGAAGGTGAGCCCCGCCGCCTTGGCCGCGCCATGCGCGCGCACCACGCCGGCGAGCCCATTGGTATCGCAAAGCCCGAACCCCGCATGGCCCAGCGCGGCTGCCTGTTCCACCAATTCCTCGGGGTGCGAGGCGCCGTCCAGAAAAGAAAAATTGGATCGCGCCGCCACTTCCGCATAGGCAGGCGCTTTCATGGCAAATCGCCCTGCACCACCCAGCGCCCATCGGCATGACAAAGCCAGAGCCTTTCACCGGAAGCGAGTTGCACGCGGTGATAATCCCGCGCCGGCGGCAGCGCGCCGCCATGCCACCATTCCGCTTCCAGCCGTAGCGGACCTTCGGCGCGGGTCAGCGCGTAATGCCGCCCGCGCCAGCGGAGCGCAGCGGGCGCGCCTTCGGCAAAGGCGGTGACCTGCACCGCTTCCGGCCGGCGGCGCAGCAGCACCGGCGCGGCGCGGGCACCCCAGCCGGGCGGGGTGGGGCTGGGTGCCTCATGCGGGGCGGCGGCGCGCCATTGCCGCTCTGGCCAATGGCTCGGCAGCGGTGCAGGGCGGGCCAGGCGCAGCCTTTGGCCGAGGCGATCCAGCAGCTGCGCCAAAACCCCATCCGGGCGCGGCGCGGCGCCCATGGGCAGGGCGCCCTGCCCTTCCGCACCCATCGGGTCGGTCGCCAGGGCGTGCAGGGTGAAACGCTCAAAGCCGAGTTCCGGCGCCAGGCTGGTGAGCGGTTCGGCGAAAAGCCGCGCCAGATGGGCAGGATCGCGGTTGGGCGCGCCGGTGCCGATCATCAGGCGCTGTTCGGTGCCATCCACGCGCCAGGCGGTCAGACACAACCGCCTTGCGCCAAGCCCGGCGCGGGAAAGCCGCGCGCAAAGCGCTGCCAGCAGCCGATCTAGCAAGGCGGCAATCGCCTCGGCGGTCAGGATCGGTTCCGGCAAGGCGCGGGTCACCGCCAGATCGGGCGGCGCGGCGATGGGGGTGATGGGCGGCGCGCGGCGGCCCGTGGCGGCATCCAAAGCATCCAGCAAGGGCGCGCCAAAGCGCCGGGCGAGCGGTGCGCGGGGCTGGCGCAGCACATCGCCAATGACGCGCAGCCCAAGCCGGGCGAGGTCTTCCAGCATGGCGCCCGGCAGGCGAAGCGCGGGGCCAAGTGGCAGGGGCGCCACGGCTTTTTCTTCTGCCCCTGGCTGGATGATCGGCGCATCACGCCGCACCCGCGCGAGCGCCATGGCGGAGGCCGCCGCGCTGGCTATGGCGCCTTGGGCAGAAAGCCCTGTCTTGGCCAATGCGCTGATCAGGCTTGCCAGCAAGGGCGCCTCACCGCCGAACAGATGATCGCAGCCGGTGATATCCAGCAGCAGCCCATCGGGGGGCAGGGCAGCGCTGATCGGGGTGAAGCGCTGCGCCCAAAGCGCCAAGTCTCGCAAGCCTGCGGCGCTGGCTTCCGGCTGGGCGGGCAAAACCTGCAATTCAGGCAGCAGGGCCTCGGCATCGGCCAATGCCTGGCCTGGCTCCAGCCCCGCCGCCGCGGCGTGATGATCCAAAGCCGCCAAAAGGCGCCGCGCGCCCTGCCGCGCCCAAAGCGCCAAGGGTTGATCCGCCGGCAGATCGGGGCGGGCCTGGCGCAAATGCTCCGCCGCCCAGAAGGGCAGATGGACAGCAAGGTAGCGTCGGCCCTTCATCCGCCACCCGCTTCCAGATGCAGCGTATTGGTGGCGGCGTTGAAAGCCACCTGCCACGGCCCCGCCGGCGCACCGCCGCGCTGGCGAAGCAAGCTCAGGCGCCAGCGCGGCGCATCGGCGCTGGCAAGGGGCGCGATATGCCAGCGCGTGCGCGCGGCAGAAGCACCGGCGGCGCCTTCCGGGCGGAGCAGCAGGCCGAAAACACCGCCGGCCTCGGCGGCCAGATGCAGGCGGCGCGTTGCGGTCAGATCAAGCCCCTGCCCGCTGCCGGCCATCAGCACGGCGGCGCCCAAAGCGGGGCAGCGCAGGGCTTCTTCCATGGCCCAGAGTGCTTCCGGCCAGCGCGCTGCCCGCGCCAGGATCAGCTTGTCCGGCGCCAGGCCAAAAGGCAGCAGACCGGGCGGCCAGACAAGATTCGATTCCTGTTCGGTTGCAATCCACAGCACCTGCCCGCCGCAGCGCGCCAGCAAAATGGCGGCAAAAGCCACGCCAGATCCGGGGCTTGCGGCGCAAACTTCATGTAACGCGCCACGTGCGAGGCCGGCACCGATCAAGCTGGTATCAGCAAAAACCGGAATGGGCGCGCTGGCAGCACCCCCAGGGGCGCGGGTAGTCAGCCCTGCCAGGGTATCGCGCAGCCGGGCCAGGGCAGCGCTGCGGGGTGGAGAGGGGGTGTCGGCAGTCATGGGAAAGAAAGCTTATCAAAAGAACAAAATAAGAACAATAGACTTATCGCGGCGCCCCTGTTCCCTCCCGCCCCAGGATTTCCCATAGTGCCGTCAGAGCAAAACAGGAGGTCCCGATGGCCCAACCCCTCGATAAGGCGCAATTCGATGCGCTGATGGCCCGCGCCGGGCTTGATCTGACGGAAGCCGAAAAGGAAGGCATTCGCGCCGCTTCCGCCCATACCCAGGCCGCCGCCGCGCGCGTGCGCACCCCGCGTGAGGTCTCAGTGGAATCCGCCACCATCTTCACCCTGAAGGGGGCAGGCGCATGACCAGCTTCCCCACCATTGCAAGTGCGGCGCGCGATATCGCCGCGAAGCGAATTTCCCCGGTTGAGTTGATGAAGGATCATCTGGCGCGTTCAGAAAAGCTGAACCCGGCGCTGCATGCCTTTATCCGCTTCACGCCAGAGGTCGCACTGGAACAGGCACAAGCAGCAGAAGCGCGGCAAGTCTCGGGCGCGCTGCGCGGGCCGCTTGATGGAATCCCCGTGGCGCACAAGGATATTTATGAGACGGCGGGCGTTACCACCACGGGCCATTCGCGCGTGCTGGAACACCATGTGCCGAAGGCGGATTCTGCCGTGGTACGGCGCTGGCGCGAAGCGGGCGCGGTGATGCTGGGCAAGCTCGCCACCCATGAATTCGCCTGGGGCGGGCCTTCCTTCGATCTGCCCTGGCCGCCCGCGCGCAATCCCTGGAACACGGAATGCTTCACCGGCGGATCATCTTCCGGCACCGGTGCGGCGGTCGCTGCCGGCATGATCCTAGGCGGCACGGGGTCTGACACGGGCGGGTCCATTCGCGCCCCGGCATCGCTTTGCGGCATTGCCGGCATCAAGCCGAGCTACGGGTTATGTTCGCGCACCGGCGTGTTGCCCCTCTCCCAAAGCCTGGACACGACAGGGCCGATGGCCTGGACGGTGGAAGATTGCGCGCTGCTGCTGGATGCCATGACCGGGCATGACCCGGCCGATCCATCTTCCGCCAATCGCCCGCGGCCTGATCTGCTTTCCGGCCTTAATGGTGGGGTAAAAGGGCTACGCATTGGCGTGATCCGCCATTTCCATGAGGATGACTGCAAAGTCAGCCCCGGCATGGCAGCGGGCATCGCGCATCTGACCAGCACGCTTGCCGCGCAGGGGGCGGAAATCCGTGAGGTGAAGCTCCCGCCGATGGCAGATTTCAACGCCGCCGGCTGGCTGATCCTGGCCGCTGATGCCTATGCGGTGCATGATAGTTGGATGCGCGAAAAATACCGCGCCTATGGGGAGTTTCTGCGCGAAAGGCTGGCACTGGCTTCGACCATTACCTCGGCCGATTACATCCAGGCGCAGCGCCGCCGGCGTGAATTGTGCGAAGCCGTTGCCGCCGCCATGCGCGATTGCGATCTGCTGGTGACCGCAGCGCAACCAGGTGAAGCGCGGCCCATTCATCAAATGACGAAATGGGCGTCTTTTGAGGTGCCAACTTTCACCATGCCCTTCAATGTCACCGGCCAGCCGGCGCTGACCGTTTGCACCGGCTTTGGTGCGGGCGGCATGCCGGTGGGCGCGCAGATTGTGGGGCGGCCATTTGAGGATGCAACCGTGCTCCGCGCCGGCCAGGCTTATGAATTGGCGGCGGGGTGGCGCGCGAAGCGGCCCGCGATGGCGGCGTAATGCCAAGGGCGATCAAGGGCGCGCGAGAGTGTCACGCGCCCCTTTCGCCCGCCAATAGCGCGCGCTTGCGCCCAACACCCCAGCGATAGCCGGTCACGTCACCATCCTTGCCAATCACGCGGTGGCAGGGCACGGCGAGTGAGACCGGGTTTTGCGCGCAAGCCCGCGCCACCGCGCGGGTTGCTTTCGGCTCCCCCATCGCGGCGGCGAGCGCGCTGTAGGTCGTGGTGCTTCCAAGCGGAATGCCGCGCAAAGCTTCCCAAACGCGGCGCTGAAAAATCGTGCCGCGCAAATCCAAGGGTAGGTCAAAGGCAGCGCGTGGTTCAGCGATGAAGGCGATGGCGCGTTTGGCGAATTCGCTGATCTCTGCTGGCGCGGCTTCAATCCGCGCCTTTGGAAACCGTGCGCGCAAATCGCCTTCCAGCGCATCGCGGGTTTCGCCAAAACCAAGAAAGCACACGCCCTGATCGGTCGCACCAAGCAACAGGGGGCCGAAGGCGCTTTCTGCCCAGGCCATGCGAATGACCTCTCCGGCGCCGCCACGCCGCGCGCTGCCAGGGCGCATGCCCAAATGCCGCGCGGTGTTTTCATAAACGCGGCTTTCACTGCCGAATCCTGCGCCTGCCACCGCTTCGGCCACCCGCGCGCCTTCGGCCAATGCGGCTGACAGGCGCTTGCCGCGCACGCCTTCCGCATAGGAACGCGGCGTGACGCCGGTGATGTCCCGAAACATCCGCTGAAAGTAATGCGGCGCATAACCGGCACGCGCGGCGAGGCTTGCGAGCGACGGCATGGCTTCAGATGTTTCGATCATGGCGCAGGCGGCGCGCACCGCTTCCGCTTGCAAACGTGCGCGATCACCGCGCGGGTCGCAGCGCTTGCAGGGGCGAAAGCCGGCATCCTCGGCCGCCGTGCTATCGGCAAAGAAACGCGTGTGGCGCCGCAGTGGCGGTGGTGATGGGCAGCCGGGGCGGCAATAGATCCCTTGGCTGGTCACGGCATACAGAAAAGCGCCACAGGCCGGCGACGCATTGCGCGCCAGCACGGCGGCAAAGCGGGCATCATCAAGATTTTCTGATGTGTCATTCATGGGCGTATCTTCGGTCACGCAGGAAACCCGCGCCATCCGCTTTTTGCGTTCACTTGTTTCCTCTCCGGGCGCTCGTCCGCCTTTGGCGGCCGCAAGAGGCCCAATCTTTTACGGAAACCGCTTTACGCATCAGGGCCGCCAAGTGCGGTGATAGGGGTGCCCCGTTCTGATCGCCTGCACCCGGTAAAGCTGTTCTGCCAGCATGCCGCGCACCAGAAAATGCGGCCAAGTGAGTGGGCCGAGCGAGAGGCGATATTCCGCCCGCGCCTGCACTGCCTGATCCAAACCCTCCGCACCACCGATCATGAAGCACACTGCGCGCCCGGCCTCATCCCAGCGCGTCAGCAGCGCGGCCAGGCTTTCGGTATCGGGCGTGGCGCCGCCAAGGTCCAAAGCCACCGGCACGGCACCGGCCGGGATGGCGGCCAGGATGGCAGCCCCTTCGCGGCGGCGGATTTCCGCCGCGCTGCCGCGCGCTTCGGGGATTTCAAGCAATTCCGGCGCCGGGCGCAGCCGCGCCGCGTAATGGGCGTAAAGCGCCGCCTCTGGCCCCGGCTTGATGCGCCCGATCGCTACAATCCTACTCCCGCGCGGCGTCGGCTTGCTCCGTCGTCACAGGGCTTTCCGGGCCCCACATGCGTTCCAGGCGATAAAGCTCTCGTGCATCGGGGCGGAACAGGTGGATCACCAGATCGCCCGCATCAATCAGCACCCAATCCGGTGAGGCTTGGATGGAATCGCGCCTTAAATGCAGCCCGACCTTGCCCAGCGCCTCATCCAAATGGGTCGCCATGGCTTGCAATTGGCGTTCAACCTGGCCGGTCGCGATGATCAGACGATCCGTATAATCCGCGCGGCGAGTCACATCCAGAACAAGGATATTTTCGGCCTTGTCGTCTTC
The DNA here is from genome assembly GCA_016869735.1 of Alphaproteobacteria bacterium. Taxonomy (GTDB): domain Bacteria; phylum Pseudomonadota; class Alphaproteobacteria; order Acetobacterales; family Acetobacteraceae; genus Neoroseomonas. Next base: position 40,129 of record VGDL01000005.1, read on the forward strand.
CAGGCTTTTGCGTGCGGCTTCCACCAGCATTTCCAGCCGGTCCGGCGCAATTTTTTCGCGCCGCTTGCTGCGCGTGCGGGTAATGCGCGGGGTCGCGGGCTTGGCTTCACTATTTGCCTTGGCAGCCGCTTTCGCCTTGGGCGTGGCCTTGCTGGGCTTGGTGGCGGGCTTGGCTTCTGCCGCCTTCGCGGCGGCGCGCTTTGGTGCCGCCTTGGTGGCCGCCGCCTTGGGCGCTGTGGCTTTTGGCTTGGCGCTGGTTTTGGGCTTGGCTGCGGGTTTGGCTTCTGGCGCCTTCGCAACGGCGCGCTTCGGCGCTGCCTTGGGCGTGGCTGCCTTGGGCGCCGCGGTTTTTGGCTTCGCGCTGGCCTTGGCCTTGGGCGCGGCGGCAGCTTTGGGCTGCGCCGGGGCGCGCCGCTTCGGGCTTTCTTCAGCCAGGGTGGGCTTGCGGGCTATGGCCGCCTCCTCTCTCTCGATACATCACGGGTGCAAGGCTGCCGCCCTGATTGCGGTGGCGGAGGCAGCATGTTCCCGCGCGGGGACGTAACACCATCTGGCGTGGCTCGTAGCCCGCTTCGGGCCAGCAAGCAACGCGCCGGGGGGGCAACGGTGCCGCCGCAGCACGGAAGCCGCCGCACCATGCAGGGCGCGCCGGGTCCAGCCCGGACGGGGCAGGACCGCAAGCGGGGTGGCATGCGCGATGCGTCTCCATGATTTCCAACGCGGTAGCTGAACCAGATTATCCGCGCCAATCAAGAATACGAAATCGGCGCGGGGAAAGCGCCGGCGCAGCTTTGCGAGCGTATCGGCCGTAAAGCGCGTACCGAGCGCCCTTTCAATATCGGTCGCGATCACGCGCCTGCCATCGGCGATCCGCCTAGCACTGGCCAGGCGGTCCGGGGCCGGCGCCATGCCAGCGCGGGGCTTCAGCGGATTGCCCGGTGAGACCATAAGCCAAACCTGATCCAGCCCAAGCGCCTGCATGGCTTTCAGCGCGACATGGCGATGCCCGGCATGGGCCGGGTTGAAGGACCCGCCCAGAAGGCCGATGCGGCGCCGGCGGCCATCGCCAAAACGGGATGGAGTCATGCGGGGAGCATAAACGGCTCAGGCGCCAAGGTGAATTGGCCGTCCAAGTCGCCGCGGCGGTTATTTGTACACAAAGGCCGCGTCGTTCAGGTCTATTTGGGGGAATTCATCCTTCTCCGCCCAGTAATCTTGATTATGCATCCATTCAGGCTTGTCACCGCGCTGCGGCAGCAAATGCATCCCCCGCATCAGATAGCCAGGATTGAAATTCTCCGGATCAATCCAGGGCAGGATCGGCATATCACGGTCTTCTTCCCGCAGCGCCACTTCGACCTGCGCCTTGCCCTTCGCATCCATGTGCTTCAGCAATTTGCAGACGAAATCGCCCACCAGATCAGCGCGCAAGGTCCAGGAAGCGCGGAAATAGCCAAAGACCCAAGCCATATTGGGAATGCCGGTGAACATCATGCCGCGATAGGTCACGGTTTCATGAAAATCGAGCGGCTTGCCATCAATCTCGAACGCGATATCGCCCAGCACATTCAGGTTGAAGCCGGTGGCCGCAACAATAATATCCGCTTCCAACTCCTGGCCGGATTTGGTGATAACACCCTTTTCGGAAAACCTTTCGATCTCATCCGTCACCACGCTCGCCTTGCCCTGGGCGATGCCATGGAAAAGATCGCCATTGGGCACAAAGGCCATGCGTTGCCGCCAGGGGCGATATTTCGGCGTGAAATGCGTCGCGATATCGTAATCCTGCCCGACAATGCCGCGAATGCCATCCAATAGCGCTTCCTTGACCTGTTCCGGCTGCGTGAAGGTCAGCTTGGCGAATTTGGCTTGCTCGAACAGGATTTTACGGCGCGTGATTTCGTGAATCCAATCTTCCGAAATGCCAAGCGCGCGCAATTCCTCGGCGATCTCAATCGCGTTGCGGCCCACACGGAAATAAGTCGGCGAACGCTGCAACATCACAACATGGGCGGCCTTGGCTGCCATGGCTGGAATGATGGTGGCCGCGCTGGCGCCTGACCCAATCACCAGCACGCGCTTGCCGGTATATTCCAGATCATCTGGCCATTCCTCGGAATGCACCAGTTTTCCTTGATAGGCCGCCATATTCGGCCATTCCGGCATATAGCCCTGATATTGGCGGTAATAGCCCTGGCACATGTAAAGAAATTTGCAGGTGAAGCGGCGCGGCAGGCCATTGGTCTTGTCCAGAACCTCCAAGGTCCAAAGCTTGGTCTCGCTATCCCAGGATGCGTGCGTGATGTGATGCCGATAGCGGATATGCCGCGCCAGATCATTTTCGGCGATGACTTCGCCCATATAGCGCAGGATTTCTTCGGCAGTGGCAATCGGCGCACCGCGCCAGGGCTTGAAGCGATAGCCGAAGGTATGCAGGTCACTATCCGAACGGATGCCGGGATATTTATGCGTCCACCAGGTGCCGCCGAAATTTTCCTCATTCTCCAGCACAACAAAACGCTTGTCAGGGCATTGTGTGCTGAGGTGATAGGCAGCGCCAATGCCGGAAATGCCGGCACCCACAATCAGCACATCAAAATATTCGACGGAAAGCGGATTGGTTTGACCGTGTAGCGGGGCGGTATCGGGCATGCTGCGCGTCTTTCCTGATCACCAACAAACTCAGCCTTCTACCATAGCAGGCGGCGCGGCTTTGACGAAACGCCCGCCTTACCGGAAGCGCACCACCACATCCTGCGCCCCATCCAGCCCTTCATAGCGCGCGGTCCAGACCTGGCCAGGCGCCACCGGCTGCGGCGGCGAAAAGGAGCCGAGCGAGATGATATCCCCCGCCCGCAAGGGTCGCCCATCACGGGCCAAATCCCGCGCAATCCAGGCCAGTGCATTCAAGGGATGACCAAGAATGGCAGCACCGGGCGCGCGCGACACTTCTCGCCCATCCTGATGGAGTGAAATGCTCATTCGCCCCAAAGCCGCGATGAAATCCGCGCTTGGCGTCACGGCAATGGGGCGGCCCTGCACACCCAGCCGTGCGCCAACATTGATGGCGAGCAGATCGCCAAGGCCCGGGCGATAATCAGGCGAATAGACCAGATCAGGCAATTCAATGAAGGGGATCACCTGATCAATATGGCGGATCAGCGCGGCGTGATCATTGAGCGCGGTTTCAACGCCGCCCATGCCAACCCGCACCAGCATATCGGCTTCCAGCACCGGCACGGCGGCGAAGCGCGCTTCCACCTCAGCGCCCGAAGCAGCGCGCAGCGTTGCATGGAAAATCGCGCCGCGAATGGGATGATCAATGCCGAAGCGTTGCTGGATGGCGGGGTTGGTCAGGCCAAGCTTGAAGCCAACAACATCCCCCAAGGGCTGGGCGAAAATCGCAATCAGCTTTTCCTGCACGCAACGCCCATCAGCCGGGGATAGCCCGACGAAAGGTGTTGGCGATTGGCGCTGCAGGATTTGCCCGGCGAAGCGCGCAATCGCCACATCATCCGGGCAGGCAGCGCGCGCGGCAGGCGACAGCGCCAAGCCCAGCAGCAGCGCCGCGCAAAGCCGCCGCAGCATCACGGCCTGACCTGCCCCGTGCCGAAAATCTTGTAGCGGTAGGTGCAGAGTTGTTCGAGCCCCACAGGTCCACGCGCATGCAGCCGGCCGGTGGCAATGCCAATCTCCGCGCCAAAACCAAATTCCCCGCCATCGCAGAATTGCGTGGACGCATTCCAAAGCCCAACCGCCGAGGATATGCCATCCAGAAATTGCTGTGCGGCCTTGGCGTCTTCAGTGATGATCGCTTCCGTATGCTCACTGCCGAAGCGGCGGATATGCGCGAGCGCATCTTCAACACCGCCAACCACCTTCACCGACAGGATCGCATCCAGCCATTCAGTGGCGTAATCCTCATCGGTGGCGGGCGTAAGGTCCGGGATGATGGCGCGCGCTGCCCCATCGGCACGGAAATCGCAGCCAAGCGCGCGCAAATCCGCAATCAGCGCGGGCAGCAGCGCGGGCGCTATGGCGGCATCAATCAGCAGCGTTTCGGTGGCGCCACAAACGCCGGTGCGGCGCATCTTGGCATTGGCGAGTATGGCGCGCGCCATGGCGTGATCCGCCCCGGTATGGATGTAGGTGTGGCAAAGCCCTTCCGCATGGGCCAGCACCGGAACACGCGCTTCTTCCATCACGCGCGTCACCAGGCCCTTGCCGCCGCGCGGAATGATCAGGTCAATCAGGCCGGAAGCGCGCAGCATGGCGCCAACAAAGGCACGATCAGCACTTGGCGCGACTTGCACCGCGGCTTCAGGCAAGCCCGCCAGCTTCAACCCTTGCACCATGCAGGCATGAATGGCGGTGGCGCTGCGCAAGCTTTCAGACCCACCACGCAAAATCACCGCATTGCCGGATTTGAGGCAGAGCGCAGCGGCATCCGCCGTGACATTGGGCCGGCTTTCGAAAATCATGCCAATCACGCCAAGCGGCTGCGCCACGCGCTGCAACCGCAACCCATTTGGGCGTTGCCATTCCGTGAGCACACGCCCGACGGGATCAGGCAGCGCCGCCACTTCCTCAAGCCCCTTCGCCATGGCTTCAATGCGCGCCGGGTTCAACAGCAACCGATCCCGAAAGGCGGGCGTCAGCCCAAGCGCTGCCGCGATGTCTTCTGCATTGGCGGCGATGATCGCGCCTTGCTGTTCACGCAGCGCCGCAGCGGCAAAAAGCAGCGCCTGATCCTTCACCGCACTTGGCGCGCCAGCAAGCGCAATTATCGCGGCACGCGCGGCGCGCGCGGCAGCTTCCAGGGCTTGGGCAGGATCGGGGGGCATGGCATTCACGGGCAGAGTTTCCTTTCAGCCCTTTCTATACGCCAATTACGCCCGGCGCCGCTATTCGATCTTGATGCCGCTTTCGCGAATGATCGGTTCCCATTTGGTGCGCTCGGCCGCCCAGGCGGCACCAAATTCCGCCGGGGTGGAGGGCATGGCTTCCAGCCCATTGCGGTTCAGGATGCCCACCACATCCTTGTCTTCAAGCGCAATGCGCATGGCCTGCGCCAGGCGCTGCACGGCGGGTTCCGGCGTGCCGCGCGGCGCCACCACCGCATACCAGGACGGCACATTGAAGCCCGGCAGGCCGGTTTCCGCGACGGTGGGGATATCCGGCAGCAGGCGGGATCGTTGCAGCGTTGGCACCGCCAGCCCGCGCAGCCGGCCCGCTTCGATATGCGTCTTGACCGAGGGCGAGGTAGGGAAGCCGTAATCAAGCCGCCCTGAAATCAAATCGGTCGCAACCAGGCTCCCGCCGCGGTAAGAGACCTCGATCGTGTCAAGCCCGGCCATTTTGGCGAAAAGCAAACCGGCCAATTGGGGGGCGCTGCCAATGCCGCTATGGCCCCAGGAAAGTTCCCCGGGCCGCGCCTTGGCGGCAGCGATAACATCGGCGGCAGTACGCCAGGGGCGGTCAGCCGGCACGGTGAGGATATTGAACAGGTCAACGGCGATCGAGACCGGCACCAGATCCTGCGCCGGGTCTACCGGCAGGCGCATCACCATGGGGCTGATCACCAGCGCGCCCAAGGTTGCAAGCAGGATCGTATGGCCATCTGCCGGGCTGCGGGCGACGATTTCGCTCGCCAGATTGCTGCCAGCACCGGGGCGGTTTTCCACAATCACCGGCTGGCCCAGCACTTCCGACATTTTGGGCGCAAAGGCGCGGGCCGAGATGTCAGTCGCGCCACCGGGGGTGAAGCCCACCACCAAGCGGATCGGGCGATTGGGGAAAGGCGCCTGCGCCAAGGCGGGGGCAGCAAGCAAGGGGCTCGCCGCGATCAAAGCGCGGCGTGAGAGAAGGGTCTTCAACATGAAGTTCGCGTAACACAATTTTGCCTGCCTTGCATCCCTGTCAAAGCTTGCTGCAACCACGATGCAGGCGCGCTGCGCCTTATGTCATTAGCCCCCCATGGACGCCGCCGCGCGGTGATGGTTCCTTGCGCCGATGGATTTGCCGTTTTCCCCCCGCATCCGCGCCACCGGCGCGCCGCCCATTCCCGCCGTGCGCGGCTGGGCCGCCCGCTACCAGGGCGGCGCCGGGCCGGTTTTGGATATGACCCAAGCCGTGCCGGGCTATCCGCCGCATGCTGATCTACTCGCGCGGCTTGCTGCCGCGGCGGGTGATGCGAAATCCGCCGGCTATGGCCCGATTGAAGGTGAAGCCGCGCTACGAGAAGCGCTGGCTGCCGATATGGCGCGCAGCTATGCCGCGCGGATTGGTGCGGGCGATATCGCGATCACGGCGGGCGGCAATCTGGCCTTCACACTCGCCATGATGACACTGGCCGGCACGGGCGATGCGGTGATGCTGCCCGCGCCCTGGTATTTCAATCACCGCATGACGCTGGAAGCACTTGGCATTCCCTGCCGCGTTTTGCCCTGCCGGGCGGAGGATGGCTTTCTGCCCGATCCCGCCTTGGCGGCAACATTGATGCAGGGCGTGCGCGCGATTGTTTTGGTGACACCGAACAACCCGACCGGCGCCATTTATTCACCCGAGCTCATCGCGCAATTCGCGAAGCTCTGCCGCGATCACGGCGCCTGGCTGGTGCTGGATGAAACCTATCGCGATTTCATCCCGGAAGCCGCTGGCGCGCCGCATGGGCTGTTTCAGGATGCGGCATGGCGGGATCATGTTGTGCATCTCTATTCATTTTCGAAAGCCTATTGCGTGCCGGGCCATCGCGTGGGTGCGATTGCGGCGGGTGCGGGGTTTCAGCGGGAATTGGCGAAGGCAATTGATACGGTGCAAATCTGCCCGCCGCGTGCGCCACAAATCGCGCTTGCTTGGGGCGTGGAAGCGCTGCGCGATTGGCGCGCGGGCAATCGCGCCATTATGGCCGCGCGGGCCGAGGCGTTTCGCGCCGCCATGGCGCCGGTGAATGCCTGGCGCATTGATGCGCTTGGCACTTATTTCGCCTATCTGCGCTTACCAGATGGCGCTGGAAATTCCGAAGTGACCGCCGAAGCACTCGCGGTTGAACGTGGACTGCTTGGGCTGCCAGGCAGCTTTTTCGGCCCCGGCCAGGAACGCCATTTGCGCCTGGCCTTCGCCAATGCCGAAGAAGCCGTGATTGCCGCCGTGCCGGGCCGGCTTGGGTAAGGTTCAGCCCGCGCGCAAAGGCTGATTGTTGCGCACACTCAGCAGCGTGAAGATACCGGCCGGCTGGCAGGGTTCCATCGCTTCCACGGTCACATCTTCAGGGTTCAGCAAATCGCGCAGCGCGAAATCCGGGTGCCAGCCCAACCGGCGCGATAGCGGCGCCATGGCGCGTTCCACCCACCAGCGCGGGCCACCTTCCGCCGCGAAGTGATTGACGAACAGCAGATGCCCGCCGGGGCGCACAACGCGCGACATTTCGGCATAAAGCTTGCGCGCATCGGGCACCACGCTGGCCGTGAACATGGCAACGGCAATGTCAAAGGACCCGCTTTCAAAGGCCATTTCCTCGGCGTTCATTTCAACCAGACCACGCACATGGGAAAGCTTTTCATCCGCCACGCGTTCATGCGCCTTGGCGAGCATTTCCCGCGACAGATCAATGCCGACAACCTGCGAATCGCGCCGATAAAGTGGGAGCGCCAAACCCGTGCCAACACCCACTTCCAAAACGCGCGGGCCTGCCAGGCGATTGACAGCTGCAACCGCGCGCCTGCGCCCGAAAGCGGAAACGCCACCAAACACCAGATCGTAAACGCCCGCCCAACGGCGATAGGCTTCGCGCACACTATTGGCATCCAGCGCTTCACGCGCGTGACCCCGTTCTTCTGCGCCCTTGGCGAGACCGATATTTGCCATTGGAATCCTGATTCCCTCAGCCCCTGAACTGGGGCGAGGATGAGCACCCCAAATAAGGTCTCGTCAATCTTTTTGCTAGGCCTTGGAATTGCACGCTTAGTCTGACACTTGAAGCGTCAAGTCTTCCTGTCTTTGCCGGAAGCCGCTACGACCAAGCCACTTACCGCAATCACGGCCATGCCAAGCAGGGTGATGACATCCGGCGCATCACCAAAGACCGATACGCCCGCCACCACCGCCCAGATCATTTGCGTGTAGGAAAGCGGTGCCAGCAGGCTGGCCGGCGCGCGGGCGAAGGCCAGCACCAATAACCCGTGGGAGGCACCACCCAGCAACCCAAGCAAAACCAACGCCACCCAATCAAGCCCGGTTGGCCAAACCCAGACTAGGGGGAGCGAGGCCGAGGTCAGCAGCGTCGCCGCGAAAGACGTGTGCAGAATGGTGGTGCGCGGATCATCCAGCGCGGCAAGCTTGCGGGTCAGGATTTGATAGACAGCAAAAAGCGCCGCAGCACCCAAGGGCAGCAGCATGGCCCAATGCGCGGGTTCGCCCGCGAAAAGAAAAGGCGGGCGGAGCAGGATCACCACACCAACAAAGCCAAGCCCCATGCCGAACCAGCGCCAGGGGCCAATCCGCTCACCAAGCCAGATCGCTGCCAGCGCCAGCGTGAATAGTGGTGAGGCAAAGCCAACCGCCGTCGCATCCGCGAGCGGGATATGCACGAGCGCCGAGGAGAACATGAAATTGCACGCCGCCAATAACAGGCTGCGGATGGTTTGCAGCCCCGGCGCACGGGACCGCCAGGGCAGGCTGCCCGTGATCAGCCGCATGGCGATGGTCACAGCGATGAAGCTGAACAGAAACCGCGCCCACATCAGTTGCGGCACGGCGAAGCTCAGCGTCATCAGCTTCAGCAGCGTATCCATGGCGACAAACAGCGCCAGCGCCGAAAGCTGCAACAACACGCCGGCAAGGACAGAATTCATGCCCGCCCTTTAGCCCGGTTGCCGCCATAAAAAAACGGGATGATTGCCAGGCAATCACCCCGTCTTGCTTGGTTTTGGAAAGGTCTCAGGCGGCGTCTTCGCGGCGTTCCTTCTCGCGCGGCTTCACATAGGCGACCGCAGCATGTTCGGCGCAATAGGGCTTGCCGGACATGGGATCGCCCTCACAGAAGCGGAAATCCGGGGTACCGGGCTCCCCGATTGGCCAGCAGCAGGTGCGCGACCCACCAAGGCGCGGGCGCGGCGGCGCGGGGTTGCGGATGGCAACTGGGGGTGGGGCAACCAGCACCACTGGCGCGGCTTGTGGCGGCGGCGCCTGCGGGCGCATCACTGGCGCGCTCGGCATGGGCCGGGCAACGGGGGCCTGACGCGGCAGGCGCGGGCTTGGCGCAGTGCGCCGTTCCTGCGGGTCTCGGCGGATCGGGCTCGGCCGAGACGACAGGTTCAGCCGATGCGCCTTGCCGACCACGGCATTCTTTGAAATCCCCATGCGGCGACCGATTTCCGCGGTCGAAAGACCCTCGGCCCAGAAGGCGCGCAGCCGTTCAATCGCTTCTTGCGTCCAATCCATGAAGGAACTCCCTTTGCTCTCCCCGACACAAAATACGGTAGGGAAAAGGGGGCAGAGGCACAAGTTCTATGAAGGGCCGCGCCAAAGAAATCTGTGGAAAACGCCCGATTCGGCCTTGTCAGCGGGGTTTTTGGGGGTTCCCATGGGCCATGATGAAAGCAATCTCAGGCGCGACTCGGCGGCACTCCCATGAATAGCGCTAGGGGGCGCCTCAGGCAGATCCTGGCCCTGGCGGCGCCCACCACCCTGCTGGCCGCCACACAGATCATCGCGCAATTGATCGAACCTTGGTTGGCCGCGCGGCAGGGTCAGGCGGCTTTGGCGGGCTGGGCGGTAGTGCTGCCCTTCACGCTGCTGCTGTCCCAAATGTCGGCCGGTGCCATGGGGGGCGGCGTGGTCTCGGCCATTGCGCGCGCCTTGGGGGCTGGGAAGCGGGAGGAGGCAGCGTCACTTGCCGCCCACGCCCTGTTTATTGCCACCGCCGGCGCGGCGCTTTTCGCTCTGCCCTTTCTGCTGGCCCCGCGCGCGATCCTGGGCCTGATCGGCGGCGCGGGCGCGGCAGAGGCCGGCGCGGCCTTCGCCGCCTGGACCTTTGGCGCCGGCGCGCTGCCGGCCTGGCTGACCAATACCTTGGCGTCCATCCTTCGTGGTGGCGGGCGGCATGCCTTGGCGGCGCGCGGCGTGGTAGGAGGCTGGTTGATCTATCCGCCGATGGCCTGGGCTTTCATGGAACCGCTGGGCTTTGGCTTGGCCGGCGCCGGCATGGCCTTCGCGCTCAGCATGAGTGCTTCCGCGCTGATCATGGCCTTTGTGGTGCTGCGCGGCGGTGCGGGGTTTGTGCCGGATTTTCGCGCGCCCCTTCGCCGCGCGCTATTTGGGCGCATCCTGGCGGTGGGGCTGATTGCCTGCGTGATGGCAACGCTTGCCAATCTGGCGACCATTCTGGTGACGGCGCGCATCGCCGCTTACGGGCCGGCGGCGATTGCGGCCTATGGCATTTCCGCCCGCATGGAATTTCTGATGATCCCGCTGGCTTTCGGCATAGGCTCGGCGCTGACGGCCTTGGTCGGGCGCGCCGTTGGTGCCGGGGATTGGGATGAGGCGCGGCGGATCGCCTGGACCGGTGGCGGCTTGGCCTTTGCGGTGACAGGGGTGATTGGCTTTGGCATCGCCCTATTCCCGGCCCAGGTGGCGGCGGCCTTTGCGAGTGACGCAGCGGTGGCGGCGATTGCGACGGAAGCGCTGGCGATTATAGGCTGGGCCTTGCCGGGTTTTGGCCTGGGCATGGCGCTGTATTTCGCCGCCATGGGGGCGGGGCGGATGCGCTGGCCGGTGGCGGCAGCGCTGACCCGCGTGGGGCTTGCGGTGCTGGGCGGCGCCTTGCTGATGGATGTGGCGGGGCTTGGGCTGACCGGGCAATTCATTGCCGTCGCGCTTGGCATTAGTGCCTATGGGCTGATTTGCGCGCTTGCGGTGCGGCGTGGGGTTTGGCCAGGGCGCGTGTGACAGGGCCTTCACGCGCGCGGCGCTGCGCGCTACCTCTCCGCCCTTGGAGCAGATCGTGTTCAGATGGCATCATCTGAACGCGTGAAGATGCTCGAAAAACAGAACTCTAGAGCAGGTTGCGTGAACCCATGTGAACGCAACATGCTCTGGAAAACGCGGACCCGATGGGCGAGACATGACCAGCAGCAATGATATTCGTGCGACCTTCCTGGATTACTTCCGTCGCAATGGGCATGAGGTGGTGGAAAGCAGTCCGCTGGTGCCGCGTAATGATCCCACGCTGATGTTCGCCAATTCCGGCATGGTGCAGTTCAAGAATGTCTTCACCGGCCAGGAAAAGCGCCCCTATACCCGCGCCACCACGGCCCAAAAATCCGTCCGCGCCGGCGGCAAGCACAATGACCTTGATAATGTCGGCTATACCGCGCGGCATCACACGTTTTTCGAAATGCTCGGCAATTTTTCCTTCGGGGATTATTTCAAGGAACAGGCCATCCCCTATGCCTGGGAATTGCTGACCAAGGATTTCGCGCTGCCGAAGGACCGGCTGCTGGTGACGGTCTATTCGGAGGATGAAGACGCCGCCACCATTTGGAAAAAGGTCGCGGGGATTGGCGATGATCGCATCATCCGCATCCCGACTTCCGACAATTTCTGGCGCATGGGCGATACCGGGCCTTGCGGCCCCTGTTCCGAGATTTTCTTCGACCATGGCGACAAGATTTTCGGCGGCCCGCCTGGCAGCGCGGATCAGGATGGTGATCGCTTCATCGAAATCTGGAACCTGGTTTTCATGCAGTTCCTGGAAGAACCCGCCGGCACGCGCAACCCGCTGCCGCGGCCTTCCATTGATACCGGCATGGGGCTGGAACGCTTCGCCGCCATTCTGCAAGGCAAGCACGATAATTACGACACGGACACCTTGCGCGCGATTATTCTGGCAAGTGCGGAAGCCACCAGCCAGGAACCGGATGGGCCCTTCCGGTCCAGCCATCGCGTGGTGGCGGATCATTTGCGCGCCGGCGCCTTTCTGATTGCCGATGGCGTGCTGCCTTCCAATGAAGGCCGAGGCTATGTGCTGCGCCGCATCCTGCGCCGCGCCATGCGCCACGCCCATATGATGGGATCACGTGAGCCCTTGATGCATCGCATCCTGCCTTCGCTGATCCGGCAAATGGGCACGGCCTATCCCGAATTGGTGCGCGCCGAGGGGCTGATTGCTGAGACACTGCGGCTTGAAGAAACGCGCTTCCGGTCCCTGCTGGAACGGGGCCTCCATCTGCTGGCGGAAGAAACCGGCAAGCTGGGAGCGAAGCAGACCTTGCCCGGTGAGATTGCCTTCCGCTTGTATGATACTTTCGGCTTCCCCCTGGACCTGACGCAGGATGCCTTGCGCGGTGAAGGCCGTGCGGTGGATGTGGAAGGCTTCAATGCCGCCATGGCTGAACAAAAGCGCCGCGCCCGCGCGGCCTGGGCCGGCAGCGGGGAAGCGGCGACCGAAAGCCTCTGGTTCGATGTGCAGGAAAAGATCGGCGCCAGCGAATTCCTTGGCTATTCCACTGAAGTCGCGGAAGGTGAGATCACCGCGCTGGTGGTGGATGGCAAGGTGGTGGACCATGCCGCGGTCGGCACCGAAGTTGCGGTACTGCTGAACCAGACGCCGTTTTACGCCGAAAGCGGCGGCCAGGTGGGCGATACGGGTGTGATTGTCGCCGGCGATGCCTGCCGCATTGAAATCCGCGATACGCAAAAGAAGCTCGGCAATCTTTTCGTGCATCTGGGCAAGGTTGTGCATGGCGAAGCCAAGCCTGGCATGGCGGTAAGCGCCACGGTGGATCATGCGCGGCGTTCGAATATCCGCGCACATCATTCCGCGACGCATTTGCTGCATGAGGCGTTGCGCCGCCGGCTTGGCACGCATGTCGCGCAGAAGGGCAGCTTGAATGCACCGGATCGGCTGCGCTTTGACGTATCCCACAACAAGCCCATGGAGGCCGAAGAACTCGCCTGGGTGGAAGCCGAGGTGAATGCCCGTATTCGCGAAAATGCCGAGGTGATCACGCGTTTGATGACACCGGAGGCAGCCGTGGAAGCCGGCGCCATGGCGCTATTCGGTGAGAAATATGGCGAGGAAGTGCGCGTGGTCGGCATGGGCCATGACCCGGCGGCGACGGACAAGCATGGCGTCTATTCGCTGGAACTTTGCGGCGGCACGCATGTGCGGCGCACCGGCGATATCGGCTTGTTCAAGATTATTGCTGAGGGCGCGGTGAGTGCCGGTGTGCGACGAGTGGAGGCGGTGACGGGTGATGCCGCACTCACCTACATCAACGAAATGGAAGAAAGCCTGACGGCCGCGGCGGCGGTATTGAAGGCGCAGCCGGGCGAATTGGCCGGGCGAATCGCCGCACTGGTCGAAGAACGGCGCAAGCTGGAACGCGATGTGGCGGAGCTTCGCAAGAAGCTCGCGACCGGTGGCGGCGGGGCGGAGATTGAGGAAGTGGCGGGGCTAAGGCTTTCGCTGCGTGATCTGGGTGAAGTGCCGCCGCGCGATTTGAAGGGACTGGCCGAGGCCATTCTGAAGGGTGGCAGCGCTGATGTTGTGGCGCTGATCAGCACGGCGGAAGGCAAGGCGAGTATTGTTGTTGCCGTGGCTGAAGCGGCCAAAGGCCGCGCCGATGCGGTGGCGCTGGTGCGCGCGGCCTCGGCCGCTGTGGGCGGCAAGGGCGGTGGCGGGCGGCCCGATATGGCGCAGGCTGGCGGGCCGGATGCGGCGCAGGCTGCAGAAGCGCTGGCGGCGGTGAAGGCGGCTTTGGCGGGGTAGGTTGTGGGGGCGCCGCATTATGCAGCGCCCTTCGCCTCACATCTCACAAAGCGTCAGCGTGCGGCCTTCGATCAGCGGCGCGTAGGAATCGCGCACCTTAGCCAGGCGCGGGTTCTTGGTATGCACATCCACCGCTGCGCGATCCTGATAGACCTCACACAGCATGACGCGGCTTTTGTCATGCGTGCCATCCTTGTCGAGCGGTTGCAGCACATCGAAGCGCTCGCAGCCCGGTTCTTCCTGCAGCGTCAGGCGGGCATGTTCGCGGATGATCGCGTCAAAGGCGGCGTGCTGACCTTCCTTGATCTTGAATTCAACGGCGATGGCGATTTTGGGCATGGGGTTTCCTCCTTGGTGTAAGAATTGACATGATAAGCGCTGGCGTTAGGGCAGCTTGGCCCCGCCACGCGCTTGCAGACGGGAAAGCAGGTAATCGATCTCGGCGGTGGTTTCCGACGAAAGCTTGGGGCCGGGTGCGCGTAGCGCCGCGTGCGCGATAATGCCACGCCGCGCCAGCACATGCTTGCGGATCGCAAGGCCGAGGCCGGGCTGCAATTCGCTCCGGATCAGGGGCAGGTGAAGATCAAAGGCGTCTTGCGCTGCGTCGCGCTTGCCTGCCGCCATCAGCGCAATCACCTGAGCGAGCATTTCCGGGAAGGCATAACCGGTCATGATGCCATCCGCGCCGCGCGAGAGTTCTTCCGGCAGGAATTGTCCGCCATTGCCGCCCAGGATGCTGATGCGCGGCATCTTGCCTTCGGTTTCCATCTTCCGGATGGCGGAAAGCTTATCGAGGCCAGGATAATCTTCGGCCTTCAGCATCACCAGGCGCGGATCGGCAGCGGCGCGCGCCACCATGCCCGCGCCGATATGAATGCCGGTCAGTTGCGGGAAATCCTGCAAGACGAAGGGTGCATCGCCGACCGCATCCATGGCCTGCATGATGTAGGACTGCACCGCATCATCGCCCTTCAAGCCCGGTGCCGGCGCCACCATAATGCCTGCCGCCCCCAAATCCAGCGCACCCCGCGCCACGGCGCGCATGCTGGCAAAACCAGGCGCCGAGGCCCCGACCACTACCGGCACGCGCCCCGCCACGCGATTGATCACGCGCTTCACAAAACTGATCGCTTCTTCCTGATCAAGCTTCGGCGCTTCACCCATCACGCCAAGGAGCGTGAGGCCACTGGCACCTGCCGCCAGAAAGGCATCGGTCATGCGATCCGCACTTGCAAGATCAAGCGCGCCATCGGGCAGGAAGGGTGTCGGCGCTATGACGAAAACGCCCTTGGCATTTCTGGTGAGCATGGAACGGTCCTCAGTTTCTCAGGGGACCATAGAACAAGCCGATGGGCTCGCCCAGGCTTCATGGCGAATGCCCGATTTAGCGTTGGGATGGCAGCCTTGACCAGGGTCGCCGCAGACCACGCATTGGCAAGCGAAGGATGCAGCTTCTGGCGGAAGGCTTCAGTTCAAATGATCAGAAACTCGGCATCGCTGATGACGCCAGTAACACCGGTCAGGATGGCGAATTGCACTGCTGCCACGCCGCCCAGGCCATCTGCATCATAGAACAGCGCGCCTGTCGCGGCATTGTAGATGATCCGATCATTCGTGTCTGTCGCGGCAGGGCCTGTGGTAAAGAAGCCAGCTGCCAGAGCAATCGGTGGCCCCAGCGCCGCGAAGACGGCATCATCCAACAGGATGGTATCATTCGTTGCGTTGTAGCCTTGAATGGTATCGATATTCGTATCGCCCAGCGCGGTATTGAAGATGAAATTGTCATCGCCCCAACCGCCAATCAGGCTGTCATTGCCAAGCCCGCCAATCAGGGTGTCATGGCTGCTAAGGCCATCCAGCGTATCGGCCAAGTCGCCGCCTATCAGCATATTCGCGAAGTGATTGCCGGAGATAAAGAACGCCTGCCCCGGCACATCGCCCATCACAGTCTCAATAAATTGGCCAATCAGGCTAATGGCAGCACGCCTTAGCAAAACTAGATCCTGCCCGCCCGCCTCAGCGAACACATCACCATCACCTACAATGAAAACATCATCGCCATTGCCGCCCCACATGATGTCGGCACCAACGCCGCCATCCAATGTGTCATTGCCGTCACCTCCATTTAGCCGGTCATTACCCCCGCCGCCGGAAAGCCAATTGGCAAGGCCGTCACCCAGCAGGCTGTCATTGCCGGCACCTGCCAGCACATGCTCAATGCCTGAAAGCGTATCCAAGCCGGCCACGCCAAAGGCTCGGCCAGCGGCAAGGTTCACCGTGACTGCCTGAACCGCCGTCAGTTCCGCATAGCTCGCCAGATCATCACCCAGGCCGCCCTGGATCAGATCATTTCCAGCGCCGCCCGAAAGCGTATCATTGCCGCCGAGCCCATTCAGCGTATCGGCGCCATCGGTTCCGTCCAACCAATCGGCAAACTCCGTCGCCATAGGCGCAATCGTCAACATCGCCGCGATATTGAGCCTGCCGTCGCTCTCCACCCTATCGGCCACGGAAGCGGTGAAGGTGGCACTCAGCAGCAGCGCTTCCCTGATCTGCGCACTCGTCGCGTTCGGAAAAAGTGAAGCGTAAAGCGCAATCGCACCCGCGACATGCGGGGTCGCCATGGATGTGCCATTGAAGGCCCCGTAACCCCCGCCACGGATCGTTGACCAAATGGCGGAACCAGGCGCGGAAATATCAACCGTATTGGCCCCGTAATTGGAAAAGAACGAAAGCGCCCCCGTATTCGCCAGCGAAGCGACCGAAATGACAGCCTCATGCCCCGTCACCGGCGCGGTTGAATATCCGGTCGGATAGCGCGGCGCGGCGTCGTTATTGCTGCTGTTATTCCCCGCCGCGGCGATAAATAGGATATCCTGCTGCGCGGCCCTTGTGATCGCATCAAGCAAAGTTTGGGAGAAGAAACCTCCGCCCCAGGAGTTATTGGTGGCCAGAAAACGCTCGGCGGTATTGGCCCGGATCGCGGCATCAGTAAAATAATCAACCGACCTGACCGCATCCGATGTCCAACCAGAACCGGAAGCCGACAGGAATTTGAGCGGCAACATCTGGATATTCCAATTGACACCCGCAACACCAATGCCATTGCCGCCCAAAGCACCAATGGTCCCGCCGACATGCGACCCGTGATTATTGTCGTCATAGGGTCATTGTCTTTATTGGCGAAATCCCACCCGATCAGATCATCCAGAAAACCATTGCCATCCTCATCAACGCCATTCTCCCACCTGGCGTCGTTGAGCAGATCGCCGGCATCAATGCGGCCATTGCCATTGACATCCCGCACATGAGCCGCATTGGCGCTGGCATTCAGGTCCCGAAAGGTAATCGGACCATCGGCATCCATATCGGATAGGCCGGCGCGCAGGCTTGTCGGGATTTCGCGCTGATTGAGCCAGATATTCAGATAAAGGTCAGGGTGCGTGTAATCCAGGCCGGTATCAATCACGCCAACCACATTGGCCATGGAACCCGTGTGGCCCTGCGCCCAGGCATTTGCCGCCTGGCTGCCGAATGGATTGGCTGTGCCTGAAGTGTCGCCATACATGCCCCAAAGGCTGCCATTGGCGAAAAACGTATCATTCGGCGCGGTAGCGACCGACAGTTTCCAATCTTCGACGAGCGGTGAGAGCGTCATCAGCTATTCGCCTGCAGCCATGGCCTGTGCATGGGGCAATAATCACCTAATACGTTAACGAATAGTGGCGCTTCCCCTCGTTAAAGTCCACAATATTTCGTGCAATTTTGTCGAATGATGCGCTTGAAACGCGGCGACGCCCCAGGGACGCCGCTTCAGCCCAGCGAAACCTCAAACCCGCGCTTGGTGGCGGGCCGCGCCATCATCGCCTCATACCAGCGCTGCACATTCGGCAAGGCCCCAAGATCCACCTGATGGCGTTCATGCCGCCAAGCCCAGCCCAGAATGGCGAAATCAGCGATCGAAGGTTCATTACTGGTCGCAACAAAATCGCGGCCTTCAAGCCTGCGGTCCAGAACGCCATACAAGCGCTTGGTTTCATCATGATAACGCTTGAAACCGTAATCCCGCGCCGGGCCTTCGGGCTGCATCAGGAAGTGATGCACCTGCCCCGGCATGGGGCCAAAACCGCCCATTTGCCACATCAGCCATTCATAGACCGGCACGCGGGCGCGCAGGTCCTTCGGCATAAATCGGCCAGTCTTCTCAGCCAAATAGAGCAAAATCGCGCCGCTCTCGAAAACCGTGATCGGCTTGCCATCCGGCCCATCCGGGTCCTGGATGGCGGGGATGCGGTTATTAGGGCTGAAGGCCAGGAATTCCGGGTTGAATTGCTCGTTCTTGCTGATGTTCACGGGCCGCACAGAATAGGCCAGCCCCATTTCTTCAAGCGCGACACTGATCTTCCGCCCATTGGGCGTATTCCAGGTCCATAGGGTGATGCTCATGGGCGGCAATCCTTAGGGTCGGCCGACGCACCCCGGAATGGGGGCGCGCCGGGCATTCAGATCAAAGCGCGGCCAGAACCGCTTCGGCCTTGCTCACTTCAAAGGCGCCGGGGGCTTCCACGGCCACACGCGTCACCTTGCCGTCCTTCGCCACCAGGGCAAAGCGCTGGCAGCGCACGCCAAGGCCACGCGCGGTAAGGTCAAATTCCAGGCCCATCGCCTTGGTGAGGGCGGCAGCGCCATCGGCAACCATCGTCACTTGGTCCGTGATGCCTTGGTCCTTGGCCCAGGCGCCCATCACAAAGGCGTCATTCACCGCCATGCAGGCAACGGCATCCACGCCCTTGGCCTTCAGCGCCGCGGCATGTTCCACAAAACCCGGCAGGTGTTTGGCCGAGCAGGTCGGCGTGAAGGCGCCCGGCACGCCAAACAGAACAACGGTACGGCCCTTGAAAAATTCCGCTGTATCAAGCTCCTTCGGGCCATCAGGGGTGCCCTGCATGACCTTCATCGCGGGGATGCTGTCGCCAGTCTTGATCGCCATGGTCTGCTCCTTGTTGCTGGCATGGGTTTAACGGCGGACCCGGCGCCTGTCACCTGGGCGGGAGGGGCCTTCACCCCCCCCTACTCGCCCAGTGGTTGAATTTTTAACCATTTCGCGTCTAGAACCCCCTGGCCATGCGCGCGATCCCCCCCATGGCCCGAAGCCGCACCCTGCCTTTGCTGGCACTGGTGCTGGCGCCTGTCTGGTTTGGAACCCCCATTCCAGCCGCGGCGCAAAGGGCCCATCAGACCGCAGCCTTGCCCACGCCGCAGTTGCGTGTTTCGGCCAGCGCCAATTTGCCTTTGGCCGCTGCCGATAGGCTTGCGCTGCAGAACATCTTCGCTTTGCATGCCAGCAAGGATTGGGCAGCGGCGGAACAAGCCGAAGAACAGCTTTCGGACCGCCGGCTTGAAGGCCATATCCTCGCCGATCGTTGGCTGACCCCAGGCGCGCCAAGGCCGGATCAGGCAGCGCTGCGCGATTGGCTGGCGCGCTTTGCTGATCACCCGGATGCGCCGGCGATCCATGCCCTGCTGCGGCGTATGGCGCCGCGTGGCGCGGCCCTACCGGCCGCCCCTGCCCTGGATATCCTAGCCGAGGATGCCGGCATCATCCCGGAAGAACGCGAAGCCCCGGAACAGGGTTTTGTCCGCAACCCTGCCCTGGACCGCGCGCTGAGGGATCTGGTGCGGGATGGCAATCTGGAGGCCGCGCTCAGGCAGATGGAAGCCACGCGCGGCATGACGGCCCCCTATGCCGCCGCGCTCAAGGCCGATTTCGCCCTGATCCTGTTCCGTCGGGGGGATGATGAACGCGCCTTTGAAGTGGCCTCCGCAGCAACGCGCAGCCGGATCGAACCCAGCGGCCGCGCCGCCTTCGCCGCCGGGCTCGCGGCCTGGGGGCTTGGGCATTTCGATGTGGCCTTACCCTATTTTGAGGTTGCGGCGCGCGCGCCCGGTGCCTCAGCCGCCAATCGCGCTGCCGCCGCCTATTGGGCCAGCCGTACCGCCATTCGCGCCCGGCATCCGGGGATGCATGTGCCTTGGCTTTTGCAGGCCGCCCAGGAACCACGTACCTTCTACGGGCTGATGGCGCGCCGCGCCCTTGGCCTGACCCCTGGCTTTGCTTGGCATGCCGAAGCGGGCGGGGAAGAAGGCATGGCCGTGCTGATGGAAACCGCCGGCGGCTGGCGGGCGCTTGCCTTGCTGCAAATTGGCCAGACCGCACGGGCGGAAGCGGAATTGCGCGCCTTATGGCCATTGGCGCGCGGCAATCTGCCGCTGTTGCGTGCGATGCTGGCGCTGGCTTCCCAGGCCGGCCTTACGCATCTTTCGGCGCAATTGGCCGAATTGGCGCAAGCCGCCGATGGCCGCCCGCGGGATTTGGCGCGCTTTCCACTACCGCGCCTGACGCCGGCACAGGGTTTTCGCGTGGAACCCGCGCTGATTTACGCGCTGGCACGTCAGGAATCGAATTTTGATTCGGCCGCTGTCTCCCGCGCCGGGGCGCGCGGCATTTTGCAGGTCATGCCGGCCACCGCGGCCTTTCTGGCCAATGACCCATCCCTGATGGGCGAAGGCGCGCAACGCCTGCACAACCCCAACCTGTCGCTGGAATTGGGCCAACGCTACCTGCATTACCTCGCGCGGACTGAGGCGGTGGAGAATGATCTGATCCGCCTGCTCGCGGCCTATAATGCCGGGCCGGGCAATCTGGCCAAATGGTTGCCGGCCGCGCGACATCGCGATGATGCGCTGCTATTCATCGAAGCGATCCCCTTCGATGAAACCCGCGCGCATGTGCAGCGCGTGCTGGCCTATTCCTGGATTTACGCTTCAAGGCTCGGCCTGCCGGCGCCAAGCCTTGATCAATTGGTGCAGGGTGAATTCCCGCGCTTCCTATCCACCCAGGAAGTCGTCGCCATGTTGGGCGACGCGCCAGCGCGGCTACGCTGACCACGCTTCTCGGCGCGCGAGGCCCGCGCGCCGGTCATGAGAAAGCCTTATGGCCTTTCAAATCGCTTTTGCAGCGCGCAGCGCGGCGATTTCCTCAGCAGAAAAGCCAAACTCGCCCAGAACCTGATCAGTATGCTCACCGCGTTCCGGGGTTGGGGTGCGCGCGCAAGTCACACCCGCAATCTGCATCGGTGCCCGCACCAGGGCGATTTCGCCAAGCGCAGGGTGCTGCACCGGCATCGCCATGCCCAGATGCTTCACCTGCGTATCGGCGAAAACCTGATCCATGGAATAGACCGGCCCGCTCGGCACGCCCGCCTTGTTCAGCCCTTCCACCCATTCGGCGGTAGTCTTTTCAATCAGGCGCGATTGCAGCAAAGCATTGGTCTTGTCGCGATTGGCATGGCGCGTCTTGTCGGTGGCGAAGGCCGGGTCCTTGGCTTCTTCGGTAATGCCGAGTGTGGCGACAATCCGATCCCACATTTGCTGCCCGCCGCCGGCCAGGTTCATCAACCCATCCTTGGTGCGGAACAGGCCGGTTGGCGTTGTGGTCGGATGGTCATTGCCAGCCTGGCCGGGGATATCGCCCTTCATGGTCCAGCGGGTCGCCTGGAAATCCATCATGGCAATCATGGCTTCGAGCAGGCTGGTATGCACCCAGCGCCCCTTGCCGGTGGTTTCACGTTCCAGCAGCGCCACCAGAATGCCGATCGCGGTGTAAAGCCCCGCCGTCAGGTCAGCCACCGGAATGCCCGCCCGCACCGGGCCCTGGCCGGGCATGCCGGTCACACTCATGATGCCACCCATGCCCTGCGCAATCTGATCAAAGCCCGGCCGCTTGGCATAGGGGCCATCCTGGCCGAAGCCGGAAATCGAGCCCAGCACAATGCGCGGGTTCACCGCCGACAGCGCAGCGAAATCAATGCCCAGGCGTTCCTTCACATCCGGGCGATAATTTTCCACGACAACATCCGCCTTTGCGACCAGGCGATGGAAGGCAGCCAAGCCTTCCGGGGCCTTCAAATTCAGTGTCATGCCGCGCTTGTTGCGATGGGTATTCTGGAAATCCGGGCCATGGCGCTCGCCCCCCATGCCCTTGCCCGTATCAACCTCATCGGTGGCTTCCACCTTGATGACATTCGCCCCCCAATCCGCGAGCTGGCGCACACAGGTGGGGCCGGAACGAACGCGCGTGAGGTCAAGCACGGTGAAGCGGGAAAGCGGCATCATGGTGGGGACTCCGAGAGAAAATTCGCTGCCTTGTTCGCATTCTGTCTGGCCCTCGGCAAGGGAGTGGGTTGACGCGCCAGCACCGCGCGTTACCCATGCGCATCCCAAAGCTGAGGAATCTGACCATGAGCGAAGATCTGCTGCACGAAATCCGCGAAGGCGGCATTGCCTGGACCACTTTCAACCGCCCGCAAGCGCGTAATGCCATGACCTTCGCCATGTATGCGCGCTTGGCCGAATTGGCCGATGAGATCAGCGCCGATCCCGCGATCCGCGTATGGGTGATCATGGGCGCGGGCGGCAAGGCTTTCGCTTCCGGCACCGATATTTCGCAATTCCGCGAATTCCGCACAGCCGAGGATGCGCTGAATTACGAAGCCCGCATTGACAAGGTTTTGGGCGCGCTTGAACGCTGCACCAAGCCCGTGATCGCGGCCATTACTGGCGCCTGCACCGGCGGCGGGCTTGGCATTGCCGGCTGCTGCGATATCCGCATTGCCGATAAGGGTGCGCGCTTCGGCCTGCCGATTGCGAAGACTCTCGGCAATATCCTCAACATGCATAATTTCGCGCGCTTCTACGCGCTGGTTGGCCCCGCAGCCGTCACTGAAATGATCATGACCGCGCGGCTGTTTTCCGCCGATGAGGCGAAGCATATCGGCCTGATTTCCGAAATGCTGGAAACACCCGATGATGTGTCGGCGCGCGCCATGGAATTGGCCACCAATATCTCGGGCCTCGCACCGCTCACGCTGCGCGCCACCAAGGAAGCGATCCGGCGCCTCCGCAAGGCAACCAGTGAGGTTGAGGGCGATGATCTGGTGACCATGTGCTTCACCAGCGCCGATTTCCAGGAAGGGGTTAGCGCCTTCCTGAATAAGCGCGCGCCGCAATTCACGGGGCGCTGAGGATTTTCACGTCACTGTAGAAAGTATCGCCGGCGCAAGTGCGGCGGATTTGGCCGCGGGGTGGGATGGGTTGCGAAAGCGCAACTCCCCGCCCGCCACCGCATCAGGTGGTGCCAGGCCGAAAAGCTCAGCGCGCGACGAACAGGCAGCCGCCACAACGCGCCGTGCGGCGTGGCCTGCCAAGAAGCGGCGCACCGCCCCTTCCAGCGCCAATTCATCACGCAGGCCGCGCCATTCGGCACGATCCATATCCTCAATGAACACTGAGACGATGCCGGGCTTGGCCCCTGAAAGCCGTGCGGCCGAAGCCGCTGCCATGCGCGCCGCGACGGCATCCGAAATACTGTTTTCCTGACCAGCCCGCGCCGCCAGCACAAAGACCGATCCTCCGGCGGGATCACCGGTTACGGCCAAATGCGCTTCCGGCCCGAATTGCTGACGCAGCCTGCCCGGAAGCGGATCAGCCTGCGCGCCGGCAAGCACCAGCGGGTCAAGCTTCAGCACCGCATCGGCGCTGCTGTCCTGGCGCTTTTCAGCGGCCAGCATGGCCATGATGCGCCGTTGCAATTCGGCTGCCTTGTCAGGGCCGGAAAGCCCATCCGGCAGCGTCATGCGCAGCACATAGCGGCCGGGATGCGCGGCCAGCCAGGTTTGCAATTCGGGATTGACGCTATCCATCAGCGCATACCAATGCCCGCGCTGCACCGGGCGGCCTTCCTCGGCTGAGATCGTCTCACACGCCACTTCCGCGACCGCGCCGCCACGGCTGATGGTCAGATCATGCGCGCTATCTTCCGCAAGGCCACTGAATCGCACCTCAAAACCTTGCGCGCGGTAAAGCGCGGCGGCGCGGAGCAGGTGAAACAGGGGAATCAGCGTGGCTTCCCCGGAAAGCCCGGCAGTGATGGCGCCGCGCAGCTTTTCGCGCCGCGCTGCCGGCAAGCCATTGGCCAGGCGCACCGCTTCCGCGGCAAGGCCCAGCGCGCGGCGTTCCGCACTGCCCTGCGCCGTACCGCGCGCGGCGCGCGCCAGCGCAAATTCCAAAGCATGGCGATGTTGCGTGGCGCGCCCCTGAAAGGCGTTTGCTTGCGCCCGGCGGCCAAGATCAGCAAGCCGCGCCGCCCAAAGATCAACGCCGACAAGCCGGAGAAAATCCGGCATGGCCTTGGGATCAGCAGAGGTTTCGGTAAGCGGCATGGCAATCACCCGGGGCGCGCAAAGCCAAAAAGCCGGCGATACGCAAAAACGCGTCAACAACGCCAAGCCAGCCTCAATTTGCGCCAACGCCTGCGCGCTGCCTTCGGTCTTTATGCCGATAAGGACCAGATAGCGCGCTGCCCTGGGGGCGCGTCAAGCCTTAAACCTAATCTGCGCCGATATGGCGCAGCACCATGGCCTCGGTCAGCACTTCGGGCAGGATCATCGCCTCCGCCCCACCCGGAGGCCAGAACAGGTAAAGCGGCACGCCTTCGCGCCCATGGCTGCGCAGCAGCGCCGTGATGGCGGGATCGCCGCGAGTCCAATCCGCCTTCAAATAGGCGATGCCGCGCGCCGCCATGGCCGCCTGCACAGCATCCCGACGAAGTGCCAAGCGTTCATTCACCTGGCAGGTGATGCACCAGGCGGCGGTGACATTGAGGAATACACCCCTGCCCTCCGCGCGCAACGCCTCCACCCGCGCGGGCGTCCAGCTTTCGGCGGATTCGACGGCGGCGGGGGGCGGCGGCGCGGCAGTCAGGCCAAAGGGCAGCGCCAGTAGCAGGGCAAGGGCGGCAAGCACCGCGCCAAGTTGCGTGCCGCGCCGGCCAGAGCGTTGCGCGCGGCCAAACACCCAGGCGCCAAGCGCAAGACCAAGCCCGCCAAGCACGGCCACGGCCACACCCGCCCAGCCGCTTTGCGCCCAAAGCACTGAAACCAGCCAAAGCGCCGCGCCATACATCGGCCAAGCCATGATGTGCTTCAGCTTTTCCATCCAAGGCCCGGGCCGGGGCAGCTTGCCTGCCAAGCCCGGCGCCAGGGCCAGGATCAGCGTCGGCGCCGCCAAACCAAGGCCGAGCGCGGCAAAGACCGCAAGGGTGGCCGGCGCCGGCATGACCAAGGCCGCGCCAATCGCCGCCGCCATGAAGGGCGCCGTGCAGGGGCTTGCCACCAGCACGGCCAACGCGCCGGTCGCGAAACTGCCCAAAAACCCACCGCGCGCCGCGATATGCCCGCCCGCGCCAATCGGCCCGCCCAGCGCGAAAACGCCCGAAAGGTTCAGCCCGACCGCCAGCATCAGCCAGGCAATCGCCAGCACAAAAACCGGCGAGGTGAATTGAAAGCCCCAGCCCAGCGCCATCCCCGCACCGCGCAGCACCAGCAAAAGCGCGGCCAGCGCCACGAAGCTCACCACCGCGCCGGCGGTATAAGCGGCGGCTTCCAGCCGCACCGCGCCTCGCGCCGCACCGCCCAGCCGCGCCAGTGCCATGGCCTTCATGGCGAGCACGGGGAAGACGCAGGGCATCAGGTTCAGGATCACGCCGCCCAGCAGCGCAAAAAGCAGCGCCTGCCACAGCGGCAGGAAAGCCGCCCCCGGCAATAACGGCGCGGCGATGTCGTAGCCGAGCCTCCGCCCGCCCTGATCGGTCAGCAGCAATACACCTTCAAGCCTGGCGAGGTTCTCTGGCCGCTCCGCCCGCTTCAGCGTCAGTTCCAGCCAATCCGCGCCATGGCTGAGGCGTTGCGGCGCGGCGTGATCCAAAAGCCCAGCGACGCCCGGGATGAACAGCGCTTCCTTCAGGCTTTCGCGCCCAAGGCCGGGGCCAGTCAGGCGCAGCCGCAGCGCATCACCCTGAATGGTCGCGTTGGCTTGCCAGGGAGAGGGTCGCGGCAGGGCAGCGGCGGCAAAAAGTGGCGCGAGATCGGGGTTCGCCTGGGCTCGCGCGATAACTGGCAGATCAAGCCGGAAGCTGCCTTCTTCCGGGATGCAGACATCATCGCAGACAAGCCAGGTTGCCTGTGCCGTGATGCTGAAAACCTCCCCCGCACGCAGGCCGGCGGGTGGCGTGATCTGCATCGGCAAAACCACTTCCCCGTAATAGCCAAAGCTCATCAGTGGGCCGAAGGGGATGGCCTGCGGGGTTGGCCAGGCGATGGGGCCGGCTTGGCTGTCCTTCGGCAGGGTCAGGGAGATTTCCGTGGGCGCCCCGGCATCCCCAGCATGGCGCCAATAGCTATGCCAGCGCGGCGCGAGGCGAAGGCGCAGCCCAAGTTGAAGTGCCTGCCCCGGCGCGATGGCCAGATGATCCGCAACCAATGTCACCCGCGCACGCGGCGATTCCTGCGCAGCGCTTTCCAACGCCCGCGCCGGTAGCCAGGGCAGGATCAGCAACGCGACAAGGGCGGCGATGAAGCGCATGCCCCATAAAGGGGCGCGAAAGGGGCTTGGTGCAAGTCCGCAAAGCCTTATGGCGCCCTATTGTTAGTGATTCGTTAACCTTTCCGGGTAACGCTGCACCATGCGCAAAATCATCCTGGCTGGTTTTTTGGTGTTTTCCTTGCCGCTTGCGGCGCAGGAACCGCCGCAATGTACCGAAGCCCGCGAAGGGCAATTGGCCTGTATGGCCGGCAAGCAATGCGCCTGCCGCTTCATTCCGGGCGGCAGCATGACCGGGCGGCCGGATCGCTTCGCCTGGGATTGCGGGATCAATCGCCCGAATTGCCCGCCCGATCCGAATATTGTGCAGCAGCCAGGTTATGCGCCGCCGATTGGCGGGGTTTATGTGAACCCGCCCAATTTCCCACATAGCCCAGGCCCCATGCCACCGCGCCCTGGGCCGCGCTGACGGCACCGCCGCTTGATTGCGGCGGCACGGCGCGTCACATGGGGGCGATCCTAGTCGCATTGCCCCGCCCATGCTCCCTGAATTGCCTGTCTCTGAAGCGCTGCCGGCGCTGCGCGCTGCGCTCAGCGCTTCTTCCAATGCCGTGCTGATCGCGCCGCCGGGTGCGGGCAAGACCACCATCTTGCCACTGGCGCTGATGGAAGAAGCCTGGGCCGCTGAAGGGCGCATTCTGGTTTTGGAACCGCGCCGCGTCGCTGCCCGTGCGGCCGCGCGCCGCATGGCGTCTCTGCTGGGTGAGGATCAGCCCGGCGGCACTATTGGGCTGGCGACGCGGCTTGATCGGCTGTTTTCCGACCGCACGCGGGTTGAGGTGGTGACAGAAGGTTTGCTCGTGCGCCGTTTGCAAAGTGATCCCGGCTTGGAAGGTGTCTCCGCCATCCTTTTCGACGAAGCGCATGAACGCAATCTGGATACGGATTTGGCGCTGGCCCTGGCGCTTGATCTGCAACGCGCCCTTCGCCCTGAACTGCGTTTGCTCGCCATGTCGGCCACCTTGGATGGCGCAAGCTTTGCCGGGTTGATGGCGGAAGCGGGCACGCCCGCGCCGGTGATTGAAAGCCTGGGCCGCGCTTATCCTGTCGATATCCGCCACCGCGCGCGGGATTTGCGCGACCCGCGCGACCTGCCCGAAGCCATGGCGAGCGCCATTCGTGAAGCGCTGATCACGCATCCCGGCGATGTTTTGGCCTTCCTGCCAGGCTGGGGCGAGATTCGTCGCACGGCTGAAAGGCTCGGCGGGTTGGATGCGCTGGTGCTGCCCCTCCATGGCGAATTGCCACCGGCCGAACAGGACCGCGCGCTGAACCCGGCCCCCGATGGGCAGCGCAAGGTGGTGCTGGCGACCTCTATCGCTGAGACATCGCTGACCGTGCCTGGTGTGCGCATTGTGGTGGATGGTGGCTATCGCCGCGCGCCGAGGCTTGATGCCGCAAGCGGGCTTTCGCGGCTGGTGACCTTGCGGATTGGCAAGGCCGCCGCCGAACAACGCGCAGGCCGCGCGGGGCGCACCGCGCCTGGGGTGGCGATAAGGCTTTGGACAGAAGCACTGCATCGCGGCCTGCCGCAGGCGGATCGGCCCGAGATTCTGGAAGCGGAACTTTCCGGCCTTGCGTTGGATTGCGCGGCCTGGGGGGCGGAACCAAGCGTGCTTGCGTTTCTGGACGCGCCGCCGGCCGGGACCATGGCCGCCGCGCGTGGCCTGCTGCGCGACCTTGATGCGCTGGATGAGGCAGGGCGCATTACTGAGACCGGCCGACGCATGGCGCGGATGGGCACGCATCCAAGGCTTGCGCGCATGATGCTGGCGGCGGAAGGCAGTGCTGAGAAGGCACTCGCCGCCGAACTCGCAGCGCTTTTGGAAGAACGTGATCCCTTGCGCGGGCGGGAAGCACCGGCGGATATCGGCTTGCGCCTTGATCTGCTGGCGGGGGGTGATCACGCGGCAGCGGATCGTGGCGCGGTGCAGCGCATTCGCCGCGCTGCCAGCCTGCATCGGCGCCGGCTTGGCATTGGCAATGGCGTGGCGGCGGATGGCGATGCGGGGGCTTTGCTGGCAGCGGGTTTTCCTGAGCGCATCGCGGCAAAACGCGGGTCCATGGATGGCGCCTTTCGTTTGGCCTCTGGCCAGGGCGCGCGCATCACCGGCGTTGATCCTTTGGCCAAGGCGCCTTTGCTTGCAGTGGCCGATCTGGAAATTGCGGGGACCGAGGCGCGCATCCGCATGGCGGCACCCATCGAACGTGCCGTTTTGGAAGCGCGCTTCCCCGAAAGGCTGCGGCGGGAGGAAGGCGCCGCGTTTGATGCGCGCAGCGGCGCGGTGCTGGCGCGCCGACGGCTCCGCTTTGGGCCGCTGGTTTTGGAAGAAGCGCCGCTGCCCCAGGCCGACCCCGCTGCCATGGCGGCAGCACTCGCGGAAGCCGTGGCAGCGCGTGGCTTGCGTGATCTGCCCTGGAATGAAGCGGCGCGGCAGACCCGCGCGCGGATTGGCTGGATGCGGCAAGTGGAAGGCGATGCCTGGCCTGATCTTTCTGACGAAGTGTTGATTGCCTCAGCGGCTGAATGGCTGGCGCCGCATCTTTCGGGCCTGACGCGCTTGCAGGAATTGGCGGGGCTTGATCTTGCCCAGATTCTGCTCGGCCTTTTGCCCTGGGAAGCGCGCCGCGTGCTGGACCAGGTTTTGCCCGCGCGGCTCGCGCTGCCGGCGGGGCGGAGTGCCGCGATTGACTACGCGCGCGATGTGCCAACGCTTGAAGCCCGCGCGCAGCATTTGTTCGGTCTGCCGGGCTTGCCCTTGCTCGGCGCTGGGCGCGTGGCTTTGCAAGTGGCGCTGCTATCGCCGGCGGGCCGACCTATCGCCATTACCGGTGATCTGGCGGCGTTTTGGGCGGGAAGTTGGGCCGAAGTGCGGAAGGAAATGCGCGGGCGCTATCCGAAACATGCCTGGCCGGAAAATCCGGCTACACAGCAAGGTTGAAGCGCACCCCAAAGCAGCGCATTTAAGCGGTATCATGAATTCAATCCCACCCAAGCTTTCGCGTCGCGCTGCGCTTTTCCTGCCTGTTGCCCTTGGCGCATGCGGCCCTGCCATTGCGCAGCGCGGCCTTCCGGATTTTGCCGATCTGGCGCAAAGCGTGATCCCGGCGGTGGTCAGCATTCAAATCACCGCGCGCGAAGGGTCTGCATCCGATTGGCGTGGCCAACAGCGGGAACGCAACCAACGCGAACCCTCCCGCCGCCCGCGATCCATTGTCCAGGGCGCGGGGTCTGGCTTCATCATCGAACCTTCCGGCATTATCGTGACCAACGCGCATGTGATCGGCGATGCTGCGAATGTGCTGGTGGGGCTGCATGATGGGTCTGAATACCCGGCAAGCATCATGGGCATTGATGAATTGACCGATATCGCCTTGCTCAAAATCGAAGCGCGGCGGCCCTTATCCGCGGTATCGCTTGGCCATTCACGCCAGATGCGCGTGGGGCAATGGGTGCTGGCAGCGGGCAATCCCTTCGGGCTTGGCGGGACGGTAACGGCTGGCATCGTCTCCGCCATTGGGCGCGATATTAGCTTGGGGCCCTTTGATGATTTCATCCAGACCGATGCGCCAATCAATCCGGGCAATTCCGGCGGGCCGCTATTCAATATGGCCGGTGAGGTGATTGGCATCGCAACGCTGATCTTCTCCCCAAGCGGTGCCTCGGCCGGGATTGGCTTTGCCGTGCCATCCGATCTGGCGCGGCCGGTGATTGAACAACTGCTGCGCGACGGGTTGGTTGAACGCGGCTGGCTTGGTGTGGCGGTGGGTGATGTGGCGGCCGCACCGGGACGCCCGGCGCGCGCTGGCGCTCAGGTGTTGGGGGTTGAACGTGGCAGCCCCGCCGCGCGTTCAGGGCTCCGGCAGGGAGATGTCATTACATCGATGGATGGGGCACGCATCGGCAATAACCGTGATCTCGTGCGCGGCATTTCGGCCATTCCGCCTGGGCAGAATGTGAAGCTTTCCCTGATGCGGGAAGGGCGCGTGATGGAAATCACCGTCCAGGTCGGGCGCCGGCCAGCGCCTGGGTGAGGCTTTCACGCCAAGCGCCGTCGCACTTGGCGTGACGATGATCACTCCCCGCTGAGAGCCGCACCCGCTGCCAAGGGCGCGAGCGGTGCGGCAAGCGATACCCCCGCCCCCAACAGCAGCAGAAAGGGCGCGGCGGAAAGCCCGGCGCTGGCGGCTTCAATCGCCGCCGCGCCGAAAATCACCGCCGGGATCGCCAGCGGCAACACCAGCAAGGGCAGCAGCACGCCGCCGCGCCGCGCACCAAGCGTCAGCGCCGCCCCCAAAGTGCCGAGCAGCGACAAAAGCGCGGTGGCCAAGGCAAGCGCTGCCATCGCCACCCCCCAGGCTTCCACCGGCAGGTTGAGCATCGCCGCCGCAATCGGGGTCGCGGCAATCAGCGGCACGCCCGTGGTCAGCCAATGGCCAAGCGCCTTGGCCGCTGCCAACACCCCGCGCGGCAGGCCAGAGAGCAGCAATTGATCAAGCGAGCCATCCTCGGCCTCTGCGCCGAACAGCCGATCCAGCGGCAAAAGCGCCGCCAGCAATGCGGCGGCCAGCAAGGCGCCGGGGGCAAGGCGGGAAAGCGTCTCAGGCGCTGGACCGACGCCAAAGGGGAAAAGTGCTGCCACCAGCACGAAGAACAAAACAGCGGCCAGGGTATCGGATGGGTGGCGAAGCGCGAGCTTCCATTCCCGCCCAAGCACCGCGAGGAAGCCGCCAAAGACGCCGCCCGTCATAGCTTCAACTCCCGCGCATCCGGCAGCAGCAAGGGCAGATGGGTCGCGGCCAGAATGGCGCCGCCGGCGGCGCGGTGGCGCGCCATCAAATCGCCAAGCCGCGCGACGGATGCCGCATCCAGCCCCAGGCTTGGTTCATCCAGCAGCCAAAGCCGCGCCGGCGCCAGGGCCAGCCGCGCCAGGGCGAGCCGACGCCTTTGCCCGGTGGACAGCACGCGCCCCGGCAGGGAAGCGAGCGCGCCAAGGCCAAGCGCTTCCAAGGCTGGCGTCACTTCGCCACCCCAAAGTGCTGCGTAAAAGGCCAAGTTTTCGGCAACGCTCAGCGCCGGCTTCAGCGCATCCTGGCTGGAGATATAGCGGAGCCTGAGCGCATGGCTGGCAGGATCGGACCGCGCGGGCGCGCCTTCCAGCAGCACCTCACCACCCGCGGCCGGCAGCAGCCCGGCAATCACATGGAGCAGGCTTGATTTGCCCGCGCCATTGGCCCCGGTCAGCAGCAGCGCGCCACCTGCGGGCACGGCGAAACTCAGGCCAGCGAAAACCGCCCGGTCGCCGCGGATGCAGGCAAGGTCCAGCACGTCCAAAATGGGTTGCCCCGCCGCCAAAATCCGCCCCCCGCCAATGGACCACATTCAGTCTCCATGCTTTAAAGCCGCGTTCAGTGCGGCCGCGCAAGGCCAGCGCGCTTGAGGAAGGGTAATCAGCCATGCGGATGATCGGGCAAGACAGCCTGAAGACCCGTCGCACGCTCAGCGTGGACGGCAAGACTTATCATTATTTCAGCCTGCCCGAGGCGGCGAAGAGCATCGGCGATATCACCCGCCTGCCCTATAGCCTTAAGGTGCTGCTTGAAAATGTGCTGCGCTTCGAAGATGGCCGTTCCTATACGGTGGATGATGCGAAGAAGATCGCCGAATGGGTGAAGGATGGCCGTTCCGATAATGAAGTGCCCTTCCGCCCCGCGCGCATTCTGTTGCAGGATTTCACGGGCGTCCCCGCCGTGGTGGATCTGGCCGCCATGCGCGATGCTTTGCTTGGCCTGGGTGGCGATCCGCGCAAGGTGAACCCGCTGGTCCCCGTGGACCTCGTGATTGACCATTCGGTGATGGTTGATGTCTCCGGCACTGCATCCTCGCTTCAGCAGAATGTGGATATCGAATTTGAACGCAATGGTGAGCGTTACGAATTCCTTCGCTGGGGTCAGGAAGCCTTCAATAATTTCCGCGTTGTGCCGCCGGGCACGGGCATCTGCCACCAGGTGAACCTGGAATATCTGGCGCAGGTCGTCTGGACCGCGACGGATACAGGCGATGTCTTTGCCTTCCCCGATTCCTGCTATGGCACGGATAGCCACACCACCATGGTCAATGGCCTTGGCGTGCTGGGCTGGGGTGTTGGCGGCATTGAAGCGGAAGCCGCCATGCTCGGCCAGCCGATTGCCATGCTGATCCCCGATGTGATCGGCTTCAAGCTGACCGGTTCGGTGAAGGAAGGCGTGACGGCTACCGATCTGGTGCTGACGGTCACGCAAATGCTCCGCAAGAAGGGCGTGGTCGGCAAGTTTGTTGAATTCTTCGGCCCTGGTTTGGCGCATCTGCCGCTCGCGGATCGTGCGACCATTGGCAATATGGCCCCCGAATATGGCGCGACCTGCGGCTTCTTCCCGGTGGATGACACGACGCTGGAATATCTGCGCCTGTCGGGCCGTGATGAGCATCGCATCAAGCTGACGCGCGACTATCTGAAGGCGCAGGGCATGTTCCGTGAGGAAGGCATGCCCGATCCGGTCTTCACCGATACGCTCGAACTTGATCTCAGCACGGTTGAGCCTTCCATGGCTGGCCCGAAGCGGCCGCAGGATCGCGTGGCGCTCAGCAATGCCGCGCCGGCTTTCCTCAAGGATTTGGCCGCGGGCACCATGGGCGTGCCGGGCGATCAGGCGGATTTGCGCGTGCCGGTGGAAGGGGCGAATTATGACCTCGGCCATGGCGATGTGGTCATTGCCGCCATCACTTCCTGCACCAATACATCCAACCCCTATGTGCTGGTCGCAGCGGGCTTGGTCGCGAAGAAGGCAGTGGAAAAAGGCCTGACGGCGAAGCCTTGGGTGAAGACCTCGCTCGCGCCCGGTTCCCAGGTGGTGACGGAATATCTGAACAAGGCCGGGCTGACGCCGCATCTGGATGCGCTTGGCTTCCAGACGGTGGGTTATGGCTGCACCACCTGCATCGGCAATTCCGGCCCGCTGCCGGATGCCATTGTGGATGCGATTGAAAACAACAAGCTTGTCGGGGTTTCGGTGCTTTCGGGCAACCGCAATTTCGAAGGCCGCGTACATGCCAATGTGCGCGCGAATTACCTCGCCTCGCCGCCGCTGGTGGTGGCCTATGCGCTGGCCGGCACCATCCGCAAGGATTTGGCGAAAGAACCGATTGGCACGGGCCGCGATGGCCAGCCGGTTTACCTCAAGGACATTTGGCCGACGCAAAAGGAAGTGAACGACACGGTTCACGCCGCCGTGACGCGTGAGATGTTCCAGGAGCGTTATGGCGATGTCTTCAAGGGCCCGACGCAATGGCAGGCCATTCGCGTGGAAGCGGGCAGCGATACCTATCGCTGGAATTCGGGCAGCACCTATGTGCAGAACCCGCCCTATTTTGAAGGCATGACGGCTGATCCGAAGCCGGTTGGTGATGTGAAGGGGGCGCGCATCCTGGCGCAGCTCGCGGATTCCATCACCACCGACCATATCTCCCCGGCGGGCAATATCCGTAAGGCGTCGCCGGCGGGTGAGTATCTGCTGGAACACCAGGTGCGTCAGGCGGATTTCAACAGCTATGGCGCGCGGCGCGGCAACCATCAGGTGATGATGCGCGGCACCTTCGCCAATCCGCGTATCCGCAATGAAATGGTGCCCGGCGTGGAGGGCGGCATTTCCAAGCATTATCCTTCGGGTGATGTGGCGCCGATCTACACCACGGCGATGCGCTACAAGAATGAAGGCGTGCCGCTGGTGGTGATTGGCGGCAAGGAATATGGCACGGGGTCTTCACGCGATTGGGCGGCGAAGGGCACCTATCTGCTTGGCATCAAGGCCGTGATCGCCGAAAGCTTTGAACGTATCCACCGTTCAAACCTGGTCGGCATGGGCGTGCTGCCGCTGGTCTTCAAGGAAGGCGAAAGCCGCTCAACACTCGGCCTAACTGGTGACGAGAAGATTGATATCCTCGGCGTGGAAAAGCTTTCGCCCCGCATGATGATGGATGTTGTCATTACCCGCGCCGATGGGTCCCAGGTGAAGACCCAGGTGCTGTGCCGCGTGGATACCGCCGATGAGGTGGAATACTACAAGAATGGCGGCATCCTGCATTACGTGCTGCGCGGGATGGCGAAGGCGGCGTAATTTAGGACGTAGTTACAAAAAGGCGCGGCGCCGAAAGGCCCGCGCTTTTTTTGTGCCTAGTCAGTCAGCCATTCAGCCATCGCTGCATTCACCGCTTCCGGCACTTCCATGCTCGGTAAATGGCCGGACCCGGCGAAGCGCACCAGGCGCGCGCCGGGAATGGCAGCAGCCATTTCCTCGGCCAGATGGGGCGGCGTCAGCAGATCATCCTCGCCCACCGCGACCAGGGTCTTGGCGCGGATCGCGGGCAGGTCAGGTCTGGAATCGACGCGGCCCATGATGGCGGTTTGCTGGCGGAGGAAGGCATCGCGCCCAACCCGTTCTGCCATTGCCATCACCTCAGCGGCCAAGGGGCCATCCAGGCGGGAAGGATGCACCAGCATCGGCAGCAGGCGCGGGGTCACGCCGCGAAACTGGCCGCTTTGCGAAAGGGCGAGCAAGCCGCGGCGGCGTTCGGTTTGTTCCGGCGTATCGGGCCGGGCAGAGGTATCGAACAGCGCCAGGCGCGTAACCTGCCCCGGCGCGCGGCGCGCGACCTCAAGCGCCACATAGCCGCCCATGGAAAGCCCCGCGACCGCCAAGGGCCCGTCCAGCCCAGCAAGGGCGGCTTCCGCCATGGCGGCGATGCTGTCATGCCCGGTCAGGCTGGCCACGACCACGCGGCGGGATGCACCGAAGGCTTCGATCTGATCACGCCAAAGCCGCCCATCACAGAGCAGGCCGGGCAGCAGCAGCAGGGTTTCTTTCTGGTCCATGGGCGGGGTCTAGCCCCGCGCCAAAGCCAGGGTCCAGACCAGCGTGGCAAAATGCTGCGGAAATCCTTGATTCCCGCGCGGTATCGGCGCATAGGGGGCGCGCTCGCGGTTAGGCGGGCCGGATCCGCCGGCCCCGGCATGCGCGCCCCGCCGGGGCTCGGCCTTTCCCGCACCCACCGCCAAGCGCTCTCAGCGCGGGCCTAGAAAGCAAGTGACGTTGAACGAAAATACTGAAGTGACCGCCGCCGAGGCTGTCCAAGCCGACCATCAAGACCTGCCCGCGCCGCCCGTTATTGCCGAAGCTGCGCCGGACGAAGAAGCTTCCGCAACTGAGGAAGCGCAGCCAGAAGCCACGCCGGTCGTGGAAGAAGACCGCGCCACCTTCGATTCCATCGGCCTGTCCGAGGAAATCGTGAAGGCCGTGACAGAATCGGGCTATCGCCACCCCACGCCCATTCAGGAACAGGCGATCCCGCAGGTGCTGATGGGGCGCGATGTGCTGGGTTGTGCGCAAACCGGCACGGGCAAAACCGCGTCCTTCGTGCTGCCCATGCTGGATATCCTGGCGGGTTCGCGCGCCAAGGCGCGCATGCCGCGCAGCCTGATCCTGGAACCAACCCGCGAATTGGCGTTGCAGGTTGCCGAGAATTTCGAAAAATACGGCAAATATCTGAAGCTCAATCATGCGCTGCTGATCGGTGGCGAAAGCATGAATGACCAGCGCGATGTGCTGGAAAAGGGCGTGGATGTGCTGATTGCCACACCTGGCCGGCTGCTTGATCTGTTTGATCGTGGCCGCGTTTTGCTGGCCGATTGCAAGGTATTGGTGATTGATGAAGCGGACCGGATGCTCGATATGGGCTTCATTCCGGATGTGGAGCGTATTGTCTCCATGCTGCCGCCCTTGCGCCAGACGCTGTTCTTCAGCGCCACCATGGCGCCGGAAATCAGGCGGCTTGCGGATGCCTTCCTGTCCAACCCGAAGGAAATCACGGTCGCTCCCCCCGCTTCGGTTGCGACCACCATCACCACGGGCCTGGCTTACGTGCAGCCTTTTGATAAGCGCGAGGCCTTGCGCCGGCTGATCCGGCGCGAACAGGTCACCAATGCGCTGATTTTTTGCAATCGCAAGATCGAAGTGGATATCCTGTATAAATCGCTGAAGAAGCATGGCTTCAGCGTGGGCGCCTTGCATGGCGATATGGATCAAAGCCAGCGCTTTGCCACGCTGAATGCCTTCAAGGCGGATGAATTGCAGCTACTGGTCTGTTCCGATGTCGCCGCACGCGGGCTTGATATTGGCGGGCTTTCGCATGTGTTCAATTTCGATGTGCCCTTCCATTCGGAAGATTACGTTCACCGGATTGGCCGCACGGGCCGTGCGGGGCGTGAAGGCCATGCCTATACGATTGCGACCGCCGATGACGCGAAGAATGTCGCCGCCATCGAAAAACTGACCGGCAAAGCCATCCCGCTTTTGGATATCGAGGGGCTGGAACCGGTGACGGAAGCGGAAATCCAGGAAGCGCTGACTTCCACCAAGCGTGGCCGCGGTCGTGGTGGCCCGGCGCGTCGCCCGGATCGCCGCGATGGCGGGCGGGGGCGGCCGGAACGTGGCCGTCGTGATGGTCAGGACCGCGCGCCGCGCGCCGAAGCGCCGGAAGAAATTATGGCTGAGGCGCCCGCCCGGCGGGAGCGCCCGGAACGTCGCCCGCGCGCCGAAGCGCCGGAAGGCCGCGATGCAAATAGGCGGGATCGTGCGCCGCGTCGGGACCGTGATGCGCAGCCAAGTGAATTTGCGCTGCGTGAAGCCGCAATGCGCGATTACGCCCCGCGTGAGCGTGAGGCACCGCGGCAGGATCGGGATTATCGCAGCCGCGACCGGCGCGATGATCTTGGCCCGCCCGTGCAGGGTTTTGGCGATCTGGTGCCGGCCTTCATGCTGATCCCGATTCCGCGCCGCAAGCGCGAAGCGGCGGTTGAAGCGCCCGCCGAGGAAGCGCCGGAAGCCAGCGCAGCCTGAATCCGCGCCCGGCTTGCCGGGCGCGCCGCGAAGGCCCTAATTGGACCAAGTCTGAGTTGAGGATAGACGCATGAATGTCGTGACCCCGCCGAAGAAGACCGCCATCGCGCCCTTCACCTGGGAAGACCCGCTGCTGCTCGAAGAAGCGCTGACGGAAGAAGAACGCATGATCCGCGATAGCGCGCGGCAATTCTGCCAGGAACGCCTGATGCCGCGCGTCTTGGAAGCCAATCGGCATGAGCGCTTCGACCGTGAGATCATGAATGAATTCGGCGAAATGGGTTTCCTCGGCGCCACGCTGGATGGTTATGGCTGCGCCGGCGTTTCCTATGTTGCCTATGGGCTAATGGCGCGCGAAGTGGAGCGTGTTGATTCCGGCTATCGCAGCGCCTTCAGCGTGCAATCCTCCTTGGTCATGTTTCCGATCCATGCCTATGGTTCGGAAGAACAGAAGCAGAAATACCTGCCAAAGCTCCGCACCGGGGAATGGGTCGGCTGCTTCGGTCTGACGGAACCCGATGCGGGGTCTGATCCGAATTCCATGCGCACGCGCGCAACCAAGGTGGATGGCGGCTGGAAGCTTTCCGGCTCCAAAACCTGGATTTCCAATTCACCCATCGCCGATGTCTGCCTGGTTTGGGCGAAGGATGATGAAGGCATTCTGCGCGGCTTTTTGCTGGATCGCGGCATGAAGGGGCTCACCACGCCCAAGATCGAAGGCAAGTTCAGCCTGCGCGCTTCCGTCACCGGCATGATCATGATGGATGAGGTGTTTGTGCCCGAAGAAAACCGCTTGCCGGGCGTGCGGTCTCTGGCGGGTCCATTCTCCTGCCTCAATCGCGCGCGTTATGGCATTGCCTGGGGTGCGATGGGTGCCGCGGAATTCTGCTGGCATGCGGCGCGGGAATACACGCTGAACCGCATCATGTTCGGCAAGCCGCTGGCGGCCACACAATTGGTGCAGAAAAAGCTCGCTGACATGCAAACCGAAATCACGCTTGGCCTGCATGCGGTGCTGCGCGTGGGCCGGCTTTTTGATGAACATAAGGCCGCACCCGAGATGATCAGCCTGGTCAAGCGCAACAATTGCGGCAAGGCCTTGGACATCGCCCGCGTTGCGCGTGACATGCATGGCGGCAATGGCATTGTGGATGAGTATCATGTCATTCGCCACGTCATGAATCTTGAAACGGTCAATACCTATGAAGGCACGCATGATGTGCATGCGCTGATCCTGGGCCGGGCGCAGACCGGGTTGAACGCCTTCGGCTGATTTCGGCGACAACACCCGCCGTGGAAATCCTGATTGAGCGTATGGGCGCGGGCGGCAATGGTATCGCCCCCGGCCCGATTTATGTGCCGCAGGCGCTTCCCGGCGAGAGGCTGAACGTCACCCTCGCCGGCAAGCGCGGTGATGGGGCGCTGGCGGCGATTGGAGGCATTATCACGGCCAGCCCTGACCGGATCGCGCCGGCCTGCGCGCATTTCACAGCAGGTTGCGGCGGCTGCGCGCTGCAACATTGGGCGCCGGCGCCGCAAGCGGCCTGGAAGCGCGAAAAGCTGCGTGTTGCCCTGGCACGCGGCGGCTTTGCCGAGGCCCCCATCGCTGAGACCATCACCACACCCCCAGGTGTTCGCCGGCGCGCGGATTTCGCGATCAGGCGCGGGACGGATGGCCTCCGGCTTGGTTTTCACGCCGCGGGCAGTTCGGCCATTCTGGATATCGCCGCCTGCCCGGTGCTGCATCCGCGCCTGGTGGCCTTGCTGGCGCCGCTGCGGGAGTTGCTGCCGCGCCTGCCAGCCTTGAAGCGCGATGGCTCGGCGGTGCTGAACCTGCTCGATACCGGGCCGGATTTGCTGCTGCGCACCGATGGTACTTTGGACGCCGCTGGGCGGGTGCTGCTTGCGGGGTTTGCGGCGGCGCAGGGTTTGGCGCGCATCGCCTGGGCGCGCGGCAATGGCGCGCCAGAGGTCGCGGCCCAGCTCGGGCCGGTGAGTATCGCGCTGAGTGGCGTTGCGGTCACGCCAGCCCCCGGCGCCTTCCTGCAAGCGAGCCCCGAGGGCGAGCAGGCCATCATCGCCGCCATGCTGGCCGGCCTGCCCACCAAACTCGTCGGGCGGGGGCGGATTGCTGATCTTCATGCGGGTTACGGCACGCTGAGCCTCGCCCTGGCGCAGCGGGGCAGGGTCACAGCCTTCGAATCGGATGGCGCGGCGGTGGCCGCACTCGCCAATGCTGCCGCCAAGGCCGGGCTGCCCTTGGCCGCGACGCGGCGGGATTTGGTGCGCCAGCCGCTGGCGGTCGCGGAATTGGCGCCCTTCGCCGCCGTGGTGCTGGACCCGCCCTTTGCGGGGGCCGAGGAACAGGCGGGTTTGCTGGCGCGCTCAGCCGTGCCGGCGGTGATTTATGTGTCCTGCAACCCGCAGGCGCTGGCGCGGGATATGCGGTTTTTTGCCGATCAAGGCTGGCGGGTGGATGCCGCCACGCCGATTGATCAATTCCTTTGGTCCGGCCAGTTGGAAGCGGTTGTCGTGCTTAGATCTCGTCCTCCGCGCGGTCGCGCTTCAGACGAGCTCTAAGATATTGTTTGGTCGCATTTTCCGAGTCGCCAAGTGTTGCCACTTGGCTTGAAAATGCTCTCAGCCGGCCGAACAAGGTGAAGCGCTGACTCTATTCGGCCTTGATGCCAAGGCCGCGCACTTCGGGTTCCCAGAAGGCGATTTCGTCCCGCACATAGGCAGCAAAGCGCGCCGGCGTGTAGCCGCGCATGGCGGGGGTGCCCATTTCCTGAAAGCGCTGATTGATCGCCGAATCGGATAACGCCTGTTCGGTGGCGGCGGCCATGCGGTTCACAATGGCTTCAGGCGTGCCACGCGGGGCGAAGAAGCCATACCAGGAATGGGATTTATAGCCGGCGATTCCCGCCTCCGCCGCCGTTGGTACATTGGGCAAAAGCGAGGAACGCTGATCGGTCGCCACAAACAGCACCCGCGCTGTCCCGGCATCCTGAAACCCCCTCAGGATGGAAGGGATATCGGAGCAGAACTGAATTTCGCCCGCGGTGAGCGCGGTGAAAACCTGCCCGCCACCGCGATAGGGCACATGCACGGCATCGGTCCCCGTGCGCACGCAGAAACTGGCCGAGGCGATATGCCCCGAAGTCCCAATGCCGGATGAGCCATACTGATAACGCCCCGGTGCCGCCTTTAGGGTTGCGATGAATTCCGCCGCCGTGGTGGGTGCGAAATTGCGCGTGGTGACGGCAAGGGCGATGGGCACAAAGACCGTTGGCGCCACTGCAATAAGATCGGTCCGCGCATCAAAGGGCACCGGGGCTGGCAGGCCGCGTGCGAGTGCGATGGGGGAAAGCGTGGAGAGCACAAAAACATCGCCATTGGCGGGCTGCTTTGCCACGTAATCCGTACCGACAACCCCGCCCGCGCCGGGGCGGTTTTCCAGCACCACCGGCTGGCCCAGAATCTCCGCCAGCTTTGGGGCCAGAAGCCGCGTGGTGATATCCGTCCCGCCCCCAGTGCCAAAGGGGATCACGATGCGGATAGGCCGGCTGGGCCAGGGCGCCTGGGCATAGGCGGGGGCTGCGAGCGGGCTGAGCGCCAGCGGGGCGGCGATCAGGCCGCGGCGGGTGATATTGGTCATGATACTTCTCCTTGAGCATGCAAGCCATTGTTTTCGCGTCATTACGCTCGGCTGCGAGTTGCCCTTCAGGGGCATTAAACGCCAAGCAGCTCGCCAGCGAAAGGGGCTTGGCCCTGGGGCGAAACGGGAACGAACGTGCCCTGCCCCAATTGCGCCGGCTTTTGCAAGCCCAGAATCACGCACCGCATCTAGTGGTCGCGTGACTGTGGCAAGACTACATCTTGTAGTCAGAGTGTAACTTGGGGCAGTATCCGGCTTCGGGGGAGTTCTCAGGGGGTTATCCGTGTTCGACGCAATTCAACTTGAAGGCCATGGCCAGGTACGCATTGATCGCACGCGCGATGCGCTGCTGACCGATTTTGGCAGGGCCACATTAGATGATCGTTATTTGCTGCCAGGCGAATCCTATCAGGATTTGTTTGCACGAGTCGCATCCGCTTATGGCGATGATGCGGCACATGCGCAGCGGATTTATGACTATATCTCCAAGCTTTGGTTCATGCCGGCAACGCCCGTGCTGTCCAATGGCGGCACGACTCGTGGCTTGCCAATCTCCTGCTTCCTGAACGAAGCCTCAGACAGCCTTGATGGCATTGTCGGGCTTTGGAATGAGAATGTGTGGCTCGCGGCCAAGGGCGGTGGCATCGGTTCCTATTGGGGGAATTTGCGCGGCATTGGCGAAAAGGTTGGCCGCAATGGCAAGACCTCGGGCGTTATTCCCTTCATTCGCGTGATGGATAGCCTGACGCTGGCGATTTCGCAGGGGTCTCTCCGGCGCGGTTCGGCGGCCTGCTATCTACCCGTCAATCACCCTGAAATCGAAGAATTCCTGGAAATGCGCCGCCCGACCGGTGGCGACCCGAATCGCAAGGCGCTTAATCTGCATCACGGCATTCTGATCCCCGATGCCTTCATGCGCGCGGTGGAAGCGGATGAGGAATGGGCGCTGGTGTCGCCCAAGGATGGCGCGCTGATGAAGAAGGTCTCCGCGCGGAGCCTTTGGATTCGCATCCTGACGGCGCGCATCGAAACCGGTGAGCCCTACATCATCTATTCCGACCACGTGAATAATGCGCGGCCAGAACATCAGAAGCTGGCGGGGCTTGAGGTCAAAACCTCAAACCTGTGTTCCGAAATCACGCTGCCCACCGGGATTGACCAGCATGGGGAGCAGCGCACCGCGGTCTGCTGCCTGTCCTCCCTTAACCTGGAGACTTGGTTTGAATGGAAGGATGAGGCGCAGTTCATCCCTGATGTGATGCGCTTCCTGGATAATGTGCTGCAATCCTTCATTGATACCGCGCCCGATTCCATGGCGCGCGCGCGCTATAGCGCGATGCGCGAACGCTCGGTCGGGCTTGGTGTCATGGGCTACCATTCCTTCCTACAGGCGCTGAATGTGCCGTTTGAAAGTGTGGTGGCGAAGGTTTGGAATATGCGGATGTTCAAGCATATCCGCGCCCAGGCCGATACCGCTTCCCGCATGTTGGCCGAAGAACGCGGCCCCTGCCCTGATGCCGCCGAATACGGTTTCATGGAGCGTTTTTCGAACAAGATCGCGATTGCACCAACCGCTTCCATCAGTATCATTTGCGGTGGCGCGAGCCCGGGGATCGAACCAATTGCGGCCAATGTCTATAACCACAAGACGCTGTCCGGTTCCTTCATTGTGCGCAACCCGTATCTGAAGAAGGTGCTGGCCAAGCATGATCGCGATGATGATGATACCTGGACCACCATCACGGTGAATAAGGGCAGCGTGCAGCATCTGGATTTCTTGACCGAACAGGAAAAGGCCACCTTCAAGACGGCGTTTGAATTGGATCAGCGTTGGGTGGTGGAACATGCGGCCGACCGCACGCCTTATATCTGCCAGTCGCAATCGGTAAATCTGTTCCTGCCGGCCAATGTGCATAAGCGGGATTTGCACCAGATCCACATGACGGCGTGGAAGAAGGGTGTGAAGTCGCTTTATTACTGCCGCAGCCTTTCCATCCAACGCGCGGATGCCATCAGCGAAAAAGTGGCACCGCAGGCAGCGCTTGGCGTGGCGGCGCCGGCCAATGACCAGGCGCAATTGCCATTGGTGGCAGCCGTGCCGGCGACCAACAACAATTACGAAGAATGTTTGGCCTGCCAATAAAGCTGCGTTAAGCTTCCCCCAACCCGCCCCCAGTTCTGGGGGCGGCAAGCCCGAAATGGGTAGGGAGGAAGTTTAGAATGTTGAAGCGTCGCAGCCTGCTGGCCGCCGGGATGGCCAGCACCATCGCCACCAAAGCCAAGGCACAATCAAGCAATTGGCCGGATCGTCCGGTACGGATGATCATTGGCTACCCGGCCGGCGGCCCCACGGATTTTCCCGGGCGGCTATTGCAAGAACCGCTGCAAAGGCTGTGGGGACAGCCGATTGTTATTGAGAATCGCCCCGGCGCCAGCCAGGTGATCGCAACCGAGGCTGTCGCGCGTTCGGCGCCCGATGGCTATACGATTTTTCTGTCGGCCAGCACGCATACAAGCAATGCGGCGATCAATCCGCGCCTACCCTATGACACGATCAATGACTTTACGCCGATCGTGAATATCTATGCTTCGCCGACCGTTCTTTTCACCGGTACGGGCCAGCCTTTTCGTACCGCCCAGGATTTGGTCGCTGCCGCGCGGCGCGAACCGGGGATGGCCTTCGCGACTTCCGGCAACGGATCCTCAGGACATTTCGCGCTTGAGATGTTCCGCAAGAAGATGGGACTTGAACTCACCAATGTTGCTTACCGGGGCGCTGTGCCGGCGCTTCAGGATGTGGTGGGCGGGCGTGTGCCTGGCACTTTCAGCACGCTGGCTGGCGCCATTCCCTTGGCACGGGAGGGAAAGCTGCGCGCCCTGGCCATTGCGGGTCCGCAACGTGCGGCGGTGTTGCCCAACGTGCCAACCTTGGAAGAACTCGGTATGGGTATTCCCGACACCAGCCCCTGGTATGGCTTCAT
This sequence comes from Alphaproteobacteria bacterium, assembly GCA_016869735.1. GTDB lineage: Bacteria > Pseudomonadota > Alphaproteobacteria > Acetobacterales > Acetobacteraceae > Neoroseomonas. The sequence goes on from VGDL01000005.1 coordinate 83,969, forward strand.
CGCGCCGAAGGGCATTTCACGTGATATCGTGGAACGGATTGCGCGCGATGTGCAGGGCTTGCTGCAGGATGCGACCATCCGCCAAAGGCTGATTGATCAGGGCGGCATCATTCTGGGGGAAGGGCCTGAGGTTTTCGCCAAGCGCATTGCCACTGAGGTGGCCGATAACATGGTTGTTGCGCGCGAAGCCAATATCCGAATCGAATAATTGAACACAACATCTTGCGGTTCGCGATTGCCCTACCCACCATTTGTGGTAAAAGGTCCGCGAACCGAACAAGATGGGATTCGATACAATGGCTGATGGTATGATGCGGGATGAATTGCCGGTGAAGTTTGATCTTTTGACCTCTAACCCTGTCTATAAGCCCTTCCGCTACCCTTGGGCCTATGAGGCCTGGTTGCAGCAACAGCGCATCCATTGGCTGCCCGAAGAAGTGCCGCTGGCCGATGATGTGAAGGATTGGCAGAAGAATCTGACGCAGTCTGAGCGCAACTTGTTGACGCAGATTTTCCGCTTCTTCACTCAGGCGGATGTCGAAGTGAACAACTGCTACATGAAGCATTATTCGCAGGTGTTCAAACCGACGGAAGTGCTGATGATGCTGTCCGCCTTTTCGAATATCGAAACGGTGCATATCGCGGCCTATAGCCATTTGCTCGATACCATTGGCATGCCTGAAATCGAATATACGGCCTTCCTCAAATACAAGGAGATGAAGGACAAGTACGATTATATGCATAGCTTCAGTATCGCGAATAAGACTGAAATCGCGAAGACGCTGGCTGCTTTTGGTGCCTTCACCGAAGGCTTGCAGCTTTTCGCTTCCTTCGCGATTCTCATGAATTTTCCCCGCTTCAACAAGATGAAGGGCATGGGCCAGATCGTGAGCTGGTCAGTGCGCGATGAAACGCTGCATTGCCTTTCCGTGATCCGGCTGTTCCGCACCTTCGTGCAGGAAAATCCGGAAATCTGGACCGAGGAATTCCGCCGCGATCTTTACCTGGTTTGCGCCACCATCGTGGATCATGAAGACGCCTTCATTGATCTGGCGTTTGAATTGGGGGGTGTGCAGGGGCTGGATGCCTCGCTCACCAAGCAATATATTCGCTTCATCGCGGATCGGCGCTTGCAGCAATTGGGGCTTGAGCCGCTCTATAAGATTGAAAAGAACCCGCTGCCGTGGCTGGATGAAATGCTGAATGCGGTGGAGCACGCGAATTTCTTCGAAAACCGCGCCACCGAATATTCCAAGGCGAGCACTGCCGGTTCCTGGGAAGAAGCCTTCGCGGATAGCGCGTTTTCTTCACCGCAGCCGGATGGCGAGATCGAGATCGCGCGGCACTGACGCCGCGTGTTCACGCTGGCTGAATTGGAGGAGGCCGCGCGGCTAATCCACGCTGCCTTTCCGCCAACCCCGCAATATGCCTGGCCGCTGCTGGCGCAACGCGCGGGGGCAGAAGTTTGGGTAAAGCATGAGAACCATACGCCGACCGGCGCCTTCAAGGTGCGCGGTGGTGTGGTTTTTATGGAAAGGCTGAAGCGCGAAAACCCGGATGTGCCGGGCGTTGTGAGTGCAACGCGCGGCAATCATGGCCAATCGCTGGCTTATGCCGGGGCGCGCTACGGCATCCCTGTCACCATCCTGGTGCCGCGCGGCAATAGTGTTGAAAAGAACAACGCCATGCGCGCGCAGGGTGCGCGGCTGATCGAATATGGCGCGGATTTTGACGAAGCGCGGGAAGAAGCCGCAAGGCTCGCCAAGGCAGAAGGTTTGCTGTTTGCGCCATCCTTTACGCGTGATCTGGTGATGGGTGTTGCGACCTATGCGCTGGAATTGCTGCGCGCCGCGCCACCCTTAGCCGCGCTTTATGTGCCGATCGGGCTTGGGTCAGGCATTTGCGGCTGCATCATGGCGCGTGATCTTCTCGGCCTTTCCACCGAAATTATTGGCGTGCAAAGCACCGAAGCGCCGACCTACGCGCTTTCCGTCGCAGCAGGGCGCGTTGTGACAACGCCAACCGCCAATACGCGTGCGGATGGCATGGCAACACGCATTCCTGATCCCAATGCGCTGGAGATCATCCGTAAGGGTGCGGCGCGCATTGTGACCGTGACGGATGATGAAGTGGCCGCCGCCATGCGCGCCTATTGGCAGGATACGCATAACCTGGCCGAAGGTGCGGGCGCCGCGCCGCTGGCCGCGCTGATGCAAGAACGCGCTGCCATGCGCGGCAAGCGTGTGGGTGTTGTGCTGTGCGGTGGCAATATTGACCTTGCGCTGTTCCGCGATTGGGTGATGGCCAGCGCCTGATCGGCGGAGGCGAATGCCGAAGCCGATCAGGTACTCATCGAAAAGGGACTAGGCCGGTGGCATGGCCCAGATCGCGGCCTCATTACCCGCCGCGTAGTAATTATTGGTAATCGCCGCATTGCGATTGACCAGCGGGCGCATGAAAAGCGGGTGCGTCATGCTACGGATTTCATGTTCCACTTCAAACAACACGCGCCCATCATTCGGGTCCACCACCTTGATGAAACGGTATTGATGTGCGCTGTCTTCGCGTGAAATCAGCCCGCGTTCATTAAGGCGATTGTAAATGCCGCCGAAATCCACAAAGGCCAATTGAATGTGATGGCCATCAAAGGCGGGTTGTGGCTTGTCGGTTTCGCGGAAGATCAGGAATTGCTCCCGCGCGACGCGCACATGAAGCGCGCCATGGCGCATGGCCGTGCTGGTGCCGATGATCTGTTCATAGAAGCGCGCCATGCCTGGCAGCGTGCCGGGCGCGACATCAAATTCGACATAGGGCATGCCAAGTGTGATACGGCCGAGCGTTTCCGCATCCGGCGCGTGGCAGCGCATGCGATTGCCCCAGGGGCAGGTTACATCCACATAATCCTCAGCCTCTTTGAAGCTGTATTGCGTGCCTTCCAGCCAGCGCCGCGCGCGATCCAGGCGATGCAGCAATTGTGCGCGATCCGGCAGGACCAGGCCAGTAATGCCACGCAGCACCTGCGCCGAGCCCGTCGGCAAATGGAATTGGCTGATCCCGGCATTGGCCCACATATTGTCGATGCCCGTCATCAAATACGGGTCGCGCGTCAGGCCAAGGGCGCTGATATAAAAAGCCGTCGCCTTCAACTGATCCGGCACTTGCAGATTGACATGCTGCAATTCCACAACATTGCCGAGGGATTCCTCGGTCCGGTCCCAGGGGCAGGCGAGTTTAGGGGTGCCATCCATTGTTTCGCTCCGTTTGCTTGTTGTGCTTGGTCTTGGTTGCCTATTGATCCTACGCGCTTATTACTCCGCCGCCTTGGGCGCATAGCCCAGGCCGCCTTCATATTTCTCGGCCGCTTCCGCGGGCAGGAATTCGGCTTCCATTTCGCGGATGCGGTCAAAACCCGCAAAGCCATGCAGATTGCCCATGGGGTGCTGCTTGAAGCGCGCATCATAGGCAGCTTCCGCCATGGGGCCTTCGGTCTTCAGCGTGGTCGCGAAATCATGGATCGCCATGATGGTGGCACGCATCGCCGCCCCTGGCAGGATGCAGGCGCGAATGCCAATCGCGGCCATTTCTTCCGCCGTGAAGCGGGGGGAAATGCCGGTCATGTTGTAGAAGACCGGGCCTTTCACCGCTTGGCAGATATGCGCCACTTCTTCCTTGTCCTTCGGGCCTTCCACAAAGGCGAGGTCAGCACCCGCTTCCAAAAACGCATTGGCGCGGGTGATGGCTTCTTCCATGGAACCGCCATGCGCGCCGCGCGCATCGGTGCGCGCGATGATCACAAAATCCGGGTCCAGCGCATCACGCGTTTTGCAGGCGGCGCGGATTTTGAGCACCGCTTCATCACGCGCAATCACCTCCCGCCCCGCGACATGGCCGCAGCGCTTGGGCGCCACCTGGTCTTCCAGATGCATCCCCGCCACGCCGGCACGGATATATTCTTCCACCGTGCGCACCACATTGATGGCATTGCCGAAGCCCGTATCGGCATCGGCAATCAAAGGCGCACGCACGGCGGAGGCAATCAGCTTCGCATTCAGCGCCATTTCGGTCAGCGTGATCAGCCCCGCATCCGGCAGGCCCAGCAGATTGAGCGATGTGCCATAGCCCGACATGTAAAGTGCCGGAAAACCCGCATGTTCCAGAATGCGGGCCGACATGGCGTTGAAGCAGCCCGGCAGGATCAGCGGCGCGGGTTCGCCCAGAAGCGCGCGCAGGCGTGTGGTGGCGCGGGCGGGGCTGGCTTGACCAAGGCGCATCGGTGTTTTCCTTATTTCAGCGGGAAGCCAAGCGAGCGGAGCGCGGCCTTCAGCCCATCCCGCCCACGCAGCGCGCCGATGGTACCGATGCGTGAAATCACACGCTGGGACCAATTATCGGCGGCCATTTCATACCGCTTGGAATACTCCGCGAGCTTTTCATTATAGGCAGCGCGCAGCGATTTTTCCTTGGCGGTGGAATAGGTTTCGTGATGCAGCACCGCTTCCTGCGACAAGCGCGGCTTAACGGCACTTTCCTTGCCAGGCGCGGCATAGCCCACGCAAAGGCCAAAGACCGGCGCCGCACCGTGCGGCAGACCGAGCATGGCAGCCACGCGCGGCACATCATTGCGCAGCGCGCCGATATAAACGGTGGCAAGGCCAAGGCTTTCCGCCGCCACCACCGCGTTTTGCGCGGCCAAGCCGGCATCAATCGCCGCCACCAGGAAGGTTTCCAGGAAGGGCATGCCGGCCAGCGCCACCCCTTCCTGCTCACCCAGGCGTTCATTGCGCGACACATCGGCGATGAAGACCAGGAAGATCGGGCATTGTTCGATATGCTTCTGCCCGCCCGCAATCGCCGCCAGCGCCTTGCGCTTTTCCGGATCGTTTACCGAAACCACCGACCAGGTTTGCAAATTGGAAGATGTCGCCGCCGATTGCGCTGCCGCGATCAGGGTTTCCAAAGTGCCAGCGGGCGGCGCATCCGCGCGATAGCCGCGCACGGAACGGTGCGAGAGCAGCAGCGAAATCGTCTCATTCCACGGGCCTGGCTTGGGTTCGGCGCCGGCGCCGTAACGCGCTGTCAGGGCGGCCGGGGCCGGCAACTGCATGCCATCCATTTGGGTATTCCTTTGCGATGATCGGGGAAGCCTAAGCCAGAATGGCGCGGTGGGAAATCACCCTGTCTGACGCCACCCCGCCGCCGGGTGAGGTGCCGCCAGCAAAGGCCCGGCGCCAAAGAGTTTTTCCCGGTAGCTCCCCGGCGCGTAGCCGCGCTTATAGCGCCCGCGTTCCTGAAGCGCCGGCACCAAAAGCCGCACCACATCTTCCAGGCATTCTGGTGTGACGGTGCGCGAGAGGTTGAAGCCATCCACATCCGCCTGATCCACCCAGGCGATGAGTTCCTCGGCCACTTCTTCAACGCTTCCAACAATCGGGGGCTGGCGGCTGCCGAGCACCATGCGGTCAATCAAGGCGCGCTTGGTGGCGCGCGGTGTCGCGGCCCGTAACGCTTCCACATTGGAACGGATGGCTTGGCTTTGGCCGGCATCCGGCAATTCCTCATCGGGGGCAAAACGCGCCAAATCTATGCCAAGCGAAGCCGAGGCATGCGCCAGCGCGCCTTCAATGCTCGCGTGCTGGCGATAGTCGGCGAGCTTTGCCTCAGCCTCCGCCCGCGTGCGGCCAATGATTAGCGTTGCGCCGACAAAGATGCGGATCGGGCGCGGTGCGGCGCGGGCGCGCAAATCAGCGACCAGCTTCGCAACATGCGGCTTCGGCCCGCCATTCACAAAGACACATTCGGCATGGCGCGCGGCAAAACCCCGCCCGCGATCCGAAGCGCCGGCCTGATACAAAACCGGCGTGCGCTGTGGTGATGGTTCCACCAGATGCGGCGCATCCAGCCGATATTGCCGGCCTTCATGGCGGATGCGCTTCACGCGTGCGGGATCGGCATAGATGCCAGCGGCACGATCGCGCTTCACCGCATCGGCGGCCCAGGATTCCTCCCAAAGTCGATAGACGATTTCCATATATTCATCGGCCAGATCGTAGCGATCATCATGCGCCATTTGCCGATCCAGCCCCATGGCGCGCGCCGCACTATCCAGATAGCCGGTCACGATATTCCAGCCGATGCGCCCTTGCGTCAGATGATCCAGCGTTGAGAAACGCCGCGCCAGCAGGGCCGGGCTTTCCCAAGCCAGGTTGCACGTCACGCCAAAGCCAAGGTTGCGTGTGGCCGCCGCCATGGCCGGCACAAGCAGCATGGGATCGAGCAGCGGCACCTGCACGGCATTACGGATGGCCGCATCGCCATTGCCGCCATGCACATCATAAATCCCCAAGACATCGGCCAGAAACAGCCCGTCAAACAGGCCTTCTTCCAATAGCCGCGCGAGGCCCATCCAATAGTCAAGCGAAAGATAGTCAGCCGAGCGATCCCGCGGATGGGTCCACATGCCCTGCTGGATATGACCCACACAGGCCATGTCAAAAGCATTGAAGCGAATTTCGCGCGGAGACGTCACAACCCCAGCCCCGGCACCAGCAAGCCTTCCAGCATCCGCCTTCTCTCGGGCGGGATCGCCACCGCCTTGCGCGCCTTGAGGTCAAAGCTGATGCCGACCGCTTCCGCCGCCGCCACCGGCGCGCCAGTCACGCCATCATGCAGCAAATGCGTCCAGGTGGTGGTTTTCTCACCGAGCGCCCGCAGGCCGCTGCGGATGATCAGCAAATCGCCAATCCGCATCGGTTGCAGATAGACAAGCCGATATTCCAAGGCTGCGCTGCCAAGCCCTTCTTCCCGCGCGCCAAGCTCCGCCCCCGGAAAGCGCAGATTGGGCACGCCATCCCAAATGCGCGAGATCACCACATCCGGGCGCATCAGCCCGGCGCGATCACAATCCTCGGCCCGGATGGCGCCGATATAGGCATCGGTCAGGCCCAAGGCAGCGGCGCCGGCGGCATCGGGCAGCGGGCGGATGGGGTCGAAGGGCAGGCCCCGCGGCCCGGCGTGATCCGGCAGGGTGGTGGCCAGGCCGGCGATTTTCTCATCCAGCCCCGCCGGCAGGGGCAGTTCAGCGCCCGAGGCCGGGTCCCGCAATGCAATATCCGAAACCAGCGCGGCCGAGGCCACCCCGGTGCCGCTATTCCTGATTTCCACATAGGCGCGCAGCCGATCCCCTTTGCGCGCGACGATGCCGCCGAAAATTGTGAAGGGCGTCCCCGCCGCCATTTCGCGCAAAAAGCGAATATGCTGATCCACCGGCACAAAAAACCCGCGATCCGGCGTGATGCCGAGTGCCAGCGCCAGCCAGGCCAGCCCATCCCCCGCGCGGGCAATGTAATGGCGCACATTCATATGCCCCATCACATCGCATTCGCCGCTTTGCACGCTGCCCTTGCCAATCACGATCATGGAATCACCCCTGGGAACCGCCCGCAGAACACCCTGCCCGGCCTTTCCATGCAAGTTATGGCCCCTTGAGCCCGCCGGAACTTCGGCGCAGCATACCCGAAAGCAAAAGGAGGGAACCGCGCCATGGATGTCGGCATTTTCAACCTCATGGGCTATCGCAATCGCGGCGTGCCCACGGCCGCGATCTATGACCAGACCATCGCCCAGGTGAAGGCCGCGGAAGCCGCCGGCTTCAACATCGCCTGGTTCGCCGAGCATCATTTCTCCAATTACTGCGTCTGCCCATCGCCGCTGATGATGCTGGCGCGGCTGGCGGGCGAGACTTCACGGATCAAACTCGCTTCCGGCGTAGTGATCGTGCCGCTCTATCACCCTTCCCGCCTGATTGCCGAAATCGGCATGGTGGATTCGCTGACGCATGGGCGCCTGGTTCTCGGCGTTGGGAGCGGGTATCAGCCTTATGAGTTTGAACGCTTCGATGCATCCCTTCAGGAAGCGCCGCATCGCTTGTTGGAGGTGATGGCCATGATGGAAAAGGCCTTTGGCGGCGAGACCTTTTCGCATGAGGGCGAATATTATTCCCTGCCGCAAACCCATATCGCGCCGCGCCCCGCCGGCAAGCTGCCGGAGATTTGGGTGGCCGGCGACAACCCCGATTTGCATCGCTACGCCGCGCAGCGCGACTGCGTGGTGATGGTGACACCGCGCCACTTCACCCCTGCCCTTTTGGCCGCCGCGCGCCGGCGCTTTGAAGATATCTGGCGCGCCGCCGGCAAATCGCCCGAGGCGCTGCGCTTCGGCGCCATGCGCCCCTTCTGCGTGACGGATGACAAGGCCGAAGCCATGGCCTTTTTGGAAAACGCCCGCTGGCAAATCCGCCTGTCACAAAGCCTGCGCCGCAAGGAACAGGAAATGGATGGCGGCTTGCTGGTGGAAAAAACCTGGGAAGGTGAACCAAGCCTGGAAGAAATGGGGTCCTTCATGCTGGTGGGCGATGCCGATACGGTGGCCGCGCGCATGGCCGCCGAAATCCGCGCCGCCAGCCCCTGCCATTACCTGCTGCAAATGCAGATTGGCGACCTGCCGCCCGCCATCGCCATGAACACCATCAAGGCGTGGGAGAGCGCCATCCGCCCCCGCCTGGAACGCGAATTCGGCCCGCTGGACCGGATTGGGGTGCCGGTGCCGGCGGCCGCCTGAACTATCTGCTTGACCCCCAGCCCCGCGATTTGGCACTGATTCGGGCGTGGTGACGCTTGTTCCAGTCAGTCGCGGCGATGAGGATACGCTCTGGGCCGTTGTGGCAACCGTGGGGCGCAAAAGCCGCGTGGCCGAGGTTTTCCGTTCCCGCTCCGCCGCCCTGAACGACCGCGACTGGCGCGACCAACAAGTGCGCGCCTACGCCGATTGGCTGATCCGCGCCAAACAACCCGTGCCACATTATTCGGTGACACCGATCAAACGAAGCGACCTGCCCCGGAAATGGACGCCATTGCCGGCGCTTGGGTTTTTGCGGGGGCAGATGGTGTAGGGGGTGAGGTTGCCCGCCCTGGGGGCTTATCTGAGGTGAACCAGCCGAACTCGAAGCCACTGGAGGCCTGCTTCAAACGCGGTCGCTGTCACGGGAATACTGTCCATGTAAAATCAGAAACCCACGCCTGTTGGAGTCCAGTTTATGACTTAACGGCCTAGTCTCCAGAAGTTATATTCAGAGAGAAATTACAGTCAGAGGGCTTAATTTTCTTTACAGCTACGGTCTCACGCTGTGCAACGAGTAAGTCACCTATTTCCTCTGGGGAATCTGGACAGTTCATTCCGACTAAAACCTCACGTAGCACGAGACTGCTTGAGAATTTTTCAAAATAAAGACTACCACTTTCGGTACATTTTTGGGTACACTCCGACAACCTACAAAAAAGTCTGTGCTCTGCCTCATACTTCCAATCCACCGATTTGGTACTCAGTAAGTCCTTGAGAACTTCTTCACCACCAACTATCTTTTTTGTTTTACAACAAAATGGAATTTCCAATCGTTTGGATGCGTAACTAACTCGAAAAACATCTTGCTCGGCCACATCGAAACCTAAAGCAATGCCCCTATGCTTGTCTGCATAATGACTCCAGAGGAGTAGATTATTCCATTCTTCACTGAAACAAATCAAGCCGCGATCTTTATTTCGCTCTTCTTTCCAGCGCGTCAACGCACGCTTATGTTTTTCATTCGAGATATCTGCCGGCAAAAATTCAAACGGGTCATTCAAGTCATTAATTCTTGATACCTTAAGCAGCCCTGATTCGATGAAGGTTTTTGCGTACTTCGCAGACAGAAAGCGCTAAAGTCTCATCGATCTGACACTCCCTCCAACAAAAAAATCGATGAAAAACACCGCAATCAGTATTGAAGCACAAATTCACGCAACTCTTTAGGCAACACTTGTCTCGAAGCACGCTTATTTTGATTAGATGCCGTGCGAAAAACGCCATGCATAGCAGACGCAATTAGCTGCTTCGCATTACGTCTATAGTTGGACCAGCCCCCAATTCGACCGGACAGCTGGCGTAACCGTGAGGGCCTAGGTGTAAGCCTAGGCATACGCCTATGTCTAAGCCCATTGAGCATGTTGA
>VGDL01000006.1 GCA_016869735.1 Alphaproteobacteria bacterium
CACCAAAGGACATGTCGGGCAGATCAGCGCATCAAACGGCGCGGTGCGCGGCGCGACACTCGCGATGATTCGCGCGCGGGCATTGACCAGGTCCACATAATCGGCGGCCGACATGCCTTCACCGCGCCGGATGCGCTTCAGGATGCGCGGGTCATAGCCATCGGCTTTTTCCGCAATCAGGTGGCGGTGCCAGGCCAAAGCCTCACTGGCGGGAAAGCCGCCGGCGGCCGTCACTTGCGGAATTTCGGCCAATTCCGGCAGATCAATTTCAATGATGCGCGCACCGGCGAGTGCAAGTTTGCGCAGTGCAGTTTCAAAAGCCGCAGCGACATGGCCATCCATGCCATCGGTCAGATAGGTGCCGCGCGGCAGGGCAAAGGTCAGGCTTTGCAGGGGCGGCGGGGCAGGGGGTATGGGCGCTTCCTCACCTGCCATGAAGCCATCAATCAGCGCGCAATCCGCAACGCTGCGTGCCAAGGGGCCCGCAGAATCAAGCGAAGATGATAACGGCAGAATGCCCGTGATCGGCACGCGCTTCGCCGTGGGTTTCCAGCCGACAACGCCGCAAAGCGCTGCCGGGATGCGGCAGGAACCACCGGTATCCGTGCCAAGTCCGACAAAGCCCATGCCATCCGCCACCGCCACACCAGCGCCGGAAGAAGAACCACCTGGCAAGCGGCCCGTTGCGCGATCCCAGGGGCTTTTCGGTGTGCCGTAATGCGGATTCACGCCAAGGCCGGAAAACGCGAATTCCACCATATTGGTGCGCCCCAGCACGACAAAACCGGCACGGCGCAGGCGCTGCACGGTTGGTGCATCCAGCTTCGCGGGCGGACTTCCCTTCAGCACCACGGAACCGGAGCGCGAGGTGACACCCGCTTCGTTATACAAATCCTTCACGCTGATCGGGATACCGGCATAAGGGCTCGGCGCGTGCCCAGCCTTACGCAGCGTATCCATGGCACTGGCTGTGGCGCGGGCTGTGTCTCCATGCACTACCATGAAGGCACGACTGCCCTCACCATTCGGATCAGCAATGCGCGCCAGGGCTTCCTCGACCAAGGCAACTGATGTGGTGCGCCCGGCAGCAAGCGCGGCGGCGGCTTCAAGAACGGTTTTGGGCATCAGTAGATATCCGGCTCCGGCGTGGGTTGCTGGCCTTCCAGGAAAGCGAGGTCGCATCCCTCATCGGCCTGGGTGACGTTATCCAAATACAGCGATGTCCAGCCCCGCGCATAGCGGCGCATGGGCGGCTTCCAGGCAGCGCGGCGGCGGGCCATTTCCGCTTCATCCACCAGCAAATCCAGCGTGCGATTGGCGACATCAAGACGGATCAAATCACCATTTTGCACAAAGGCCAGCGGCCCGCCCACATGGCTTTCCGGCGCCACATGCAGCACACAAGTGCCATAGGATGTGCCGGACATGCGCGCATCCGAAATGCGCACCATATCGCGCACACCTTGTTGCAACATCTTTTTGGGCAGCGGCAACATGCCCCATTCCGGCATGCCTGGCCCGCCTTGCGGCCCTGCCTGCTTCAGCACCAGCACTGAATCCGGGGTGACCGGCAGATCAGGATCATCCAGACGCTTTTTCAGATCGGCGTAATCCTCAAACACCACCGCGGGGCCGGTATGGTTCAAGAGGCGCGGTTCCGCGGCCGAGGTTTTGATCACCGCGCCGCGCGGCGCGAGCGAGCCCTTCACCACCGCAAGCCCACCTTCCGCCTGCAAGGGACGATCCAGCGGCAGGATGACATCCTCATCAAAAATCTCGGCGCCAGCGATATTCTCACCAAGCGTGTGCCCGGTGACCGTGCGCGCGGAAAGATCAAGAAAATCGCGAATGCGATGAAACAGCGCTTGCGCGCCGCCGGCATAGAAAAAATCCTCCATCAGTTTTTCGCCGGCATTGGGGCGCAGATTCGCAACCAGCGGCACGCGGCGCGACAGCGCATCAAAGCGTTCCAGATCCAGCGGCACGCCCGCGCGGCGGGCCATGGCGATCAGATGCGGGATGGCATTGGTAGAACCGCCAAAGGCCATGGTGGCCGTCACGGCGTTATCAATGCTGGCTTGGGTGATGATGGATTTTGGCGTCAAATCTTCCCAGACCATGTCCACAATCCGCTTGCCGGTTTCAGTCGCCATGCGCGGATGCGCGGAATCAGCGGCGGGGATGGAAGAAGCCCCTGGCAGCGTGAAGCCCATGGCTTCCACCGCCAGCATCATGGTGGCAGCCGTGCCTGCTGTCATGCAGGTGCCGAAGCTGCGCGCAATGCCGCCTTCCATATCTTTCCATTGCGCTTCGGTGATATTCCCGGCGCGCAATTCGGCGTGATATTTCCATACATCGCTGCCCGAACCCAAAGTCTTGCCGCGCCAATTGCCGCGCAGCATGGGGCCGGCGGGCACGAAAATGCAGGGCAGGCCAGCGGTGATCGCTCCCATCATCAGGCCGGGCGGAGTCTTGTCGCAGCCGCCCAGCAGCACCAGCCCATCGCAAGGGTGGCTGCGGGCCAGTTCCTCCGTCTCCATCGCCAGCAGGTTGCGATAGAGCATGGATGTCGGCTTCTGGTATTGTTCCGTCACCGGATGCGCCGGCAATTCCACCGGAAAGCCGCCTGCCTGCCAGACGCCGCGCTTCACCTCCTCGGCCCGCGTGCGGAAATGGAAATGGCAAGGGCTGAGTTCCGACCAGGTATTGATAATGCCAATCACCGGCTTGCCGCGGAAATCCGATTCTGAATAGCCCGCTTGCAGCATGCGGGACCGGTGCCCGAAGGCGCGGATATCCTCCACGCCGAACCAGCGGTGGCTGCGGAGTTCTTCGGGTTTCTTGCGCGGCATGGGGGCCTTCCTTCGCTTCCTTTGACCCTATCCTGCCATCCTGCGCTGCCCTTGGCCATTCCTTGGCCGGTTTTGCATTGACGGACGCGCGCCCATACCGTCAGGATCAGTCATTCAAACCGAAGAACAGGGCGGCAGGACCGCCCGGCTGGAGGAAACATCATGTCCTTGCTTTCAAAACCCCGTCGCGGTGGCATGCTTGGCGCTGTCGCCGCTGCAGCGCTTTCCCTGATGGCTTTCGCACCTGCCCAGGTTTCGGCGCAGGAATGGCGCGGCTGGAATATCCATGCGGCGGATTACCCGAATGGTCGCGGCATGGACCGCTTTGCGGAGCTGGTCGGCCAGCGCACCAACAACCGCATTCGTATGCGCACCTTCCATTCCGCACAGCTTGGCCAGCAGGATGAGGCCATTCAGCAGATGCGCTTGGGAACGATTGATTTCGCCAATTTCAATCTCTCGCCGTTGAACAACCTCGCACCTTCCACCGCGATCCTGACGCTGCCCTTCCTGTTCCGGGATGTTGGCCATAGCCACCGCGCAGTGGATGGCGCGATTGGTGAAGATATCGCGCGCGATCTGGAAGCGATCGGCATCGTCACCCTTGCCTGGTATGATGCGGGTGCGCGGAGCCTTTACACGACCCGCCCGGTGCGTACACCAGCCGATGTGCGCGGCATGAAAATCCGTGTACAGACCTCCGATCTTTGGATTGATATCATGCGCGCCATGGGTGCCAACCCAACGCCGCTGCCCTTTGGCGAGGTTTTCACCAGCCTGCAATCCGGCGTGATTGATGGCGCGGAAAACAACTGGCCATCTTATGAAAGCACGCGGCATTTCGAAGTCGCAAAATTCTATACCACGACAGAACATTCCAACGTGCCGGAAGTGCTGGCCATCAGCCGGCAGCGCTGGCAGCGGTTGAGCGAGGCGGATCGCGCCATCCTGCGCGATGCAGCGCGTGAGAGTGCGGCGCTGCAACGCCAGCTTTGGGCGGAACGTGAAAAATCATCCCGTGATCGCGTGATTGCCGGCGGCGCGACGGTGATCGAAATCGCAGATCGTGGTCCGTGGCAGGCGTTGATGGAACCGGTCTATGCAAAATATGCCGCTGCCCCGCGTATGGCGGATTTGCTGAAGCGCATTCGGGAAACACGGTGAATTTGGGTGAAACACAGCGGCGCGGCGATTTGCCCGCGCCGCTTGCCGCCTTTTCCCGCATTCTGGATTTGCTGGCGCGCCTGACCATTGGGCTGGCCGGCACGGCTTTGGTCGCGCTGGTGGTCATGATGGGTTGGCTGGTTTTTGGCCGCTATGTGCTGAATGACACGCCAACCTGGATTGAACGCGGTGCGACACTCGCCATTCTGTGCATCGCCATGCCAGTGGCGGCAGTGGGTGTGCGGGAACGCTTTCATCTCTCGGTGCTTGGCTTGCGCGAAGCCCTGCCGGGTGCGGCGCAGCGCTGGATTGCGCTTGGCTGTGATGCGTTGGTGGGCTTGTTTGGCCTTGGCATGGCGATTTGGTCTTGGGAATTAGTGGAAATGGTGCGAAATTTCCGCATCCCCCTACTCGGCATCAGCCAGGGTTGGACTTATGCGCCGATGGTAGTGGGTGGCGCGCTGATGGCCCTTTTCGCGGTTGAACAGGTGCTGCGCGATATCTTCGTGCCAGACGCACCGGAAAAGCGCGGCCCTGCCGCCGCCTTTTTGGAATAGGCCGATGGAACCAGGGCTTTTTCTGATTTTTGCGGTTTTCGCCTTGGGCGTTGTGGCCGGCGTGCCAGTCGCTTTCTGTCTGGGCATCGCTGCTGTTGTGGGCTTCATCTATGAAGGGCTGAACCCCGCCGTCGCCTTCCAGCAAATGGCGAGCGGCATGAGCATCTTTTCTTTGCTTGCGATTCCCTTCTTCATTTTCGCCGGTGAGATCATGCTCCATGGCGGCATTGCGCGGCGCCTGGTTGCGCTGGCTTCCGCCTGTGTGGGCTGGATGCGCGGCGGCCTTGGGATGGTGGATGTTTCAACCTCCATGCTGTTTGGTGGGATCTCGGGTTCGGCGGTGGCGGATACCTCGGCCACCGGTACCATCTTGATCCCGGCGATGAAGGCCAAGGGTTATGGCGTGGATTACGCAGTATCGCTCACCGTCACCAGCAGTATTGCGGGCATTCTGATCCCGCCCAGCCATAATATGATTCTCTATTCGCTAGCGGCGGGTGGTGGCATTTCCGTGAGCGCGCTGTTCATCGCCGGCATTGTCCCCGGCCTTACCATGTGCCTTTTCCTGGGTATTGCTGCTTATGTCATGGCGGTGCGGCGTGGCTATCCTTCCGAAGGTTGGGCCGGGTTTCGGCAGTTGTTCTGGACTTTTGTCGATGCCTTGCCGGGACTGCTCACCGCGGTAATCATTCTGGGCGGTGTGCTGTCGGGTGTGTTTACTGTGACGGAAAGTGCTGCCTTCGGCGCGATCTGGGCGCTAATGGTGACCTTGCTTGTTTATCGGAATCTTTCCTGGCCGGATTTCTTGATTGCAGTAAAGGCCAGCGTGCGCACCACATCGGTCGTGTTTCTGCTGGTCGGCACGGCAACCGCTTTTGCCTGGCTGCTCGCCATGTATCGCCTGCCGGAATTGCTGACGGAAGGCATGCTTGCCATCAGCGCCAATCCTATTGTCATCCTGCTGCTGATCAATGTGTGTTTGCTGCTGCTGGGCTGCGTGATGGATATGGCGGCGCTGATCCTGATCACGACACCCATCTTCCTGCCAGTAGTTACCGCCATTGGCGTTGACCCCGTGCAATTCGGCATGGTGATGATGATGAATCTCGGCCTTGGGCTCACCACGCCACCGGTTGGGGCGGTGCTTTTTGTTGGATGCGCGATTGGGCGCATAAAGATTGAACATGTCATGCGCACCATTTGGCCCTTTTATGGCGCCATTCTGCTTGCGCTTATTCTCACCACCTATTGGCCGGCAGTATCGCTGACGCTGCCGCGCCTGCTGCTTGGCTATGGAGGCTAAGGCATGACCGCGCCCGCAAAACCCGTGCTGCTGACTGGCGCTTCTGGCGCGCTAGGCCGGTACCTTACGCAAAGCCTGGGTGCGCTTGGCTGGGCCTTGCGCCTGACCGACATCGCGCCCTTTCCCGACCCGCTGCCGCCATCGGCGCGTTTTGTGCAGGCGGATTTGAATGATGGTGTCGCGCTGCTCCGCCAAGCGGAAGGCTGCGGTGCCATTCTGCATTTCGGTGGCGTGAGTGTTGAACGCCCTTTTGAGGAAATTCTCGGCCCCAATCTGCGCGGGCTTTATCATGTGTATGAAGCAGCGCGGCGCGAAGGCGCGCGGGTGATCTTTGCCAGTTCCAATCACACGATCGGCTTTCACGAACGCCCGCGCGGCAATGATCCGAAGCTGGATGCGGATTGTGCCTTTCGCCCCGATGGCTATTACGGAATCTCCAAGGTCTATGGCGAAATGATGGGGCGGATGTATTGGGATAAGCATGGGGTTGAAAACATCAATCTTCGCATCGGTTCTTGCCAGCCAAAGCCGCTTGATCAGCGCATGCTGTCCACCTGGTTGTCTTATCCAGACCTTACGCGCTTGATTGAATGTTGTGTGCTGGCCGAAAAGGTGGGCCATGCGGTGATTTGGGGCCAATCCAATAACCCGACTGGCTATTGGGGAGAGGATCATCGCGCGCGCATCGGCTGGGCGCCGCAGGATAATGCCGAAGCCTGGCGGACGGAACTTGAAGGAATCACGTCCGATCCCGTTTCAGAACGCTATCAGGGCGGCGCCTATACTGCGATTGAATATTCGCGCAGCGCGCCTTCTCCACGGGATCACTTCGCGCCGGAATGAAACTGCAACACGGTGATTGGCAGGCGTTGATCTGCCCAGAACAGGGCGCTGCGTTTGCAAGCCTGCAATGGTGCGGGCGTGATGTTCTGGTCCCAACGCCTGAAGGCGCGCACCATCCCGGTGCCCATGGCGCTTTTTGGATGCTGCCCTGGGCCAATCGACTGGATGGAGGGCGCATTGCAGGTCATTCCATGCCTATCAATCGCGCAGCGGAAGGCACAGCCATTCACGGCTTGGCGCGTGATATGGCTTGGGAAGTTGTAAGCGCCGCCCCGGATCATGTCGCTCTGCGGCAACGCCTTACCTTCGCGCCTTTTGATTATGCGGCGCGGCTTGCGGTTTCACTTGATGCAGATGGTCTGCTGATGGAAATGATTCTCCGCCATGAAGGAACCGCGCCTGCGCCTTATGGTATGGGCTGGCACCCTTGGTTCATGCGCGGTTCTGACACGTCACTGCATCTAAAAACCAAAGAACGCGCCAAGCATGATGCGCGCGGTCTGCCGCAAAGCCTCACGCCTTGTGCTGGCATTGCGGCGAATGAAGCTGGCCTGATTGGTCTGGATAACTTCTTCGCCGGTTGGGATGGCGTGGCGCGACTGACAACCCCCGCCGGGCGCATCACGCTCACGGCCAGGGGTGATTTTGCTATGGGCGTGCAGGTCTATGCGCCGCCCGCCCAGCCTGTGATCTGCGTCGAACCCGTGAGCCACATGCCAGATGCACCCAATCGCCCGGCGCTGGCCGCCGTCGCGCCGATGCGCTTACTGGCGCAGGGTCAATCCCTCCAGGGCGGCATCCGCCTGAACGCCGCCTGATCTGGCCTTGCCGCGCGCCGCGTGGCAATAGCTTGCTGCATTGCAGCGTAACCGGACCATACCCATGCCGCTTTCCGAACCCGCCGAGCGTAACCTGCTTCATCTGCGCGACATCCAGTTGCGCGGCTATCAGCGCAAGGATGGGCTTTTCGATATCGAAGCCCATTTGGTGGACACAAAAAGCTACGGCTTCAACAATGAAGGCCGAGGCTGGATCGAACCCGGTGAGGCTTTGCATGGCATGTGGATTCGCATGACCATCACTGAGGATTTTGAGGTTCTGTCCTGCGAAGCGGCATCCGATTTCACGCCCTATGATGTCTGCCCGGCTGCTGCGCCGAATTTCGCGCGCCTTGCGGGCCTTAAGATCGGGCCTGGCTTTGTGCGCGCGGTGAATGAACGCGTCGGCGGCATCCATGGCTGCACACATTTGCGCGAAGTGATCGGCCAGATGGGCACGGTTGCCTTCCAAACGCTCTATCCCGTGCGCCGCCAGCGTGAACGCGAACAGGCCGAAGGCCGCCGCGCCGCCGGTGAGGCGGTGGATGAGAAGAAAGTAAGGCCAGCCCTGATCGGTACGTGCATTGCCTATGCGCCAGACAGCCCAGTCGTGAAGCAGCGCTGGCCTTGGTATGAGCCGGAGAAAGCGGAATAACGCCTATTCAGCAGTCGCGCCTGAAGCGCGGATAATTGGAATCCATAGCGCCAATTGCTGGTCCCAGAAGCTGGCCAATTCCGCTGCGCTTGTGCCGAGCGGGTTGACGCCAACATCTACCAGCCTTTGGCGAATGGCCGGTTCCGCCACAGCATCGCGTGCGGCGCGTTCCAGCCGCGCCACAATGGAGTTCGGCGTGCCCTGCGGCGCAAATACTGCGTGCCAATTATAGCTTTCATAGCCTGGCAGGCCGGCTTCTTCGGCGGTTGGTACATCAGGCAGGGTTGGGTTGCGCTGGCGCGTGCCCATGGCAAGCGCCCGCAATTGGCCCGCGCGCACCTGCGGGATCACGGAAGGCAGCGTGTCCACCATCATATCAATGCGCCCGGCCAAAAGATCGCTCATCGCAGGGCCCGATCCGCGATAGGGCACATGCAGCATCTCAGCGCCCGCCATACTCGCCAGCATATGCGCGGACAGATGCACAATCGTGCCCGCACCGGAACTCGCATAGCTGTATTTGCCGGGATTGGCCCGGATCAGCGCAAGAAATTCGGCCAGATTGGTGGCCGCCAGGCGCGGATTGATGATGACAATATTCGGCACCGTGCCCACCAACGATACGGGGATGAAGGCGCGCCGCACATCAAAGGACAGGTTGCGATAAAGCCCTGCATTCAGCACGGCCGAGGACATGGAATGAAAGGCGATCGTGTAACCATCCGCCGGCGCCGCCAGCACCGCTTCAGAACCAATCACACCGCCGCTGCCACCACGATTTTCAACCGCGATCGTCTGGCCAAGTTTTTCCGACATGCCCTGTGCTGCGATTCGCGCCACCAAATCGGCTGAACCGCCTGCGGCAAAGGGCACGATCATGCGAATGGGCCGCGCGGGATAAGCCTCCGGCGCGTTCTGCCCCAAGGCGGGTGTGGCCATCAGTAGGCAAAGCAGGGCAAGCAGGCGGATCATGGCGAGCGTTCCCTCGTGGGTGTTTCGCGCAAGACTAAACGGCCCTGGGGGCCGCGCAACCCGCCCCCGGTTGACCGCATGGCGGCATCACGCCAGCCTGCGCCATCCAATCCATGAAGGAGCGTAATTATGTCCGACGATCAGGCGCTGTTTGATAAGGGTTTGCCCATCCGCCGTGCGGTGTTGGGCCCGGAATATGTGGATTCATCCATGGCGAAGGCCGATGAATTCATGATGTCCTTCCAGCGCGCGACCACCGCATGGGCCTGGGGCTGGGCCTGGGGTGATCCCACGCTGGATCGCAAGACCCGTTCCTTGCTCAACCTTGCGATGCTGACCGCGCTTGGCAAAATCCCGGAAGTGAAGCTGCATGTGAAGGGCGCGCTGAATAACGGCATCACTGTTGATGAAATCAAGGCGACTTTGCTGCATGCCACGGCCTATTGCGGCATTCCCGCCGGGCTTGATGCCTTCAAGGCGGCGCATGAGGTGCTGGTCGCCGAAGGCGCCATCCCGGGGAAGAAGTGATGTCAGCCCCATTGAAGCGCATCGCCTTCGCCGGCATCGGCAATATGGGTTGGCCCATGGCGGCCAATCTTGTGAAAGCAGGCTTTGACGTGACGGTGTGTGATGTCGCGCCAGGCCGCGCTGCATCCTTCGCGACCGAAACCGGCGCGAAAGCCGCCGCAACACCGGCGGAAGCAGCAAGCGGCGCCGATTGCGTGGTGCTGATTGTGCCGACCAGCAAGCAGGTAGGTGAGGCGGTGGAAGCCATGCTGCCATCGCTTAAGCCTGGCATGTTGGTGATTGACATGACCTCAGGCCAGCCAGGCCGTACGCGCGAAATCGCGGCAATGCTGGCGGGCCATGGCGTTGCGATGATTGATTGCCCGGTCTCGGGCGGCGTGCCGCGCGCCAAATCCGGCCAGCTTGCCATTATGGTTGGCGGGCCGGCGGCGGAGATTGATCGCGCAGAGCCCGTGCTGAAGGCCATGGGCACATCCATTTATCGCTGCGGCGATATCGGTGCCGGGCAGGCGATGAAGGCGCTGAATAATCTGGTCTCGGCCGGTGGCTACCTGATTGGCATTGAAGCGATGCTGATCGGCCAGCGCTTCGGGCTTGACCCGACGACGATGGTGGATGTGCTGAATGCATCTTCCGGCATGAACAATTCCACGCAGAAGAAATTCAAGGAATATGTGCTGTCCCGCCGCTTCGATGCAGGGTTTGGGATTGATCTGATGGTGAAGGATCTGTCCATCGCGCTTGAAGTGGGGCGGGAGACAACAACACCCGCGCCGTTTTCGGCGCTGTGCCGGGAAATGTGGCTGGCGGCGGCAACATCGCTTGGCCCGGCGGCTGATCACACAGCGCTTGCGAAAATGCTGGAACAAATGACCGGCACGGTGCTTGGGGGGAACAAGGAATCATGAATTGGGAAGTCTATGCCATCCGCTACGGGCGGCATGAACGCACGGCGCAGACAAAT
Organism: Alphaproteobacteria bacterium; assembly: GCA_016869735.1. GTDB lineage: Bacteria > Pseudomonadota > Alphaproteobacteria > Acetobacterales > Acetobacteraceae > Neoroseomonas. The sequence continues at coordinate 10,657 of VGDL01000006.1, forward strand.
TTCCTGCTCCCCGTGCCCGATGCGCATGAAGCCATGCCGCTTGATTACTTCATCTGGTTGCTGCGTGCGCCGGATGGTCAGGAAATCGTGGTGGATACCGGCTTTGATGAGGAAACCGCCGCCAGCCGTGGCCGCACCATCGCGCGCAATGTGCGCGATAGCCTGAAAGCCATGGGCACGGATGCCACCAAGGTATCCGATGTGATCATCACGCATTTGCATTATGATCACGCGGGGTCGCTTGGCATGTTCCCCGGCGCAAAGTTCCATTTGCAGGAACGCGAAATGCATTTCGCAACCGGCCGGCACATGTGTGTGCATGCCATTCGCCTGCCTTTTGAAGCCGCGCATGTGGTTGCCATGGTAAAGGCGCTTTATGCTGACCGCGTGGTGTTCCATGATGGTAATGGCGAAGTGGCACCTGGTGTTACTGTCCATCGCGTCGGCGGGCATTCAGACGGGCTTCAGGTGGTGCGTGTGCAAACCGCGCGCGGGCCGGTGGTGCTGGCATCCGACGCCATGCATTTCTACGCCAATGCCCTCAGCGGCAATCCCTTCCCGATCATTTTCGATCTGGGTGCCATGGCGGCCGGCTGGCGCGCGGCGAAAAAGCTTGCGGGTGGTGATGATAGCCGCGTCATTCCGGGGCATGACCCGGATGTGCGGCGGCGCTTTCCCGAAGTGGCAGGGCAGGGGGGTGAGGTTGTCGCGCTCCATCTGCCGCCGAAGGATTGAAATGAAAGGGGCGCCTGAGAATCCCTCAGGCGCCCGCCCTTATCACTGTTCCATCTTCACGCCGGTACGTTCCACCACACCCTTGAACTTCACAAGCTCAGCCTGAAAAAAGGCGCGCGCATCAGTGGGCGTATTGGGCCGTGTCCAGGGTGAAATTCCGGCAATCAGGAAACGCTCACGCAGCTGTGGATCAACCAGCGCGGCATTGATGGCGCGGTTCAGCGCCGCCACCGTGCCTTCCGGCATGCGCGGCGGCCCCACCACCGCGAACCAATTGCCGATATCAAAACCGGGCATGCCGGATTCTGCGAGCGTCGGGATATCCGGGAAGGCCGGGAAGCGCTCCAATCCGGTGATGGCAATGCCGCGCACGCGATTATCGCGCACCTGCGCGGCGGCTGAGGCCAGCACCGCAACCCCCCAAGCCGTTTCGCCGCGTGCGATGGATTCCACCATCAGGCCACCGGAACGATACGGCACATGGGAGAATTTGCCACCAAGCAACAGGGAAACCGCTACGGCCTCGGCGGCGAAATGCGGCATGGACCCGACACCGGATGACGCATAGGGCAAATTATCCTGCGGCCCAGCGCGCAGCTTCGCCACCGCTTCCGCCGCCGTGCCAGCGGGGAAATTCGGTGCGCTCACCAAAATCAGCGGGCCATTTGCCGCAATGGCGATATGGGTGAAATCGGCAAGCGGATCATAGCGTGTGCCACCCTGCATGGCGGCGGGGATCAGCGCATGGGATGATGCCTCATTCAGCATCAAAACCGTGCCATCGGCGGGTTGCCGGCGCAACCATTCGGCAGCAACCGTGCCTGATGCGCCAGGGCGGTTTTCCACCACCACGCGCGCATTGCCGCCCATATGCGCCTGCATCCGTTCTGCCAGCAGACGCGCGGTTATATCGGTGGAACCGCCAGGGGCGAAGCCGCTGACGAGTGTAATCGACCGATCAGGCAGCCCTTGCGCCATGGCAGGCACAGCAAGGGCCATGCCCATGGCGGCCCCAAGCAAAATCCGACGCATCATTCCTGTCTTCTCCCCCTGGAATTTCTTTGTCTAAGCCGGCAACAACATCAAGTCCGACTACTCAAACCCGAAGCTTGGCTTTCACGCAAGCCCAGCGCGCGCCTTCACCGGTATCTTCAAGTAGCGCACGCCATTGCTCTCAGCCTCCGGGAAGCGCCCGGCACGGATATTCACCTGGATTGATGGCAACAATAGCGTGGGCGCCGCCAACTTCGCATCGCGCGCCTGGCGGAAGGCCACGAATTCATCCTCAGTCACGCCATCCTTCACATGCGGGTTATGTGCGCGCTGCTCGGCCACCGTGCTTTGCCACGCATAGGCATCGCGCCCCGGCGCCTTGTAGTCGTGGCACATCCAAAGCCTGGTATCTGGCGGCAGCGCCAAAAGGCGTTTGATGGACTGAAACAGCACCCTGGCATCGCCGCCCGGAAAATCAGCGCGCGCCGTGCCGTAATCATGCATGAAAAGCGTATCGCCCACGAAAACATCATCGCCAATGCGGTAGCAGACACAGGCTGGCGTGTGGCCTGGCGTATGGATCACCTCAATTTCCAGCGACCCAAGCATAAGACGATCGCCATCACGCAGCAGCAGATCAAAATCAGCACCTTCGGGCTTCACATCATCGGCGGCGAAAACCGGGCGGAAGATGCGCTGCACATCCTTGATGTGTTCACCAATGCCAATCTTCCCGCCGCAATGCCGCTTGATATAGGGGGCTGCGGTCAGATGATCCGCATGGGCATGGGTTTCCAGGATCAGCGCAATCGTAATCCCTTCCTGCCGCGCGGCTTCAATCAACCGGTCGGCAGATCGCGTATCCGCTTCCCCGCTGCGATGGTCCCAATCCAGCACGGGATCAATCACTGCGCCTTGCCGCGTGGTGGGGTCGAAGACCAGATAGCTGACTGTATTGGTCGCCTCATCAAAGAAGGGCTGAATGCTGGCAGAGGACATGGGCTGACCTTCCTGAAGGAAACGCTAATATAGTGCGCTACCCGGCCTCCAGGAAGGGAGGTCCTGCGTCATCGGCAACTCAATATCCGCACGTCATAGACAGGGTGTTCCAGCATATTCACGCCCGGCGCATCGGCGAACATCCAGCCACGGAAAACCGGCGGGCTGCCTTGTGGGGCGCGGCTATCGGTCATTTCAAACCAGGCGGCGGCATCGGGCACTTCGGTTGGTGGGCGCGCATGGCAGGCACCGATGCGGATGGTGAGCGTGCCGAAGCCAAGGCTTTCCCCCACGCGGCCTTCCAGCATGGTGACGCGCGCCGTCACCTTATCAAGCGCCTGCAGGCGCGCCTGTTGCCGCGGCACCCATTCCTGCGCCAGCGCCAGGCTTGGCAGGCAACATAGTGCCAATACCAACAGCCGTTTCATGCGCCCCGCTTCGGGCTTGGCAGCGCCGCGATCATTTCCTGCAAAATCGCGCGCATCGCGGCCTCATCCACGCCCATCAGCACGGCGTCTTCAAATACATCGCGCAGCACCGTCGCCGCTTCGCCATGGTTTTCCTTGAGCATTTTCAGCTTTTCATTGCAGGAAACCGGCTTGCCATCTGTCCCCGGCCAAATGGAAGGCGGCGCGGGCAAGGGCTTCATCGCGGCGCAGCCGGCGCGTTTTCCTGATTGCCGCGCTGATTGCTCTCACCCGCTGAGAAGATGAAACGCCCGAGCAGACTTTCCAGATTGATGGCACTTTGCGTGATGGTGATTTCACTGCCTTCGCGCAAAATCCGCGTATCCCCACCCGGCACCAGCGCCACATATTTGCCGCCAAGCAAGCCTTCGCTGGAAATCTCGGCGGAGGTGTCGTGCGGCAGTTTAAGCCCCGCATCCACGCGGAGAGTCAGCACGGCTAGGAAGCTTTCCGGGTCAATGCGCTGGGCCACAACCTGCCCAATCTTCACCCCAGCGATGCGGACATCCGCCCCCTGGCCAAGCCCATCAATGCGATCAAACTTCGCGGTCAAGTTCATGCCCGGCCCCGAAAGGCTGCGCCCGGTGCTGGTGACGGCATAGCCAAGGAAGCCGGCGGCAATGGCCAGCACCACGATACCTGTCAGGATTTCCGCGAGGCTACGCTTCTGCATGTTGACTGGCCTTCTAGCGCCCCGGTGTCCAGGCTTCGTAATCCCCGCCGCGTTGCGCTGCCGGGTTCGCCGGGCGCCAGGCTTCGGCGGTGCCGGTCATATTCGGGCGATGTTCCTTCTGCCAGGCGCGGCGCGGCGCGTCCTCGGGCAGGGGTTGTTCCGTGGTGTGGTGCAGCCAGCCCCACCACTCCGCCGGCACGGCGGAAGCCTGCGCTTCCTTCGCAAACAACACCCGCCGCATGGGCCGGCCATAGGAATCGCGCCGGCTGCGGGCTTCCCAATAGGTATTGCCTAAGCGGTCCTTGCCAACCTGCCGGCTGGTCAGGCGGATTATAAGGGTCGTGAGCAATTGCATGGCGGCTTTCCGGTGCAAGCGAAACAAAATGCATAATCGCACAGCCGCGCGGGTCACGCAAAAGCAAAGCGCCAGCCAAGCTATCCACAGGATATTGTGGGTCCACCCCCAAAAAACCACTAAATAAGCCTTCCCAGCCTTTCGAGTCGCGCCTAGCATCGGCTCATGGCTGGAATAGTTGGAACCATCTGGGCTGGGGTTGCGCTGCGGCGCTTGAAGGCGGGGGCGGATCCTGATGCGCTGCCGCGCGCTGTCGCCATTCCCGCGCCTTGGGAAGATGAAGCTGGGGAGGCGCTGGCCGCGCTCGCCCCGGGAAGCGGCCCGGCCACGCTGCCCAGCGTGGCAGAGGCTTGGATTCAACGCCTCACGCTGCGCGGACGGCGCCTTGGCCTGTTGGATGGCGCCGATGCCGCGGAAAGCCTGGCCGCTGGGCTGCGTTCGCTGATCCTGGCCCGGCGCGGCGCGCCGGGGGCCGAGATTTGGCGCGATGCGCGGGGTGAGGGGCGTTTCGTGCTCAACCTGCCGGCTTTTCTGGATGGGGAAGGCGGCTTTGATGCGCCGGCCTATCGCGCCGCCTGTCAACTTGCGGTGCAGACACTTGATATTTGGGGTCATGGCAAGGTGGAAAGCCTGCGCCTGGGCTTCGCCGATCTGGCCGGCCTGCTCGCCGCTTTCGGCCTTGGCTATGACAGCCATGAGGCGCGCGATGTCGCCGCCGCCATTGCCGGCCTAACGCGTGGCGCGGCTGAGGCGGAATCCGGCCGCCTTGCCACCCGTTTCGGCCCGCGCCATGCGGTGGCGCTGATCTGCCCAACGCCGCCCGAGGAAACCGCCATCCCAGGCTTGGCCAAGGCTGCGCGGGCGGCTTTGGCGGCGGCGGCTTCCTCCCCCGGTTTGCGCCATCGCGGCTGCATCGCGCTCGCCCCCGCCGATGCGGTGGAAGCGCTTTTGGGCGCGGAAAGTGCCGGCATCGCCCCGGCGCCGGGGGCTAGCCGCCCGGTGCGCGGCGAAGATGGCCGCGTGATTCAGGTGCCAACCCAGGCAGCGGAACGCGCGGGCGCCGATGCCGCCTGGCTGCTGGCCCCCGTGACACCGCAAGCCCGCCGCGCCATGGAGGCAGCAATCCTGCCCTTCCTGGATGCGCCGCCGCCCGCCATGCCGGCCCCGGCTGACCTGCCCGAAGCGCGCCGCGCTGCGCCCCGGCCAATCCATGCGCCAATCAGCCGTTGCTGGCGCGTGGCTATCGCTGGCAATCGTGTTGCACTGCGCGCCATTGAAGATGATCGCGGCCATTTGCGGGAGATTTCCTTCTCCCTCCCGCGCGAAGCGGCGATGACGCGCGCCTTGATGGAAGGGCTCGCCCAGGCCGTATCGCTTGGCCTGGCGCAGGGCGTGCCTTTGGCGAGCTTCGTCAACGCCTATGCCTATGCGCCCGGCCATGGCGGCGCGGTGGAAGGCGATGCCGGTATTCGCCGCGCGACTTCCGTGCTGGATTGGGCCTTCAGGCGGCTGGCGCGCGATTATCTGGGGCGTGAGGATTTGCCGGACCCGGTGGAAGAAGAAACGCTGCAACCGCGTGCGGCAGTGCTGCCCTTGCTTCCCTTGGAATTGCCGGCGCATCCTTCACCACGCATGCGCCGCCAGTTGCGCCCGGCGGCGTAATCGGCGCCTTTGAAGGAACAGGATCATGGCCGGTAAAATCGAAGCGAAGCTTGCTGCTCTTGGCATTGTATTGCCGACACCGGCGGCACCGATCGCGAATTACATCCCTTTCAATATCAGCGGAAAGCTGGTGGTGATTTCGGGGCAAGTGCCAGTGCGTGATGGCAAGATTGCCTATACCGGCAAGCTTGGCGCTGGTGTTTCGATTGAAACCGGGCGCGAAGCGGCGCGGCTTTGCCTCATTAATCTACTGGCGCAATTGAAGGCCGCGGCGGGTGATTTGGATAACGTGACGCGGGTGGTGCGGCTTGGTGGCTTCATTGCCGCACCGGCTGAATTCACCCAGCACGCGCTGGTGATGAATGGCGCTTCTGACCTCGCGGTGGAAGTGTTTGGCGATGTCGGCCGCCATGCGCGTACCACCATCGGCGTGCCATCACTCCCCGGTGATGCGGCGGTGGAAGTCGAAGGGATGTTTGAAATCGCCTGAGCGTCAGGGCTTGCCCTTGCCGGTAGCGTGACGACATCAGGTCCCATGTCCGGCCCTTCCGAATTATCGCTGACCCTGCATCGCGCCATTGCCGAAATCCCGGCGCATGAATGGGAGGCCTGCGCGGGGGGCGACAATCCTTTCGTCAGCCACGCCTTTCTATTGGCGCTGGAGGAAAGCGGGAGCGCGGTGGCGGAACGCGGCTGGTTGCCGCAGCACGCTGCCTTGCGTGATGGCGCCGGGCGCTTGCTCGCTTGCGCGCCGGCCTATGCCAAATCCCATTCCCAGGGCGAATATGTCTTCGACCATGGCTGGGCCGATGCTTTGGAACGCGCTGGTGGCGACTACTACCCAAAGCTGCAAGTGGCCGCGCCTTTCAGCCCTGTGCCTGGCCCGCGGCTTTTGCTGCACCCCGAAGCTGGCTTTGGGCCGGATGTTCTGGCTGGCGCGCTGGTGCAGGCTTGCCAAGGCATCGGCGCATCATCCGTCCACGCCACTTTCTGCACGGAAGCCGAATGGCGCGCCTTGGGTGATGCTGGCTGGCTGCAACGGCTTGGCACGCAATTCCATTGGGCCAATCCGGGCTATCGCGATTTCGATGATTTCCTGGGCGCGCTAGCATCGCGCAAGCGCAAGGCCTTGAAGCGCGAAAGGCGCGATGTGCAGGCAGCGGGGCTGACGCTGAGGACACTGCGCGGGGCAGAAATCACGCCGCGCCATTGGGCAGCCTTTCATCGCTTCTATCGTGCAACCACGGATAAAAAATGGGGCCGCAGCGCTTATCTCACGCGCAATTTCTGGCCGCTGCTGGGCGAAAGGCTCGACGATCGCGTGCTGCTGATGGTGGCGGAACGGGATGGCGAACCGGTTGCCGCCGCGCTTAATCTTATCGGGCGCGATGCGATTTATGGCCGCAACTGGGGCGCCATTGTGGATGTGCCGTTTTTGCATTTTGAGCTGTGTTATTACATGGCGATGGATTTCGCGATTGCGCATGGCATTCAGCGCGTTGAAGCCGGCGCGCAGGGCGAACACAAAATCCAACGCGGATATCTGCCCGTGCCCACCTATTCTGCGCATTGGATCGCGCATCCGGGGCTTTCGCGCGCGGTGGGTGAATTTCTGTCGCGCGAACGTCCGGCAATGGAACGCGAAATGGCGGCACTCGCTACACTTTCCCCCTTCCGTCAGGTGGATGAAGGCGCGTGAGGCCGGGCGCGCCGCGCATTGCTTATCTGCAATTGGCGGCGTCCATGGCGCTGGTCGGCGCTAATGTCGCGGTGGCGAAGCTGCTGGCGGAAGCGCTACCCATTCCGATGATTGCTTTTCTGCGCTGCGTTTTGGCGGTGGCCTTGCTTTGGCCGCTGGCGCGTTTGCTCGAAGCGGCACCGCGACCTGATGGCGTAGTTTTGCGCAACCTGGCCTGGCAGGCGCTATTCGGCACGGTGATCTACAATGCAGGCTTACTGGCGGGTTTGCGCCTGACATCTGCCTTGGAAGGTGGCCTGGTTTTGGCGAGCCTGCCGGCAGTGGTTGCCTTGGGTAGCGCCTTTTGGCTGCGCGAACGCCTGACGCCACCGCAATGGATCGCGGTTGGCCTTGCCGGTTTTGGCATGGCCGCGATGACGCTGGCGCGCAGCGGTGACGGGGCCGCGGGGTCGGTCCTTGGCAATTTGCTGATCTTCGGCGGCGTGATCGGTGAAGCGCTTTACGTGCTGCTCGCGCGACGCATAGCGGGAAGTATTGGCGTAATCACGGCAAGCCTATGGATGCAGATATTCTCTGCCCTGATGCTGGCACCCTTTGCCTTGCCGGATATTGGCAGCATCGCGGTGCTGGTTGAGCCGCGCCTTGCGGCGTTGCTGATCTTCCATAGCGTGACGGCAAGCGTGTTGTGCCTGCTGCTTTGGTATGCGGGGCTGAAGCGCGTGGGGGCAGGGGTTGCCGGCATCTTCACTGCCTTCCTGCCTGCGACTGCGGCGCTTGTGGCCGTGGTGATCTTGCAGGAAGCTTTCACCGCCATTCACGCCATTGGCTTTGCGCTCATGATGTTGAGCGTTCTCACCGCAACCTGGCCGAAAAGGCGAAGCGCATGAGGGCTTGGCTCACGCAAAGCCTTGATGCGTTTCGCCTGCAAACGCCGGCACAAATCGCCGCTTCCTTGGCCTATGAACAAGCGGCGCGGTTTGCGGGGCTTGAATTGCAGCAGCGCGATTCCTGGGAAGCCAGCGCGGCGTTATTGCAAAATGCGCTCGCGGAAGGTGACGCTGCCTGGCATATCTTCATGGAATGCGATCTGCTGCGCCTCGAAAAACGCGCCGACGCCATTTTGCTGACCGATCGTGCGATCTTTGTTCTGGAATTCAAGATGGGCGCTCAGAAGCCCGATCTGGCTGATCTGCGCCAGAGCGATAATTACGCCATGGATTTGCATGATTTCCACGCCGGCAGCCGGGGCGTGCCGATCATCCCGATTCTGGTCGCGCCAGGCGCGCCGCAGCGCGGTCTGGCATTGCCGCTATTCTGGCATGGTGTGGTGCCGGTGATGGTGGCGAATGGTGCGATGTTGCGGGAGATTATCGCACGCGCGCAGGCAGCCATTCCGCCCCCAGCCCAGGCGATTGACGCCCAGGCTTGGGCGCGTTCTGCCTATCGCCCCGTGCCAAGTGTGCTGGAAGCGGCGCGGCTTTTGTATCGGCGCAATGCCGTGCCGGATATTGGCGCCACGCGGGCTGATGCGCATAACTTGACCCGCACCACCGATGCCATTGCGCGCGTGATTGCGAAGGCGCGGGAAGAAGGCGGGCGCTACGTTGTATTCGTCACCGGCATTCCCGGCGCGGGCAAGACGCTTTGCGGTCTTAACTTGGTTTTTGGCGCGCTGCGGGAAGCGGGCGCCGCCTTCCTTTCCGGCAATGTGCCGCTGGTGACCGTGCTGCGCGAAGCCTTGGCGCGTGATGCCGCCCCCCAAGGCGGCGCCGCTTTCCAGGTTGCGGAACGCGCCGCGCGCACCGCGCTGCAAAATGTCCATCGCTTCCTGGAACATCATGTGATCCGCGCGGATGAAATCCCCGAAGCACGCATCATCGTTTTTGATGAAGCGCAGCGCGCCTGGGATCAGGCGCAAGCGACGCGCGATGGCCAACGCCGCAAAAGCCACCTTACCCTGAGCGAACCAGCGCATACGCTTGAAATCATGGCGCGGCATGATGGCTGGGCGGTGATTGTCGCGCTGATCGGCAATGGGCAGGAAATCAATACCGGTGAGGCAGGGCTTGCCGAATGGGGCCGCGTGATTGCCGCTGCGCCATCCTGGCGCGCGGTCGCGGCGCCGCGCAGTATCACGGCCGCTGATCCCGCGCAGCGCTTGGCTGAAGGCGCAGCACCTTGGCTTGCCTTTGATGATTCACTTGATCTGTAAACACCCATTCGTAGTCTTCGAACCAGCCGGGGCACCGAATGGGTTGATGCGGTATTGCGGGGTAATGCGCCTGCCGCGCGTGCCATCGCGGCAGCGACGCCTGAATTACCCTACTATATTACGCGTGACCCAATCGCTTGGCGCTTAGCGCTGCGGGCAAGAACGCGCGGTTTGCGCCGCGCCGGGCTGGTTGCTTCCGCCGGTGCGCGGCGATTGCGGGCAGAGGGGCTCGGCGTGCAGGTGCCAGATATCGCCGATTGGTTCCTGAAACGCTGGCCGGATATCCGTTCATCCGAGGCGCTGGAAACCTTCGCCACCGAATATGATTGCCAGGGCTTGGAATTGGATGTGGTAGGCCTTCCCTGGGGCGGCGATTTTCTCCGCCATGCTGGGCAATGGCGCGCGCGGCGGTTTGTTGGCCATCAATGGCAGATCGTGCGCGGCGCCGAGGAGCAGCGCTATATCCTGAATACCTACCGCGTGCTGCTGACGCGTGCGCGCTATGAGACAATCATCTGGATTCCGCCTGGTTCGGCCGCCGATGATCCCTTCCATGATGTCACCCGCCCCGCGGCCGAGATGGATGCGCTGGCTGATTTCCTGATCGCCTCTGGCGCACAACCTCTTGAAGCCCTATCCAAAGAATTAGAACCCGCGCCCGAGCTGGCGCAGCTTTTATGAGGGCACCATGCGCGCCTTGATCCTTTTGGCTTTGCTTTTTTTGGCGCTGCCCGCCCAGGCACAGGAACTCAAGATAGCCGCTTGGAATATCGCCTGGCTCACCACCAAGCCCGCCGGCCATCCCGATTTGCCGCGCGATCTGACCACCAGGACCGAACAGGATTTCGCCCGGCTGCGCGCCTATGCTGAACGGCTGGCCGCAGATGTGATTGCGCTGCAGGAAGTGGATGGCCCCTTGGCCGCGGCGCGCGTTTTTGATGCCACAGCCTATGATTTTCACTTCCCGGCGGAAAATGACATCCAGCGTGCCGGCTTTGCCTGGCGCAAGGGGCTTCATGTCACACGCAATCCTGACCTCATGGCGCTTGACTTGCGCCCCACCGCGCGGCGTTCCTTGCGGCGCGGTGCGGATATCACGGTCCATGGCGCCAATGCCGCGCGGCTGCGGCTGCTGTCCATTCATTTGGACGGAGGATGTTCACAAGGTTCCGTGCGTGAACCCAATAGCAGCGATTGCCAGAACCTGGGCAGGCAGGCGCAAATCCTGGCGGAATGGATCACCGAACGGCGCCGCGAAAACATGCCTTTTTTGATCCTGGGCGATTTCAATCGGCGTTTTTCGCGTGAAGACGACATGCTTCCCATACTTAGTGCTGCATCACCCATGCGCCGCGCCACAGAAGGCTTTTCCAATCCGTGTTGGCGCCGCGATGGCCAGGGGCGCGCCTTTATTGACCATATTCTGCTTGGGCTAGGTGCTTCGGATTGGCTGATCAAGGATAGTTTTCGCGTATTTTCCTATACTGAACGCGATCCCGCACTGCGTGATGTGATCAGCGACCATTGCCCAATCTCGGTACGGCTGCGCCTGCCCTAAAGCCCCCCTATGGGCGGGGCGCGGCGCCCGTGCCATGTTCCCCGCATGTCGCTTTTCACCCGTATCACTCTGCCGCTGGCCGCGATCAATTTCATCAACCAGGCCAATCGATCTTTGGTCGCGGTGATTGGGCCTTTCCTCGCGCTTGAATTCGGCCTGACGGCGGCGGAGCTTGGCTTGCTCGCTGCCTGTTTCTTCGCCAGCTACGCCATGGCGCAATTGCCGATCGGTCTTGCATTGGATTTGAAAGGCCCGCGGCGTGTGCAGACGACATTGGCGCTGATTGCGGCCGCAGGTTTTGCCATCAGCGCCTTGTCGTCCGATGTGTTGATGTTGGCAGTGGGGCGCTGCGTTGCGGGTGTGGGTGTGGCGGCGGGGCTGATGGCCATGCTGAAGGCCAATACGCAATGGTATCCGAAGGAACGCGTCGCAGCGGTCACGGGTGCTGGTCTATTCTTCGCGTCCATGGGTGGGCTTGCCGCCACCATGCCAGTGCAATGGGCGCTGCCCTTCATTGGTTGGCGCGGTGTTTTCGCGGTGCTGTCCGCGCTCGCCATCCTGGTTTCGGCTTGGGTCTGGTTTTCGGTGCCCTATGCGCCGCCCGGTGTCGCGCCCGCGCCGCGCCGCAGCTTGCGCCAGGAAATCGGCGAATATGGGCGCATCTTCAAGGACCCGGTGTTTCTGCGTTTGGTGCCGACGGTTGGCATGCTCTCCACGCTCAATTTCACCTATCAGGGGCTTTGGGCTGGGCCGTGGCTGCGCGATGTTGGCGGTTTGGATGATGGCATACGGGCGGCCGCCTTGCTGATCTACGCGCTTGGCATGATGCTTGGCAGTCTGTTCACGGGGCAGGCAGCGTCCTTCGCGCAAACGCGCGGTTTTTCGCCCATGTTGATGCCCTATATCGGTGTCGCTGGCTGTCTTTTCGCGCAGGCCATGCTCATGCTGGCGCCAAGCAATTTCTGGATCATGGCCTTTCTCTGGTTTCTCTTTTCCTTCTCAGGTTCGGTTGGGCCGGCGGGCTATGCCGCAATCGCGCAAGGCTTTCCGCCGGCGCTCGCGGGGCGTGTTTCGACAGCCATCAATTTTCTGATGCTCTGCGTCGTTTTCTTGTTCCAGACGGGCATTGGTGCCATCCTTGATCTTTGGCCGCGCACTGCAACAGGCGGCTGGGCGCCTGAGGGTTACGTTTGGGCGCTTGGCATGACATTCTCTGTCCAATTGGCGGCGGCACTCTGGATTTTCCTGCCCTGGTGGCAACCACGAAAGGAACCCGCGTAATGGAGAAAAGAGCAACAAGAATCCTGGATCGCTACCGCGTGACGAAGGGGCGCGGTTTCCGCCTGAAGGATTATGACCCAGGTGATACTGCCGGGCTTGATATGGAAAAAACCACTGCCGGGGTGTTTTTGCAGCAGGGTATCGAACGGCTCGCGCTCTTGCAGGATAAGCTTTATGCACAGGATCGCTGGTCGGTGCTTTGCATCTTTCAGGCGATGGATGCGGCTGGCAAGGACGGTGCCATCAAGCATGTGTTTTCCGGCGTCAACCCGCAGGGCTGCCAGGTGCATTCATTCAAGGCGCCGGGTCCGATGGAATTGGACCATGATTTCCTGTGGCGCCATTCCATTGCGCTGCCGGAAAGGGGCCGCATCGGCATCCATAACCGTTCCTGGTATGAGGAAGCGCTGGTGCTGCGCGTGCATCCGAAATTCCTCGCGCGTCAAAAATTGCCGCCATCACTGATCGGCAAAAGAATCTGGGATGAAAGACTGGAAGATATCGCAGCCTATGAACGCTATCTGGCGCGCCAAGGCACAGTGGTGCTGAAATTCTTCCTGAATGTGAGTGAGGATGAGCAGAAAAAGCGCTTCCTGTCCCGCATTGAGGAGCCTGAGAAGAACTGGAAATTCTCAGCCAATGATGTCGCGGAACGCGGCCATTGGGATGATTATATGAAGGCCTATCAGGCCGCGATCAGCGCGACAGCCGCGCCGCACGCGCCCTGGTTCGTGGTGCCGGCGGATGCCAAGTGGTTCACGCGCCTGGTGGTGGTGGTGGCGATCATTGAAGCGCTTGAAAAGCTTGACCTGCATTACCCTATCGTCACCAAGGAACAGCGCGCCGCCCTTGCGGTTGCCAAGAAGCGTTTGGGATAGAAACTACTCTCCCACCGCATCCAGCACATGCAGAGCATAGGTATAGGCCGCGCCGGCATTGAGCGCGATGGCAACGCCAAGCGCTTCGGCAATTTCTTCCTTTGTGGCGCCGGCGGCCTTGGCCTTGCGCGCATGGGCATCAATGCAGCCATCGCATTTCGTGGTGATGGCAACTGCAAGGGCGATGAATTCGCGCGTCTTGGCATCCAGATGCCTGGTTTGCGCGGCACCGTTTGAAAGGGCCACAAAACCCTTGACGATTTCGGGGTGCAATTGCCCCAATTCCTTGCCGCGTGCTTTCAGCCCCGCGCCATATTCAGCCCAATTCTTCACTTCGGTCATGGCTTGATCCCCTTTCAATGCATTACGGCAGCAGCAGCGCTGGCATAGCCAACACGGCGTTCGGGCGGGACGGGATGGCGCCCGGCCACGCGTTCCAACAACAGGCGCGCATCGGCCAGCATGCCGGCCTTCATCGTCGCATCCAGAAAAAGCTGTTCCAGCACATCCTGCTGCGCATGGCTGCCGCCCATGCGGTGCATCACGCCAATCGCCGGGCGCATCACCGCCACCGCGCGGGCATGATCACCGCGCCCATGCGCCAGCACAGCCTCACACACCGGCAGCGCCGCATCACGCAGAATGGGTGCCAGAGTGCCGCCCGCGGCAATCGCATCACGTATCCCATCCAATAGCCGCGCTGCTGCTTGGAAGCGCCCGGTCGCCACCAGCGCCATCATCCAATGCGGCTGGGTAAAGGCGGAAAGGCAATCACCAGTCCGCGCTTCCGCCTTGTCTGCCAATTCTTCCCAACGCGCGCCCACATTCACGCCCTGGCGTTGCAGGCGAAACAGCATGGAAGCAGCGTTCTGTACATCAATATACAAATCAGGTGCGGCTTCCGTCAGTGGGCTTTTCAGGTTGCGAAAGCCCTTGTCGTAAAGCGCCAGCACCTCTTCGGATTCCGCGCGTTCCAGATGATACATCGCGCGATGCCACCACAAATGATGCGCGAGGTTGGAAGCGCCTTCCCAATGCGTCTCGAGCCCCGCGAGCCAGGCAATGCCTTCCCCACGCCGGCCCTGCATTTCCATCACATGCGCCACCGCATGCGCGGCCCATAAATCGCCGGGGTCAAGGTCAATCGCCGCGCGGCCGCTTTCTTCCGCCACCTGGTAATTGCCGCATTCCTCATGCGCGAAGCAGCGGCAGGCAAGGATACTGCCAAAGGCGGGCATGGCTGCCGTCCATTGCGGATAAACACCATCCACCACGCGCTGCATCACGCCCACGCGCCCCAGCCAAAAGGCGTTGAAATGATGCAGGCGAAACGCGAGGATATCATGCGGGTGTTCGCGCAAAATCGCCTCCCACCCTGCCAGTGCCTTGTCCAAATCACCTGCGGCCCAGGCAGTCACGGCGGCAGCATGGGCGGCTTCGCGCGCGCTGGTTTTGGCGGCAAGGCGGGTTGCGGTTGCGGCGGCTTCGCGCGCGGCGGGCAGCAGTGCCGCCTTATAGCCAAGCAGCGTGAAGGCTGATTGCAGCACGCTGGCCATCGGCATCTCGCCATCCGCTTCCAGCAGCGCCTTCATCCGCGCTGGCGTATCGGCGCGATATTTCAGATAGCCCGTCACCACATGATCATAGGCGCGCGTTGCGGCATCCGATGCGCTGGTGATGGCAAGGCCGTGCTGATCCTGGGGCATAACGACACTCCGATATTCCGGCCCAAAGCTTGCCAGCCTTCGCCAAGCCGTGTCGAGTATCCGCACCCACAAGAGCAGGAGAGACCAATGTCCGAAGACACCCCCGAAGCCCGCCTTGCTGCGCTTGGCCTGGTGCTGCCGCCAGCGCCTAAGCCGCTTGGCACCTATGTGCCCTTCCGGCGTGATGGCAACATCATCTATTTGTCAGGCCAGGGTCCGCGCGATGCGGAAGGCAAACTGATCAGCGGCAAGGTGCCCACCGAAGTCAGCATTGATGAAGCCTATCAACTCGCGCGGCGCGTTGGGCTTTCCTTGCTGTCAGTCGCGGCATCGGCTGCCGGCGGGCTTTCTCACCTGCGCGCGCTGAAAGTGCTTGGCATGGTGAATGCGGTGCCGGAGTTTCGCGAACACCCACGCATCATCAATGGCTGTTCTGATCTTTTTGTCGCAGTGCTTGGCGATAACGGCCAGCATGCGCGTTCCGCCGTTGGCTTTGGCAGCCTGCCCAATCAAATCCCGGTCGAGATCGAGGCGATTTTCCGCGTGCTGGACTGAAACAAATCAAGCCTTGGTGCCGGTGCTGCCGAAACCGCCCGCCCCGCGTGCGGTCTCAGGCAGTTCGGCCACTTCGCGCCATACGCCGCGCGTCACCGGCGCCAGCACGGCTTGCGCGATGCGCATGCCGCGTTCCACCGTGAAGGGCGCATTCCCCGCATTCAACAGGATCACGCCCAATTCGCCGCGATAATCCTCATCTATCGTGCCGGGGCTATTGGGCAACGTAATGCCGTTTTTCAGCGCCAAGCCGGAACGCGGCCGCACCTGAATTTCATACCCCGCCGGGATCGCCATTTTCAGGCCCGTTGGAATCAGCGCACGGCCCCCGGGCGGGATCACCACCGGCGCGCTGATGGCGGCCAGCAAATCCATCCCCGCGGCACCTTCCGTCGCATAGCTTGGCAGCGGCAAATCCGCGCCATGGGGCAGGCGTATCACGGCGATTTCGGGGGTCATGCCAAAGCCTCTGCAATGCGCGCGGCGAGCCTTGCCGCGACTTCTTCCTTTTTCATGCGTGGCCAGGCTTCCGTGCCCTTTGGCGTGATCAGCAGCACGGTATTCTCCGCCCCCCCCATCACATCGCCCGAGACATCATTGGCCACAATCCAGTCGCAGCCCTTCTTCTTCCGCTTGGTGCGCGCATGGTCTTCCAGCTTTTCGGTCTCCGCCGCGAAACCCACCACCAGCTTCGGTCGGCGCGGCCCGGCGGTGGAAAGGGTGGCAAGGATATCGGGGTTGAGCGCCAAGGCGATTGGCGGCGGCACTTCACCCGCGATTTTTTTCAATTTCTGATCGGCAGCCGCGGCACTCCGCCAATCCGCGACCGCTGCCGCGCAAATCGCAACATCGGCGGGCAGGGCGGCTTCACATGCCGCCAGCATATCGCGCGCTGATTCCACGCGCCGCACCGTGACGCCCGGCGGGTCCGGCTGCGCCACTGGGCCGGAAACCAAAGTGACGCGTGCGCCGAGCGCGGCCAGCGCTGCGGCAATCGCGTGGCCTTGCTTGCCGCTGCTGCGATTGGCGATGTAGCGCACCGGGTCAATCGGTTCATGCGTGGGGCCGCTTGTCACCAGCACATGGCGCCCTTGCAGGGGCTTTGCAGCGGGGGTCAGCGCTGCCTCAACCGCTTGCAAAAGTGAGGCCGGTTCAATCAACCGACCCGGCCCCGATTCCGGTTCCGCCATGGCGCCCACTTCCGGCCCGGCAATGCTGATGCCGCGCGCGCGGAGTGTCGCGATATTTGCCTGCGTCGCCGGGTTTTCCCACATGGCGGGGTTCATCGCCGGCGCCACCATGATCGGCGCGCGGGTCGCGAGCAGCACGCAAGTCGCCAAATCATCGGCCAGCCCATGGGTGATTTTCGCGAGCAAATCCGCCGAAGCCGGCGCCACCAGCACCAGGTCCGGCAGGCGCGCCAGGCGGATATGGCCAATCTCGGCCTCGGCCGCCCAAAGATCATCATGCACGGCCTGGCCGGTAATGGCAGCCAGCGCTTCCTTGGTGACAAAGCGCGCCCCGCCGGCGGTTAGAATCGCGGTGACAGAAGCCCCCGCCTTGCGCGCAAGCCGCGTGAATTCCAGCACCTTATAGGCAGCGACGGAGCCCGAGACGATCAGCAGGATTTTGCGACCAGCAATCATGGCGCAAGCCTAACCCAGAAGCCGCGTGAATGAAATCAGCCAACCCCCTGGCGCGTGCCCCTGGTTCGGGCATCATGGGCCAAGGCCGCCCAATCAGCGCGGCAAGGGGGAAACTCAATGGCAGGCGGGAAGCTCCGCGCCACCGGTGTTCTTGCGCCCTTCGGGCAGCGCGGCTTTCGCTTTCAATGGCCGGCTGATCTTGCCACCTCCTGGGCCTTTGAGATGGAGACGATCATCCTGGGTTGGTATGTGCTGACCGAAACGGGATCGGTCACCTGGCTTGCCATCTTCGGGTCGCTATTGCTGATCGGCACGCTGCTGTCGCCCATGTTTGGCGTGATGGGGGATCGGGTCGGGCATCGGCGCGTGCTATCCGCCATGCGGGCCTGGTATGCGGTGCTGGCGGCGGTGCTGACCCTTTGTGCCATGGCGGGGCTGCTTTCCCCCTGGCTGGTCTGTGGCGTGGCCTTTCTAAGCGGCCTGGTGCGCCCTTCCGATATGGGCATGCGCAATGCGCTGATCGCAACCGGCATGCCGCCCCCTTTGCTGATGGGCGCGATGGGGATTGAACGCATGAGTGCCGATAGTGCCCGCGTGATTGGCGCGCTGACCGGCGCGGGCTTGGTTGCGTTTCTTGGCATCGGTCCTGCCTATATGGCCGTGACGGCGATCTATCTTTGCGCCTTTCTGCTTACCTTGCAGGTGGATGAACCGCCGCCCCGCGCGGCCCAAGGCGTGGTCATGAAAACGCCCTGGGCTGATCTTGGCGATGGCATTGCCTATGCCCGCGCAACGCCGCCCGTGCTGGCCGCGCTGCTGCTGGCCTGCCTTGCCAATTTCGCCGCCTATCCGATCAGTGGCGGCTTGTTGCCCCATGTGGCGCGCGATGTTTATGGGCTGGATCGCACCGGGCTTGGTTATCTGTCGGCGAGCTTCGCCGGCGGCGCGATGTTGGGATCTCTTTTCATCAGCGCGCGGGGAGGTGGGCTGCCACCCGCGCGCACCATGCTGGCTGCGTCGCTTTCCTGGTTCTTGCTGCTGCTGGTTTTCGCGCGGCTGACAGACCCGGTGCTGGGCGGTGTGGTGCTGGCTTTGGCCGGGTTTGTGCAAAGCTTTTGCATGGTGCCGCTGGCGGTGCTGCTGCTGAGGATCACGCTTAAGGAATTTCGTGGCCGCGTGATGGGGCTCCGCATGCTGGCGGTTTATGGCCTGCCGGTTGGGCTGATGATGGCCGGGCCTTTGGTGGGGGAAATCGGCTTTGCCGATGCCGGTGCGCTCTATGCGGGCTTCGGCGCCTTATGCACGGTTGCAATTGCGCTGTTCTGGCGCGCGCATTTGCTGCCGAGGGAGGTGCCGGCCAATGGGCTGCGCAGCCAATAGAACCTTGCCTGTTCAGCTGTGTCCAAGGGACACGCTCTACACCGTCATTTGGTCGCATTTTCCAGGCCGCCAAGAGATCTCACTTGGCTCGGACGTTTTCCCGAATGCGAGGCTTACCCCTGCCGCAACCCCGCGCGTTCCGCTGCTGCACGCGTCCAAGCTGTTTCCCGTTGCAGAAAGGCCGCGAAGCCTGGGGGCGTGGCCTCCGCCCCGCTGGCCATGAGGCTGCCCATGCCTTCCAGGCGCGTGCGCACGGCGGGGTCGGCAACGGCGGCGGCGACAGCTTCGCCCAGCGCCTTCGCGACAGGCTCAGGCAGGCCCGTTGGCGCCACAATGCCGACAAAGGCTGCGGCCTGATAACCGGCCACACCAGCCTCATTCGCCGTTGGCAATTCGGGCGCTTGCGGTAGCCGATCCGCCGCCGCCACTGCCAAAATCCGCACCGCGCCTTCACAGTGCAAAGGCAGCGCCGTGGAAATTTCCGTAATGGCGCCAGATATGGTGCCTGACACAAGATCAGGCGCCAGCGCGCCCCCGCTGCCATAAGGGATATGGGTAATGCCGGCCCCGGTCGCCGCATTGAACATCTCAAGCGAAAGATGCGCCGCACTCGCAATGCCGGAAGACCCGAAGCCGAGCCTGCCTGGATTGGCCTTTGAATGCGCCACAAGTTCGGCCACCGTTCGCACCGGCAGGCTGCGGTGCACAGCAATCACCATGGGCGTGCGCACAAAAAGCCCAATCGGCATGAAATCGCGCATCGGGTCATAGCCAGGATTGGCCTGCACAGTGGGATTGATCGTGAGCGGCCCATTCGACCCGAGTAGAATAGTGTAACCATCCGGTCGCATCCGCGCGACCTGCTGGGCGGCGACACTGCCGCCCGCGCCGGCGCGATTTTCCACAATCACAGGCTGGCCAAGCTTCGCCGACATGGCGGGCGCGCAGGCACGCGCTGTCAGGTCCGAATTCCCGCCCGGCGCGAAGGGCACGATCAGGCGGATGGGCTTATCGGGGAAGGCGGCCTGGGCACGCAGTGGCATTGACAGGATTGGCGTTGCGGCAAGGGCTGTCAGCATCGCGCGGCGCGTTGAGGTGAAATTCATGTTTTCTGTCCGTTTCCCGATTTTGGCGGCAAGCTTGCGGCGCCCGGGCGGGGCTGGCAGGCCCTTGCTATCGAAGCACTGGCGCGGCTTGGTTATCGGTCAGGGCAACGCGCCTTAGACGCGAATGAAGGCAGCAACCTGGTCACTGCGCCGCAGCGCTGCCAAATCATCTTCGTCCGGCAATTGCGGGCGATCACGCTCGGCCGCCACTAGGCACATAAAGCCAAGCGGCGCATCCTCAGCCGCACGAAACTGATGCCATTGCAGCGGTCCGATTTCGACCAGATCATGCTCAGCGATATCGGTGATCTCATCACCCACCAGGCAGCCGCCTCGGCCACGCAAAATCAGCACCCAATGGATATGCTCATGCCGTTCCAGTGTGGAGTGGCCGCCGGGCTGCACTTCAAAATAGCGCCACTGGACGGGTAGGCTTTCCGCACCTTCAAACAGGATTTGGCGCGTCACATCCTTGTAGGGACCGCCTTCCTTGTA
This sequence comes from Alphaproteobacteria bacterium, assembly GCA_016869735.1. Taxonomy (GTDB): domain Bacteria; phylum Pseudomonadota; class Alphaproteobacteria; order Acetobacterales; family Acetobacteraceae; genus Neoroseomonas. The sequence goes on from VGDL01000006.1 coordinate 31,057, forward strand.
GGACAGGACGGGCACATTTTCCCAGCCGAAGGCATTGAAGCGACGCACGGTCATTCGGCGGCCTTTCTGGCTGAAACAGCGCTTTCGATGGCGGCGATGAAGGCGCGCGCGCCAATTTCGGGATCGGGCGAATGGCGCATCAGCGCGCCGCCAATCAGAAACACCGCATCATGGCCAAAAGCCGCCACCATGCTGTCTATGCGTTCAATGGACATGCCACCCGCCGGGGAAGGGAAACCAGATTTTACCTCGCCCAGCCGTTCCCGCATGGCAATGGCCAGATCGCGGCATTCCTGCTCCGTAAAGGTGAAGCGCCCACCGGCATTGGGAAAGACCGAGATATCCGCACCAAAAACCCGAAACAACCGCCCGAGCAGCATGGCCGGCGTCATGCCATGCTCAGGGTCATGGAAATGCGTCCCCGAAAAGCTTGGATGAGCCATGACCGCGAGGCCGTATTTGCGCGCCAAATAAAAGCCTGTGTCAGGCCCGATCAGCAAGGGTGCGATCAGCGCGCCGGCACAGCCCTCGGCAGCCGCGAAGGCCATTTGGTCTTCGATTTGATCAAACCGCCCGGAGACCATGGGGAAATAAAGCGTCTTGCGCCCTGTTTTGGCATTGGCGTTGCGGATCGCTTCCTGCAGCCGGGCCACCCTTTCCCTGAAGGGGTGGAAGGGCTGGTCCATCAGCCCGTGATCATCCTTGATCACATCAAGCCCGCCAAGCGCGTAACCAGCCGCAAGCCGGGCCAATTCCGGCACGGAAAGCCCAAGCGGCTTGATCGCCGTTGCGGCCAAAGGCCGGCCATAAACGCCAAGCCCTTCCCGCAAGCCCGCCACCCCAAAACGCGGCCCGCCAAAGGCGCGCAACTGCTCCGTCGTCAGTCGGACATCAATGATCCTGATGCCGCGCCTGATCGAGATATTGCCAAAGACGACATTCAGCAGATTGGGGATCGAATCATTGACGATATCGGCGCGGTAGCTGATGGCGACATCGAAGGCCCGCGATGGGGAAGGGCAGGGCGTAATGGCTTCAACCTGCCCCACAATCCCCGCGTCCCAGATGGCCTGCGGCACGCATTCACCCGGGATTTCGACCGTTTCCTCAAGGCAGATATCTTTCGCATGGGCTTCAATGGGCCGCGAATCATCCGGGGTGATGCGATAGAGAATCTGAAACCGCGGCGCGCCCATAAAGCCCTGAAACCTCTCCAACCCTGCCAAAGGGCAGCCAAGCCCCCAAATACCGTCCTGGCGTTTATGGGAGACAATCCCACAATCGCCAAGGTCCCGGCCCCGGCGACTTTCCGGCAGAAGCAGAGCGCCGCCGATTTCACCCGACCGCGAAATGCTCTATCCACCTCCCGAAGGTAGCAGCGGGGGCCAAACCATGGCGGAACTCTATTTCTTTGAAGACCTCACGGTGGGGCTGACCGCCAAATTTTCCAAAACCATTACGGAAGCCGATATCGTGCTGTTCGCCGCCGTCACCGGCGATACCAACCCCATGCATCTGGATGCGGAATATGCCGCAACCTCCATTTTCAAGGAACGCATCGCGCATGGGATGCTGGCGGCGGGTTTGATTACCAAGGTGCTGGGCACGCAGCTCCCCGGGCCGGGCACAATCTATATGTCGCAAACGCTGAAGTTCCGCGCCCCGGTGAAAATCGGCGAAACCGTCACCGCCATTGTCGAAGTCGCCGCACTCCATCCCGAAAAGCACCGTGCGACACTGAAAACCGTGTGTCTCGTCAAGGGTGAACCGGTGCTAGAGGGGGAGGCTTATGTCTCCGTCCCCTCCCGCGCGGCCATCACCAAAGCGGCGGAGTAAGCCCATGCGCCGCGTTTGCGTCTTTGCCGGTTCCGCCGCCGGCGCCCGCCCGGAGTATGCCGCCGCCGCCGCCGCGCTGGGGCAGGAGATCGCCGCGCGCGGGCTTGGCCTGGTTTATGGCGGGGGCGGGGTTGGGCTGATGGGCGCGGTTTCCGCCGCCGCGCAGGCCGCAGGAGCCGAGGTGATTGGCATCATTCCCCATGGACTGGTCGCACGCGAAGCCGGCGCCAAGCAGCTCAAGGATATGCGCGTGGTTGGGTCCATGCATGAACGCAAGGCGCTGATGGCCGAGCTTTCCGATGGCTTCATTGTGCTGCCCGGCGGCTATGGCAGCCTGGAAGAAGCCGTGGAAACGCTCACGTGGTTGCAGCTTGGCATTCAGCGCAAGGGCATCGTGTTTGTGGATACGCTCGGCTATTGGCAGAAGCTGATGGGCGCACTTGATCACATGGTGGCGGAAGGCTTTGTGCGGGCGGAAATGCGCGAAGCGGCCATGCTGGCGCCGGATGGTGCCGCCGCGATTGATGCACTTGCGCGTTTCACGCCGCCCGATGTGCCGCGCTGGCTGAACCCCGGAGAAACCTGATGGCAGCGCAAATCTTCGCCGATTGGCGGGCCATCCCCAAGGAAGCGCGCGGTGCGACGGTCGCACTCGGCAATTTTGATGGCGTGCATTTGGGCCATGTCGCGGTGCTGAAGGCAGCGCAGGCGGCGCGGCCTGATCTGCCGCTGGCGGTGCTGAGCTTTGAGCCCCATCCGCGTGAGCATTTCCGCCCGGATGACCCGCCCTTTCGGCTGACCTTGCTGCCGGCCAAGGCAGCCTGCCTTAGCGATGCCGGGGCGCGGTTTATCTATGCGCTCAGCTTTGATGATGAATTCGCCGCCCTTTCGGCGGAAGCCTTTGTGGATCAGGTGCTGCATAAGGCGCTGGGCGCCAAGCATTTGGCCTGCGGGCCGGATTTCGCCTTTGGCCATCGGCGCGGGGGGGATGTGCGTTTTCTGGCGCGTGAGGCCGCCGCGCGCGGTATGGGGCTTTCCATTGTGCCGCCCGTGGAACAGGGCGGTGAGGCGATATCCTCCACCCGCATTCGCCGGCTGTTGCAGGATGGCTACCCGGAACGCGCGGCGGAAAAGCTGGGCCGCGCTTGGGAAATCCGCGGCACGGTGGTGCATGGGGATAAGCTTGGCCGCGTGCTGGGCTGGCCCACGGCCAATGTTTGGCTCGATCGCCATTTGGAACCGGCGCGCGGCGTTTATGCGGTCACGGTGGCGCTGCCGGGGGGCGGGACAGCGAAGGGCGTTGCGAATATCGGGCGCCGGCCGACACTGGGCGGCGATAAGGTGACGCGGTTGGAGGTTTATATCTTCGATTTCGCGGGCGATATTTACGGCCAGGAAATCGGCGTGCGGCTGGTGCAGTTCCTGCGCCCGGATGCGAAGTTTGACGGGCTGGAAACGCTCAAGGCCGCGATTGAACAGGATGTGGCCAATGCCCGCGCTGCGCTGGCTTGACCACCCGCATGGCCCGCGCCCATAAGCCGCCCCATGAAAATGATGGCGTTCGGCATACGAATTACGCGCCCGGCCTTCTGCTGAAGGCCGGGACCAAGCGTTTTTTCGCCACCCCAGCCGCCCCCTCGGCGGCCCGAGATTAGCCCGCAAGGCTCGAAAACATGACCGATACCCCAAAAGAGGCCCGCGATTATCGCGGCACCGTCTTCCTGCCGCAGACCGGCTTTCCGATGCGCGGCGATTTGCCGAAGCGCGAACCCGATATGCTGGCGCGCTGGGACCGCCTGAAACTGTGGGAGAGGCTCCGCGCGCAGTCCAAAGGGCGTGAGAGTTTTGTCCTGCATGACGGCCCGCCCTATGCCAATGGAAATCTGCATATCGGCCATGCGCTCAATAAGATTTTGAAGGATGTGATCAACCGCGCCGCGCAAATGGCCGGCTATAATGCGAATTACGTCCCCGGTTGGGATTGCCACGGCCTGCCGATTGAATGGAAGGTTGAAGAAGAATACCGCAACAAGGGCCGCGACAAGGATGCGGTGCCCGTTCTGGATTTCCGCGCCGAATGCCGCGCCTATGCCGAACATTGGCTTCAAGTGCAGCGCGAAGAATTTATCCGCCTGGGTGTCGCCGGTGATTGGGCGGATCGCTATGCAACGATGGATTTCGCCTCGGAAGCTGCCATCGCCGCTGAGATCAGCAAGTTTTTGATGAATGGGTCACTCTATCGCGGGCTGCGCCCCGTGATGTGGAGCCCGGTGGAAAAAACCGCGCTGGCGGAAGCCGAGATTGAATATCACGACCATGTCAGCCCGACGCTGCATGCGAAGTTCCGCATTCTGAAAGCGGGCGCGGCTGATCTGGTCGGCGCGGATGTGGTGATCTGGACCACCACGCCCTGGACCATGCCGGGCAATCGCGCGGTCGCTTACGGGGCTGAAATTGATTACGCGCTTTTGCATGTCGAAGGCTTGGCTGAGAAATCCTATTTGAAAATCGGTGATCGGCTGCTGGTGGCGCTGCCCTTGTTGCCGCAATTCGAAAAGGATGCCGGCGTCGGCGCGCATAGCATCAAGCGCGTGATCAAGGGCGCCGAACTTTCGGGCGCCATCGCGGCGCATCCGCTGCGCGGGCATGGCTATGAATTCGATGTGCCGTTGCTCCCTGGTGATTTCGTCACCACCGAAGCCGGCACGGGGTTTGTGCATATCGCGCCTGGTCATGGAGAGGATGACTTCAATCTGGGCCGCGCGCATAACCTGCCGATCCCTGAAACCGTGAACGACGACGGCACCTTCACCCATCACGCGCCGGGGTTTGAGGGCTTGCATGTCTTCAAGGCGCATACGGCGGTTTATGCGGCGATGGAGGCAGCGGGGACGCTGGCCGCGACAGGCAAGCTCACGCATAGCTACCCGCATAGCTGGCGTTCCAAGAAGCCAGTGATTTTCCGCGCGACACCGCAGTGGTTCATCGCCATGGATGACGCCAATGCGATCCGCGCGAAATCATTGGACGCGATTGCCAAGACGCATTTCGTACCGGATGCGGGGCGCAACCGCATCGGGTCCATGGTGGCAGCGCGGCCCGATTGGTGCATCAGCCGCCAGCGCGCCTGGGGCGTGCCGATTCCGGTATTCGTGGATCGCCGCACCGGTGAGCCTTTGCGGGACCCTGCCATCATGGAACGCGTGGTTCAGGCTTTCCGGGATGAGGGCGCGGATGCCTGGTATAAGCCGGGTGCCACAGCGCGTTTCCTCGGCGAAGGGCGTGATCCGGCGGCTTATGAACAGGTGATGGATATTGTGGATGTCTGGTTTGAATCAGGCTCCACCCATGCCTTTGTGCTGCCGCCGCGCGGGTTGCCTTTCCCGGCTGATCTTTATCTGGAAGGTTCGGACCAGCATCGCGGCTGGTTTCATTCATCGCTGCTTGAATCCGTGGGCACCAATGGTGTCGCGCCCTTCAAGGCCGTGCTGACGCATGGTTTTGTGCTGGATGAACAGGGGCGGAAAATGTCCAAATCCATGGGCAATGTCACTGCGCCGCAGGATGTGATGAAGCAATATGGCGCGGATATCCTGCGCCTTTGGGTGATGAATTCCGATACGGCGCTGGATTTGCGCATCGGTCCTGAAATCCTGAAGCAGCAGGCGGAATTGTATCGGCGCATCAGGAATAGCTTGCGCTGGCTGCTTGGCAATCTGGATGGTTTTTCGGAAGATGAGATCGTTCCTTACGGCGAATTGCCGGAGCTTGAGCGTTGGTTGCTGCATCGTCTGACGGAATTGGATGCGAAGGTCAGGCGTGCGGTGGAAACCCATGACTGGACCGGGGTTTATCCGGAAATCCATCAGTTTTGCGCGACTGATCTTTCGGCGTTTTACTTCGATATCAGGAAGGACAGCCTTTACTGCGATGCGCCGGATGCGCTGCGCCGGCGTGCTGCGCGGACCGTGCTTGATGTTCTGCATCGCTGCCTTTGTGCTTGGTTCGCGCCGGTCTTGGTGTTCACCGCCGAGGAAGCCTGGTTGGCGCGTTTCCCTGATGAGGAAGGCAGCGTGCATTTGCTCGATTTCCCCTTCGTGCCGGAGGGTTGGAAGGATCCGGCCTTGGCTGCGAAATGGGCGCGCTTGCGTGATTTGCGGCGTGCCGTGACGGGTGTGCTGGAACGCGCGCGTGTGGCGCAGGAAATTGGTTCATCCTTGCAGGCTGCGCCTGTGTTGCATGTGGCGACGGATGATGCCGCGCTTTTGTCTCCTAACTTGTGGGCGGAGCTTTGCATCACCTCGGGCTTCGCCCTTTCGGATGCGTCGCCGCCTGAGGGCGCGTTTGTAGCCGATGGTGTCTCTGATGCTGCTGCGGTGTTCCGTGCTGCCCCTGGTTTGAAGTGTGACCGCTGTTGGCGTGTTCTGCCCGAAGTCGGCGAGTGTAGCGCCCATCCCACCTTATGCCGCCGCTGCGACGCAGTGGTCGAGGCGCTGTAATGAAGGCGGGGTCCGGGGAGACACTGTCTCCCCGGCGGGGGTCTGGGGGCAGCGCCCCCGGCCTGTTCCGCCTTGGTCTGATATTCGCGGTTTTGATTTTTGTTTTCGATCAGCTTTCAAAGTGGATTGTGTTGGACGTGCTGTTCTTGCCCGAGGTCCAGCACATCCCCTTATTTTCGGCAGGCCCTTTTGGCCTTGATCTGACCATGGTCTGGAATCGGGGTGTGACGTTTGGCCTGTTTTCCGGCGATGGCCCTTGGAATCATGTGATTTTGGCTGGGGTTGCTGCGGCGATTGCCGTTTTTTTGCTCCGATGGCTGGCGCGGGCCGAAGGGCGGATGGTGGCCTTGGCGCTTGGCGCTGTGATTGGTGGCGCCTTTGGCAATGTCTTGGATCGGTTGCGTTTTGGCGCGGTGGTGGATTTCGTGGATACCCATGCCTGGGGCTGGCATTGGTATGTGTTCAATGTGGCGGATGCGGCCATTATTTGTGGGGTTGGGGTGCTTTTGTTGGATGCCTTGTTGCCGCCACGCCAAACGCCTAAAGATAGCGTATGATTCTTCGCCTCAAGACCCTTTTGCCTGCTCTTTCACTGCTGCTGCTGGCCGGCTGTGGAGAGAATACGGCGCGCACGCTTGGTTTTATCCGGGATGCGCCCGATGAATTCCGTGTGACCACGCGCGCGCCGCTATCCATGCCGCCGGATATGGCGGGGGGGTTGCCGCCGCCGCGCCCGGGTGCTGTGCGCCCGATGGAGCGCAGCCCGCGGGATGAGGCGGAGGCGGTGCTGGTGCCATCCTTGGCGCTGCGTGATCCGCGCCAGCAGCCGCGTGCGGCTGGGGGCAGTGTGGGTGAAATCGCGCTGTTACAGGCGGCGGGGCCAGCGCCTTCGGGCGATATTCGCCGTCAGGTAGATGAGGAAAGCCAGAGGCTGGACCGCCCGCCGCGTGATGTGGTGGATCGGCTGATTTTCTGGCGTGACCCACCGCCGCCAGGGATTGCGGTGGACCCTGCTCGGGAGCGGGAGCGTATCCGCGAAAATGCTGCCCTTGGGATTGAAGGCTCTGCCGGGGATACGCCCATTCAGCAGCCAAGGGCACGAAACCTGTTGCAGAGGCTTGGCTTCTGAACATGTTGTGGGCTGGTTTCCGGCCCGGCTGATACCATCTCTGGGGGTATGATGCGCTTGACCCGTCGCCAGACCCTTGCCTCTGCCGCTGCGCTATGCGCGGCAGCCCCGGCCAATGCCCAGAACGCCGCGCCGCCGCCGAGGCCATTATTTGGCGCACGGCATTGGCGCCTGGCCAATGGGTTGGAGGTTGCCTTCATCCCCTTCAGCCGCGCGCCGGTGGTCACGCAGTATTTGTTCTATGCTGCGGGCGGGGCGGAAGACCCGGCGGGCCGTTCGGGTGTTGCGCATTTTCTTGAACATATGATGTTCAAGGGCAGCCCCAAGATTGGGGTTGGGGATTTTTCGCGGCTGGTGGCGCGGGAAGGGGGCAACGACAATGCTTTCACGTCGCGCGATGTCACGGCCTATCACCAGGCGGTGGGGGCTTCCCGCCTTGGCATGATCCTGGAGATGGAGGCGGACCGCATGGCCGCACCCCTGATCCCGCAGGAATTCATGGAAAGTGAGCGCGGCGTGGTGCTGGAAGAACGCCAGCAAAGGACCGATTCCAACCCAAGGGCTCGGTTCCGGGAGGCGTTTACGGCCGCCCTTTGGGGCCGCCAGCATTGGGCGGGCCGGCCGATCATTGGCTGGGAAGATGAAATTCGCGCGATTTCCCGCGATGATCTGGTGGGCTTCCATGCGCGGTTTTATGCGCCCTCCAATGCGACGCTGGTGATCAGCGGCGCCGTGCCGGAAGATGTAGTGCGTCGGCTGGTGGATCAGCATTACGGCAGCATCCCGGTGCGGGAAGCGGCAAGGCGGGATCGTGCGCCGCAGCCGGCGCAGGCCGTGGAACCAAGGTTGATCCGGCGTGATCCGATGACGCGCGATGCGCTGTTCCTGAAGGCCTGGATGGCGCCCTCGCTGACAGCGGGGGAAAGCGCCCATGCGCTGCCGCTGGAAGTGCTTTCGCATCTGCTGGGCGGCGGCCAGGGCAGCCGGCTGCATAAGGCGCTTGTGGAAAGCGGCCTCGCGGTATCAGCCGGCACGGGGTATGATGGTGATGCGGCGGGCATGACGGAGTTTTATCTTTCCGCCATGCCGCGACCGGGCGTTGCGCCGGAACGGCTGGAGGAGGCCGCGAATGGCGTGATCGAGACGCTGATCCAGCAAGGCCCGACCGAAGCGGAAGTAGCGCGGGCAATCCGGCAACTTACCGCCGGCGCGATGCTGGCACTTGATGGCTTTGGCGCCGGGCCGCGCATGGTGGGCGGGACGCTTGCGATTGGCTTGCCCTTGGATGCGGTGGAATTCTGGCCGGCGCGGATCAGCGCGGTGACGCGTGATCAGGTGGAAGTCGCGGCGCGCGCGGTTTTGCCAAGCGCCCCCAATACCGCCGCCTGGCTGCTGCCCAGCGCATGAGCACGCCATTTCGCCTGCCCATTCAGCGCGTGGTGGCGCATGGGCTCACCGCCTGGCTGGTTGAGGATCATTCCGTGCCGGTGGTCTCCTTGTCCTGGTCATGGCCGGGTGGGGCAGCCTTTGATGCGCCGGGGCGTGAGGGCACGGCTAGCCTTGCGGCGGCGCTGCTGACGGAAGGTGCGGGCGATTTGCCGGCAGCGGCCTTCACCGATGCGCTGCGCGATGCCGGGATTGGGCTTTCCTTCGGCGCGGGGCGGGATGATGTGGATGCCGGGTTTCGCTGCCTGATCGATGCCCTGCCGGAGGCTGAACGCCTTGCGCGCTTGGCGATGACCGCGCCACGCTTGGATCAGGCGGCGATTGAAAGGCTGCGGGCGCGGGCCATTGCCGGGGCGCGGCAATCGTTGGAAACACCGCGCGGCCAGGCGGGGCGTGCCTTCTGGTCGGCTGCCTTTCCGGCGCATACGGCAGGGCGTCCTGCGGGCGGCACAGCGGAAAGCTTGGCTGCCATCACGCCTGAAGATTTACGCGGCCTGCTTGGCGGGCAATTGCGGCGGGATGGGCTCACCATCGCCGCTGCCGGCGCCATCCGCCCGGATGATTTGGCGGCCTTGCTGGGGCGACTTTTCGCGGGGCTGCCGGCGGGCGCGCCTGAAACGCCGCCCTCATTGCCCGGCTTTACCAGCTTCGGCCAGCGCGTGATCGGCATTGATAGCCCGCAATCCCAGGCGATTTTCGGGCATGAAGGCATTGCCGCGCGCGATCCGCAATTTGAAGTGGCGCAGGTCGTATTGCGTATTTTCGGCGGTGGCGGGTTTTCCTCGCGGCTCACGGAATCGGTGCGCGTCAAGCGCGGGCTGACCTACGGCATTGGGGTTGGGATCGATACCGGGTTTGGCGGCGGCGTGCTGGCCGGCAGTGTCGCCAGCGATAATGGCAAAATCGCCGAGGCGCTGGCGGTGACGCGCGATGAATGGGCGCGCATGGCGGCGGATGGGCCAACGGACGCTGAAATGACAGAAGCGGTGGCGTTTCTGACCGGATCGCTGGCGCTGCAATTCACTGATAGTCGGCGGATCGCGAATACACTGATGGCGATGCAGCGTAATGAACGGGCGATTGATTGGCTGGATGGCAGAACGGAAAGGCTGCGCGCGATCAGCCGCGATGATGCGGCGCGCATGGCGCGGCGGCTATTGAAGCCTGAGGCGCTTTCAGTTGTGGTGGCGGGGCGGCCTGTAGGTCTTTAGGCTCGGGCTTGCGCCCGGCGCCAGCTTTGCGCAGGCTGCGATCCTCTTGCAGGATTCCACGCAGCACCATGCCTGATATTTCGGAACAAACCTTGATCCCCGCGCCGCTTGGCGTGGTTTGGCCCTTGCTGAGCGACCCGGCCGAGGTCGCGGCCTGTATCCCCGGCGCGCAATTGGCGCCTTCGATCGGGGATGGCCTCTGGCGCGGTTCCATCAAGGTGAAATTCGGCCCTACCACGGCAGCATTTCGTGGTGAGGCAAAGCTTGAATATGACCATGATGCGCATCGCTGCCGCATTGAAGGGCGCGGCATTGACCAGCGCGGCGCATCGCGCGCACTCGCCAATGGTGATGTGCTCGCGGTGGCCGAAGGCGAAGCAACCCGGCTGACCGTGAATGGCAGCTTCACCGTAACCGGCCCTTTGGAGACCTTCGCCAATGCCGGCGGTGTGCATGTGGCGCGCGCCCTTTTGGCGGAATTCGCAAACAACATGGCGAACCGCGCCATGGCCGCAGCACCCGCCGTCGCACCCGCAGCGGAACCGGCAGCGCCAGCAGCGGCCGCGCCCGCCGCACCACCTCCTCCGCCACCACCGCCTGCGCCGGCGGCGGAGCTTAATGCTTTCGGCCTGCTTTGGCGGGCTTTTCTTTCCTGGTTCAGCAGTCTTTTCGGCAAAGGGAATAAATAATCATGGCAGCGCCCAAGCTTTCTGATGTTCTGGCAACGGTCTTCGCGCAGGAAGGTTGCGATACGCTTTTCACCTTGATGGGTGATGCGAATATGTATTGGACCGAGGCAATGCAGCGCCAGCCGGGGATGAATATCATCCATGCGCGGCATGAACATTGCGCCGTTGCGATGGCGGACGCTTACGCACGCGCCACCGGCAAGGTTGGTGTTGCTTCCACCACCTGCGGGCCGGGCTTTACGCAAATCATGACCGGGCTTGCCATTGCTGCGCGGGCCAATACGCCGATGGTGGTGTTTGCGGGTGATTCACCGATCGCCGCACCCTATTACATTCAGCAGATTGATATGGCGCCGCTGACGCAGGCAACGGGTGCGCATCATATCTCCGTCAAAACCATGGATCGCGCTTTGGATAATGTGCGCGAAGCCTTCCATTTCGCCGCACTGGAACGCCGCCCCGTTGTGATCAGCATCCCGATGGACCTGCAAAAGCAGGCCTATCCGCATATGGTGGATTACATTCCATCCGCTGATTATCTGCCCGTGCCGCAGCGCCCGCAGCCTGATCCGATGCTGGTTCAAAAGCTGGTTGAGATGATCGCAGCCGCTGAAAAGCCGATCATCATCGCAGGCCGCGGGGCGAAGCTTTCCCAGGCGCGTGGGGCGATTGAAGAAATGGCGGAAGCCATGGGCGCGCTGCTCGCGACATCGCTGCAAGCCAAGGGGCTGTTCACCGGCAATCGCTTCGCCATGGATATCTCGGGCGCCTATGCCAGTGATTTCTCGCGCGAACGCTTTGCCGAAGCGGATCTGGTGATCGGCATCGGCGTTGGGCTTGGCGCCTATACGACGGAAAGCGGTTACCTCTATCCCGGCGCGCAGACGGTGCAGATTGATATCGGCCCGCGTGGGTTATGGCAGGGGCTGCGCACGGCGGATTTGCATATCCGCGCCGATGCTAAGGCGGCGGCAGAAGCGGTGACTGCGGCGATCAAGCGCCATAGCGCTTCCGGCAAGCGCTTCCGCAGCGATGAAATGGCCGCGCTGATTGCCGCCGATGTGCCGGACCGCAAGGAATTCACCATCGCCCCTGGTACGGTTGATCCGCGCAAGGCGATCATGGAATTGGATGCGGTGGTGCCCAAGGATTGGGATGTGGTGATTGGCGGCGGGCATTACCTTGGCTTTGCCATGACCTATCTGAAGGGCCGCGCTGCCGAACGTTATCATGTCGTCAGCGATTTCGGCGCCATCGGCAATGGCCTGCCGGCGGCGATTGGCGTCGCCGCCGCGCGCAAGGATGGCAAGGTGCTGCTGATTGAAGGCGATGGCAGCTTGCTAATGCATATCCAGGAATTGGAAACCGCGCGCCGGCATGGCGTGAAATTCCTGATGGCGATCATCAATGATGGCGGCTATGGCGCGGAAATCCATAAATTCCGCGCGGGCAATATTGATGCCGGTATCGTCATTCATGGCCGCGGCGATCTGGCGGGTGTCGCCAATGGCTTTGGCGTGCGCGGCCAGACGGTCAGCGCGTTTGGCCAAATGGGCGCGATGTTTGAAACCCACCAAAGCGGCAATAGCGCCAGCCTTTGGGATGTGCACACCGATGATACGGTGGTGTCACGCCCCTATCGCCGGATTCATTACGGGGAAGCCTGAATCAAAAAGGGCGCTGCCTTATCGTGCAGCGCCCGTTAGATGGGGTTTATCAGCGCCCGCGAAACACGGGCGCTCTTTTTTCGCGGAAGGCGGCAAGGCCTTCCTGGATATCCTCGCTTTCCTTGCACAGCCGGGCGCGTTCGGCACAGGCCGCGGCATCCAGCGCGCCATGGCCGATTTCATTCAGCGCCTTCTTCATGCCCTGAATGGCGAGCGGCGCACCATTCACTAAAGTGGTCGCAAGCTGATCCACCGCCGCATCCAATTCGGCCGGCGCGACCAATTGCGTAAGGTAGCCGATGCGGAGCAATTCCTCCGCCCCAAGTTTTTCAGCCGTCAGGAAAAGCCGCTTCGCATTATTCAGCCCAAGGCGGGAAACATAGCGGGAAAGCCCTGTCGGGTAATAATGCACGCCAAGCCGCGCGGCTGGCATGAACATTTCCGTCCCCGTCACCCCAATGCGGAAATCGGCGGTCAGCGCGAAATCCGTGGAACCGCCATAAACGCCGCCTTGCAGCCGGCAGATTGTCGGTACACGCACCGCTTCAAATCGGTCCACCATGGCTTCAAAGGTCGGCGCGCGGGCGGCGGCTTCCTTGTCTTCCGCGAAGCCGCCCAAATGAAAGCCCGCACTGAAGGCCGGCCCGCTTGCGGCCAGGATCAGCACACGGAGCGACGGGTTGGCATCCACCTGTTCCAGGTAATCCATGATGCGGATGATATCGCCAGGCTCGATCCGGTTGCGATGGCGGGAACGATGCAGGCGGATGGTGGCGCGGCTGCCCGCGATCTCAAGGCTTGGCGGATCAAGGCGGGTATCTTCGGTCATGGGGTCCCTCTCATGGGCTCATCTTGTCTCAGATTTCAGGCTGCGGCGCCATTGCAAGGGGCGCCGCGCAAACAAAAAAGGGCGGCCCGAAAGCCGCCCCAATGCCGCGAAGGAAAGGCCAGATCAGCCATCCACGCGGAGATTATTGGCCTGAATAATCTCACGGAATTCCTCACGATGGCGGGCGAGGAAGGCCGTGAAGTCCGCCGTATTGCGATATTGCGGCTGGAAGCCGATCTGCGCGAGGCGGGCCTTCACCTCAGGCGTTGCCATGGATTTTTGGGTCTCCGCGGCCAAACGCTCAACAATCGGGCGCGGCGTGCCGGCAGGCAGCATGAAGCCGCCGAAAGCGCCAGCATCGTAACCTTCCACACCCGGCAGGCGTGCCAGGGGCATCAATTCGGGCGCCAATTCCGTGCCGTCCTTCAGGGTGACGCCAAGCGCACGCACTGCACCTTGACGGAACAGGGCCTGTGTGGCGACCAGGGTTTCGATGGCGAAATCCACCTGACCACCTGTAACGGCGGTCAGCCCCGGGCCGCTGCCCTGGAAGGGCACATGCACCGCATCCAGCTTGGCGCGGGAGAGGAACATGAGCGTGATCAGATGTGCCGCCGCCCCAGTGCCGGAAGTGGCATAGGTGTATTTGCCGGGCTCGGCCCGCACTTTGGCCACGAATTCCGCAGCGGTCTGGGCCGGGAAATCCTTGCGCACAATCAGCGCAAAGGGGGAGATGCCGATCTGCGCGACCGGCGCAAAGTCCTTTGTCACGTCGTAAGGTGTGCGCTGCACAAGCGGCGCCGTGGTGAAGGGCCCGGTAGAAGCGGCCAAGATGGTGTAGCCATCGGGCGCCGCCTTGGCGACCAGATCAGTGCCGATCATCCCACCCGCGCCGGCGCGGTTTTCCGGCACAATCGGATGGCCCCAATTATCTGAAATCTTTGACGCATTTACACGAGCCATCAAGTCCGTCGCCTGGCCCGGAGGCCAAGGGATGATCAGGCGCGCCGGCCGAGACGGGTAGGCGCCCTGGGCGTTGACAATGGCTGGCGCGGCCAGCCCGGCGGTGAGCCCGGTGGCACCAAGCAATAGGGAACGACGATCCATGTTCTGCGTGACCTCCTGTGAGAACTGAGGCATCGCGCGGTGGTGATGACCCCTTGTCACGCTAACTGGATCACAGAAACGTAAAAAACAAGGGCGATCCCGCCAAAAACCCTGCCTCAGGCCGCCTTGGCGGGCAGGGATTTCATGGCAGCGCGGAAGGCATCCAGGGTTTGCGCCACATCGGCGGCGGTATGGGCGAGCGACATATAGAATTTGCTCTCCCCCTTCAGGATGCCTTGGCTGCGGAAGACGCCATTCACATGCTTCTGCATTGCCGCGTCCTGGCGGATCACGCTCCGGTAGTCCCGGATATCGCCGGTGGCATAGACCACATCAAACAAAGGCGGCTCACCCACCACCTGGGCGGGGATGCCGGCTTCATGGATCAGGCCGGTCAGACCCTCCATCAGGCTGCGGCCAGTCGCGAAAATCTGCTCATAGGCGCTGGGTTCGCGCAGCACCGCCATGGTCGCCAGCCCCGCGGCAGACGCGACGGGGTTGCCCGAAAGCGTGCCGATCTGGGTCAGGAAGCGGTCCTCCCCAACCTGGGCCTTGTCGAATTGCGCCATGATATCAGCGCGCCCACCAAGGGCGGCCAGCGGAAAGCCGCCGCCGATGATCTTGCCCATGGTGCAGATATCGGGCGTCACGCCGTAATATTCCTGTGCGCCGCCATAAGCGAAGCGGAAGCCGGTCACGACTTCATCAAAAATCAATGGGATGCCAAGCCGCGCAGTCACCTCCCGGATCGCTTGCAGGAAGCCGGGCTTCGGCGGGATCAGGCGCTGGAAGGGTTCCAGGATCACGCCGCCGATCTCATCATGCCGCGCTTCAATCAGCCGCACCGCCGCTTCCGTATCGTTGAAGGGGGCGACCAGCACTTCTCCGCGCACACTATCCGGAATGCCTGGCGTATCCGGCACGGCTTCCGGGAAGTTGGCGAGCTTTTTGGGGGCGAGGCTCATCAGCCCCCAATCGCTCATGCCGTGATAGCCGCCTTCGAATTTCACGATCTTGGGGCGTTGGCGATAGGCACGCGCAAGGCGCATGGCGTAAAGATCAGCCTCAGACCCGGATGAGACAAAGCGCACCTGTTCCACTGCGGGCATGGCATCAATAATGGCGGCGGCGAGGCGAATGCCGTGTTCATTATTGGCGAAGAAGGTGGTGCCCTTTGGCAATTGCGCCAGCACGGCTTCCATCACCTTGGGGTGGTTATGGCCCACATACATGGGGCCGCTGCCGAGCAGATAATCAATATATTCGCGCCCTGAGACATCCCAGACATGAGCGCCACGGCCTTCCCGCAGGATGATCTCGGCTGGGAAATTGCCGAAATGCCCGCCCGGCAGCACACGCTTGGCGAGTGCGAGCAGTTCCTGTTCTTCGGCAGATGGCGTGATGCTGGTCATGGCGCGGGTTCCTCAAGCTTTGTTGGGCAGAAGGCTAGAACATGATCGGGTCCAGTGAAAACACCCGATCGGTGTGAGGCTTTGATTAGGCGAACAGGGGCCCCAGATGCGCCGAAGGGGGCGGTGTGATCCGCCCCCTTCATTTGGAATGATGGACTACAGCGCCGGTATTTCAGCGCAAATCCACTGTCGTCAAATCCTGGAACCAGGATTGGGCCGAGGTGAAGCCCGTGACGCGTCGGCTCATGGCGCGGGGGTTCAAATCATGCACAATCCAAAGCCAGGGGGGATTATCCACCAACCGCGCATGGGCGGTGGCCAGCAATTGGGCAATCTTCGCCGGGTCGCGTTCGCGTTCCAATTCAGCGAAGGCAGCGTCAAACTGGTCATCCTTCCAATGGCCATTATTAGAACCACGCGGCGCGAAATTGGAAGAAAGGAACCAGCGCGCAAAGGCCGAGGCATCAGACGAATAAAGGCTGATATTCACCGCGTCCGCACCAAGCCAGGCCGGCTGATCCGGCGGGAAGCGCAGGGCCGCCAGCAGCGTGTTCCATTCCACCACATCAAAATTCACCCGCACGCCGCAATTCTGTTGCAGCGATTGCTGGAGGAATTCATTCATCGGCAGTGGCAGCATCTGGCCCGAGCCGGAATTGGAAATTCCGACCTTAAGCGTGAGCGGGCGTTGCGCGTTATACCCTGCTTCCGCCAGCAAAGCGCGGCCCCGTGCGGGGTCCAGCCGATAGCGATTTTGCGGATTGCCGAAGGTTGGGTCACTCGCCTTCACGAAGCCCACCGAAGGTTCCGCCGTGCCATTCAGCAATTGCACCATGCCTTCACGGTCAATGCAGTAATTCAGCGCCTGGCGCACGCGCACATCCGCGACCGGGCTACTGGCGCGGCCCGTGGCAAAAACCCAGGGCCAGACATGCGGGTAGGAGTTCGTCACGATATTGAAGCCGGCCTGCCGAAGCGAGCCAATTGCATCGGGTGGCGGCACTTCAATCCAATCCACCTGACCGGAACGCAGCGCGGCAAGGCGCGTATTGGCTTCCGGCATTGGCAGCAGAATGATGCGATCAAGCTTTGCGCGGCGTGCCGCATCCCAGTAATTGTCGTTGCGTGAAAGCTCCGCCGATTGGCGCGGCACAAAGCGGGTCAGCCGGAAGGGGCCAGTGCCCGCCGGCGGCAGGGCCGCCACCCGCGCCCAATCCCGCCCCGCTTGCTCGAAGGAATTGGGGGAGGTGATCAGCACATAGACCGAAAGATATGGCCAATAGGAAACCGGCCGGGTGGTTGTTGTCTCAAAGGTGAAATCATCCACCTTGCGATAGGATTCCAGCACCGGAATGCGCCCGCGCGTAATTGCGCTGCCCGTCGCATCAAATTGCGGGCTGTCATTTTTGAAGAAGCGGTCGAAATTCCACAGCACCGCATCGGCATTGAAGGGCGTGCCATCATGGAAAGTGACCCCACGGCGCAAATGAAAGCGCCAAATGCGCGGATCATTGGCATCCTGTTCCCAGCGTTCCGCGAGGCCCGCCTTGATGCCTGCGGGCTGATCAGCGCGCGACAAATCCCACAGCACCAGGGATTCAAAAACCGGGTAGCCAAGGAAGCGCATGCCTTCAAAGCCGTTATTCGGCATGCCGGTTGTGGTGGGCACATCGGTTGCCGTCATGGCGATGCGCAAGGTTTTGGGCTGCTGCTGCGCTTCAGCGCCGGCACTACCCAGGGCCATCAGGGCGGCGGTCAGTGCCGCGCCCCAAAGGCGGTTCTTCCAGTTCATGTTGTGTCTCCCGTCAGCGGCAGCGCGGGGGCGATGCCTTGTCGGAAGCCTAGCAAGCTTTGGACCGTGGCAAAGCCCCCATCATTCGGGCTTGATGTTCTGGCTGCGGATAAGATCGCCCCACATGACCAATTCTTCGGCAAGGGTGCGCGCCAAAACCTCAGGACCGCCGGTTTCCAACACCACGCCCTGTGCGGCCATGCGCGCAATCAGCTCCGGATCCCGCGTGGCTACTGCCAGGGCTTGCGCGGCGCGTGTGACGATGGGCGCGGGCAAGCCGGCGGGGCCAAACAAGCCCTGCCAGAATACGCCATTGAAGCCCGGCAGCGCGTCAGCCACGGGTGGCAAATCCGGCAGCAGCGCCACGCGATCTTTGGAAGAAATCGCCAATGCGCGGGTCGCCCCTTCGCGCACGGCAGGCAGGGCTTCTTGCACCGCGCTGAACATGGCCTGCACGCGATTCTGCCTGAGATCAATCAAGGCCGCGGCACCACCGCGATAGGGCACATGCACGACATCAATCCCGGCGCGCGCGCGGAACAATTCAAGGCAAAGATGGTTCACCGCGCCTGTGCCCGATGAGCTGAAATTCACGCGGCCCGGATTGGCCTTGGCATAGGCAATCAGTTCCGCCGCTGTTCTGACCGGCAGTGATGGATGCACATGCAGGATGAAGGCCGTGCGAAAGACTGTGCCAATAGGGGTGAGGGCTGCCACTGGATCGCGCGGCTGCAGATTGGGCTGAAGTGCGGGGTTGATGGCAAGGGTTGATGTGCCCATCAGCAGCGTATAGCCATCTGGCCGCGCCTGGGCGGCAGCATTATTGGCCACCGCGGTTGCGGCACCGGGGCGATTTTCCAGAACCAGAGTTTGGCCCAATTCGCGGGTCATGCGGTCCAAAATGCCGCGCGCGGCAAAATCCGTCACACCACCCGGCGGATAGCCAAGCAGCACGGCAACGCTGCGGCTTGGCCAAGCTTCTTGAGCGCGCGGCACACCCGGCAGGGCCGGCGCAGCAAGGGTTGCGGCAAGCAGGGCGCGTCTTTTCATTGGGTTCCTCCCGATCATGCGCCCAGGCTGCTTCAGCCGTCACCAAGGATCAAGCCCCGGCCGCCATCATGCCCTGGTGGACCCGGACAGATCAGGCTTCCAAGCCGGCCCGGCGCCTTTCCCGCGCGGCGATAAATCCAAAGCCGATGGAACGGAAGGGTTCGGGGGCCACCCAATTGGCCAGCCCCCAAAGGGCGCGCACCTCATCCTGGCTGCATTGGCCAAGCACCAATTCAGCCAAGCGCTTGCCGAGAATACTGCCCTTCACAATGCCAGCACCATTGCAGCCGGCTGAGGTGTAAAGCCCCCCTTCCACCTGCCCCCACCAGGGCGCGCCATTCATCGTGAGCGCCGTGGTGCCGCCCCAGACCTGATCCAAACCGACATGGGCAAGCCCTGGATAGCGCCGATGAAAGCAGGATAGCAGGGTTGCCCGCACATGCGCCGCCGGTATTGGCCGTTCATGCGCATACATGGACCGCACCAAAAGCCGGTCCGGCCCAAAGCGCCGCACCGTGGTTCCCAAGCGATGCGAAGGCAGCAAGCCCCAAACCGGCATGCTGCCAAACTGCGCTGCATCCTTGGCATTCAGTGGCTCAGAGAGTGCAGCATAGGTATACATGGTCACCAGCCGATCACGCAGGCGGCCAAAATGGCGGATGGCAGCATTGGTCGCCATGATGACGCAAGGCGCGGTGATGCGCGCGGATGGTGTTTCCAGAAACCATTTGTCCTGGCGCTGCATGGCAAGCAGCGGGGTGTTTTCATGCAGCGTGACATTGCCCGGCAAGGTTTCAGCCAGCCCCCTGATCAGCGCCGCAGGGTCAAGCAAATAGCCATCTTCCGTGTAAAGGCCGCATTGATAATAGCTGGTGCCGATACGCGCCTTCAGGGTGTGACGGTCCCAAACCTCATGCGGCAAGCCCGCTGCCTTCACGGCGGCTTCCAAAGCCCGGACCTGCTGCGCGCCAAGATCGGTGGCCGCCGCCTTGATCCGGCCAGAAGCCTGCAAGCCGCAGTCAATATTATGCTGCTCGATGGGCGCCATCAGCCAGGCCCAGCCTTCTTCGGTTTGGCGATTAAGCGCCTCGGCACGCGTGAGCTCAGCAGCACTTGAACTTGCAGGGACGTCTCGCGGGCTGGCGAAGCCCGAATTGCGCCCGGAGGAGCCTTCACCCACCTCGGTCGCTTCAATCACGACAATCCGCGCCTGGGGCTTCAGCTCTGCCAAGCGCCGCGCGGCGGCAAGCCCGGTATAGCCGGCACCAATAATCACATAATCAGCGGTGATATCGCCCCTTGCCTCGGCCTTGGGTTGGCGCGGCGGCAATAGGGCGTTGAAACCGCAAGGGTCGGGATAGGCAGGGAAAGTCGGGTGGTTCATGGTGTTCTGACTATGGAGCCTGGCATCAATAAGCAATCCTGTTGGCTTTCTGCGGACGCACCAAGGACACCAATCCTTCACGTGACTGTCATTTAGCTGTCACACCGCATTGGTAAGCCGAGCTTACGAAAAGCGGGGTCTCCATGCTGGAAATCGAGCGTCTGACGCGGCGGTTTGGCACCAAAACGGCGGTGGATGGCGTGAGCCTGAAAATTCCGGCTGGGCAGATGGTTGGCGTGATTGGCCGTTCGGGCGCGGGGAAATCCACGCTGCTCCGCATGATCAACCGCCTGACCGAACCAAGCGAAGGGCGCATCATTTTCGATGGCCAGGATGTGACACAATTGAAGGGCAGGGCTTTGCGCGATTGGCGCATGCGGTCCGCCATGATCTTCCAGCAATTCAACCTGGTGCAACGGCTTGATGTGCTGACCAATGTGCTGGTGGGTCGGCTCAATCAGCGCCCGATGCTGTCTTCCATGTTCAAGATGTTCACGGCCGAAGAACGCGCCATGGCGCTGACCGCGCTTGATCGGTTTGATTTGGCCGAGGCCGCGCTGCAAAGGGCCGACACGCTTTCCGGCGGTCAGCAGCAGCGGGTCGCGATTGCGCGGGCACTGATGCAGAACCCGCGCCTGATTCTGGCCGATGAGCCGATTGCCTCGCTCGACCCGCGCAATTCGAAAATCGTGATGGATGCGCTGCGCGATGTTAACCGCGATGGGCTGACGGTGCTGGTGAATCTGCATGATCTGACCACGGCGCGTAGTTATTGCGACCGGATTGTCGCGCTGAATGCCGGCCGTGTGGTGTTTGATGGCCCGCCTGCGGAACTCACCGCCGCCCGTATCCGTGAAGTCTATGGCGTGAGCGAAGAAGAATTCGCCGAAGAAGCCGCGCTGGCTGTTGGCGCGACACCGCAACAGCTTGCGGTGGCTTGAACACTATCCCCCCAAAAGGAGATTCCGAGATGATCACCCGTCGTTCGCTGGCCACGCTTGCCGCCGGCGCTGCCCTGCTGCCAAGCCTTGCCAAGGCGCAAGCCTGGACCCCGCGCCGCACGGAAAGCTTTACTGAAGGCTTCCCTGCGGCTGGTCGTCGCCCCTGGGCGGATCAAGTGCCGCAGCTTCGTGTGGGCTTGCTTGGCGGTGAGAATGAAGCTGATCGTATGGGCCGTTTCGGCGCTTATCGCGAATTGCTGGAACGCACCTTTGGTGTGCCGGCGCGGCTTTTCCCGGCTTCCGATTATGCCGGTGTTTTGCAGGCCTTCAGCGCGAAGCAGATCGAAGTCGCCTCCCTCGGTCCTTCCGGTTATGCCGGCGCCTGGCTTGATACCAATGGCGGGGTTGAACCGTTGCTGACTGCCGAGGAATCGGATGGCTCAATCTCCTACATCGCGGTGATGGTGGTGCGTGCCGATAGCGGCATTACCAACCTTGAACAAATGCGCGGCAAGGCGCTTGCCTGGGCGGATGCCAATTCCACTTCAGGCTATCTGATCCCGCGCTTTGCGCTCCGTCGCGGTGGTATTGCGGTGGATGGCAATGCCTATTTCTCCCGCACGGGCTTCGCGGGCGGGCATGAACAAGGCGTGGTTGCGGTGCTGCAACGCCAATATGATGCTGCCGTGACCTGGGCTTCCGGCCAGGGCGATCAGGCGCAGGGCTTCAGCCGTGGCAATCTGCGCGCCATGGTGGATAAGGGCATGCTGAACATGAATGATCTGCGCATCATTTGGCGGTCAGAGCCGATTGTGAATGGCCCGATCTCGTCGCGGACCGATCTTCCCGCGGCCTTCAAGGAAGATTTCAAGCGCTTCCATCTGGCGCTGCCCAAGACGCATCCGGAAATCTACCGTCAGATAGAACGCGGTGCTGGCACGGGCTATCGTGAAGTGCGGCACCAGGATTACGATCTGATCGTGGAAATCCGCCGCGAGGAAGCCGCCGCGCGTCGTCGCCGTTCCTGATCCCATGCAAGAAGCCTATGCCAGCAGCCTTCCCGCGGTAATCCGCGGGGAGGAAGCCTTCCAGGCGGCCCGCCGCCAGAAGCGCAATGCCGCGCTTTTGGGCGCAGCGGTGGTATTGGTGTGCCTATTGCTGGCAGGCTGGGTTAGTGAAGCGCATCCCGCGACATTATGGGCGGGGCTGCCGCGTATTTTCGAATATTTCGGTCGCATCCTGCCCGATTTGCGCTGGGATGCGCTTTTCGCCAGCGCGGAGACGGAAGGCTCCATCGCCTTCTGGTTCTACCGCTTGCCGGAATGGGCGCTGCTGATTATGGAGACCGCTAATATGGCAGTGCTGGCAACCCTGCTTGGTTCGGCGGTTTCGCTGCTGCTCGCTTTTCCTGCAGCACGCAATATCGCCCCTTCAGACCTTATCTTTAATCTCACGCGCCGCTTTCTGGAAGCGCTGCGCACCGTTCCCGAAATTGTCTATGCTCTGATTTTCGTTTGGGCCTTTGGTGTTGGCGCGCTAGCCGGGATTTTGGCGATTGCACTCCATAGTGCTGGCGCCAATGGCAAGTTGTTTGCCGAGGCGATTGAGAATGCCGATATGAAGCCTTGGGATGGCGTGACCTCGGCCGGCGGCAGTTGGTTTGCCGCCTGCCGCTTCGCCATTTTGCCGCAGGTGCTGCCCAATTTCCTGTCCTATCTGCTGCTGCGGTTTGAAATCAACATACGCTCTGCCAGCGTGATTGGCTTTGTTGGTGCCGGCGGCATTGGAGAGGAACTCTATAAGGTGATCTCCTTCAATTATTATGAGGAAATCAGTGCCATCATCCTGCTGATCATCCTGACTGTCGTCAGTGTTGACCTTCTGTCCGAAAGGCTGCGCCACGCCGCGATTGGCCGGCTGGAGGCTACGCGATGAGCGATTCCAGCATTAATCTTTGGCGCGCACGCATGCCGGCGGCCTTTGGGCCAGGGCCTATGCAACGCGGCCTGCGCTTTCTGGGCCTGGCGCTATTCCTGGCATGGTTCATCGGCACGCTTTGGTATTTTGATTTTTCGCCGACGCGGCTTTGGAATGGCTTGGGCGGCCTTGGCAAGATCATTGTTCTGATGATCCCACCTTCCCCGGGGGAGCTTTGGATCGAAATCATGAAGGGCATGGCGGAGAGTGTCGCCATGGCATTTCTCGGCACTTTCCTGGCCGCGCTTGTTGCCATTCCG
Organism: Alphaproteobacteria bacterium; assembly: GCA_016869735.1. Classification (GTDB taxonomy): domain Bacteria; phylum Pseudomonadota; class Alphaproteobacteria; order Acetobacterales; family Acetobacteraceae; genus Neoroseomonas. Next base: position 54,286 of record VGDL01000006.1, read on the forward strand.
CTGGGCTTCATGGGGGCACGTAATATCGTGACGGTGACGCTGCTGCGCTTTTCCTTCCGGCGCGTCCTGGATGGCATGCGCGGCGTTGATCAATTGATCTGGGCGCTTGCCTTTGTGCGCGCGGTGGGGCTTGGGCCTTTGGCTGGGGTGCTCGCGATTTTCATCTCGGATATCGGGATCTTGGCGAAGGTTTATGCCGAGGCCATCGAAAACGCCGAAAAGCGCCAGGCCGAAGGTGTCACCGCCGCCGGGGGCGGGCGACTGCTTGGGGTGCGCTTCGGGCTTTTGCCGCAGGTCGCCCCCGTTATGCTCGCTCAGGCGCTTTATTTCTTTGAAAGCAATACGCGTTCTGCCTCCATCCTTGGTGTCGTGGGCGCGGGCGGGATCGGGCTGCAAATTGCCGAGCGTATTCGCGTGCGCCATTGGGATGAGGTCGCCTTCATCATAATTCTGATGATCATCACGGTCGCCGCCATTGATTGGATTTCCGGGCGCATCCGCCGCCGCCTGATCAATGCATGACCTGGCCCGTTTTGCTGGGTGACGGCGGCGCCCGTTCATCCTAGGCTTCCCTTAAGGGGAAACCAGGACGGGCATGAGCGAGACCACCGGGCAAGGCGGCATATTCAGCATCAGTGGCCGGCAATGGCTGATCCTGCTGATGGTGCAATTGGCCAATCTGCTGTTTGGCATGACCATCACCCTTGCCAATCTTGTGCTGCCCGATATGCGCGGTGCGCTTTCGGCAACGCAGGATGAAATCTCCTGGGTTATTACGCTCAATCTTGTGGCGACCGCGGTCGCAACCCCGGTGACAGGTTGGCTCGCGAGCCGTCTTGGCTGGCGCAATCTGATGTTTGGCGCGGTTTCCGGCTTCACGATTTGCTCGCTTTTGTGCGGCTTTGCGACAAGTCTCGACATGCTGATCCTGGCGCGCATTGGTCAGGGTGCTTTTGGTGCGCCCATCATGCCCATGGGGCAGGCGATATTGCTGGCATCCTTCCCGCGACATTTGCAGCCGACAGCAATTGTGATCTGGGGTGTCGGCGCCGTATTCGGCCCCGTGCTGGGCCCCATTCTGGGCGCCATGGTGACCGAGGCCTGGAATTGGCGCGCCGCGTTTTTCATGATTGTGCCGCCGGGCATTGCGACCTTGGTCTGCATTTGGTTCGCCCTTTCGGACAGAGCCGAACGCACGCCCGTTTCCTTTGACTGGATCGGATTTCTCGCGCTTTCGGTGGCCATCATCTGCATCCAGTTGATCCTGGATCGCGGCCAGCGCCTTGATTGGTTCGAAGCGCCTGAGATGATTGCCTGCGCTGTCATTGGCGCCATCAGCTTCTACATTTTCGCGGCCCATTGCCTGACCGCATCGGCGCCCTTCCTCAATCCAAGGCTTTTGCTCGATCGGAATTTTGCCATCGGCACGGCGATTGCCTTTGTCATGGGGATGCTCGCCTTCACCAGCCTGACGCTATTCCCGACCATGCTGCATGATTTGCGCGGATACCCGGATAGTTCGGTGAGTATCCTGATCGCGGCGCGCGGCATGGGGAATTGGGTGGCGTTTCTGGTTGTGGTGCAACTGACCCGTTGGGCGCCGCGCTTCACCATTGGGCTTGGGTTGTTCTTTCAGGCCGCGTCCAGCTTCTGGATGGCACAATTCGACATCAACGTGACCGAAAGCCAAATCTTCTGGTCGCATCTATTGCAGGGCTTTGGGCAATCCATCGCCTTCACGCCCATGACGGTGATGGCGTTTTCCACCCTGCCAGCGCATCAAGTCACGGAAGGTTCGGCCATTTTCACGCTGATGCGCAATTTCGGATCAAGCCTGTTCATTTCCATCGCGGTGATGATGCTGATCAGATCAAGCGGCGAAAACTATGCGCGGCTTGGCGAATTCGTGACTCCCTACAATAAGCTGCTGAGCCTACCCAATTTCCCAGCGAGCTGGGATCTGGAAAGCGCCTTCGGCCTGTTTCGCCTGGCGGGCGAAATCCAGCGCCAGGCGGCCATGATCGGCTATGTGAATGCATTCCACCTCATGGCGCTGACGGCAGCGCTGAGTGTGCCGCTGGCGTTCTTCATGCAGCGGGCGAAGCGTTCAGGATAGGGATTGGCCGGCAAGGGGGGCGCGGCAGCAGCCTGACATGCTTGAGGAAGCCCGAAGGCCCGACTTACGAATGCACAAAATTGCACCAATTGGCGATAAAAGCGGCGGTAAAGTGCTGCCTTCTAAGCAGAACGTCGCCCACTGCCGGCCGTTCACACCGGGCAGGGCGCCATGGAGTGATGGCACGGAGATTGCGAAACCCTTTTTGGGTTTGGGAGGGCTTGGCTCTGACTAGCGTTGTTTCGCGTTCGATGTCTCAGCAATTGCTGCTTAACGGCATTGTTCATAGCTATGGCGCCTCTCGCGCCGTGGATGACGTGACGCTTGAAGTGAAGGCAGGCGAATTGATCGCGCTGCTCGGCCCCTCTGGCTGCGGCAAAACCACTTTGCTTCGTATTGTCGCCGGCTTCATCCGCCAGGCTGCCGGCCAGGTGGTGATTGGGGATCGCACGGTGGATGATCTCCCGCCCAATCTGCGCGAAGTTGGCATTGTGTTTCAAAACTACGCGCTGTTCCCGCATATGACGGTGGCCGAGAATATCGCCTATGGTCTGGTGGCACGCGGTGTGGGCAAGGCAGATCAACGCGCGCGGGTGGCTGAAATGCTGGCCACCGTCCGCATGGAAGGCTTTGCGGATCGGAAGCCCCGGCAATTATCAGGCGGGCAGCAGCAGCGCATTGCGCTGGCGCGCGCCTTGGCAGTGCAGCCGCGAATTTTGCTCCTGGATGAACCTTTTGCCGCGCTGGACAAGAATTTGCGGCTTGATATGCAAATCGAAATCAAGCGCCTGCAGCGCCAATTTGGCCTGACAGCCATTCTGGTCACGCACGATCAGGAAGAAGCCATGTCCATCGCCGATCGTATTGCGGTGATGAATAGCGGCAGGATCGAACAATTGGGCAGCCCGGTCGCGATTTATGACGCGCCTGCAACCCCCTTCGTCAATAGCTTTATCGGATCATCCAATATCCTTGATGGCGTGGTCGAAGATGGCCGGATCAGGCTTTCCGTGGGCGCAGTGCTGCCATGCAAGGCGCCTGATCTGCCGCAAGGCAAGGCGGTTCAGGTTTCCATCAGGGCGGAGCAATTGATGCTGGTGCGCGATGCCGCGCCGGATCGCTTCCCGGTAACGCTTACGCTCAGCCTGCCGATTGGTGGGCAGCTTATTCATGATGTCGCGGCTTCGGATGGCACTACGCTCAAGATCGCGACCGCGCGGCATCCGGGGGATGCTTCCTCGCTTCCGGGCACTTGGCATTGCGCGCTGACACCTGAAGCGCGTCCTTCGATCTTTCCTCAACCCACCCCGTAAACCCTCAGGAGAATTCCCATGGCTTCCAGACGTCTTTTCCTCGCCGGCATGGCCGGCGTGCTCGCGGCACCAAGTATTGCGCGCGCTTCCGGTTCCATGACGGCCGCGATCTATCCCGGCACCTGGGATGAAGCCTATCGCGCCATCGTCGCCCCGCTTTTGCGTCAGAACCATAATGTGAATGTCGCTTTTGAACCGCTTTTCGCGGTGGACCAGGTGGCGAAGGTGCGCGCCGCGCGTGGTGTCGCGCCTTTTGATTGCTTCGTGCTGGACCCTGGGCCGGCGGCAGCTGCGCGCCAAGCCGGTTTGTTTGAGCAGATTGACCCGAAACTTATAACCAATGCGGGCAATCTGCCGGCCGGCATGCTGACGGCGGATTCAGCGACAGTGAATGTTCAGGTCGTTGGCATTTGCTACAACCCGAAAAAATTCCCCGAGCCGCCGAAAAGCTGGGCCGATCTGTTCCGCTCCCCCTATGTGGAACGTCTTGGCCTCACGGGGTTTCAGACCACCTTCGGCACGGTATCGCTGATTGAAATGGCGAAGGTTTTCGGTGGTTCCACCACCAATGTTGAACCAATTTTCGCCAAGCTGAAGGAAGTGCTGCCCAAGGTTGCCGCCGTGTCCACGCCGGCCGCCCTGCCGGGGCTGTTCCAGCAAGGCCAGATCGACATCATGTATACCAACACCAACAATGCGGCGACCTTGAAGGGCCGTGGTGTTGATATTGCCTTTGTGGCACCAACCGAAGGCGCGATCACCTTTGCCACCACGCTTCACATTGTGAAAGGCGCTGAGAACAAGGCCAATGCGCATCGCTATATTGATGCGGCCCTTTCGGCGGACGCGCAAAGCAAGCTGCAATTGTCGCCCTTCAACATGATTCCGGTGAACAAGGATGTGCAGCTGGCCCCCAATCTGGACATCAAATCGCTTGATGAATTGTCCAAGATGGTCACGCATGATTGGAATGTGATCAATCCGCGCCGCGCTGGCTGGATTGATCGCTTCAACCGCGAAATCACGAAGTAACATCATGCGTGCAGCAGCGGTGGATTGGCGCCTGGCCGCGCCTTTGGGGATTGTCTATCTCGCGCTTTTTGCGGCACCGCTGCTGTTATTGCTTGGCATATCGCTCCATGCTGATCAGGATTTGCAGCAATGGGGGCTGGATAACTGGACGAAGTTCTGGGGCGATGCCTTCTATCGCGGCGTCGTCTGGGATACACTTCGCCTTGGCGTGGCCGCGGTTTTGGTGACCTCTCTTTTTGCCTGGCCATTGGCCCTGTTTTTTTGCAACGCCAGCCCGCGCACGCAGAAGGTGCTGATTTTTATCATCCTGCTGCCGCTGCTCACATCTGTGGTCATTCGCACCTTCGCCTGGATTGTGATCCTGGCGCGGGAAGGCTTGGTCAACCAAGTGGCGCTGGCGCTTGGCCTAAGCGCCACACCGCTAAGGCTTTTGCAGACGGAAACCGGGCTTGTCCTGGCGCTGATGCAAATCGAAATGCCGTTGATGCTGCTGCCGTTGATCTCCGTAATGCGCGGGCTTGATCCAAACCTGCTGGATGCTTCCCGCGCGCTTGGGGCAGGGATGTGGCGGAGCTTTTTCCGCGTTATTCTGCCGCTCAGCCTGCCTGGTTGGATTGCGGGCGCGACGCTGGTTTTCGCTTCCGCCTGCACCGCCTTTATTTCACAATCTGTCATAGGTGGCGCAAGGCTTGTCTATTTGCCATCGCTGATCTGGCAGCAGGCCATGGTGGTTTATGATTGGCCCTTTGCCGCCGTTTGTTCCGTTACGCTGCTGCTGACCGTGCTGGCCGGCATCATGATGCTGAATTGGCTTGGCCGCTACGCAAGGACCGATTGAATAATGAGCCAGCGCCGCACCTTTGCTGATCAAAGCTTTTCCTGTGTTTTTGGTGGGCTGACCCTGCTTGGGCTGCTGATCCTGGTTGGCCCGGTTTTCATCGTGCTGATCACAAGCTTCACCACATCGGCATCCTTGCGGTTTCCGCCGCCTGAATTGTCACTCAAATGGTATCAGGCCCTGTTCGATACCACGCAATCCGCGCATATCCATCGTGCGGCGGGCAATTCGCTGTGGGTGGCCAGCATGGCGACCTTGGGGGCGAGTATTCTTGCTGTGCTTGCCGCACTCGCCATTGGGCGTTCGCGCCGACCTGCGGCACGCGCCTTGGAAGCAAGCTTCCTGTCACCGCTGATCCTGCCGTCACTGGCCTATGGTTTGGCGACGCTGATGTTCTTTGCGCTGCTCGGGCTGCGCCCATCGCTTACGCATTTGATCGGCGGGCATTTGGTGGTGATTGCGCCCTTTGTGTTTCGGACCACCTTGGCGACCGTCACGCAATTGGAACCGGCGCTTTTGGAAAGCTCGGCCAGTTTGGGGGCAGGGCGCTTCATGACCTTCCGGCGCATCACGCTCCCCTTGATTGCCCCTGGTATTTTCGCCGGCGCCTTTCTGGCCTTTGTGGCTTCCATGGATAATGTGCCTGTTTCGCTTTTCCTTTCCAGCGCACGCACGGATATGCTGCCCATCCGCATGTGGGGCATGATGGAAAGCACGCTGGATGTGCGCGTGGCCGCCGTTTCCGGCGTGCTTATTCTGGTGATTTTGGTGCTGATGTTCGTGATGGATCGGCTAACCGGCCTTACCCGGCGGATGAGTTTTTAGGCCTTTTGAGTTTCGGTCTGGGCGTGTGCAATGAGATTTAACTTGTGCCTTTGTTGAGCTGTCCAGCGATGCGCCCATCTATCAGCGACAGGCCAAATCCAATGAGGCCCATGCCGATGAAATGCTTGCTTTCCAAGCTTTCACCAAGAAAAAAACTGCCGAGTAGAATGGCGCTGACGGGAATAAGAAACGTCACCAAAAGCAGATTGGTGGCGCCCGCTGCAGCGAGAATTCGAAAATAGAGAATATAGGCCAGCGCAGTCGAAGCGACACCAATCGCGAGCAGGGCAGCCCAGGTGCCAAGACTGGGTGTCGTCAGAGTCCAGGGGTGATCCAGCATCAGTACAAGCGGTAGCATCAGCAGGCTTGAAGCGGTGACCTGGCCGGTCGCCGTTGCCAAAGGCGGTACACCCATGCGTTTGAAGCGCCGACCAAACACGCCAGCAATAGCGTAGGAAAGCGCGGCGGCCAGGCAGGCCAATTGTGCCAAAAGACCGGTGCCCAAACCTGCGAGCCACTCGGCTCCAAGCATCAGGGTCACGCCCAGGAGCCCCAGCCCCACGCCCACCAACTTGCTCGCGCTCAATTTTTCATCGCGCGTCAGGAAATGTGCGACAATCACAGTGAAAAGCGGCGTGGTGGCATTGAGAATGGCGACCAAGCCACTGGCGATATGATGCTGCCCCCAAACGAAGAGTGCGAAGGGAATGGCATTGTTCAAAAGCCCCATACCGAAAAAGGCCGGCCAAAGCCCGGTTATGCGCGGCATGCGAATATGCAGAAGCGCAAGCATGACCCATAGCGACACGGCTGCAATGCCAACGCGTGCCAGCACAATGGTGAGCGAAGGCAATTCCCTCACCGCGATGCCGTTGAAAAAAAAGGACCCGCCCCAAAGCACGGATAGCGCAATAAGCATGACCCATTCCTTGGCGCCCATGGAAGCCTTGGTCTGCGACACGGATGGCGGCTGCGCCATGGGCGTTTCTTTCATTATGGAGTGGCTAACCACTAATGCCGCCTTTTCGGTTGCACCATCCGTTTCTTGCCTTGACTTGACTGGGCTATCTCTTTGAGACGCCAGCTACGTCAGCAATACCCCATGCTGCCGCAAAAACCCGAGCAAGGGCAGCAAGGGCAGGCCCAATATCGCCGGCTGGTCGCCCTCAATCCGGTCAAACAATTGCGCGCCATGGCCTTCCAACCGATAGGCGCCAACGGAAGAAAGCAAGGCCTCACCCTCGGCGGCCAAATAGGCTTCCAGAAACGCATCCGAGAAATCGCGCATCGTCAAACGCGGCTTCGCTACATGCTGCCAGATGCGCTGCCCACCACGATGGCAGACCAAGGCGGTGACCAATTCATGCTGGCGTGCGCGCAGGCGCTGCAAATGGGCGCGTGCCGCTGCCATATCGGGTGGCTTGTCGAACCAGGCGCCTTCGCAAACCAGTAATTGATCGGCACCAATCACAAGCGCATCCGTTGCCTGCATGGCCACGCGTTCGGCCTTGGCGTCCGCCAGGATCAACGCCGCATCATCGGGCGAAATGCCTTCGGCCTGCGCGGCTTCCTTGATGGCGGCTTCATCCACGCCCGCCACGCAGGTTTCGAACCGCAGCCCGGCGCCTTCAAGCACGGCGCGCCGTGCCGTGGATGCTGACGCAAGAATAAGTGCGGGCGTTGCCGCCTGAATCACTGCCGCGCTTCCGGGCGCAGGCCCAATGCCGCTTCCGCGCCCGCCGCTGCCGCCAGATAGGCAGCGTATGCATCGCTGCCGCGCAAATCCTCGGTCATGCCAAGGCGCGTCATCACGGCTTTCACGGAAGGGGTGCGCAGCGCTGCCGAGAAAGCGGCTTCCAGCCTTTGGCGTTCCCCTGCCGGCATATTGGGTGGGCCGATCAGCCCGAAGGGAGCAGTTTCCGTCAGCGCATAGCCAAGTTCAACCAGGGTTGGCACATCGGGCCAGCGCGGATTGCGCTGCGGGGACCACAGCGTCAGCCAGCGCGCTTCGCCATTTTCCACCGCCACATGCAGCCGCGTACCGCCCGCCAATACGTCGAGATCGCCCGCCATCAGCGCTTCCACGCCATCCGCCGTACCACGGAATGGCAGGTGAACGGCCTGGATATTCTCCTTCGCCATCAGCCGCGCCATGGTGACGTGACCAACCGAACCATTGCCCGCGCTGCCAAAGGAAAGCTGGCCCGGCTTTTCACGCGCTTCGGCGATGAAATCGCGCCAGCCGCCGGGAAAACGATCTGCCTTGGCAATCACGCCATAGGTGCCACCCGCCAGGCACATGATGGGCGTGGCATCGCGCCCCATGGTGAAATCCACGCCGCGTTCCACCAAGGCCCGCAGCGTGACCACCGGAAACAGCATCAGCACGGATCCATCCGGCGGCGCTGCCCGTAATTGCGCCAAAAGCCGAAGCCCGGTGCGGCTTGGCTTATTCTCCAGCTGAATTTCCTTCCCCAAAGCCTTGCCGGCGGATTTGGCGAGGGCGCGGATCAGCTGATCTGTTGCACCGCCCTCCGCAAAGGGCACCAGCAAAGTGATGCTATTGCGCTCAGCCTGCACCAGTGATGGCGCGGCAAGCAGCCCGGCACTGGCCAAAAACAGCCTGCGCTTCACGGCACTTCGCTCGCCAGCCGCGTCAGGGCGGCGCGATAGGTTGTGTCAAACAACGCATCCAGCCCAGGGTTCACCCCCTTCAACCCCGCTGCCACGCGCCCCGCCCAGCCGACATATTCAATGCGGCGCGCATGGTTCCAATTCGCCGGTGGGCTATCGAAGATGGAACGCAAATTCGCGATTTTATCAGCAAGTTTCAACTGCTTTGCCGCTTCGCTATGCTTTGGCGCCTGGCTGATTTGCAAGGCCTTCCGAATTTCCTTGGGTTTTTCCTTATCATCGGTCGCTTCCGCCACCAAGCCCGCAATGATCGGGCCGAAAGCTGCCACAAGATCTTCATCTGTCGTTTCGGTATCTTCCACCGTATCATGCAGCAGCCCGGCCAGGATGGCTTCCTCCGGCGCGCCATGTTCGGCGAGGATCGCGGCAACCTCGATCACGTGATTCACATAAGGCTCGGCCGCCGCGCCCTTGCGCACCTGCCCGGCATGGGCGCGGGCGGCGAAAAGCGAAGCGCGCAAAACCTGTGCTGTAAAACTGGCTTCCATAATGATTTTTACTAGCGCCCCAGGGGAAAACCGAAAAGGGGCGCCGCAATCAGCAGCGCAGCGGGGCCGGTTCAGGGGGGTGCCACCGCTACCTCAAGCCTCAGCAGCGGCACATCGCGCCCGATCCATTGTTCTGATCGGATCAGGACCCGATCGGCGGCGCGCAACCAGAAGCGATTGGTGAAGGCCACCGCACCCTCACAGATTTCAACACGTTCAATCACGCCGCCAATGGCGGGCTCCTCAGGCTCGATCCGGCATTGCACCATCTGGCCAAAGCGCATTTGTTCTGGCCGGCCATCAGCGCCGGCAAGATCAAGGCTAAGGGCGATCCGCAGCGGCCCGGGGCCAAGCGGGGCAGGGCGGCGCAGCGGGTCATCCCCAATTGGCGCGCTGGCGAGCAGCAGCGTGGGCAGACCCGCGGTCGCCACTACGCGCGCAGCTTCGGTCACGAAGACAAACCCGTCATCCATCCGCCAGAAAAGTCGCCCGCCTTCCGCGCGCACCGGGCGCGCTGGCCCGGCATCCTGGTCAAGCTCCGCCCAAAGCGCCCGGCCCGGCGGCGGCGCGGTCAACGGCGCCAGTTGTTCGGGCGGCACCATTTGGCCCGCCGGCGGGGAGCCACCGGTCAGGCCCGCCCCGCCCAGCACGCCGCAACCGCCCAGGATCAGGGCCCATAATAATGCCGCTGCCTTCATAAGTGCAGCTTCGCATATTCACCCGCTGGGTGCGAGAACTCTCTGCCATTGACCTGGGTCAAGAAGGACGCGGGTCGGCCCTTCTAGGCTGTTCTGGTCCAACAAGCAGGAGGTTAAGCCATGGCCCAGCTCACAGCCCGCGATCTGATGACCAGCGACATCGTCACCGTGCCGCCGGAAACACCGGTTGGCGCCATGGCGCGGCTTTTGGCGGAACGCGGCATTTCCGCCGTGCCGGTTCTGGCCGCCGATGGCGCCTTGCTTGGCATGGTGACGGAGGCTGACCTGATCCGCCGCCTGGCCGGGGAGGAAGACCAGCCCGCCTCCTGGTTTAGCGGCCTGTTCGGGGACCCTGCGCGTGGCGCGGATCATTACGCCCGCACCCATGGTGCAACGGCGCGCGATATCATGACCGAAAAGCTGGTGACGGTCGAACCTGATGTCACCGCCGCCCATGTGGCGCAAATCATGGAACAGCATGGCGTTCGCAGGGTATTGGTGGTTACTGAAGGCCGCCTGCGCGGCATCATTAGCCGGGCCGATTTGCTGCGCGCCCTGTTGCTGCCGCCAGAAAAGGCGGAAGGCATCCCCGATGAACGTATCCGCGCCGCCGGGCTGGCCGCCATGCGCAAGGAACCCTGGGCCGATACCTATTACGTCATGGTGGATGTGAAGGGTGGCGCCGTGACCTTCCATGGCTTTTCCCGATCAGATGCCATCAAGCGGGGCCTTCGGGTCTTGGCAGAAGGTGTACCGGGGGTGAAATCGGTCTCGGATGAGACCCAGCCGCTGCCCATGTATCTTTACGCGGCAAGCTAGGCTGGATTGCGATTTTCTTGCCGGAAACTTGACCTATCCCCCATCTCAAGCCTAGGCCACCGCGTTAGCCTATGTTAAGCCGACGCCGCCGGGCGGGGTGGGGTGCGAGTCCCAGGCCATCGGGCAGCCAGCCATATTGTTTTGGGGAGTGCGGGCCAAGCCCCGCCAGATGGAGAGTTACGCGATGAGCGATACCGCCGAGAAGGTCAAGAAGATCGTTGTCGAACACCTTGGCGTTGAAGAAGCGAAGGTGACCACTGAGGCATCCTTCATTGACGACCTGGGCGCGGACAGCCTTGACACCGTTGAACTGGTGATGGCGTTCGAAGAAGCCTTCGGCGTGGAAATCCCGGATGATGCCGCCGAAAAGATCACGACCGTCAAGGACGCGATCGACTATATCGAAAAGCACAAGGGCGCCTGAGCGCCCCTTCGCTGGTCCAACGGGGAAACGCGCGTGTTCCACAAGGGTTTCGCGCCACGTCGCGTTGTCGTGACGGGCATGGGCATTGCCTGCCCGCTGGGGGTTGGGGTTGAGCATGTGTGGAAGCGCATGCTCGCCGGCCATTCCGGCATTGGCGCCATTCAATCCTTTGATGTTTCCGGCTTGCCGGCGCGGATCGCGGGGCAAATCCCGGTCGGCGTCAAGGCGGATGGCGGGCTCGACATCAATGAATGGATCCCGGTCAAGGATCAGAAGAAGATGGATCGCTTCATCCAATTCGCGATGGTCGCGGCGGATGAAGCGGTAACTGATTCTGGCTGGGCGCCGCAGGATGAGGATCAGCGCTGTCGCACCGGTGTCATGATCGGTTCGGGCATTGGCGGGCTGGAGACAATCCACGAAGCCGCTTCCCTGATCCTGCAAGGCAAGATCAAGCGCATTTCGCCCTTCTTTATCCCCTCTGCACTGATCAACCTTGCCTCCGGTCAGGTTTCGATCCGCTATGGCTTCAAGGGCCCGAACCATTCTGTTGTCACGGCTTGCGCCACGGGCGTGCATGCTTTGGGCGATGCTGCGCGCCTGATCGCGCTTGGCGATGCGGATGTGATGGTGGCTGGCGGGGCGGAAGCCGCTGTGGGTGAAATCGGCATGGCCGGCTTCTGCGCCGCGCGTGCACTTTCCACCAGCTTCAATGACAATCCCACCGCCGCATCCCGCCCCTGGGATGAAGCGCGTGATGGCTTTGTCATGGGCGAAGGCGCCGGCGTTCTGATCCTGGAAGAAATGGACCACGCTAAGGCGCGTGGCGCCAAGATTTACGGCGAGGTTATCGGTTATGGCATGAGCGGTGATGCCTATCACATCACCGCCCCGGCCGAGGGCCATGATGGTGCCTTCCGCGCCATGAAGGCCGCACTCGCCAGCGCGGGCATCACGCCGGAGCAGATCCAATATGTGAATGCGCACGGCACCTCCACGCCGCTTGGCGATGATCTGGAATTGGAAGCGGTGGAACGCATGTGGGGCGATGCCGCGCGTCACCTCGCCATGTCTTCCACCAAATCGGCGGTCGGGCATTTGCTCGGTGCCGCCGGCGCGGTTGAGGGGATATTCTCAATCCTCGCCATTCGTGACCAGGTCGCACCCGCCACGCTCAATCTGGAAAAGCCATCACGGGAAAGCGCGATTGATCGCGTGGCGAAGGAACCGCAGCCGCGCAAGATTGATATCGCGCTGTCCAATTCCTTTGGCTTTGGCGGCACCAATGCCAGCATCATCTTCCGCGGTGCGCCGTAGAGCATTTTCAAGCCAAGTGGCATCACTTGGCGACTTGGGAAATGCGACCAAACTAGGCTCTGCAGATGAGTGAAACCAAGCCCGCGCCGCGCAAACGCCGCGGGCGGGTGGCGCTGATCCTGCTTGGCCTTTTCCTCGCCTTGCTGGTGAGCCTTGGCGCAGCTTTGCAATGGGCGCGCGGTATCTATGAAGCGCCAGGCCCGCTTGCCGCCGATAAGGCTCTGGTCATTCCGCGCGGCGGGACTGAGGCGATTGCCGGCGCTCTCAGGGAAGCCGGCATTATTGCCGATGCGCGGCATTTCCTGGTTGCAAGCCAAGTCACCAAGGGCAGGGGCCCCTTGCGCGCGGCGGAATTTGCTTTTCCGGCTGGCGCATCGCTCAAACAAGTGCTGGAGATTTTGCGGGAGGCGCGGCCCGTGCAGCGCCGCCTCACCATCCCGGAAGGGCTCTCTGCGCTACAAATCCAGGCGCTGCTGGACAAGACCGAAGGGCTGGTGGGGGAGGTGGAACCCATCGCCGAGGGCAGCATCTTGCCCGAAACCTATGCCTTTGAATGGGGCGATAGCCGCGCCGCGCTGATCCGTCGCGCCCAAGCTGCGATGAATAGCGCACTTGCCGAAGCCTGGCGGGACCGCGCGCCCAATCTGCCAATCCGCAGCGCGCGGGAAGCGCTGATCCTCGCTTCCATCATTGAACGCGAAACCGGCAAGGCCGAGGAACGCGCCATGGTTGCCTCAGTCTTCATCAATCGGCTCAGGCGCAATATGCCGCTGCAATCTGACCCGACCGTGGTTTATGCGGCCTTGGGCGGCGGCGCCTTGGATCGGGCCATTACGCGCGCCGATCTGGACCGCGACAGCCCCTTCAATACCTATCGCAATCGCGGCCTGCCGCCGGGGCCAATTGCCAATCCGGGCCGCGAATCGCTCCGTGCCGCGACGCGGCCAGCCACCAGCAATTTTCTTTATTTTGTCGCGGATGGCTCGGGCGGGCATGCCTTCGCGGAAACGCTTGAGGCGCATAACCGCAATGTCGCCCGCTGGCGGGAGATTGAACGCCAACGCGGTTTGCGTTGAGCGTTTTTGTGGTGCGCCTGCGTTCCTTGGATTGCACCATTTAGCCGTCGCCTGAATCGCGTGATCAGCCGGGCTATAGCGCCGCGGTGGCACGCTTGCCGCGCAACCACGCCATTGTCCCGCCAATCCCCGCCACATCAGCGCGGAGTTTATCGAAACGCAGCGTCAGTGCATGCCCCAAGGCCTTGCTGCCATGGTGCCCAACCCGCGACCAGGCTTCGCGCCGAGCGGCGGCATTGCCGCGCATCAATGCCATGTACTGCAACCGGCTCCATGCCATGTGCCGCGCCTTGAAGGCCGAAAGTGCCTGTGATGGCGCGGAAGAACCACCGCCCGCGTGATGCATCACCGCATCCGGCACCAGCACCAGGGCGCGCCCCTTGGCGCGGGCGGCAGCGCAAATTGCATCATCATCATAGAACAGGAAGAAATCCTCGTTGAAGCACAGCCCCTCGGAAGCGCGCAGCAACATGCAAGCGCCGGAGAGGAATTCGGCGCAGAACGGCCCCTCTGGCCAGGCTTCGGCATTGCGTTTGCGTGTCAGCATCCGGCGATGGAGTTGCTCCACATCCCAGGATCGCACCCGCGCGCCGCTTTCATCGCAAAGCATGGGCGCCAGGATCGCCGCATCGGGGAAGGCATCGGCGGCGGCGACCAGCCGCGTAATCGCTGCCCCATTCAGGCGCGTATCAGGGTTGGCGAGCAGCACGAATTCCGTCTGCGCGGCGCCCAGGCCAATATTGCAGCCCGCGCCAAAGCCCAGATTGGCCGCATTGCGGATGACTTGCGCGTCGGCTGCTTCCGCGACCATGGCGCTGTCATCATGGCTGGCATTATCCACCACAATCACAGCAAGCCCCGCCGGCATGCTGCCGAGCATCCCGCGCAAGGCCGCCGCGCTGTTATAGGCAACCGTGACGACGCAAACCCGCGCCATGGCCGCAGGATCAATCAGCCCTTCAGCCCCCTGACCGCGGCGCAGATGCGTTCCACCTGCGCATCGGTCAATTCGGGATACATGGGTAGGCTCATTACCTCCTGCGCGGCATCGGCGGTTTCGGCGCAGCCCGCGGGGCCAAGCGGCACCCGGCCCTGATAGGCGGGCTGCAAATGCACCGGCACCGGGTAGTGAATACCCGTGCCAATGCCCTGTTCCTTGAGCTTCGCCTGCACCGCAGCACGATCCGGCACACGCAGCACATATTGATGAAACACATGCTCGGCCCCCGCGTGGCGCTGTGGCGGCGCATAGGGACCACCGGCCAAAGCGGCATCATAGGCAGCGGCTATGGCGCGGCGGCGTTCATTGCCGGCATCAAGCGCTGTCAGCTTCACGCGCAGAATGGCGGCCTGCACTTCATCCAACCGAGAATTCACGCCCACCATGTCGCTGACATAGCGTTCCTTCCAGCCATATTGCCGGATGGCGGCGATCCGGTCCGCCAATTCCTCATCATTGGTGGCCAGCACGCCGCCGTCACCCAAAGCACCAAGGTTTTTGGTGGGATAAAGGCTAAAGGCGGAAGCCGTGCCCAGCGTGCCAAGTTTCTGGCCATTCAGTGTGGCGCCATGGCATTGCGCGCAATCTTCGATCAAGGCGATGCCCGCCGCGCGCGTGGCTTGCAGCATTGGTTCCAGATCACAGGCCTGGCCATAGATATGCACCGGGATCACGGCGCGCAAAGGCGGCAGGCCGGGCGGTGCGTGATCCATCACGCTCAGCAGTTCATCCGGGTCCATGGTGTAGGTATCCGGATCAATATCCAAAAGCAGCGGCGTGGCGCCCACCATTTCAATCGCGGAGACCGTTGCAACCGCCGTGTGGGAAACAGTGGCGACACTCATGCCCGGCCCAATGCCAAGCCCGCGCAGGATCAAGGCCAGCGCATCCGTGCCATTGGCGCAGCCAATCGCGCGGCGCGTGCCAAGCCAGGAAGCGTATTCTTCCTCAAACGCCGCGCCTTCCTTGCCAAGAATATACCAACCGCTGGCGAGCGCGCGCGCGACTGCCGCGTCAATCTCGGCCTTTTGGGCGCGATACCCGGCGCCGGGATCGGCCTGGGGGATCATGGTCATCACGGGCGCATTCATGTTGCGTTCTTTCGCTTCGGGGTCACAAATAATCCGCCAGGCGCTGGCGATACCAGTCAAGGGAAAGCTTCAGCCCCTGATCGAGGTCAATCGCCGGCACCCAGCCGGTCGCCTTACGGAAGGCGCGATCATCCGCGGCATAGGAGCCAATATCAATCGGCGCCCGATCGGCCGGGAATTCGCGCAATTCATAGCGGCCTTGCCCGCCATTGGCAGCGATCAGCTTGGTTGCCAAATCCAGCAGGGAAACGGGCGGGCTGCCGCCGATATTGAAGACCTGGCCGGAAACATCAGGCTTCCCCGATTGCTCGGCAGCCATCAGGAAGGCGCTGGTGACATCATCCACATAGGTCAGGTCACGCAGCTGAGCGCCGCCCCAGACTTCGAAAGCCTCGTTTTCCAGCGCGCGGCGAATCCAAATGCCAAGGAAGGTCTGGCGCGCATCGCGGATGCGGAGCCGCGGCCCGTAGCAATTCGTCAGGCGCAGAGAAACCACCGGGCGATGCAGCACGCGGTTTTCCAATAGCCAATATTGCTCCCCCGCCCATTTGGAGACGCCATTGGCATCGGGTGGGTTCACCGGGTGCAGTTCATCCACCGGCAGGCTGCGCGGGCGACCATAGAATTGCCTTGTGGAAGCATGCACAACAATCGCCTTTGGGGCGGCTTCACGCATCACGCCAATAAGGCGCACCTGAGCCACCGCATTGATGGCGATATCGGCAACGGGGTCTTTTTGCCCGCCCATATGGCTGGTTTGCGCCGCCATATTGAAGAGCAGATCAATGCCTTCACAAAGCGAATGCAATTCCGTGTCGCGGATATCGCCGCGCACGAGCAACACGCCGGCCCCTTCCAGATTGCGGGCCGAAGCACCCCCATCTGGCATCATGGCATCGAGCGCTGTGACGCGCGCCCCCATGCCGGCCAAGGCGTGACACAGGTTGGCGCCAAGGAAGCCCGCCCCCCCGGTGACCAGAACTCGTTTTCCCTGCCAATAGGCTGGCGTTACCATGCGCGCTTATCCTGAAGCCAACTGCTGGATGTCATACCTCAATTGCGGCGGAATGGCGCCTCTCGCGTGGCGGATTTGCATCCGCTCATCCGCCACGCGCAAGAATCTCTATTTTGTCGCATTTTCCGAGCCGCCAAGTGCGCCACTTGGCTTGAAAATGCTTAATGGCCGGCGGATCGGGGGCGTTTTTCTTCGCCTTCCGTCATTTGCACGCGGCGGCTGCGCATGATCTCGGCAAAGCCGAATAAAAGCAGGATCTGCCCCGCCAGCACCTGCACCCCAGTCAGCAGCCTTATGCCATCATCATGCGGCGTCAGGTCACCAAACCCGACTGTCGCTTGTGTCACCAGACTGAAATAAAGCGCATCGGGGAAGCTAAGCCGGGTCGGCGCGCCCTGTCCATGGAGCAGCGGTGAGCGTGAAAGCCCATCAGCAATGCGATAAAAGCACGCAAAGGCAATCACCAGCAGGCTGTAGAGCGTCAGAAAGGCAATCACCGGGACCGCGATGCAGTGCAGCCTTTGCGCCAATTCCTCGGTGATCAGTGTCAGATCGCTCAGCAGCAGCACGACCGGGCGGACCGAAACGGCGACAACGGCGGCAATCGCGCCCATGGCGGCGAGCAGCGCCAGGCCCTGGTCAAAGGGCGCAAGCCGGTTGAGCGGCAAGGAAAGGCTGAAGCCGCCCACGACCCAAACCGGGATCAGCCAACGCGCCATTCGCGGCAAATGCCCGTGGTCGAACGGCGCATCGGCTTGTGCAGCACGGCGAAGAACATCCCGCCTTAGCCAGACCGATCCCAAAAAGGCAAAGACCGGCAGCAGAAAGGCCAGCGCATGGGCCAATGCTGGTGCCTCCGGGAAGGCCGCCCGGCCAATCACCACGAAAAGGCAGGCATAAACCGCGAGCCCCGCGCTGGCACCAAAGGCGAAATGCATGCCCTGTGGAAAGAGCAGATAGAAAAAGCCGATGGCCGTGGCTGCGATGCCGATCACAAGCAGCGGCAACGCCCCGCCGTGATCGGCAATCCCGCCCGCCACCAGCAGCCCGAAGCCGAGTGTGGCCAGCGCGGCGCGGAGCCAGCCATCTGGCCGGCGAGGTGGGGAGGGCGCGTTCACGGCGCGAGGGCGACCCCGGTAATCTCCACCTTCCAGGCCGGGTCCACCAGCGCGGCCTCAATCGTCATGCGGGCGGGCTTATGGCCAGCATCCAGCCAGCGATCCCAGGCGCGGTTCATGGCCGGCGCATCGCTGATATCGGCCAGGATAACGGTGACGGACAGCAAGGCGCGCTTATCGGTGCCGGCTTCGGCCAGCAGCGCGTCAATCTGCTTCAGGATATCAGCGGTCTGGCCTTCCGCATCCAGGCTGGCGTCATCGGCGACCTGGCCCGCAAGCCAGATCAGCCCGCCGCCAATCACGGCGCCAGAGAGGCGTTCTTCGGGGGCTAGGCGTGTAATGGGCATGGGCGCTGTTCTTTCCATTCAGGCTTGGGCGTTGAAGCCGAAGCACGGTTCGTTTGACTTGGGCGTTAAACTACGGCGAATTTGACGGCGCGGAAATGATGGCCAGGATGCTGAAATGACTTGTGAGGCAAGAACAAAACAAATACAAACAAGGCAGAGGATGCGTCATACATCTTATGGTTGTATTTTTTTCGGTACTCCAATTTTTCATGAGTTTTTAAGCATGAGTCTAAGAATCAGTTACTTGGCGCTCTTAAAGTTAAAAATCAAAAACGCCTTATTAATCATCAATTTGACTCGAAGTTTTGGTGTTTTGGGGGACAAATTCCCCTTGCTTTGCCGACCTCGATTTATTATATTTTAATCATAGGTTGTATTTATGAGAGGTAATTCGTGTTATGAGCGAGGCCCTGCGGAGCCATCGCAAACCCATTCGTCTCGACAATGTTGTGCGTGCCCGGTTGAAAACCTGGCCGCAGCGCCCCCCAGGCGCATCCGCAAGCGCAGGGGCATCCTGGCTGCGCGCTCGCCCGAGTGAGGGGGAGCCCATCGCCCAGCCCTACCTGAAGGTGCCGGGTTCTGACCGGATGCGCACCATCCCGGATGGGCTTTGGCTGCATTTCGGCGGCACGCCGGAAGACCCTTACGCGGATATCCTGTGTATTGAAGCCTGCTCCACCTTCCAGAACTTGCTCGACAAGCGTTCCCGCTTTGCGCCTTCCACCACCTCCTTGCTTGCCTTTTGCCCCTTGCCCTGGCTGCTCGCCCCCATTCAGCGGGGGGAGAAACGCCGCGCTGGCGCCTGATCTCGGCCTGCATCGCGGAACCCCTGGCCGGCCTGACCCTGCCGGTGCGTGATATTCGCGTGCTCTATGGCCTCCAGCGGGAACATTACACCGGCTTTGCGCGCAACCAGGTGCCCCAGCCGCATGAGTATTTCTGCCCGATGGAGGCTTTGACCGCGCATGAGGGGCATGAAAACCCCTCCATGCGGTCGCTGATCGCGCGCGCTTCCATGTCCTCGGCCTTCATGGATCCGCCTTAGGCGGGGCGACAGCACCGGCGGCGGTAAGCTGACTGAGGGCTGCCGTCACCACCTCCCGCGGGGAAGCCAGGACTGAAACCGTCACGGCATCGGCTTCCGCAGCAGGGTCTTCCAGGGTGGCGAATTGGCTTGCCATAAGGGAAGGCGGCATGAAATGGCCCTGGCGCGCGGCCTGGCGGCCGGCGATCAGCGCGGCTTCTCCCGCTAAATGCAGAAAAACCAGATCCTTATGCCCGGCGCGCAGCCGGTCCCGATAGGCGCGCCGGAGCGCCGAACAGGCCACCACCACGGGCTGCGCTGCCTGGCGCGCCGTGGCGATATGCGCGGCAATCGCATCCAACCAGGGCCAACGATCCTCATCCGTCAGCGGCTGGCCAGAGGCCATTTTTGCGACATTCGCCGCCGGGTGAAAGCCATCCGCATCTGCAAAGGGGCAACCCAGCGCCTCAGCCAGCAGGGCGCCAATGGTGGATTTGCCCGAACCCGATACCCCCATGACGATGATGGCGGCGGGGCGCATGGCTATTTCGGTTCCAGATGCCCGCCAAAGCCATGGCGCATGGCCGATAGCGCGCGATCGCCGAAATTCATCTGATCACGTGATCGGAAACGGGCGTAAAGCGCTGCTGTCAGCACCGGCGCGGGAACGGCGGTCTCCACCGCCTGCTGCACCGTCCAGCGCCCTTCGCCGGAATCCCCCACCTTACCCGAATATTGCGCAAGATCAGGGTCTTGGGCCAAGGCACTCGCGGTCAGATCCAATAGCCAGGAGGTAATGACCGAACCGCGCCGCCAGGCTTCCGTCACATCGGCGATATCAACGCTAAGGCGCTGATCTTCCGGCAGTTCCGGGCTATCGGCGCGGCGCAGCAGATCAAGCCCTTCGGCCAAAGCCTGCATCATGCCGTATTCAATGCCGTTATGGACCATCTTGACCAGATGGCCGGCACCATGATCGCCGCAATGAATCCAACCTTCTTCGATATTTATGGGCCGTCCTTCACGCCGTGGTGTGGCTGGAATATCGCCCCGCCCAGGGGCCAGCGCGGTGAAAATCGGCGCCAGGCGCGCGACGGGGGCTGGCTTGCCGCCGATCATCAGGCAATAGCCGCGCTTCAGCCCCCAAACCCCACCCGAGGTACCGATATCCAGGTAATCAATCCCCTTCGCGCCGAGCGCCTTGGCGCGGCTTATATCATCCTTCCAATGGGTATTGCCGCCATCAATCGCGGTATCGCCGGGCGCAAGCAGCGTGCCCAGCTGTTCCAATGCGTCTTCTGTCGGCGCGCCATGGGGCAGCATGACCCAAACGGCACGGGGCGGGGCCAAAGCCGCAACCAGCCCGGCAAGGTCCGCAACAGCCACCGCGCCCTCGGCGGCCAAGGCAGCCACGGCAGCGGCATCCTTGTCCCAGACCACGGCGCGATGCCCCGCCTGCATCAGGCGGCGCGCGATATTGCCGCCCATGCGGCCCAGACCGACAATGCCGATTTCCATAACGCCTGTTCCCCTCAGACCAAGGCCGCGCGCACGCGACCGACAAATCCATCCATCGCCTTGGGATCAGTCCAGCGCAGCACGGCCACAATGCCGCTGCTTGGGTCCACCCAGGTCAGATTACCCCCGGCGCCGGAGGCAAAGAAGGCGTCCCGCGCGGCAGAGGGGAAACGCTCCCCGGAGGTGTTCAGCCACCACAGGAAGCCATAGGAGGGATTGAGCGCGCAGGCCTCGGTGGACCAATCAAACCATTGCGCCGGCAGGATTTCACTCCCCGCCCAGCGCCCGCGATTGAGCGCCAATAGCCCGATCCGCGCCTGATCCTCGGCATGGATCGCAACGCCCCCGCCCCAATGCGTCCCGCCGGGGACGGATTGCACGCGCTTGCCGTTCTCCAACGTGACCCAGGAGGTGCGATAGCCATCCCAGCGCCAATCCCGGCTGCCGCCGATTGGGTTCAGGATGCGTTCGGCGAAAACCTCCGGCAAGGGGCGGCCAAAGCGGCGCAGGAGCGCGAGCGAAAGCCGGTTCACCCGCACATCATTATATTCCCAATGCGTGCCGGGCGGCTGCAATTGCCGCATGCCCTTCTTCCCCTGGCCTTCGGCGCCAAGGTCTCGGCCGCGGTCAATCGTGTCGGATTTGCCAAACAGCGTGCCTTCCCATTCCGACATGTTTTGCAGCAGAT
Organism: Alphaproteobacteria bacterium; assembly: GCA_016869735.1. GTDB lineage: Bacteria > Pseudomonadota > Alphaproteobacteria > Acetobacterales > Acetobacteraceae > Neoroseomonas. The sequence goes on from VGDL01000006.1 coordinate 75,727, forward strand.
GCCGCCAGGTGATCGGGGCGTTTTGGGGCGTGTCAAAGCCGCCATCCTGCACGGTTTCGCCCACGCGTTGATCCAGGTCGGGTATCAGCCCATCGGTCCAGGCAATGCCCGTCAGCAGCGAAAGGTAGGATTTGGCGACGCTGAAGGTTTGGCTGACTTCCCGCGTATCGCCCCAGCTGGTCACCAACGCTCCATGGCGCGTGATCAGGCCGCCAGGCGCGCCGCGCGGGCTGAGCGGGCCAAGGACCTCATTATCCGGAGGTGCTTCAAAAAAGCCGCGGCCGATATGGCCGGCCAGATCATAGGGCCAGGGGGTTTCATGCGCGGCGGCGAAAGCGACCGCACTTTGCAACTTGGCGGCATCAAAACCGGCCTGGGCAGGGGTGGCGGCTGGCCAGGCGGCCGGGGCGGGGGCGGGGAAGATCATGGTGCTCATGCGCCGGACCATGCGGCTTTCCGCGCTTCTCTCCAAGAGGGGGCGTGCTGGACCGCGCGCTTTCAACGCGGCATTGTGGGTACTTATTGCAGGAGCTAGCCCATGGACAGCGCGACTGAAGCCAATGCCGGCATTTTGGATGTGATTTCCGACGCGATCTGCCCCTGGTGCTGGATCGGCAAGCGCAATCTGGACGCCGCGCTCGATCTGCTGGCCGAAGACGGGCTGCATTTTAAGGTCCGTTTCCGCCCCTTCCAATTGAACCCGGAAATGCCAGCGGAGGGTGTGGACCGGCGGGAATATCGCAGCGCTAAATTCGGTTCTTGGGAGAAATCCCAGGAATTGGACCACCGCGTGGCCGATGCCGGGCGCGTTGCAGGCCTTGCGTTTCGCCATGATTTGATGGCGCGCACGCCGAATACGCTGCAAGCGCATCGGCTGATCCGGCTGGCGGGTGCCGATGACCGGCAGCGCGACGTGGCCGAGGCCATCTTCCAGGCCTATTTCCAGGAAGGCGTGGATATTGGCGATGCCGCGACACTCGCTGCCCTTGGCGCTTCGGCGGGCATGTCAGCGGAAAGCTTGGCGGCCTTTAGTGCCGGCGATGCCGGGCGGCATGAGGTGCTGGTCGAGGATGAGGGCTATCGCCGCGCCGGGATATCGGGCGTGCCATCCTTTGTGCTGGATCGGCATTTGCTGTTCTCGGGCGCCATGCCGCCGGAGAATATCGCCGATGGGCTGCGCCGCGCGGTTGCGATTTTGCGCGAACGGGCGCGCGAAGCCGCCGAGGGGTAAGGGTTCAGCCCGCGCTCAACCAAAGCGCCACTTCGGCTGCGCCCCAAGCGAGGGCCAGCAAAAGCGTGAAATCGCGCATGGCGCTGCGCGCCTTATCGAAGCCCGCGCTGCGCGACTGAAAGCGGACGCGCACAGGGCGTTGCGGGATAATCAGGGAGGGGTCTTGGTATAGGGTGCTGCTCATGGCCAGGATAAGAACAAAACAAGAACAATCTGGCAAGCGAAAAATGCAGCAAGCGGCGAAAAATTTTTAACCAATTGTTTTAATTGAAATTATTTTGGAGGCTTGGTGCCAGCGCCTGATGCCGCATCAAGCTACCGGCGCGCCTGCATCCCTGCTTTCCTTGGGCGCAATTGCGTGATGCGTTCACCTTCTTGTTCCTGTTGGGTGATAAAAAACGCGGCGGCAGCTTATTATTCCCTGGCTTGCGAACAAACTGATGGCAGCCCCATATCGAGCCAATCTGAGCAAGGAGGACATTGTGTCATTGCCCCCCGATTCGCCCTTGCGGCGCCGCCTATTGGTACTTCGGCTGGCTGGCGCGGGGCTTGCCGTGCCAGCCGCTGGCGCCTTGGCGCAGGGGCGGAAATCGCCTGCCCCCACAGCGCCCGATCTGCCGGGCAAGAATGGCGCGCCCCCGCAACTGCGCCGGAGCGGGGAAACCGATGCCGACCCCGGCGATGAACCAGGCAATGGCCGTGGCGTGGCGCGGGGCGGGCGCTCCCTTGGGCCGACTGATGCTGACCCGGGCGATGAGCCAGGCCGGGGCCGTGGCGGCAATGGCGTGACCGATGCCGATCCCGGCGGTATGCCGGACAGGGGCCGCGGCGGGGGCCGAGAAGCCGGGCCCACCGATGCTGACCCGGGCGACCCAATGGGGCGGGGCCGTGGCGGCGCCCCGCCACAGCTCAGGACCGGTATGCCCGCGAAAAAAGCGTGAACCGCGAAGCCTGCGTCAGATCTTCAATTCCTGGAGCGATTCTTCCACATCCTGGAAGCTTGGCATCAGGTCAGTCGGTACCGTCTTGCGGCCGGTTTCAACCGCCACCTGCGGCGCATTGCCATGCAGATGCGCAACCAGTACGGCGCGGATCACTTCGTGATACTTCGCCTCTTCCTCGATCACTGCCTTGAGGCGCGCTGCAAAGGGGCCGACCAGGCCATAGGCGAGCAAGACGCCCAAAAACGTCCCGACCAGCGCGCTACCAATCATTTTGCCAAGCACCGCCGGCGGCTGGTCAATGGACGCCATGGTCTTGATCACGCCCATCACGGCGGCGACGATCCCAAGCGCAGGCAGCGCATCGGCAACGCTTTGCAGCGCATGGGCGCTGTGCAATTCCTCTTCCTTCATTTTTTTCAATTCGCGTGCCATCACATCTTCAATCTGATGCGGGTCATCGGCATTCATGCCGACCATGCGAAGGTAGTCGCAAATGATCGCAACCGTGTGCTGATCCTTCAGGATATTCGGGAATTTCTGGAAGGCCGCGCTTTCTTCCGGCTTTTCGATATGCGGTTCAATCGCCATCGGGCCCTTGGTCTGGGCAAGCCGCACAAGCCAGAACAACAGGCTCAGCAATTCCATGTAATCCTGGCGCTTGTATTTGCCGCCCTTCAGGATTTTGCCGATGCTGCCAAGGATATGCTTCACTTCTGACAGGCTGTTGGCCATGAGAAGGGAACCGAAGGCCGCCCCCCCGATGATGGCGAATTCGAAGGGCAGCGCCAACAAAATGATCTCCATCTTGCCGCCGGCGGCCATATAGCCGCCGAAGACGCAGACGAGCAGGAAGATGAAGCCAGCGATGGAAATCATGGGCGTGGTGTCCCCGGCGTCTGACTGATCAGCGTGATGGAAACACGGCGATTGGCGGCGGCGGTTGGTTGTTCTGGGATGAGCGGGTCACGTTCGGCGTGACCTGCTAGGTTTCTGATGCGGTTATCGGCAACACCGGCTTCGATCAGCAGGCGGCGCGTGACATTGGCGCGTTCGGTTGAAAGATCCCAATTGCTGCGTTCACCGCCGCCACGGAAGGGTGTGGCATCGGTATGGCCCGCAATGCTGATGGCGTTTGGCAGGCGCTGGATCACCTGCGCGACCCGACCGAGCAAGGCGCGCGCGCGATCATTGGGGGCGGCGCCGCCCAGGGCGAACATCGGCTGGCGATCCGCATCCACCAATTGGATGCGCATGCCTTCCGGCGTTTGTTCGATCAGCAATTGGCGGCTTAGATCGGCCAACGCCGGGTCCGACTGAATGGCTTCCCGGATTTGTTCGGCGGCGGCTTCGAAGGCTTGGCGTTCGCGCCGGGCCAATTCCTGGCGCAATTCAAGTTCTCCTACGTTTTCGGGCCGCTGTTCGGGGGAAGGTTCTGCTGCCGGGCCGCCGCGCGGTTGTTCGGGGCCGGCCAGGGCGCCCGGGGCCTGCGGATGACCAGCCTGGCATTTTCCGCATCTTCCTGGCCAACGGGGCCTTCGCGCCGCGGCACGGGTTCAGCCGGGGTACGGCTATCATCTTCTTCAATATCCATCGCCACCGGGCGCTTGCCGGGCTGCACTTCGATCGTGCCGGTGGTGGACATCAGCGGCGCATTGTCATTGGGCGTCTGGCCACCAAAAGGCCTGCCAGAACCGGATTCGGCCCGGGACAACACATTGGTCGGGTTGAAATAATCGGCGATGCCGCGGCGCTGTTCTTCCGTGGTGGCATTGATCAGCCACATCAGCAGAAAGAAGGCCATCATCGCCGTCACAAAATCGGCATAGCCCACCTTCCAGGCACCGCCATGATGCGCGTGCCCGCCACCTTCTTCCCTTTTGACGATGATCAGATCACCGCCGCTTTGCGAGCCTCTTCCCTTGCGCGCCATGGCTTTCCGTATATCCCCAAATCACTAAAATCAGCTAATGATACCGGCGATCTAGCGGCGAAGCGCCAGACTGACGGAAGGGATACGGCGTGGTTTCGAGACTTGTTTCATGAATTCCCCCATTTGCGCCGCCCAAGACCCGGTCCAGGCTGAACCGTATCTCATCAAGCGGCCGGAACGGCAGACCATCCCCCTGGTCTTCGCGTCCCCTCATTCGGGTCAGCAATATCCGGACCAACTTCTTTTGGACGCCAGAATGGACCCGATTGCGCTGCGGCGGAGCGAGGATTCCTTCGTGGATGAGCTTTTTGCCGCCGCACCCGCCCATGGCGCGCCGTTGATCGCGGCTTCCTTCCCGCGCGTCTGGTGCGATGTGAACCGCGAAGCCTGGGAATTGGACCCGGCCATGTTCACCGAACCCTTGCCGCCCTGGGTGAATAGCGCGAGCCCCAGGGTGGGCGCGGGGCTTGGCACGCTCGCGCGGATCGTCACCGGGGGGGAGCAGATCTATCGCCGCAAGCTGAGCTTTGCCGAGGCTGAGGCACGCATCCGCGCCTGTTGGGAACCCTATCACGCCGCCCTGGCCGGGCTGATTGCCGAAACCCGCGCGCGCTTCGGTTTTTGCCTGCTGATTGATTGCCATTCCATGCCGGCCCATCCGGCGCATCTGGCAAACCCCCCACATTTTGTGTTGGGCGATGCGCATGGCACAGCATGTGCGCCGCGCATCACGCGGCTGGTGGAAGAAGCGCTGATGGGGCTTGGCTATAAGGTCCGGCGCAATGACCCCTATGCGGGGGGCTTTGTTACCCGCCATTATGGCTGCCCGCGTGAGGCCACCCACGCGCTGCAGATTGAAGTGGCGCGGAGCCTTTACATGGACGAGGCCCGGATTGAACGCCTGCCGGGCTTTGGCCCGCTACGCCGGGACATGACCAGCCTTATTGAGAGCCTGACGCGGGTGGAATGGGGCTTCGTGGCTGCCGGGGCATAAGCCCGGCAAAAAAAGGGCGGTGCCCGAAAGCACCGCCAAGTTTAGGGAGGAAACGTCCAAGAATGTACAGCGGAAACCGCCGTACCTGATGGATATAGGAAACTCTATCCCGCATTGCAAGATAATTTTTTGCAGTGCAGCAAAATGGCCTTTTACAATATCAACCATGGGTTTACTTGCGTGTCCTCGGCTCGGCAGGGGTGAGTCTGGCACGCGGCTTGTCCAGATGGCTCTATGCGGTTCGCCCAAACTCTCAGATTGTGCCTTCCGGTGAAAGCACCCTCGCGGTGGCGGCGCTGCTTGGTCTGGCGCTATCGCCCCTTTCGGCGGCGGCGCAATTGATGCCGGCCAGGGGCTACAGTGAAGGGCATTTATGCCGTGCTGCCATTTCTGAGGCCGAACGTGGCGCCAATCTGCCGCGCGGCTTGTTGCAGGCGATTGGCCGGGTTGAATCCGGCCGGCGCGACCCGGAAACTGGCCAATTCGCCCCCTGGCCCTGGACGACCAACGCGGAGGGAGAGGGCAAATATTTCCCAACGCGAGAGGCAGCGATTGCCCATGTGCGGCAATTGCAGGCCCGTGGGGTGCGGATCATTGATGTCGGCTGCATGCAGGTGAACTTGCATCACCACCCCAATGCTTTTGCCTCGCTTGAGCAGGCCTTCGACCCGCTGACCAATGCACGCTATGCGGCGCGCTTCCTGAGCGAACTGAACGCCGGGCGGGCGGATTGGCGCCAGGCCGCCGGGCATTACCATTCCCAAACCCCCGAAAGGTCTGGGCCTTACCGGGAGAAAGTGCTGGCTGCCTGGGAACAGGAAGCGCGCAATGCCGGGGATAGCTCGGCCGAGGCCATGGCGCTGGCGCGGCTGCGCGCCGGCTGGGGCAGCGTGGCTTTGGCTAGCGCGGGCGGGATTTCACTCGGCAATCGGGCGGAACGCGCCCAGATCATTCCCCTGCCTGGCGGTACTGAGGGCGGGGTTGCGGGTGGCGGCTCCGCAGGGCGGGGGCTTGATGCCTATCGTTCAGCGCCGATCCGCGCCCTCAGTAGGCCGGTCGTGGTCGCGCAGGCTGGGCCTGGGCGGATGCTGCGTTAGGTATTACGCAAGGTCACGATCAGCGGCGTGTGGTCGGAAGGCTGCGCTTCGGCGCGGGGCGCCACGTCAACCTCACAGGCTTCCAGGCGTTCGGCCAATTCGGGGCTGAGAAGCGCATGGTCTATCCGCAAACCACGATTGGCTTCAAAGGCAGCGCCGTAATCCCAATAGGTATAAAGTGTCTCGCTGGGGTGCAGTGCACGCAGCGCATCCGTCATGCCCAGATGCAATAGCGCCCGGAACCGGGCTCGGCTTTCGGGGTGCACCAGCGCATCGGTGGCCGGCAGGGCGCCGGGCGCCAGGTCTGCCTCGGTCGGGCAGACATTATAATCGCCCAGCACGGCAAAGGGCTGGAAGGCATCAAGCCGGTCCTGCAACACCTCGCGCAGCCGATCCATCCAGGCAAGCTTATAGGCAAAGCCGGCATCCCCGCCGGAATTGCCATTGGGCAGGTAAATCCCCGCAGCGCGGAGCCCCGCCGCCGCCACTTCTATGTAGCGCGCCTGGGTATCTTCGGCATCGCCGGGCAGGGCTTCGGCCAGAACCTCAAACGGGATGCGTGAGAGCACGGCAACACCATTCCGCCCGCCGGCCTGGCCTACGGCATGGTTCTTGTAGCCAAGGCCCGCGAATTCCATCGCTGGCACCTGTTCCGCGGTGCAGCGGGTTTCCTGCAAAAACACCAGATCGGGCTTTTGCCGTTCCAGAAAGCGCGCGACATGCGCCGCGCGCGCGCGGATGGAATTGACGTTGAAGGTGCAAAGGCTGAGCAGGGGGTCAGCCAATCGCGAAGGAAGAACCGCAGCCGCAGCCGGAACTTGCCTGCGGGTTATTGATGGCGAAATGGGCACCGATCAGCGCTTCCGCCCAGTCAAGCTCGGCCCCGGCCAATAGATCGAGCGAAACAGGGTCAATGAAGACCCGGCCCTTGCCCTCGCCGATCACGAGATCATCGGCGGCGGGGGCGTCCTCCAGCCCGAATTTATACTGAAAGCCGGAACAGCCGCCCGCTTCCACAGCCAGCCGGAGGCCCGCATCGGGCCGGCCTTCGCGGGCTGCGATATCGGCAACCTGCGCCTGGGCGCTGGCGGTCACGCGAAACGGGGCGGGGGCGGTGCTGCCATCCGGCATGGTGAGGACTCCTTAAGAACTAAACATAGGCGCTTCGCGCGCCGCTTCCAATCACCAAAGATTGCGGGGGCCGTGCGGCGGGTGTTACAGCGCTGCGTCACGCGTTTTTCACGGAAAACCACGATTTCGATGCAAGCCCAGGCCAAAGCCGCGATCAGCCAGCCCAAAGGGCAGGGGGCAGCATGAACCTTGCCCCTTATGCGGTGCTGCCGGAGACCTCTCGCGGGCGGCTTTACCCGGAAGCGGGCGGCGATGCGCGGTCACCCTTTCAGCGGGACCGCGACCGCATCATCCACGCGACTGCCTTCAGGCGGCTGCAATACAAGACGCAAGTGTTCATTTACCATGAGGGTGATCATTTCCGCACGCGGCTGACCCATTCGATTGAAGTCGCGCAAATAGCGCGCTCCATCGCCCGGCTACTCCGCCTTGATGAGGATTTGGCCGAGGCCTTGGCGCTGGCGCATGATCTGGGCCACCCGCCCTTTGGCCACTCAGGCGAAGAAGCGCTGAATGCGGCGATGAAACCCTATGGTGGTTTTGATCATAACGCGCAGTCCTTGCGTGTCGTGACGCAGTTGGAAGCGCGCTATGCCGGTTTTGATGGGCTGAACCTGACTTGGGAAACGCTGGAAGGGCTTGCGAAGCATAACGGCCCCTTGCGCCGACCCTCGCCCTATATCGCTGAATATGATGCGCGCCATAAGCTGGATTTGACGAGCTATGCTTCCGCCGAGGCACAGATTGCCGCCATTGCGGACGACATCGCCTATAATAACCACGATCTGGATGATGGGCTGCGCGCGGGGCTGTTCACCCTGGAAGAAGTGGGCGCCTTGCCCGTGATTGGCGAAGCACTGGCAGCGGCGCGGGAAGCGGCACCCGATGCACCGGTGGAACGCCTGGCGCCAGAGATGATCCGCCGCGTGATTAACCGCATGGTGGGGGATGTGGCGGCTGAGGCGTCGCGGCGTCTGGCCGCGCTGAAACCCATGACCGTTGCAGATATTCGCGCGGCGGACCGGCCCATGGTGGTGTTTTCTGAAGACATGGCGCGCGCCAACCTTGCCATTCGCGAATTCCTGTTCCAGCGCATGTATCGGCATTGGCGCGTCAATCGCACCATGGCGAAATCCAAGCGCGTGGTGCAGGTGTTGTTCAGCCTGCTGCATGGCGGGCCGGCCATGTTGCCGCCGCTTTGGCGCGCCCGCGCCGGAGAGGCCGGGTCCGCCCAGGCCGCGCTGGTGGTTTGCGATTATATCGCCGGCATGACAGACCGCTTCGCGCTGGAAGAGCACCGGCGCATGACCGACCCCGATATCTCAGGCTGAAACTTGCATGACCGAAAATATTTTCACCGCCATGGCGGAAGATGTGCGCGCGGCGCTGATGGCGCTTTACCCGGATTTGCCCGCCGAGGTTCTGGCGCGCGTTCAGGTGGAACCGCCGCGCGATGCGGCGCATGGCGATATGGCAACCAATGCCGCCTTGGTGATTGCCAAGCCCGCGCGCCTGCCGCCGGCCAAGATTGCCGCGGCGCTGGTCGAAAAACTTGGAACGCTGCCGATGGTTGAGGCGGCCGAAGCGGCGGGGCCTGGCTTTGTCAATTTGCGTTTGCGGGAAAGCTATTTGGTCGGGCAGGTCAGGAAGGTGCTGGGCGCCGGGCTTGCCTATGGCGATAGCGCGATTGGCGCCGGGCGGCGCGTGAATGTCGAATATGTCTCGGCCAATCCGACAGGGCCGATGCATGTCGGGCACTGCCGTGGTGCGGTGGTCGGCGATGCGCTGGCCAATCTTCTGGCCAAGGGAGGTTTTGCGGTTACCAAGGAATACTATGTGAATGATGCGGGGGCGCAGGTCGCGGCCCTCGGCTGGGCTGCCTATTGGCGCTACTTGCGCGTGATTGAACCCAATCTTGAGGAATGGACCGCGGAGCAGGTGGAACGCCGCTTTGGCGTGACGCTGCAATATCGCGGCGATTATCTGGTCGCGGTCGGTGAGGCTTTGGCGGAGCATCACGGCGCATCCATGGCACCGCAGCCCATCGAGGGCACGCCAAGCGCGGCCCAGACTGCCGCCGGTGTGGCAAGCGCTCTGGCGCTTGGCTGGTTCGTGGATCGCGCCTGCTTGGATATGGCGCGCGAACGGGCGGTCGCGATGATGATGATCGCGATCCGTGAGGATTTGGCGCTGCTTGGTGTCACGCAGGATGTGTTCTTGTCCGAACGCGCGCTGGTGGAAGCGAATGCGACCGATGCCGCGATTGCCGCCCTTGAAGGCAAGGGCCTGCTTTATGAAGGCGTGCTGGAACCGCCCAAGGGCAAGACACCGGATGATTGGGAACCGCGCCCGCAATTGCTGTTCCGCTCCACGCAATTTGGCGATGATGTTGATCGGCCGCTCAAGAAATCCGATGGCTCCAACACCTATTTCGCCAATGACATCGCCTGCCATGCGGATAAGCTCACGCGCGGCTATGATCTGCTGATTGATGTTTGGGGCGCGGATCATGGCGGCTATGTTTCGCGCATGGGCGCCGCCGTGAAGGCGCTTTCCGATGGGCGCGTGCCCTTGGAAGTGGTGCTCTGCCAGATTGTGCATGTGATGAAGGCCGGTGAGCCCGTGCGCATGTCCAAGCGCGCCGGGACTTATGTGACTTTGCGTGATTTGATCGAGGAAGTGGGCCGCGATGCGGTGCGCTTTACCATGCTGACGCGCAAATCCGACGCCCAGATGGAATTCGACCTTGATAAGGTTGTCGAGCAAACCCGCGAAAACCCGGTCTTTTACGTGCAATATGCCCATGCGCGCTGCCGGTCCGTATTGCGTCAGGCGGGTGAGCCTGATGTCGCGAAACTTACCGCCGCACCGCTCGAGCATTTGCGCGACAAGGCGGAATTGGACCTGATCCGGCGCCTGATTTCTTGGCCGCGGGTGGTGGAAGCCGCCGCTTTGGCGCGGGAGCCGCACCGCATCGCGTTTTTCCTGCATGACTTGGCCGCCGATTTTCATGTATTGTGGAACAGGGGCCGCGACGATTCGACGCTTCGCTTCATTCGTGAGGATGAGCCCGCCGCCACAGCCGCCAGGTTGGCGCTTGTGGCAGCGACGGCAAGCGTTATTCGGTCCGGTCTTGGCGTCATGGGGGTGACGCCGGTCGAGGAAATGCGCTGACACTATTCCAGCGCCGATCGGGGGATAGGCGTGAGGGAAGTTCCGGTTCCAGCCTATAGGCTGGGTCGCAAGACGGGTGGGGGCCCGCCTTGGCGAATGATCATCATCGCGGGGTCTGTCCTGGCGGTGGTGGCATTGATTGCAGCACTCGTCTGGGGATTTTCGCGCGGGTCATCGCGCAATGCGCCGCTGATCGAAGCGGATGCGCGCCCGATCAAGGTGCGGCCCGATAATCCCGGCGGGCTGCGGGTGCCCAATCAGGATGAGCTGATTTTTGACCGCAATCGCAGCGCACGCTCCGCAACATCGGGCGCGCTGGCACCAGAGGCGGAAAACCCGCGCGTGGACCAGCTGCGCGCGCAATTGGCCGAACGTGCGGCGCAGGAAGCTGCCCGCAGCGCGCCGCCGCCGGCAGCGCCAGCACAGCCAGCCGCGCCACAAGCCGCACCGCGCAGCGCGCCCCAGGCCGCCGCGCCAGCGCCGCCGGCCACGACTTCTGCGCTGACAGCACCAAGCCTGCCGGCGCCGGTACCGGCCAATGCCGAGCGTTTCGCGCCAATCGCCAATGGTCGCGCGCAGGTGCAATTGGGCGCCTTGCCAAGTGAAGCGGCGGCACGCGGTGAATGGGACAGGTTGCAAAAGCGTGTGCCGGAATTGCTTGGCAATCGTCGCGTGAGCTTGGCGCCCTTTGACCGCGAAGGGCAGACGACGCTTTACCGTATCCGAACCGGTGGCTTTACCGATGCGGCGACCGCGCGGGCGTTTTGCGAGGAAATGAAAACCCGCAACATCCCCTGCATGGCGGTTGGCGGTTAGGGGCAGATGGCGGCGTCTCGGGCGGCGATACTTGGCCTTTCGGGGCATAGGCTGACCGTTGAGGAAGCGGCGCTGTGGCGCAAATTTCGCCCGCTGGGCGCCATTCTGTTTGCGCGCAATATCCAGAACCCGGCGCAGTTGCGCGCGCTGACCAATGATATTCGCGATGTGTTGGGCGCCGCTGCGCCGATCCTGATTGACCAGGAAGGTGGGCGCGTGGCGCGGCTGAAGCCGCCGCAGTGGGAAGCATTCCCCGCCGCCGCGCGGTTTGAGGGGCAGCCTGAACTCGCGCAGCGCGCCAATGCGTATTTGCTGGGGGCCATGTGTCGCGCCGCGGGCTTGGATGTGGTTTGCGCGCCCGTTCTGGACTTGCGCCTGCCGGGCGCGCATCAGGTGATTGGGGATCGTGCCTTTAGCGCCGCGCCTGAGGAAATTGCCAGGCTTGGTGTGGCCTGCATTGCCGGCCTGCAAGCGGCGGGCTGCATTCCCGTGATCAAGCATATCCCAGGCCATGGCCGCGCGATGGCTGACAGCCATCATGAATTGCCGCGTGTTGGCGTGGGTGTTGATGCGCTTGCCGATGACATCGCGCCGTTCCGCGCCTTGGCCGCCAGCGGCGCCTGGGCGATGACGGCGCATGTTCTGTATGAAGCCTGGGATGCGCGCCTGCCGGCCACCCTTTCGCCTGTTGTGATTGACCGCGTCATCCGGGGTGAGATTGGCTTTGATGGCCTGCTGATCACGGATGATCTGGCGATGGGGGCCTTGGCCGGCATGGCGAATGACCTGGCCGCCGCCGCGCTTTCCGCCGGCTGCGATGTGGTGCTGCATTGCACGGGTAGGCTTGAAGATGCGGCGGCTTTGCTGCCCGCTTGCCCGGTGTTGAGCGATGATGCTCTGCGGCGCTTGGCGCTTGCGGATGCGGCACGGCGTGGGTTTGGCGCTGGGGATATCGCGGCGTTGCGCGGGGTGCGGGAGGGGGTTTTGGCCGCGCCGGTGGTGGCGGTGGGGGAGGCGGACCCGACGGAGCGGGCCTAGGGGTGCCTGATCCTATTTGTATTGACAATAGCCATACAATTACTACCTTTGGTCCCGAACATAAGGCCTTGTCATGTCAGCTTCATCGCGCCCCAAGGATGATGTCATTCAAATCCGTGCCTCGGCGGAAACCAAGGCGCTGTTCAACCGCGCAGCAGCGATGCGCGGGCAGAAGCTTTCTGAATTCATGCTGGAATGTGCGCGGCAAGAAGCGCTGGAAACAATTCTGGAACAGCGCGTCTTCCTTCTGAATGATGAGGCGCATGCGCGGTTTGTGAAAATGCTTGATGCGCCGCCGGCGCCATCAGCCAAGGCCCGCGCCAGGCTGAAGCGGAAAGCGCCTTGGGAGGCGTGAAGCCGCCTTTACTTGCGCCGGCACCTCTCAGCGCCGCGCATGATGTTGCCGGTTTTTCGAATGGCGTTCACCCATCGCTTGATGCCTGGCTGCGTGAACGGGCGCGGGCGAGTGAGGGGCTTTCGGCCCGCACCTATGTGGTTTGTGCTGCCGATGCTCCGGCGCGCGTGGTTGGGTATTTTTCCATCTCAACCGCGCTTGAACAGCGCCAAGCGCTGCCTTCGGCAAAACTGCGCCGTGGCATGCCCGATGAGGTGCCGCTGCTGCTGATCGGGCGGCTCGCTGTTGATGCGGCGTGGCGCGGGCGCGGCTTGGGTTCGGCGTTGCTTGCGGATGCGCTGCGGCGCTGCCTGGCTGCTTCTGAAATCGCTGGCGTGCGCAGTGTGGTGGCGCATGCGATTGATGAGGAGGCCGAGCGCTTTTATGAGGCGCATGGCTTTGTGCGGAGCCCCTTAGGCGAGCGGGTGATGCTGATGCCGATTGAGACGGTACGCGACCTGCTTGGTGCAAGGCTTGCCTAAACCCGCCCCCACACCCCGGCCCAAATCACGGCCATCCTATCCCCCACCCCGCGTGGCATAGGCACAAGCTTCCCCTCTGCCACCCGCCGCAAATCGCGCGCCGCCAGCACAACAGGCAGCGCGGCGGCCATCAGCGCTTTCGGCACGTCACGCGGCGCGGTTCGCAAGGCTTCCAAACCCTCAGCCGCCATCTCAGCGCAAAGCGCCGAAAGCGCGGGCGCTGTGGGCGCGCTGATCACCCCCTCAGCACTCAGCCCCACAGCCGCCAGCCGATCAATCGGCAGCAGGCAGCGCCCTTGCGCGGCATGGGCCGTCACGGATCGTAATACTCCCGCCAAGCCATACGCCGCGCCAAGGGCGCGGAGCTTCTCGGCCTCTTCAGCACTGCTGCCCAAGGCCAGGCCAGCCGCATAGGCAAAGCCGCCGGCGGTGCCGCGCAGCCAGGCAACGAAATCCGCCTCGGTCGGGATGCCGGCTTCCTCGGTTTCCGCCTCTCGCGCGTCAATCATGGCGCCAAGCGCTGCGGGGTCCAGGCTGCCGGCGGTGAGGGCGGCGTGCAGCGGTGCCGCAACCTCATGCCGGCGCGCTTGTTTGCCGGCCTGCGCTTCGTCCAGCACATCGCGCCACCATTGCAGGCGTATCAGCGCGGCCATGGGGTGGCTCGCGGCTTCGCGGGCGCGGGCCAATTCATGGTTGAAGGCAATCAGGGTGAAAATGGCCTCGCGCTGTTCCGGCGGCGCGAAAAGCGCGGCCAGGAAACGGTCCGGGTCATGGGCGCGGGCAAAGGCCGCTATCGGGGAAAGGCTCACACTGGCTGATATGCCCGGCCCCGCCGCGCGCGGGAAGGGTGCGGTTGACGCCTGTGCTGGCCCCGCTTACCTCAAGCGCAGCGTTAATCGCTCACATCTGAGGAACGGAGAAACCCCCATGGCCTTCAGCCTGCCCGCGCTGCCCTATTCCACCAATGCGCTTGCCGCCAATGGCATGTGCCAGGAAACCCTGGAACTGCATCATGGCAAGCATCACAATGCCTATGTCACGGCGCTGAATGGGCTGATCGAAGCCAAGGGCCTGGCCGGCAAGTCGCTGGAAGCGATCTGCGCTGAAGCCGGCAAGGCGGGCGCTGATGGCCTGCCGGTGCTGAACCAGGCGGGGCAGCATTACAACCACATCCTGTTCTGGCATGTGATGCAGCCGGGCGGCGGTGGTGATGTGCTGCCGGGCGCCTTGGCGGCCAAGATTGATAGCGACCTTGGTGGCCTCGCCGCCTTCAAGGAAGCCTTCAAGCAGGCTGGCGTGACGCAATTCGGCTCCGGCTGGGCCTGGTTGATCATCGGCGCCGATGGCAAGCTGAAGGTGACCAAGACGCCCAATGGCGCCAACCCGATTTCCACCGGTGAAGGCAAGCCGATTCTGGGCGTGGATGTGTGGGAACACGCCTATTACCTCGATTTCCGCAATGTGCGTCCGAACTACCTGGATAACTTCCTGAACAAGCTGGTGAATTGGGAAGTGGTGGCCGATCTGATGGGCAAGGGTGGTCTGGCTTCCGGCCAGTCTGCCTAATTGGCCGCAGGGCCATGAAAAAAGGCGCCGGGGGGTGGCCCTCGGCGCCTTTTTTGTGACCTTTTGGGAAAGGCTCAGCTTTTCGCCTCATCATTCGCGGCTTCGGGGCGCAGCACGCTGCCGATGGTGCCGCGCACCACGGTGACCTTCACATTGGGGGCGATTTCAGCCTCGATCTCGTCAGAGCCGTCCTTGACCTTGGTGATGGTGGCGACAATGCCGCCCGCCGTCACAACGCGATCCCCGCGCTTCAATTGGCCGAGCATTTCGCGGTGATCCTTCATTTTTTTCTGTTGCGGGCGAATCAGCAGGAAGTAGAAGACGACGAAAATCAGGATAAGCGGCAGCAATTGCATAACAACCGCGGCGGTGCCGCCCGCTTCCTGAGCATAGGCGGGCGCGATGCCAAATAGTTTTTCCATGGTCCGGCATTCCTTTTGCGATGATGGGGCGGAAACTAGCGGCCGCCCCCTTTCCGTCAATAGCGTCCCGGCCTATTCCGCGCGGCCATGGATCATTCTTCGCTTCTCCCCGCCCTGACCCGCATTGCCGAGGCACTTGAACGCCTGGCCCCGCCCCCCGCCGCAGCGCCGGACCTGACCGGGGCCGATGCCTTCATCTGGCACCCGGAACCCGTGGCGCGGCTTTCCCTGGTGCCTAAGGTGGCGGCGGTGCCGATTGACCTGCTGCAGGGGGTTGATCGGCAGAAGGATATCCTGATGGAAAACACGCTGCGCTTTGCGCGCGGCTTCAGCGCCAATAACGCCATGCTCTGGGGCGCGCGGGGCACGGGCAAATCATCCCTGGTGAAGGCCGCGCATACGGCGGCGAATAGAGAAGTGCCCGGCAGCCTTGCCCTGATTGAAATCCATCGTGAGGACATCAAGACACTGCCGGAATTGCTGCGCTTCCTGCGCGCGGGCACGCGGCGCTGCCTGGTGTTTTGCGATGATCTATCCTTTGAACGGGAAGATGCGGATTACAAGGCGCTGAAATCCGTGCTGGATGGCGGCATTGAAGGCCGCCCGGCCAATGTGTTGTTCTACGCTACATCCAATCGCCGGCATTTGATGTCCCGCGACATGATCGAGAATGAACGAAGCGCCGCCATTCATGGCTCTGAGGCGATTGAGGAAAAGGTATCGCTGTCAGATCGCTTCGGGCTGTGGATTGGGTTCCATAACGCCAATCAGGATACTTTCTTCGCCATGATCGAAGGCTATGCCAAGCATTACGGGCTGGCCGTATCGGTGGAGGATTTGCACGCGCAGGCGGTGGAATGGTCCGTCACGCGCGGGTCCAGGTCCGGGCGAGTGGCCTGGCAATTCATCCAGGATCTGGCTGGGCGGATGGGTGTGAAGATTGAAGGCTGAGGGTGCGCTTCATTTGATGTTTAACGAAACTGTCACTGTTCGGTGATCATCGCGCCGCAAATCCCTGCATAACGGGTGTCTTGGTTGTTTCTTGGGAGTCTTTGCTGTTCCCAAAGTCAATCCAAGGCAGAGCAGTGAGGATTTTTGGTTTATGGTCACAAAATCAGTGTCACAGGAAGCATTCACCGGCGCCCGCGCTACAAATCTGTTTTTTCGGCGGTGGCTGCGCAATCCCCTTCAGATGGGGTCTATTGTTCCTTCATCGCCTGTCCTGGGCCAGCTGATTGCCCGGCATATTGAAAAGGAATCGGATGGCGCTGTTGTTGAACTCGGCGCCGGCACAGGCGCAGTTACGCTAAGCCTGATCCGTTCTGGCATCGCTGCACGGCGGATTGTCTTGGTGGAAATTGTTCCTGAGATGGCCGAGCATTTGGAATCGAATTTCCCGGATGCAAGGGTATTGCAGGCGGATGCCTTCAACCTGCCGGCAGATAAGCTGCGCCATATGGCACCCAATATCAGCACTGTGATCTGCGGTATTCCATTGGTGCTGCTGGGTGAGAAAAGGCAGCGTCAGTTCATTGAACAGGTGGAGACGATTGCTCCCGGTAAGGGCTTTCTTTTCTACGCTTATTGCATCACATCGCCCTTACCCTACAGAAATTTGAATCTGGAGGCGCGGCGCCTGGCCTGGACGCCGCTGAATTTCCCGCCTGCCAGCGTCTGGCATTATCGCCCGAAATCCTGAATGACTATGGCACGACAACCCGGAGTGGCTCCAGGGAAGGCGTGATTCGTATC
Organism: Alphaproteobacteria bacterium; assembly: GCA_016869735.1. GTDB lineage: Bacteria > Pseudomonadota > Alphaproteobacteria > Acetobacterales > Acetobacteraceae > Neoroseomonas. The sequence goes on from VGDL01000006.1 coordinate 92,698, forward strand.
GGCAGTGATCCTGCCGCATCACCATCAGCCTGAACCGGCAAATTGGCGCCGAATACTTCAATCTCATGTCCGCGCTGGAGCATGATGCTGGAAAGCGCGGGCAGCCTGCCCAGGCTAAGGGCGCCAGCATGTTTCAGCGCATCGAGGAAATTGCGCTGGTAGAGCGATACGACATGGAAATCCGCCTCTCGAGGATCGGCCTGAGGCGCAATTTCAAAGCGGCCCGCATAAAAACGGCCCTTGGTGACGACCACGCCTGAAGGTTCCCATTGTTGGCCATCCACCTGGACCATGAAGGGGCTGAATGGATGCGAAGTAAGGTCGCGCAGGGTCTGCATCACATAGGCAGCTTTGCCGAAGGCGCGCTTCAAGCCAGGTGGCAAGCGATGCACTACAACAGCATCAAGCCCGACGCCCACCATTTGAATAAAGAGGCGATCGGGAGCATTGCCGCGCTTCAGTATGCCAGGAAACACTGAAGTGCTGTGCCCAAGCAGCAATGCGCGTGCGGCTTCCTTCGGGTTGAGGGGCACCCCCATTTCAAGCGCAAAGACATTCGCGGTGCCGAGTGGCAAAATTCCAAGGGATGCCATTGTTCCATCCAAGCCGGCGGCGACTTCGGCGATGGTACCGTCCCCTCCAGCAGCAACGACGATGCGCCCCTGCTGCGCGGCTTCGCGTGCTTGCCTTTCCGCGTCGCCAGGGGCGCCTGTTTCCTGCAATTCAAATTGGATGCCGAGGCCATAAAGAACATCCAATGCCGCATAAAGCCGCGCCCGACGGCGAGCGCCTGCGGCTGGATTGAAGATGAAGCATAGTTTCGTGGTCATGACCGATAAACAAACCAGCGAATAGTTTCAGGTGTGTGATAATTACAAGAAAGTGTGATGACAAATTATAACATTTCGTAATTTCCATCTAGGCTGCATCCCGTGATTCCAATTATTTGGGTAGCCGCGCTTCTGTCTCAGCCCCCTAAAGTTGAGCCACTATTGTTGTGCCATAGGGGAGGGTTTTGGATGGCTTGGAAGCGCTATTCGGATGAGGATTGTCTGAAGATTTTACGTCAGGTTGAGCTTGATTTGG